>JAQGMI010000148.1 GCA_028292435.1 Betaproteobacteria bacterium
CCCTTTTCGTCCGCACCGATTTCCTTGCCGGTCACTTCGTTTAGCAGCTTCACGTTGTAGCCATAAGCCGGGAAGCTCGGGCTGCCGTATTTCGTCGGAGTCATTTCAACACCCGGCATGCTCGAGAGCAGCGCCCAGCCGGTTTCAGTTTGCCAGTAATGATCGATGACCGGCACGTTGAGCGCTTCTGAAATCCAGCGCGCGGTCGGCTCGTCGAGCGGTTCCCCGGCGAGAAACAGATGGCACAGCGTGCTCTTGCCGTGCTTCGTGAGCCAGGACGGATCCTGTTTTTTGAGCACGCGAATCGCGGTCGGCGACGAGAACATCACGGTTACCTTGTGCTCGGCGACGATTTTCCACCAGATGCCCGGATCAGGCCGGATCGGCAACCCTTCATACATCACGGTCGCCATGCCGTGGATCAACGGGCCGTACACGATATAAGAATGGCCGACGACCCAGCCGATATCAGAAGTCGTGAACATGGTTTCGCCGGGCTTGGCGCAGTAGATATGCTGCATGCTCGCGGCAAGCGCTACCGCGTAGCCGGCGGTGTCCCGCTGCACGCCTTTCGGTTTTCCGGTCGTGCCCGAGGTGTAGAGAATGTAGGAAGGCTCACTGGCTTCGAGCCACACGACCGGTACCTGCGCATCGAGGTGCCGGCCGCGCAGTTGCGCATAGTCAACGTCGCGTCCGGCGACCGGCTTGAATTCCGCGATCTTGCGATTGACGATGACGACGCTCTCGGGCGGATGTTGCGACAGTCGAATCGCCTCGTCGACCAAACCTTTATACGGAATTGCGTTGCCCGCGCGCATGCCGGCGTCGGCCGTGAACATGAGCCTGGGCTTGGCATCGTCGATACGCGACGCCAAACTATGTGCCGCGAAACCGCCGAACACCACCGAGTGAATTGCGCCAAGCCGCACGCAGGCCAACATCGCAAATACCGCCTCCGGAATCATCGGCATGTAGATCAGCATGCGGTCGCCTTTGCCTAAACCCAGCTCGCGCAGCACCGCGGCACAGCGATTGACTTCCGAATGCAACTCACGAAACGTGTAGGTTTTATTCTGGCCGGTTTCGCTCGAAACGAAGATCAGCGCATTTTGATCGCCGCGCGCATCGAGATGACGATCGAGCGCGTTATGACACAGGTTAGTTTCGCCGCCAACGAACCAGCGCGCAAACGGCGGCCGGCTGTAATCGAGCACTTTATCGAACGGCTTATGCCAGTCGATCAGCTTCGCCTGCTCACGCCAGAACTCATCGGGTGCCATGATCGAGCGGCGATGGAATTCTTTGTAAGTCGTCATGCTTCTCCTCCAACCCGACGCGGCAGCTATCACGTGCGGCGCATTGAACGATCGCGCAAGTGCGCGCTTTCGAAATGCTCCGTCCAAGTTCGTTTATGACGACGACAATTCTACGCCTCACCTCCTGCCGGAGCATCGCGGCAAACGTGGCGGCGGCGGACATGGCTCAACCGTTCGTGCAGTTCATTTAAATGCCGCGGCTTCAGATCGGCGCCGGGCCGCCTTCCCCTGCTGCTACGGCAGGTGTGGCTCGCTCAGGTAATCGCGCGTCTGCATTTCAATGAGACGGCTGATCGTGCGCTCGAACTGGTCGCCGCCTTCCGCCCATGCATACAACCTGCCCGGCGGCGCGGCCGCGGATACGATCAGCTTCACGCGCCGGTCGTAGAACTCGTCGACGAGCCATGTAAACCGGCGCACGATGTCCACTTCGTCTTTTTTAAATGCGGGGATGTCCGACAGCAGCACCGTATGGTATCGCCTCGCGAGTTCGATATAGTCGGCTTTGCCGCGCGGGCCGTCGCAGAGCTCCCGAAAATCGAGCCACGCAACCCCGCGGGCGATCCGGCGCGCATTGATGACGCGGCCTTCGATTTCGAGCGCCGTACTATCCGTCGATTCATGGCGCGCGATCGCGATGAAGGCCTGCTCGAGGCGTTGATCGGCATCCGGTCCGGTGTGATAAACCCCGGCGCGCTCGAGTTCACGCAACCGGTAATCCGTGCCGCCGTCGACATTCACCACGTGCAGGTTGCGCTTGATGAGTTCGATCGCCGGTAAAAACTGGCTGCGCTGCAGGCCGTCTTTATAAAGCTGGTCAGGTGCCTGGTTCGAAGTCGTCACGAGCACGACGCCGTTCTCGAACAGGCCTTCGAGCAGCCGTCGCATCAGCATCGCGTCAGTGATATCGGTGACGTGAAATTCATCGAGGCACAGGAGCCGCGTTTCCTTCGCAATCTCCCTCGCGATGATCGAAAGCGGATCTTCCTTGCCCTGGTGCTCGTTGAGCGCGTGGTGGATCTCCTGCATGAAGCGGTGAAAGTGAATGCGCTTCTTACGTTCGACCGGCGCGCAGTTGAAAAAGCTGTCCATCAGGAAGCTCTTGCCGCGCCCGACGCCGCCCCACAGGTAGACGCCGCGCACCGTCTGCTTGCGGGCGAGCAGACGAATCAGCGAAGCCTCGAGCCGCTCCAGTGCAATCAGGTCTTCATAAACGCCCTGCAGCACTTCGAGCGCTGCATTTTGCGCTGCGTCGAGCTCGAATCCGTGCTCGTGCCCGTGCTGGCGCACCCAGCCGACGATGTCGGTGCTGTCTTTGGGGAGTGCGAAATGACCGTAGCGGTTGGCAGCCCTGTCGTGCGTCTCGTCGTTCACGGCCGTCCGAACGCGAGCGCTACAGGTTCAAAGTACGCTTGTCGACTGCGAGCGCTGCTTCCTTCATTGCTTCAGACAACGAGGGATGGGCATGGCAGATCAACGCAATGTCTTCGCTCGACGCGCCGAACTCCATTGCGACGACCGCCTCGGCAATCAGTTCCGAGGCCATCGGCCCGATGATATGCACGCCCAGAATGCGATCGGTTTTTGCATCGGCGAGCATTTTGACCATGCCCGTCGTGTCGCCGAGCGCGCGGGCCCTGCCGTTCGCCATGAACGGAAACACGCCGGCGCGGAATTCGACGCCGGCGGCTTTAAGTTGCTGCTCGGTCTTGCCGACCCACGCAATTTCAGGCGAGGTATAAATGACCCAGGGCACGGTATTGAAATCGACATGGGCATGATGGCCCGCAATCCGCTCTGCCACGGCGACGCCTTCTTCTTCAGCCTTGTGCGCAAGCATCGGTCCGCGCACGACGTCGCCAATAGCCCATACGTTGGCGACATTAGTGCGGCAGTGGTCATCGACTCCGACGAATCCGCGCTCGTCGAGTTTGACGCCGATTGCGGCAGCCTCGAGCCCGGCGGTATTCGCCACGCGGCCGATTGAAACGATCAATTTATCGAACGTTGCGCTTTGCGCAGTGCCTGCGCGGTCCGTGTAATCAACGACGACCGTTTTTTTAACCGTGACCTTTGTGATCTTCACGCCAGTGTGTATTCCGAGACCCTGCTTGGCGAAGACCTTGGCCGCTTCTTTCGCAATCTGCGTATCGACGGCGCCGAGAAAATCGGGCAATGCTTCGAGTATGGTCACCTCTGAACCCAGGCGCCGCCACACGCTGCCCATTTCGAGGCCGACGACGCCGGCGCCGATGACACCGAGCCGTTTCGGCACGTCGCCGATTGCGAGTGCGCCCGTGTTCGAGAGAATCTGTTTCTCGTCGAAGTCGGCGCCAGGCAAGGCGCGCGGATTCGAGCCGGTCGCGATGATCGCGTGTTTGGCAAGCAGCGTTTCCGCGGCCTTGCCGGTCACTTTAATTTCAACGCCGTCGCCCCCGGTTTTAACAAAGCTGCCGCGACCGTGAAAAAACTCGACTTTGTTCTTCTTGAACAAAAAGACGATGCCGTCGTTGTTTTGCTTGACGACCTTATCCTTGCGCGCGAGCATTCGCGCGATATCGACGCTCAGTCCCTTGACATCAATGCCGTGCTCGGCGAACTGATGGCCGGCATGCTCGTAATTCTCCGACGATTGCAGCAGGGCTTTTGAAGGGATGCAGCCGACGTTAGTGCACGTACCGCCGAGCGCGGGCTTGCCATCGGTTGTCGCCGCATCGTCGATGCAGGCGGTTTTAAGCCCTAATTGCGCGGCGCGGATGGCGGCGATATAGCCGCCCGGCCCTCCGCCGACGACTACGACGTCAAAAGCTTTAGCCATAAAAACCTTGTGAAGAGGAAGATGAAAGGAGACAAAAGCGCTTCAGTGCGTTCGGTCGTGCGCTTCGCGCATCCTTGTTGCGCCCCTCGTTAAATCTCCAGCAACATGCGCGCCGGATCTTCGAGCGCTTCCTTCATTGCAACGAGTGCGAGCACCGCTTCGCGGCCGTCGATGATGCGATGGTCATATGACATCGCAAGATAATTCATCGGCCGGATCACAATCTGGCCGTTTTCAACGACCGCGCGCTCCTTGGTGGCGTGCACGCCAAGGATCGCGCTTTGCGGCGGATTGATAATCGGCGTCGACAGCATGGAGCCGAACACGCCGCCGTTCGAAATCGAAAACGTGCCGCCGGTCAGCTCTTCGATGGTGAGCTTGCCGTCCTGCGCGCGCTTGCCGAATTCGGCGATCTGCTTTTCGATATCCGCGAGCGACATCTGATCGGCATTGCGAATGATGGGCACCACCAAACCGCGCGGGCTGCCCACGGCGATACCGATGTCGAAATAGCCGTGATAAATGATGTCGTTGCCGTCAACGGATGCATTGACGATCGGGTAGCGTTTGAGCGCGGTTACCGCGGCCTTCACGAAGAACGACATGAAGCCGAGCTTGGCGCCGTGCTCTTTTTCGAACTTGTCCTTATATCGGGTGCGCAGCTCCATGACCGGCTGCATGTTGACCTCGTTAAACGTGGTCAGGATCGCGGCAGTCGATTGCGATTGGATCAGCCTTTCCGCAATCCGCGCGCGCAGTCGCGACATCGGAACGCGCTGTTCGGGACGGTCTCCAAGCGCGCCCAGATCGATCGGGGGTGCCGCGGGCCGCAACTGCGGTGCAGGTGGGGCTGAAGGCGCGGCATCCACGCGTGCCGCCGGCGCGCTTTGCATTGCGTCGAGCACGTCGCCTTTGGTCACCCGCCCGCCGCGGCCGCTTCCGGCAAGGCTCGCGGGATCAATTTTGTTTTCGGCTGCGATTTTTTGCGCCGCGGGCATGACTGCCGGTGCCGACGCAGACACCGCAGGCACGCTGGCAGGTGCCGCCGTTTGAGGCGCAGTTGTTGCAGCCGCTTTTCCTTCGGTATCGATCGTCGCGATCACTTCCTTGCTGACAACCGTACCGCCGTCGCTCTTGGCGATTTTGACGAGCACGCCCGAATCGGGCGCAGGCGTCTCGAGCACAACTTTATCGGTCTCGATGTCGACGAGGTTTTCGTCACGTTTCACGAACTCGCCTACCTTGCGGTGCCACGACACCAGCGTCGCCTCGGCAACGGATTCCGAGAGTTGCGGCACTTTGACTTCAACTAGCATGCTTGCTCCACTTGAGACTGCCTGTGACTACATCGTGCCGTCGGCACGCGAGGCGGCGCCGATCGTTAGCGCGAGATCGACCAATTCCTTCTGCTGCTTTTCGTGCAATGACTTGTAGCCCGCAGCCGGCGTTGCCCACGAATCGCGTCCTGCGTAGGTAAGCTTTTGATGAGGCAGGAGATGACGCAGCAGGTAATGCTGGATGCGATGCCAGGCGCCCTGGTTGCGCGGCTCTTCCTGACACCAGACGATCTCCGTCGCGTTTTTGTATTTTTCGATCTGCGCGCGGAAGGCATCGTGCGCGAACGGATAAAGCTGCGCGATACGGATCAGCGGAATGTCGCTGATGTTGCGCTCGCGGCGCGTCGCGCGCAGGTCGTAGAAAACTTTGCCGCTGCAGAAGACGACGCGTTTCACTTTCGCCGGGTCGATGCTGTCATCCCATTCTTCGTTGACGGGATTGAACTTGTCGTTGGCGAACTCTTCGAGCGCCGACACCGACTCCTTGTGCCGCAACAGGCTCTTGGGTGAAAAAATAATCAGCGGCTTGCGAAACGGCCGCACCATCTGCCGCCGCAACAGGTAATACATCTGCACCGGCGTCGCCGGCACGCACACCTGCATGTTGTAATCGGCGCACATCTGCAGAAAACGCTCGATGCGACCCGACGAGTGCTCGGGGCCCGCGCCTTCATAACCATGCGGCAACATCATGGTCAGCCCGCACATGCGGCCCCATTTGATTTCGCCCGATGAAATGAACTGGTCGATCACGACCTGGGCGCCGTTTACGAAATCGCCGTACTGCGCCTCCCACACAACGAGTTCATTCGGGCCCGAAGTCGAGTAGCCGTATTCAAAACCGAGCACCGCTTCTTCGGACAGCACCGAGTCGATGATGACGAAGTCGCCCTGCTTTTCGCCGATGTGCTGCAGCGGCATATGCGTGCCCTGGTCCCACTTCTCGCGATTCTGGTCGTGCAGGACGGCGTGGCGATGAAAGAAGGTGCCGCGGCCGACGTCCTGGCCCGAGATTCGCACCGAGTAGCCTTCGTTGAGCAGCGTCGCGTAGGCGAGATTTTCCGCCATGCCCCAGTCGAGCGGCAATTTGCCTTCCGCCATCAGGCGCCGGTCCGCCATGATTTTTTCGACGCGCGGATGGAGCTTGAAATTCGGCGGCACTTCGGCGATTTTGCGGCCCAGCTGCTTCAACGTTTCCAATGGCAGGCGCGTGTCGTCATTCTCGTTCCACTTGGTGCCGAGGAACGGCTTCCAGTTGACTTCGAACGGCGGCTTGTAATTCGACAGGATGGTCTGGTTGGTGTGGTAACCGCCGTCGAGCGCATTGCGGTACGTCTTCACCAGTTCGTCGGCATCGGTCTCGTTGCTGATGCCTTCGCCGGCCAGCCGCTCGCTGTAGAGTTTGCGCGGCGTCAGGTGCTGATGAATTCTCTTGTACATCAGCGGTTGCGTGACCATCGGCTCATCCTGCTCGTTGTGACCGAGGCGGCGGTAGCAGACAAGGTCGAGCACGACGTCTTTGGCGAACTTCATCCGGTAGTCGAGCGCGATCTCGGTCGCAAAACACACCGCTTCGGGATCGTCGCCGTTCACGTGGAAGATCGGCACTTCGAGCATTTTCGAGACGTCCGAGCAATACAGCGTCGAGCGCGCGTCGCGCAGATCGGAAGTCGTGAAACCGATCTGGTTGTTGATGATGATGTGGACGGTGCCGCCCGTGCCGAAGCCGCGCGTCTGCGCGAGGTTCAACGTCTCCATGACGACGCCCTGCCCGGCATAGGACGCGTCGCCATGAATCAGCACCGGCAGAACCTGGCTGCCGGATTTATCGCGGCGGCGATGCTGGCGCGCTCGCACCGAACCTTCGACCACCGGGTCGACGATCTCGAGGTGCGAGGGATTGAACGCCAGCGACAGGTGCAGCGGACCGCCCGGCGTCATCACGTTGGAGGAAAATCCGTCGTGATATTTGACGTCGCCGGCGAGCTTCGATTCGTCGTGCTTGCCTTCGAACTCCGCAAACAGGTCTTTCGGCATCTTACCGAGGGTATTCACAAGCACGTTGAGCCGCCCGCGATGCGCCATGCCGATGACGAGCTCCT
>JAQGMI010000033.1 GCA_028292435.1 Betaproteobacteria bacterium
TTTCGCATTCATCATTCCGCGTTCCGCATTCGGCTTAAAGCATCGCCCCACTGCGGATTTCTTCCGAGATCTTGCGATAGAGGTATTGCCCGTCCGCGAGATCGGCGGTGAATTGCCCGTTCTCCACCACCACCTTGCCGCGCATCACGGTGAGCACCGGCCAGGCGTGGACTTCGTGCCCTTCCCACGGCGAGTAATCCTGCTCGTGGAGCATCTCCTTGCGGATCGTCATGCGCTTTGCCGGATCGAGCACGGCGATGTCGGCATCGGCGCCGGCTGCGATGGCGCCTTTGCGCGGGTACAGGCCCATGATCTTCGCGGCGTTGGTCGAGACGAGATCGACGAATTTCTCGAGGCTGTAGCCTCGCCGTCCCACCATTTCGGTGTACATGATCGCGACGCGCGGCTCGACGCCGACGTTGCCGCCGGTCGTATCGTCGATGCGTTTTCCCAGCGTCTTCACGTTCAGCGCGCAGCACACTTCGTCGGTCGCAACGGTGTGGATGGTGTTGTCCACCGTGCCGGCCCACAGCTCGTCCTGGTCGGCCTGCGACTTCAGCGACGGATACGTGTGATACATCTGGCCGTTGGGACGCTTGTAATCCTCGGACGTGTACATGAGGTACTGGTGCAGCGTCTCGCCGTAGACCGGCATTCCCAGCGCGCGTGCTTCGCGGATCGCCGCAACGCCGGAGGCTGCGCTCACGTGCATGAAATAGAGCGTAATCCCCGGCACGTTCTCGGCCAGCGTGAGCACGCGGCGGAATGACAAGTCTTCGGAGAGCGCGTTGTGGACCTCGGCCAGGTTCTCGAAGCCGGTGCGGCCTTCGCGTTTCAGCTTGTCGTACATGTGCATCACGATGTCGTTGTCTTCGCCGTGCATCACGCACAACCCCTGCCCCTGCGCAACGACTTTGAACACTTCCCAGATGTCGCCGAAATCAACCATGCGGCCGCGTCGGCTGGGTGTGATGTCGGTGGTAAAAATCTTGACCGTCGGATAGCCCGCGCGCAAAGCCTCGCCGAGCTGGCCGAAAATCTCCGGCGGCAGCCGGCCTTCGACCATGACGTGAAAGCTGTAGTCGCAGTAACACTGCGCGGTCCAGTCCTTGTGCCGGTCTTCGATTGCCTGCTGAATGGTTTTGCCGTGCGTCCAGCGCGCGAAATCGATCATCGTCGTGGTGCCGCCGAACAGTGCGGCCTTGCTCACGATCGATGGCGGATCGGTGTATGTAACCGTGCCGTCGGGATGCGGCGTGTACCACTTGAGATGCACATGCGGATCGATGCCGCCCGGCATCACGATTTTGCCGGTCGCGTCGATCACACGATGCGCGCTTTTGCTGTCGTGAGTGCCGGCGGCGGCGATGGCCGCAATCTTGCCGTCTTTGATGGCGACATCGCAGGCGGCCACACCGGCGGGCGTGACCACGCGGTCGCTGCGGATAATCAGATCGAACATTTATTTTTTCTCCTCACGATAAACACTCAATGCGAATTCGGTCCCATCCTGCCTGTCCTTCGCAGCCGGGAAAGTAACGGACTTTCTCAGCCTTTGGAATGCGCCCGCATCAAGTCAATAAGCTCGCGAACACTTTTCCATTGCTCGCACTTCTCAATCGCGGCTTCCACTTTTTTGCTGCCTTCAGCAGTCAGTACTTCGCCGGCGAGTTCATGGAATTTCGCGCGTATTTCGGATTCGGCAAACGGACGATTGAAATCGCCGCGATGGCTTTCGCATTCGCGCGTCGCGCTGCGGCCGTCTTTGAGCTTGACCGTCACGCGCGCCGGCCGCAACTTCGGCGCAACCGCGCTCATCGCCGGATCTTCGGTCACGTTTACGCGCTCTCGCAACGCGGCAATCGCCGGGTCGCGCACTGCGCTGTCATCGATCGCCGAATGACCTGCGTTGCCGCGCACAACCATGACCGCCGCAGCATGCGGCAGCGAGTACTTCGACGCAAAGAAATTCGGCGGCGCGGGATTGCGCATGACCGACGCAAACAGGTAGGTCGTGAAATCGATGCGCTCGATATCGCCTGGCGCCGGTTTCAGTTCGGCGAGCGCCTCTTTCAACACATCGAGCGCCGGATGCATTGGATTGCAGCATGCATAGAGCCGGAAATAATTGCGCATGATTTCCCAGCGGGTGCCGAGCTCGTCGAGCAGGCCTTCGGGCTTGAATCCGCCGCCGACCAGATGACCGAGCGCTTCTTCGATCGCATCGTCCTGCGCGGTGAACCCGGCAAGCGCAAGGTCGGGCGCCAGCGCCGCGGCAAACCCGCTCATGCCGCCGGCGACATTGAGCGTCGTCGCGCCGGCGACTGCGTTGGTGTAACTCGGCGTCAAGACCAGTGTCGTTGCAATGCGCATCGCCAGGCTGATTCCCGCCGCATCGAGCCCGCGCAGACGCGCGCCGCCAGCGACGGCCGATATCAGCAGGGCCTGTCCGTTCTGGTGTGCGAGCGGGCGCGGCGTGAATGCGAAATTGAAGCGCGCGGAAACGTCGTACGCGGTAATAAACGCCGCAAGCAGTTCGCGACCCGGACTTTGCGCATGCTCGCCGACGGCAAGCAGCCCGGGCAATACCTGCATCGCCGGCTGCCCGGTGATAAGACGCAACCCTTCACACAATTCGATCGAGCGGCCGCCGATGCCATTGAGCAATGCTGCCGTGCGTGGATCGTGCTGCGGCCAGCCTTGCGCATACACAGTTGCACCGCTGCCCGCGGTCGGCGCGAGTCGCGCGCGCAATTCGCCAACTTCCGGCCGCTGCCCGCCGGCGAGCATCACGCCCAGCGTGTCGAGCAGCACGAGCTTGGTGTGTTTTTGTACCGCCGCGGGAACGTCATCCCACTGCGTGCGTGCGACAAAGCGCGCGAGTTCTTCGATTTGGAGGCCCATGTTTCCGCAGTAAGAGTTAGGTTTGGCTACTCAGTCCAGCTTGATGCCGGCGTCACGAATTATTTTGGTCCACTTCACGATCTCCGCGCGCACCACGCGATCGAATTCATCGGGCGTGCTGCCGACCGGCGTGGCGCCGTCCTGCGCGGCACGCTCGCGCATCGCGGGCGTCGCCATCGCCTTGGCGATTTCGCCGCTCAGCAAATCGATTACCGGCTTGGGCGTTGCGGCCGGCGCCATGATGCCGAACCAGCCGACGACTTCGTAATCCTTGAAACCGGATTCGGCCACTGTCGGCACGTTCGGCAGGGCCGCTGCGCGCTCGCGCGTCGAGACCGCGAGCGGTTTCAAACGGCCGCCGTTCAGCAGCGGCATGATTGTTTCTATTGTGCTGAATGCCACCGTCGCTTCGCCGCTCAATATGGCGGTCGCTGCCGCCGTGCCGCCTTTGTACGGAACGTGCGTAAGCTGCGTTCCCGTGACGACGGAAAAGAGCGCGCCGGCGAGATGCAACGCGCTGCCCGGTCCCGAGGACGCATAAAAAACTTCACCGGGTTTCGCGCGCGCGATGCGCACGAGATCCTGCACATTTTTCGCCGGAAACGACGGCAGTACGTTGATGACGTGCGGCACGCGCACGACTTGCGAAACGCGCGCAAAATCCTTAATTGAATCGTAGCGCAGGCTCGAGTAAAGCCCGGGATTGAATGTAAAAGACGCCGACGTCATGAGCAAGGTGTAACCGTCGGGCGGCGACTTGGCGACGAATTCGGTGCCTGTAGTCGAACCCGCGCCGGGCCGGTTGTCGACTATGAACTGCTGGCCGAACACTTCGGACAGGCGTTGGGCGAGCAGCCGCCCGAACACATCGGTGCCGCCGCCCGTTGCAAACGGCGTCACGATGCGCACCGGTTTCTCCGGCCATTTTTGCGCCGCAGCGTTCTGCATTCCCAATGCGAGGAGCAGACCGGCGGCCGCCACGGCGGTAATCGCGCGTGTCACGTGATCGAACATTTGCATGAGACTCTCCGCTGAAATGAGGCAATGAAGTGCCGGATCAATCTGCCGCCGTGCCCGGTCTCAGTGCCTGAACGCAACAAAGAGCGCGAAAACAGTGCATAAAATTTCTGGCGTGCGAACTGCGCTTGCAGATGGAAATGTGGCACGTTCACGTTGAGTGGTCAATGCGCGCAACCCAAATCATGCAGCGGCCGGCATGCGAATTTCGCGGTGCTATACTCATTCGCGAATCACACCATCAGGGGAGAACAGTCATGATTTCACTTCGAATCAGCGTTGCGGCCGGCGCGCTCTCAGCGGCGCTCGCCGGCTGCGGCCAGATGCCGGTTGTTCCGTACACCGTCGATGCGCATGTGCCGGTCACGCCGCAAACCGTTGCATGGGGTCATCTGTCGTCAGGAAAGCAACCCGTGCTGCGCGTGCGCTCGGGACAGACCGTCTCGATGGATACGCTCTCGCATCAAGGCGTCAACAACGGAATGGATCCGCGCGAATTTTTTGCGGCCGGCGGCATCGCGGCCAGCGAAGTGCTGCCCGATGCGCTCGAAATCTATAACAAAGCCGAGCATCCGAAAAATTCCGGCGCGCATGTGTTGACCGGCCCGATCTATGTCGAAGAAGCACAACCCGGCGACATGCTCGAAGTGCGCGTGCGCGATCTCAAATTCCGCGTGCCATACGGTGTCAACAACAGCGGCAAGGGCACCGGCGTGCTGCCTGAGATTCATTCAAAGGCGTACCCGAAAATCATTCGCTTCGATTTGCAGCGCCGTGTCGCGTTGTTTGCGCCCGGGATTGAGATCCCGCTCGTGCCCTTCATGGGGATCATGACGGTGATGCCGCCGCAGCCGCTCGCGAACACGCGCCCGCCCGGCATTTATGGCGGCAACATGGATTTCAACCGGCTGACGACAGGTTCGTCGCTTTATCTGCCGGTGCATCAGGCCGGCGCGCTTTTCTACACCGGCGACTCGCATGCCGTGCAGGGCGATGGCGAAATCAACGGCACCGCGATCGAAGCGTCTTTGACGCCGGTGCTGCAGTTCATCGTGCATAAGAATGCGGGCAGCGCGATGAAGTGGCCGCGCGCGGAAGACGCCGACAACTATTACGTAATGGGCATGGACCGTGACCTCGACGTCGCGTTGAAAGAAGCCGCGCAGGAAACGATCAAGTTCCTGCAAAAAGAGCGCGGCCTATCACCGGAGGATGCGTATTCGCTCGCGAGCATCGGCGTCAATTACGTTATCGCCGAAGCCGTTGACGACGTGCTGGTGGTATACGGCGCGATCCCGAAACAAATCTTCAGCACCAACCGCGCGTTCTGGTCGAAGCCTTAGCGATCACTATTCCAGCTTCGTACCCGTCAGCTTGATCAGATAGCCGTACTTGTCGTAATCCGCCTTCAGGCGCGCGGCGGTTTGCTCCGGCGTCATGTACCACGGCTCGAAGGGCTCGAGCCGCGCCTGCATATCGGGGCTCGTCTGCGCCTTCTTGATTTCGCCGTTTACCCAATCGACGATGGGCTTCGGCGTGCCGGCCGGCGCGAAAACGCCGACCCACCCTCTGAATTCGTAACCGGGAACGCCGGCTTCGGCTACCGTTGGCGTATTGGGGAACTGGTTAAGGCGCGTATCGGCGCTTACTGCAATCAGGCGCAGGCGCTTCGCTTCAAGTTGCGTGACAACCGCCGCCGGGCTGCCGACGAGAAACTGCGTTTCGCCTGAAACGATTGCGGTTGTGGCCGGACCGCCGCCTTTATACGGCACGTGCGTCATTTGCGTTTTCGTCATCGACGTCAGCAGCGCAATGGCGAGGTGCGAGAAGCTGCCGCTGCCCGACGACGCATAAAGAATTTCATTCGGCTTCGCCCTGGCGAAGGCGATCAGTTCTTTCACCGACTTGACCGGCAGCGACGGATGCACGACGAGCAGGCCCGTCTGCGCGGACAATAATCCGATGCCGACGAAATCCTTGAGCGTGTCGTACGGCAGCTGCTTGTAGATATGCGGATTACCGACGTGCGTCGTTGAATGCACCATCAACACGTAACCATCGGGCCTGGACTTGGCAACAAGATCGGCGCCGATAACCCCCGAGGCGCCGGGCCGGTTGTCGACAACGAATTGCTGGCCCGTCGTCTCGGAAATTTTCTGGAAAATAAGCCGACCGACGACATCGGTGAGGCCGCCGGTCGGCCACGGCGTGATCACACGCACCGGTTTGCTCGGATACGGCTGAGCGTACGCAGGGAAAGTGCCGCAAGCGAACGCCGCTGCAGTCAGGAAAAACGGGAAATTAAAAGTTCGCATCACGGGCCCGAGAAATTGCAGCCACCGGACGCAGCGGCCGCGCCGAACAGTGAGATCCGACGCGGCCGAGTATAGCGGGTTACGCGTGTGCACCCGGCTAGACGTGAACAGCAATACGGCCCATCTTGCCGTTTTGGAAATCGGTAATCGCCTGCTCGATTTCGCGTCGCGAGTTCATCACGAATGGGCCGTAGCCCACTACCGGTTCCGCAAACGGCTCGCCGTTCAGGATCAGCAGCTTCGTGTCCGCAGTCGCCTCGATCTCGAATTCATCGCCTGAGCGCTCGAGAACTGCGATGTCTGCTTCACCAACGGTTTTGCCATCGGCTATGGCGATACCGCCGCGCATCACGAACACCGCGGTCGTATAGCCGTCGGGCACTCTGAAAGTCGCGCGGCTGCCGGCTTTTAACGTGACATCCCATACATTCACCGGACTGAATGTGCGCGCCGCACCCCGCGTACCGTTGTAGTCGCCCGCAATCACGCGCAGCGAGCCCGCGCCATCCGGCAATTCAACATGCGGAATTTGCGCATTGGCGATGCCTTGATAGCCGGGTTCCGCGAGCTTGTGTTTCGCCGGCAGATTGACCCACAGTTGCGCCATTTCAAACGCGCCGCCGGTTTTGGCGAAGTTCGGCCCGTGAAATTCTTCGTGCACGAGCCCGCCGGCCGCCGTCATCCATTGCACGTCACCTGGGCCGATGATGCCGCCGCCGCCCGTCGAATCGCGATGCTCGACTTCGCCGTCGTACACGATGGTCACGGTTTCAAAACCACGGTGCGGATGTTCGCCGACGCCTTTGCGCTCGGTCGTCGGCTCAAAAGTCGCCGGTCCTGCATAGTCGAGCAGCAGGAAAGGCGAAAACTCGGCGGCACGGTCGTTGTACGAAAACACGCTGCGCACCGGAAACCCGTTGCCGACCCAATGCCGCTGGTTGTTGCTTTGAACGAAGGAAACTTTTTTCATAAAGCGCTCCTGTCGAATCTTTCTATATGAGTGCGATATCGCTGCTTGCAAGAGTGCGGTTACGCCGTCACGGATTCAGCGACAGGCGCGTTGAGGCGTGCAACAGCTGCACGTGCTTGCTCGAGCGACGTCTGCTTGCTCTCGGGACTGATCGCCAGTCCTTCGGCGTAAACGAACTCAATGTCGGTGATGCCGAGCAGGCCGAGGAAATTTTTCAGATAGGCGGTCTGCGTATCTTGCGGATGCCCCGCGTAAAGCCCGCCGCGTGACGCGAATACGTACGCTTTCTTGCCGGTCAATTGACCCACCGGTCCGTTCGCAGAGTAGTTGAACGTAACGCCGGCACGCGCAATATGATCGAAGTACGCCTTGAGCGTCGATGGGATGTCGTAGTTGTACATCGGCACGCCGAGCACGATCACGTCCGCCTGTTTCAATTCGGCGATCAGCGCATCGGAGTACGCCGCTTCCGCGAGCTGCGACGCAGTGCGCTCTGCAGGCTTGGCGAGAAACGCCTGGAAAGCTTCCGCCGTCAGGTGCGGCACCGGTTCGACGGCGAAATCGCGCGAGATCACTGTCGCCTGGGAATTTCGTTGCTTCCAATTGGCGACGAACTCGTTGGCGAGTACGCTCGAAACTCCGGCGTTCGAAAACAGGCTGGCATTGATTTGCAACAGGGTTTTGCTCATGGCGTATTTCCTTTTATTCGTTGATCGGACGAATGCATTTAATCATTTACGAATTCGATTAAATAGAACAATATTCGGGTATTATTTATCTATTATTCTGATATGAACTCGACCCCCACCCCGCGTATCGGACTTGAGCAGTGGCGTGCGCTGATCGCCGTCGTCGACGCCGGCGGTTATGCGCAAGCCGCTGAAGCGCTTAATAAAAGCCAGTCAGCCGTCACTTACTCCGTGCAGAAGCTGGAGGCGGTACTCGACGTCAAAGCGTTCGAGATCCACGGCCGTAAAGCGGTGCTTACACCCACTGGCCAGTTGCTCTATCGCCGGGCGCGCGCCCTGCTCGACGAAGCCGGTGCGCTAGAAAAATCGGCGCGCTCGCTGTCCGCCGGTTGGGAGCCCGAGATCCGCATCGCAGTGGAAGTGTTGTTTCCGACCTGGCTGATCCTCGATTGCCTCGACCGTTTCGGCGCCGAAGCGCCTGACACGCGCATTGAGCTCATCGAGTCGGTGATCAGCGGTACGCAGGAGGCCTTGCTGTCCGGCCATGCCGCACTCGCGATTGCAGGCTCGATACCCGCCGGCTTTACCGGCGATCACTTGATTCGCCTGCGCATGGTGGTCGCAGCGAGCCCCGACCACGCATTGCACCAACTCAAGCGCAAACTCACGCTTAAAGATTTGCGCGCGCACCGCCAGCTCGTCGTGCGCGAAACCGGGCAAATCAGAGGGGCTCGCACCACGGTCGAAGCAACGCAGCGCTGGACGGTGAGCAACATGTCCAGTTCGATCATCGCGGCGCGCGCCGGCTATGGCTACGGCTGGTTTCCCGAATACAAAATCCGCGACGAACTGGACGCCAATACACTCAAAGCGTTGCCGTTGCGCGAAGGCGGCGAGCGCTTTATCGAGCTCTACCTCGTATTCGCGGACCGTGACGCCGCCGGCCCGGGCACGCTGCGGCTGGCGGAAATCATTCGCGAATCGATCGCCGGCTCATGCAGGAAACACGCGACCGCCGCGAGATGAAAATGCCGCGCGTCGTTAAAATGCAGGTCACGCACCCGACTTAACCCCATTCAAGCAAGGACACACCATGCGTTCAAGCATCATCCTGACCGGCGATATCAACCTGCTGGGCGTCGAAGACATCACCGTGCCGTTCCGGCGCGTTAAATCGACGCTGCAACAAGCCGATGCGGTTTTCGGCAATCTCGAATGTTGTTTGTACGACCCGCCGGTCGAGCGCGTGATGATGCCGGACGAAAAATCCGGTTACGACGGATTTTTTGCGCCGACAAAAACCGGGCCCGCGCTCGTGCACGGCGGCTTTCATTGCGTCGGCAATGCGAACAACCAGAACTACGGCCCCGAAGCCATCATGTCGTCGAATGCCTGCCTCGACAAACTCGGCATCCCGCATGTCGGCACCGGCGTCAATCGCGCCGCGGCGCGCGCCCCCGCTATCGTCACGCGCAACGGCACGCGCTTTGGCTTTCTCCAACGAACTTCCCAATACTGGCCGAATCACCACGAAGCCGGCGAAATGCATCCGGGCGTTGCGGTAATCAAGGCGTACACCGCGTATCAACCCGTTTACTACAAGGACGGCACGCTGCCGCCGAACCGACCGGGTACGCCGCCCAAAATTCTGACATGGTGCGATCGCGATTATCTCGAATGGTTCAGGCAGGACGTGCGCGCGCTGAGGGAAAAAGCCGACATCGTTGTCTCGTCGCATCACATGGGACACCGCGGCGAAATTCTCGATTTTCAGATTGAAATCGCGCATGCCGCGATCGACGAAGGCGCCGACGTCGTCATGGCGCACGCGGAACACTATCCGCTCTCGATCGAGGTGTACAAAGGCAAGCCGATTTATTACGGTCTCGGCAGCTTCTGCTTCATCAAAAGCAACAAGCGCTTTCTCAAAGGCTGGGTCGGCCTCATGGCGCGCGTCACGTTCGACGATCGCAAGATCAGCAAAATGGGGTTCTCGTTCGTGCGCCAGCTCGACAACACGGAAATCGTGGTGCGTTCGTGCGCCGAAGAAGCCGCGACGCTTGCGGAAATTCAGCAGATGTCGAAACGCTTCGGCACGAAGCTCGAAGCGAGCGGCGACGAAGTCATCATCTCCACTTGAAAACAATGCAATCCATCGCGCGCTTCGCGCTGACCTGCGCATGCATGGCAATCGCCGGCCCCGCCCCGGCGGCGAGCGTCGACACTGGCTATCCGGCTAAACCGATCCGCATGATCGTCGGCTTCCCGCCCGGCGGCGGCAACGATGAAATCGCGCGCATCGTCGGCCCCAAGCTTGCGGAAAAATCAGGGCGTGCCGTCGTGATCGACAATCGTCCGGGCGCGGGCGGCAATCTGGCCGCCGCCCTGACGGCGACAGCGCCGGCTGACGGCTACACGGTGCTCGTGATTTCAAGCAGCCACCCGATACAGGGCCTGCTGAAGAAAAACCTGCCGTACGACCCGGTGCGCGATTTTGCGGGTGTCGCCGAGTTGGTCGTCTATCGTTCATTGCTCGCCGTATATCCCGGCATGCCCGCGCATTCGATTGCGGAACTGGCGGCGCTCGCCAGGGCCAGGCCGGGGCAAATCAATTTCGTGTCGTCCGGCAACGGCTCGGCGTCTCATCTCGCGGGCGAATTGTTTAAAGTCTCGGCCAACATTGATCTCACGCACGTGCCCTATAAAGGCAGCTCTCCCGCGTTGATCGACTTGATTGCAGGCCGCGTACAGATGATGTTCAGCCCGCTCGTGCCGGTGCTGCCGCACATCAAGGCCAATCGCCTGCGCGCGCTCGCCGTGACGAGCACGACGCGCTCACGCCTGCTGCCCGAACTGCCGACGATCAACGAAGCCGGCGTTGCCGGCTATGAATTCGTCTCGTGGTACGCAATCGTCGCGCCGGCCGCAACGGCCAGGTCCGCCATCGGCAAACTCAATGCACTGTTGAATGAAGTCATGCAATTGCCCGACGTCAGGGAACGGCTCCAGGCGGAAGACATGGACGTCGTGCGCAATACGCCGCAGGAATTCGACGCAGTCCGCGCTGCGATGATCGCGAAGTGGTCGAAAATCATCAAGCAGACCGGCATCCAGGCGGATTAAAGCAAAAAAAGGGGCGGTCGATGACCGCCCCTTGACTGCTGACGCGTGATTACTAAAGCGGCTTGATTTCGACTTTGCGGAATTTCACGACGCCGCCGCCGTACTGGAGTGCTATCGGGCCGGCCCCGAACTTCGTATCCTGCACGCCATCCACCGTGACCTTACCATTGAAAATAACGGTCATGCGCGGTCCCTGCGCGATGATCTCCATCGTGTTCCACTGATTACCCGCCCTCGGCATTGGATCGACTTTCGCGACGTCGACAATGGCGCCCGTGCCGTACGACGGATCGGGCCGGGTGTCATAAATGTTTACTTCGTACGCGGTTTTGGTGCCGACTTCTTTTGGATTGGTGCAGCGGATGAAGATGCCGCTGTTGGCACTCGGGTCGACCCAGAACTCGGCGCGCAACTGGAAATCTTTGTACGATTTTTTCGTTACGAGAAAGCTCGAGCCTGCGCCCGCCAGATCGGCCTGCGCATAGCCGTCCTGCAGCCGCCAGTTACCGTCGCCAAGGCGGGTGAAGTTGTTCAGATCGGTGCCGTCGAACAACGTAGTCCAGCCCATTTGCGCCGGTCCGTACGGTGTATACGCACAACCCGCGGAAATTGCGAGCACAAGCAGTGCCGATGCGATAGCGAATAAACGTTTCATGGTTCCCCCTACAATTTTAGAAGTGAGTGGACCGCCGAATTATGTTTCAGCGTGGCAACGGCGCATGACGATCTTTATCGCCTGGCCGGTTTTTTGAACTGCCCGGCATATCGCACTGTGCTCGATAAAGCATAGGCCACGCGTCGGCGCGCCGTCAAGGCAATGCGGCAACGCCATGCTTTCTGATTGCGCTCGACGGGCTAATTGAATAGCATCTCGGTCTCGAGGTGGGCGCATAAGAGCCGGCATGTTTAGTGACGGCCGATTAGACCCATCCCAGTCTCGCACCACATTACCAGGCGGAGAAATCATGCAAAAGACCTACAAGATATTGATCATGGGCGCGTCCTATGGCTCGTTGCTCGGCACCAAGCTCGCGCTCGGCGGCCATTCGGTTCACCTGATATGCCTGCCCGCCGAAGCGGACTTGATCAACTCGGAAGGCGCCATCGTGCGCATGCCCATCAAGGGCCGCGAAGGGCTCGTCGAAATCAACTCGAAAAAACTGCCGGGCAAAATGACCGCCGGCGGCACACAAGGCGTGAATCCGGGCGACTACGATCTCGTTGCGCTCGCGATGCAGGAGCCGCAGTACCGCTCGCCCGGCGTGCGCGAACTGCTCGACGCAGTCGCCAAGGCCAAAGTGCCGTGCATGTCCATCATGAACATGCCGCCGCTGACTTATCTCAAACGAATTCCCGGCGTGAAAGCCGACGAATGCAGGGCGTGCTACACGGACCCGACGGTGTGGGACAACTTCGATGCGAACCTGATGACGCTGTGCAGCCCCGATCCGCAGGCGTTCCGTCCGCCCGAGGACAAAGTCAATGTGCTGCAGGTTCGGCTGCCGACCAACTTCAAGGCGGCGCGCTTCGATTCCGATGCGCACACCGCGATCCTGCGCCAGCTCGAGCAAGACGTCGACGCCGTTCGCTTCGATGCCGGCGGCACCAAAATTGAACTGCCGGTCAAACTCAAAACGCATGAGTCGGTGTTCGTGCCGCTCGCGAAATGGAGCATGTTGATCGCCGGCAATTACCGCTGCGTGCAGAAGGACGCGGCGCGTTCGATCAAAGAAGCGGTGCACACCGATCTCGAAGCGACACGCGCCGTTTACAACTGGGTCGTGAAGCTCGTCGTATCGCTCGGCGCGAACGAAAAAGACCTCGTGCCGTTCGAAAAATACGCGAATGCCGCGCTGTCTCTCGGCAGCCCGTCGTCCGCGGCGCGCGCCTTGTTTGCCGGTGCGCCCAACATCGAGCGCGTCGATCGCCTCGTGCAGACGATTGCGAAACAAAAAGGCATGCAGTCGGACGTGCTCGACGAAACGGTCAAGATGGTCGATGCGCGACTCGAAATGAACCGCAAAGCCGCCAAGTAGGCCGACGCAGGCAGCGCGAACTGTGACGAGACTCGCAGTCGCGCTGTTTCTCTTTGCGATCGCGGCGATTCAACACGCCGCCTCGCAGTCATACCCCTCAAAAACGGTACGGGTTATTGTTCCTTACTCCACTGGCGGAGGAACGGACATCATGACGCGCATCGTCACCCAAAAACTCGCCGAAATGTGGGGCCAGCAGATCGTTGTCGACAATCGGCCCGGCGGCGGCACGGTGATCGGCACCCAGCTTGCGGTGAATGCAGCACCGGACGGCTATACGCTCTTCATTTCGGCGCCGAGCTTCGTCATCAATCCGACGACGCGGCCCAAGCTGACCTACGACGTCACGCGCGACTTCAAGCCGATTACGGTCATGGCTTATCAGCCGTATGTGCTTGTCACCAATCCAAAAGTGCCCGCACGTGATGTAAAGGAATTCATCGCGCTTGCCAAAGACAAGCCCGATTCGCTCAATTTCGGTTCGACGGGCAGCGGCAGCGGCTCGCATCTGGCGGCGGAGCTTTTCAAGTACATGACGCGCACGACGACGCAGCACATTACCTACAAAGGCATGGGCCCAGCAGTCATCGACGTGCTCGGCGGCCAGGTGCATTTCATTTTCGGCAGCGTGCTCGCGGTGGTGCCGCATGTTCGCAGCGGGAAACTTACTGCGCTCGGCGTCAGCAGCGAAAAGCGCAGCGCGTCGCTGCCGGACCTGCCGACGATAACCGAAGCGGGCGTGCCCGGCTATAGCACCGTGTCGTGGTCCGGCATGCAGGTGCCGGCGAGGGTGCCGAATGCAATCATCGAAAAAATCAGCGCGGACGTGAACGCGGTGATCGCGCGGCCCGACGTGCGCGAGCGCTTCATGCACGATGCCGCCGAGCCGGGCGGCGGCACGCCCGCGCAATTCAGCCGCTTCATTCAGGATGAAATCGTAAAATGGCGCAAAGTCATTACCGCCGCCGACATACACATAGAATGATTTACCACCCGGAACCCAATGAATAAACCTTTTGCCGCCCGCATCGCCGCGATGAATGCGATGTACAAACTGCCTGTCAGCGAGAAGCCCACGCTGCCTGCGGACGTCGTCGACCGGCTCGTCAAATTCAAAGTCACGCTGATGGACGAAGTCCATGAGATCGACGAAATCGTCGCGCTCGCCAAAAACGGCGGCAATGCGTCCGACATTGCAGTCGCGATCGCCGACCTGCTCGGCGACGTCATCGTTTACTGCCGTTCCGAGGCGCTCAAGTACGGGCTGCCGCTCGAAGACGTGCTCAACGTCATCATGGACAGCAATGAAAGCAAGCTCGGCGCCGACGGCAAGCCGATCTACGACGCCAATGGGAAATTCCTGAAGGGTCCGAACTACTGGAAGCCGGAGCCGAAGATCAAGGCGCTGCTCGAAACTTTAAAGCGCTAACCCTTTTAGCTTCGAATACCCGTCATGGCCGCGCCGTCCGACTCAATGCTGATATGTCAGATCAGCGATATGCATCTGATGACGGACGGCAAGCTTGCGTATGGCGTTGTCGATACCGCCGCACATCTGCGCCGATGCATCGAGCACATCCTCAAACTGCCGCAGCAGCCGGACTTCGTCGTGATGACCGGCGATCTCGTCGACAGCGGCAAGCCCGAACAGTACGCACTGCTGCGTGAAATCATCGCGCCGCTTTCGATGCCGGTGTACCTGATTCCCGGTAACCACGACGAGCGGCAGGCGCTGCGCGAGTCATTTCCCGATCACTCGTACTTGAACCAGTTTCCGCCGTTCATACAGTACGTGATCGAAGAGCACGAGTTGCGCATCGTCGCCATCGATACGGTAATCCCCGGCAATGACGGCGGCGAACTTTGCGCGCAGCGCCTTGAATGGCTTGCGCTGACACTGGCGACCGCTCCGCAGCGGCCGACGCTGCTGCTCATGCATCACCCGCCGTTCGCGACGCAAATCGATTTCATGGACGACATCGGGCTCGCCGGGCCTGAGGCGCTCGCGCAAATCGTGCAAAAACATCCGCAGATCGAGCGCATTCTGTGCGGCCATCTGCATCGGCCGATTCATGCACGTTTCGCCGGCACACTCGCGTGCACCGCGCCTTCGACGGCGCATCAGATTACGCTCGACTTGACGCCTGCCGCGCCGGGCACGTTCACGCTCGAACCGCCCGCCTATTATTTGCATGCGTGGCGCGCGGGCGAGCCGCTCGTCACGCACACGGTTTACGTCGGAGATTTCGCCGGCCCGTATTCTTTTGACCAGCCGGCGCCCGCAGCGAACTGAACGCCGCTCTCAGCCTGACTTCTTTGCTTCGCCCGATTTGACCGCATCCGCCATTTTCACCGGCGGCGCCACCGGCACGATACCCGTCATCAGCGAGCCCGGCACGGTTTCGATCAACTCATCGACGGTGAACATGCCGTCGTCGCCCTTGTGCAGGAACTTGTAGTCTTCGCCGAAGTAATAGGTATTGATGCGGCCGCGCTCGACGTGGAAAACCTGGCCGTTGATCTGATCCGCATTGTCGGTGCACAGGTAAGCAACCATCGGCGCAATGTATTCCGGGCCACGGTGCACGAGCGTCAGGTCGTACTGTTCTTTGGTCATGAGTCCCGCTTCGAATTTACGGCGGCGATTCTCCTTGACCGTATCGGTCAGCGTCATGCGCGTATCCGCGGCAGGGCAGATTGCGTTGGCCGTGACGCCGTTTTTGTAGGTCTCTTTCGCGATCGAGCGCGTCAACGCAATGATGCCGGCTTTCGATGCGCTGTAATTACACTGGCCGACCGAGCCCTTGAATGCGTCGGATGAAAAATTGACGATGCGGCCATGTCCCGCCTGGCGCATGTACTTAACCGCGTGATGGCACATGTTCCAGTGGCCTTTCAAATGCACCATGACGACCGAATCGAAATCGTCTTCCGACATGTTCCAGATCATGCGCTCGCGCAGATTGCCGGCGACGTTGACGACGATATCGATCTTGCCGAACGATTCGATGCACTGATTGATCATCAGGCCCGCCTTCAGGTAGTCAGCGACCGAATCGTAATTGGCGACTGCTTTGCCGCCCGCTTTCTTGATCTCGGCGACGACGTCGTCGGCGGGACGCTCGTTGGTCGCTTCGCCGCCGCGTCCGACGCCCGGATCGTTGACAACCACGCTCGCGCCCTCCTTCGCCAGCAATTCCGCCACCGCACGGCCGATGCCGCGACCGGCGCCCGTTACAACTGCTGCTTTGCCCTTCAAATGCATGCTCGCTCTCCTTGATGAAATTCCTGCGGTTGCTGCGTTATTCGATTTTAAGTCCGATCGCGCGCACGATCTTGCCGTACTTCTCGATCTCGGCTTTCAGGTACGCGGTCATCTGTTCGGCATTTTTGCTTGCCGGTTCGACACCGAGCGTGGCGAAACGCTCGCGCAGTTCCGGCGCGTTGACCGCTTTGGCCAGCTCAGCGTCCAGACGCCCCACAACGACCTTCGGCGTCGAAGCGGGCGCAAGCACGGCATTCCACAACACGTGTTCGTAACCGGGCACTCCTGCTTCGATCATCGTCGGAATGTCCGGCGCAATCTGGGAGCGTTGGGCGGTGGTGACCGCGAGGCCTTTGACCTTCCCGCCACGCACGAGCGGCAATCCCGCCGCCATGCCCGAAAAGTACGCAGCCATCTGCCCTGCAATCACGTCGACCGACGCCTGGCCGCCGCCTTTATACGGCACGTGCACCATCTCGGCACCCGTGATCGAGCGGAAAAGCTCGTATGCAAAATGGTCGGAGTTGCCGTTGCCCGATGAGGCGACGTTATAACCGCGCGGTTTCGCTTTGGCGAGCGCGATCAGATCTTTTACCGATTGGACCGGCAACGCCGGATTGACAATCAACAGATGCGGGCCGGCGACCGCCTGCCCGACGGGCGTCAGGTCGCGCACCGCGTCGTAACCGAGCCTGTCGTATGCGCTTACCGCGACGGCAAGTCCGGTGTTTGCGTACAGCAGCGAGTAACCGTCGGCCGCCGATTTGGCGATGAACTCGGCGCCAATGTTGCCGCCCGCGCCCGGCCGGTTCTCGAACACGACCTGCTGGCCAAGTCCTTCACTCATTTTTTGGGCAACGAGGCGGCCGACGACGTCGCTCGAACTGCCGGCGGGAAAGCCGATGACCATGCGCAGCGGCTTGGCGGGAAACGACTGCGCGTACACGGAGGCCGGCACAAAGGCGAGCACGGCAAGCGGCAGTAAAGAGATTGGTTTTAACATGGCGTATTCCCCAGCCGAATTTTGTCACGAAACGCTTAGAGCGTTACGCCACGTGGAACGGCTTGGTAGAATTCACTCACATTCCGGCGTTTCCAGTTCCAGCCGGAGAACCTCATAAAATTCGATCACCCGCGCGAGGAGAACTGCGATTCTGCGAAGCACACCGACGCTGCGCTGCCTTAGCTTGCTGGCGTACGCGGCCGCCTGCACCGCCGCGGGCGCTCAAACGTTTCCGGAAAAAAACATTACTCTGCTGCATGCGTATTCACCCGGAAGCAGCAGCAGTATCACGTTGCGCGCGATCGGCGAAGCGGCGTCGAAAACGCTCGGCAAGAAGATTGTCGCGGAAGACCGGCCCGGCGCCGGCGGCGCGCTCGCGCCTACTTATATGCTGAAAATGGGCAAGCCCGACGGCTATACGCTGTCGCAATTGCCGCAGCCGCTGCTGCGCATTCCGCATATCCAGAAAACCGAGTTCGACGTGCTGAACGATTTCACCTGGATCATCCGCATCGTCGACTACACCTATGGCCTCGTCGTCAAAGCCGAGTCGCCGTGGCGCAACGTGACCGACCTCATCGATCAGGCAAAAGCCAATCCCGGCAAGCTCACTTACGCGACGTCCGGCGTCGGCGTGACGATGCACATGGTGATGGAGGAACTTGCGACGACGACCGGCGTGCGCTGGGTGCATGCGCCGCACCGCACCTCGACCGACATGTTGAATGCCGTTATCGGCGGCCATATCGACATGATGGCCGCGGCGATCAGTTACGCGCCGCTCGTCGATGCCGGCAAAATCCGCGTGATCGCGATCCTCGGTGCGAATCGCATCAAGCGCTGGCCGCAGATTCCGACCACGAAGGAACAGGGTTACGATGTGAACGCGAGCTCATCTTACGGGATCGGCGGGCCCAAAGGCATGGATCCGAAAGTCGTCAGGACGCTGCACGATGCATTCAGGAAAGCGCTCGACGATCCGGATTTCGTCAGGACGATGGAACAATACGATCAGGTGCGCAGCTATCTCAACACCGAGGATTACACCCGCTGGGCACGCGAGCAGTATGCAGTCGAGAAAGGCGTCGTCGAGCGGTTTGGTTTGAAACAGTAGTTAACGAAGGAAACCAGCATGGACAAAAGCGTTGCGACACCAGAGCAGGCAATTGCGGATATTCCCGACGGCGCGACGATCGCGATCGCGGGCTTCAGCGTCGGTCACCGATTCGCCACGAGCCTGATACTCGCGCTGCGCGACAAGGGCACGAAGAGTCTCTGCCTCGTGTGCAATTCGCTCGGCGACCCGGGCGCGCAACGCGGCCAAATTCTCGCCGAGAATAACCAGGTGAAAAAACTGATCGCCGCCTTCTCGGTGCGGCCGGGCACGCCAACCGCGAGCGAAGACCAGATTGTCGCCGGCAAAATGGAAGTCGAGCTCGTGCCGCAGGGCATACTCGTCGAGCGCTGCCGTGCGGGCGGCGCCGGCATTCCGGCCTTCTATTCACCGACGAGCGTGGGCACCGACATCGCAAACGGCAAGGAGCATCGCGAATTCAACGGCAAGCAGTACGTGCTCGAGCACGCCATCCAGGTCGACTACGCATTCCTGCGCGGCTATCGCGCCGATCGTCTCGGCAACGTGCAGTTCCGCGGCGGCAGCCAGAATTTCAATCCGAGCTTCGCCAAGGCCGCGCGCGTCGCGATCGTCGAAGTCGATGAGATCGTCGAACCGGGCGTCATCACGCCGGAATTGATCGACCTGCCGGGCATTTTTGTGTCGCGCATCGTCAAAACCACGCAGGTCGTCGACGGCAAAGCATGGCGGCGTCCCGAGCGGCGGCCGTCCGATCAGCCGCGGCTGTATAACGGCAAGCCGGCGCTCACGCGTGCAGGCATCGCGAAGCGCGCGGCGTCACTCGTCAAAGACGGCACGTATGTCAATCTTGGCGTCGGCATCCCCACGATGGTTTCAAATTACCTGCAGAAGCGCGACGTGATCCTGCACGCCGAGAACGGCGTGCTCGGCTACGGCGAAATGGTCACCGGCGATGACGTCGATCCCGACATTTACAATGCCGCCGGCCAGTTCGTTTCGCTGAAGCCCGGCGCGTCGTTCTTCGACAGCGTCACATCATTCGAAATGGCGCGCGGCGGCCGCATCGACACCGTGATACTCGGCGCGTACGAAGTCGATCAGACGGGCAGCGTCGCGAACTGGAGCACGTCGGACGCAAAACGCGGCGGCATCGGCGGCGCGATGGATCTTTTGTCGGGCCGCGGCGATCTCATCATCGTGATGGAGCACAGCGACAGCAAAGGCCGGCCGAAGTTGAAGCGCCAGTGCGCTTATCCGCTCACGGGCAAAGCTTGCGTGAACTACGTCGTCACCGATCTCGCGCTCCTGCATTGGGTCGACGGCCGCTTCGTGCTCGAAGAAGTCGCGCCCGGCTTCACGCCGCAGGAAGTGATGGCGCTCGGCGACATGGAAATGACGCCGGCGGCGCAGGTAAAATTCATGGCGTAGGTTTTTTCGTCGAACGGTGCCGCAAATACCGTTTTTATTTACGACCCCAGCGCCAGGCGGGGCGCTCGCCCTTGGCCCAGCAGACGGCGACGAGTCCGAGGCAGAGGCCGCTTGAGTACGCAACAAACACGAACGAGCCGTACCCAGGCAGTAACATGAAAGCGCCGGCGAGGACAAGAATCGCGAAGATCGCCATGACGACCCAGCCCTGCCATACACGGGGAAAACCCCAGCCGTAACCATAGCGCTTTGCGGGAAACCAATAAGCAGGACGGTCGGTCATGGCGGCGCCTGACATTCGACATAAGAAACAAAACTGAGTATGCGAAGCGGCATTCTCGCTATCCCGTCGTCTTGTCCTATTCGCCCGGCTTCAGCCCCACTTCTTTGACGACCTTCGTCCAGCGCTCGTAATCTTTGCGGATACGGCGGTCGAAATCCTGCGGCGTGCCGCCACTGGGCGTCATGCCGTCGCGTTCGAGCGTGCGCTTGATGCCGTCGTCTTGCAGCCCCTTGTTGATGGCGGCATTGAGCGCCTGGATGATGGGCTGCGGCGTGCCGCGCGGCGTCATCGTGCCGAACCACAACACGACGTCATAACCGGGAATCGTCTCGGCAATCGCGGGAACGTCGGGCAGCGTGTGCCAGCGCTTTTCAGTTGTTACGCCGAGCGCTCTTAATTTGCCGGTAGGCAGATGCGGCGTGACCGGCAGCAGACTGCCGATGATCACCGGCACCTGTCCTCCCAACAGATCGGACATCGCGGCGCCGGTGCTCTTGTACTGAATGGCGACCATTTTTATTTTCGCCATGCTCGAGAACAATTCCGTGGCGAGATGGGTCGCGCCGCCGGTCCCGGTGCCGGCATAACTCAAGCCGCCCTTCGTCGAGCGGGACAGTGCAATCAGTTCCTTGACCGACTTCGCCGGCAGCGACGGATGCACGGCCAGCACGAACGGGGTGTAGCCAAACTCCGCGACCGCGACGATGCTGTTGATCGGGTCGAATGCCGGTTGTTGCACCGCCGACGTCGCTGAGAAGCTGCCCGACATCATCATGATGGTGTAGCCGTCGGCAGGCGCCTTCGCGGTCATCTCCATACCGATCAGCCCGCCGGCGCCACCGCGGTTATCCACGATGAACTGCTGGCCGAGATATTCGGTGAGTTTGGCCGAAAACTGACGGGCGGTGATATCGCTGCCGCCACCGGGCGCGAACGGCACGACCACGCGCACGGCCTTGGCGGGATATTGCTGCGCCTGCGCGAGACAGGTGGTGAGCGTCAACAACGATACGGCAAATGCTTTTCCGGCAAATCGCGAATTCATGGATTCCTCGTGGTGTAGTTATGAGGCGCCTTAAGCGCCCTCTTCGAATGATGTTTTCGGTGACACGATACAATGCCGCGCCCAAACGCATCCTACAGCAACAATATAGCGCTTAGCTCGGGAAAATGGCGCCACTTTGAGAACTTGCCCCATTACAAAAAGCAATGGTATGCGTTTCGCAGAACGCGAGGCTGGCCGTCCATTGAGCCTGGTCAGCGTTTATTTGCCGGCGCATCGCTGCGCCACAGATACCGCCGCCAGTGCATGCCGATGACGACCGTAAACACGATGCCCACCGCGCAGTAAATTGCGGCCGTCACCGGATAGCCGAAGTTCGTAATCAGCGGGCCCGAAATCAAAAGGCCCGGAATGTTGCCGTTGATCGCGAGCATGCGAATCCCCATCACGCGCCCGCGCAATTGCGGATCGGCATTGCGCAACAATATAGCGGCCATCGGTACCTGGCTGAAGCTTTGTGCAAACCCGCCCAGCATCAGGATCATGATGCCCGCCGACGGTGTTTCCATATGCGAAAACACGAACATCATCAGGTACCAGACGACGCTGAAGATGACCACGATGCGCGCCGCGGGAAGCGCGGGGCCGAACCTGCTCATCATCAGTGAACCCAGCAGCGCACCGAACGAAGCGCCCGCAACCATGTAGCCCAATTCCGTTTGCGTGCTGTGATAAATTTCTTTGACCACGTACGGCAGCAAGCCATTCAATAGTGGAAACGCGGTGAGGTTCAGCAGGAACGCGAGGCACATGACCGCGAGCAGCAACGGCGTGTTGTAAACGTAAACGAGCCCTTCCTTGAGGTCGCGCCACGGCGATGCGCGCGCCTCGCCGTCGGGCACGGCTGCGGCTAGCCGTTTCGCCGCGCCGCCGGCTTTCCATGTGAGGATGAGGCTCGTCGTATAAAGCGTGGCGACCACCACATAGGCGGCTCCCATGCCCATCAAGGCAACGACGCCTGCGCCCGTCAACGCGCCCGCAATGCGCGCGCTGTCCTGCGTGGTGCGCTGAATGCCCATCGCCGCCATCAATTGCGCGGCGGGCATCGTGTCGCCGACGACCGCGGCGCGCATGCCGATGTCGGATGGCCGCACAAGACCCGACAGGCCCGCGATGATGAAAACGTACACGGGCGTTACGACGCCGGACAGCGTCAGTATCATCAGCGTCGTCGCCAGCGTCGCGTATGCCGCGCGCATCGCGCACAGCATGTTGCGGTGCCCGATGCGATCGCCCATCACGCCGAACAGCGGGCCGATGAAAGTGCCGGTGTACTGAAGCGAAACGAATAACGCGAGCAGCATGACCGATTGCGTCTCGACGAGCACATACCAGCCGAGAATGAGCGATTCCATTTCGAACGCCCACGACGTAGCCATGTCGGCCGGCCATTGAAAACGGAAACTACGGATGCGGAACGGCGCGAACGCCGACGATTCGGAAATCGCGCTCACGGCGCGTCCGCGCCGTGCGGATACCTGGAAAATCCTCCTCGCATCACCTGCCCATCGCTGCTTTTAGTTATGGGCATAGGATAACAGTGCGGCTGCGTGCCGAGAAATGTTCTAACATAGCGCTTCTGCGCGGCGCTCCGCCTGCGTTCGTTGCAAAATCGAGAGGCGACGATGAAGGCTCTTCGAAACGCCCTGCTTTTCCTGCCACTGCTCGTAGCGTCGTATGGTGTCGCGCCTTTAGCTGCCGCGCAGGCGTATCCGATGAAGCCGATTCGCCTGATCGTGCCTTACCCGCCTGGCGGCGCGAATGACAATATCGCGCGCCCGCTCGTGCACAAGCTCACCGAAAATTTCGGCGTGCAAGTCATCCTCGAAAACCGCGGCGGCGGCGGCGCGCTGATCGGCGCCGATATCGTGGCGAAAGCATCGCCCGACGGCTACACCCTGCTTTTCTGCTCGACCGCCACGCAGGCCACGAGCCCGCAGCTTTTTAAGAAAGTGCCGTACCACCCGATCAAGGATTTCGAACCGATCGTGCTGCTCGCGACGACGCCAATCCTCGCCGTCGTAACCAACAAGCTTGCGGTCACGACCCTCAACGATCTCGTCGCTGCCGCCAAAGCAGCGCCGGGCAAGCTCTCGTACGCGTCGGGCGGGCCCGGCTCGGTATCGCATCTATCGGTCGAAATATTCAAGATGATGGCAGGCATCGATCTACTGCATGTTCCCTACAAAGGCGGCGGCGACGCCATGAACGACACGATCTCCGGGCGCATCGACCTGCAAATCAACAGCGCTCCTTCGGTTGCCCCGCATGTGAAAAGCGGGCGGCTGAAGGCGCTCGCGCTCGCCCGTTCCGCGCGCTGGCCGGATCTGCCGAACGTACCCACGTTCGCGGAATCCGGCTGGCCGCAATATGAGGCCAACGGCTGGTACGGGCTCTGCGCTCCCGCCAAAACGCCCCGCGCCGTCATTGCCAAGCTCCATCGGGAATCGGTCAATGTGGTCACCTCGGCTGATTTCAAGGAGAGGCTGACCCTGCTCGTGGCTGATCCGGTCGGCAGCACGCCGCAGGAATTTGCGGCCTACATCCGCAACGAGTACGACAAGTACGGCAAGGTGATCAAAGCGACCGGCGCGCGCGCCGATTGACGAACACTATGAGCCCGCGTGAAAAAATCGAAGCCGCGCTCGCACAGGCGCGCGCCGACCGCGAAAAAGCCGCGGCCGATCGCAACAAAGCCGGCTCCAACTGGCGCAGGCAGGACGACGCGAGCGTCACCTACGATAACGTGCGCTCGAACTGGGTGCAGGCGGACGCCAACTGGAACACGGCGAATGAACTGATCGAAAAGCTGGCCGCCGAACTCGCCGACCTTGAACGCACGGAAAGCGTATCCCAGCAACGCGCGCGGCTGGAAGCCGCCGTCACCGCGACTCGCATCGCGCGCGAGAAATCCGATGCGGCGCTGGCGGCCGTTGCGCGGGCGCGCGCCGAGCGCGAAAAAACCGCCGAGGCCGCGCCCAAGGTCGCCGAGCGGCGCAGCAGCGACCGCGACCGGCGTAAGCCGCAATCGGACCGGCGCAAAAAAGCCGGTGAGCGCCGCAATACGCGAGCCGAAACGCCAAAGGGTGATACGGCAGCCAACGAGTGGAACCAGGCCGTCAGCAACTACAATCAGGCAGACGCCGAATGGAATCGCGCCAAATCCGCACTCGCAGAATTCACCCGCGCAAACGCAAAACGATGAAAACACTGCGCATCGTCATCATCGCCGCGGCACTCGGTATTGCCGGTCTTTCGTCTGCAGCGGATTGGCCCAGCCGGCCGATCGTCGTGCTCGACGGCTTCGCGCCGGGCGGCGGCACCGACGTATTCATGCGGCTGATGGCGGTCGAAATGAGCAAGACTTTCGGCCAGCCGGTGGTGGTCGAAAACCGCTCGGGCGCGAGCGGCCACATTGCCGCGGAAGCCGTCGCGCGCGCCGCGCCCGACGGCCAGCTCGTCATGATTCACACCGCGAGCATGATCACGAGCCGCCCGCTCTACGCGAAATTGGGCTACGACGTCGTGCGCGATCTCGCGCCGGTTACCCAGGTCGTGCGCATTCCGAACGTGCTGGTGGTGCCGCCCGCGTTGCCGGTCAAAAATGTGCGTGAGTTCATGGCGCTCGCCAAGCGCCGTCCCGGCGAATTCGTATTTGCTTCAACCGGGCTCGGCTCGATCTCGCATGTCGTCGGCGAACTTTTTCAGCAGCTCGCGGGCGTCCGCGGCATCCATGTGCCATATCGGGGTGCTGCGCCGGCGACGATTGCGCTGGTTTCAGGCGAAGCGACTTACGCGTTCATCGTGCCGCCGGTGATTCGTTCGCACGTCGAAGCGGGCAAGCTGCGCGCGCTCGCAGTCTCCACCATTAAACGCAGCCCCGTATTTCCCGAGGCGCCGACCCTCGATGAATCCGGCATCAAGGGTATCGACATCCCGCACTGGTACGGCATCTGGGCGCCGGCGAAAACGCCGCCCGCGATCGTGGATGCCCTCTACAAGGAATACGTGCGGGTCATGGCCCTGCCGAATATCAAGGAGCGCTTTCTGCGCGAAGGCGCCGAAACCGTCGGCAGCACGCCCGCCGAATTCGGCGCGTTCGTGCAAAGCGAGGTCACGAGATGGACTGAAGTTGCGCGCAAAGCGGGCATGAAGCCGGAATCGTAAGAAACCGTTCCAGCGCCGACGCAGCCCGTTCAATTTATTTCATGAGACGATTCGCACAAAGCCGCCGCTTCGCCGGCGACGTCCACTACCCGAGGAGATCCATCATGCACAGCAACACAGCCGCCCTGTTATTGGTCGCGCTCAGCGCGGCGCTAACCGGCGTCAACACATCCGCCGCCGCCGCGGAAGTCACCGAACTGAAGGTCGTGCGCCAGTTCGGTATCTCGTTCCTGCCGCTGCTCGTCATGCAGGACAAAAAACTGTTCGAAAAGCATGCCAAAGCCGCCGGCCTCGACACGCAGGCGACCTACATGCAGGTGTCGGGCGGCAATACGGTTAACGACGCGCTGTTGTCCGGCTCGATTCACATCGCGTCGGGCGGCATTCCGCCGATGGCGATCATCTGGGCGCGCACGCACGGCAGCGGCAACGAAGTCAAGGCGATCTCGGCCAAGAACAGCGCGCCGATCCTGCTGTTGACGCGCGATCCTGCGATCAAATCGATTCGCGATTTTTCGGACAAGGACAGAATCGCGATGCCCGCCGCGAAAGTCTCCGGCGCCGCAATCATCCTGCAGATGGCGACGCAGGAAATGTTCGGCAAGGGCAGCGAACACAAGTTCGACAACCTGCACGTGACGATGCCTACTCCGGATGCAACCGTGGCGCTGCTGTCGGGCGGCGGCGAAATCAACAATCACTTTTCGGAGCCGCCGTTTCAGTATCAGGCGCTGAAGAAACCGGGCATCCGCACGCTGCTGAAATCATACGACGTGCTCGGCGGCAGAACCACTTACAACCTCTTATGGGCGACGACCAAATTCCACGATGAGAATCCGAAGACTTACAAAGCATTCCTGGCCGGCCTGACCGAGGCGATGCAGGAAATCGCGCGCGACAAGAAAGCGGCCGCTGAAATTTACCTGCGCATGACGAAAGAAAAAATGTCGCCGGAAGAGGTCCTCGAGCTGATCAGCAATCCGGACTTTGAATTCACCACGACGCCGAAGAACATGATGAAAATCGTGTCGTTCATGGCCGAAGCCGGTCACATCAAAGTGAAACCGCAGTCGTGGAAAGATTTATTTTTCCCGGAAGTGCACAACCTGCCGGGCAGCTGAGCGCGTCATGAGCAATCCCCGGATTCCGTTTCAGATGCTGAGCGAGCGCAAGCCGCTCAAGCCGCCGCGCAAAGGCAAGACGCTGATCGTGCAAAGCGTATTCAACGTCGAATATTGGCCGTTCGACCAGCCGATGCCGCGCAAACTCCTGAGCACGCCGCACGGCATGGAGCCGATCCCTGATTTACCCAACTACTGCTGGGCCGAGTACGGCTTGCGTACCGGTATGCCGCGGCTGTTGCAGCTTTACGCCGATTTGAAACTGACGGCCGGCGTCAACATCAATTCGGCCGTGGTCGAGCAGTACCCGTCCGTCGCGTCGGCGATGCTGAAAGCCGGCTGGGAATTCATCGGTCACGGCGTTACCCAGCGGCTCGCGCACAAGGAAGAGAACGAAGAGGCGGCGATCGCGAAAGCGCTGGCGCAATTGTCTGCGTTCACTGGCAAAAAAGTCCGCGGGTGGATGAGCCCGGGCCTCGCGCAGACGTTCGACACGCCCGATTACCTGAGTAAAAACGGCATCGAATACAACCTCGACTGGGTGCTCGACGACCTGCCATGCTGGATGCAGACGAAACATCGTCCGCTTGCAGCGTTGCCGTATGGCTTCGAACTCAACGACAGCCTCGTCTATGCCGTCGAGCGGCATTCGTCGGGCGAATACCTGCAGCGCGTCAAAGACACGCTCAAGACATTCGGGCCGGAACTGAAGAGGCAACCGCGCGTGCTGACGCTTGCGCTGCATCCACATCTGATTGGCGTGCCACACCGCATCGGTTATCTGCGCGATTGCCTCAAGCTCTTGAAGCAGCGCGATGACACGATTTTCATGACGGGCAGCGAAATTCTGGATTGGTACAAGGACGCCGAGCCTGCACCGGCCGGCTGATCCGAAGCCGTACCGGGCGGGCGCATCACTCGAGTTTGATGCCGACGTCCTTGATGATCTTGGCGCACGTTGCAATCGCATTGCGCACGATGTCGCGCATTTTCTCCGGCGTGCTCGCCGCCGCATCGAGTCCCTGTGCCGCGAGAGCGGCCTGCACATCGGGCTGCGTCACGATTTCGCCGAGAGCCACGTTGAGTGCGCGCACGATGGCCGGCGGCGTATTGGCGGGCGCGCCGATGCCGTACCAGGGCGTGATGTCGTAGCCTGGATAGCCGGATTCAGCGATCGTCGGCACGTTCGGCAGCGTCTTCGAGCGCTGCGCACTCGTGACTGCAATCGGCACCACGCGGCCTGCTTTCAGCAGCGGCAGCGCACCGGCAACGCTTGGAAAGCCGATCGGCACTTCGCCGCTTGCGACCGCCGTCATGATCGGAGCCGCGCCTTTGTAAGGCACGTGCAATAGATTAATTCCCGCCCTGCTTTTTAAGAGTTCTCCGGCTATATGCACCGGGCCGCCGATGCCGGAAGAGCCATAACCGATTTTTCCAGGCTGCGATTTCGCGAGCGTAACGAGTTCCTGGATCGTTTTCGCTGAAAAGCTCGGTAGCGCGACCATGACGTACGAGCCGGCCGCCAGCGAAGTAACATAAGCAAAATCTTTCATCGCATCGAAGCCGGGCTGCGTGTACAGGCTCACACTGGGCGCGAGCGAGAGCACCACGACGTTAAACAGCGTATATCCGTCGGGCGTTGCCTCGGCCGCAAGCTTGGCCGCAATATTGCCGCCGGCCCCAGGGCGGTTATCAAGCACCATGGATTGGCCATAGCGCTCCTGAAATTTTTGTCCGATCAGGCGCCCGATGATGTCGCTCGCGCCCGCGGCCGCGAACGGATCAATGACGCGGATCGACTTATGCGGATAGTTGTCGGCACTTGAAAGCTGTACTGTGTTGGCCGCATAAACTGACTGCGAAGCCAGAAACATCGCACCGGTTGCAGCGCAGAGCATTGATCCGATTCGTCCAACCGGCAGTTTGCGAACGTTTTTCATTTTGGCCTTTTGTTATCTACTGTGCTGATAATGTCGGACATTAGCAACGGACGTGCCAGCGCACCGGCGTGGCGGCGCGGCTGAAGTCTGCGTTCGGTTACTGTTCGCCGCACGCCTGCAGTGCAATTCTCTGCTGCGTGCGATATCACGGTGCGTGCTGCGGTTATGCGCCTACGGTCACTGCGTTGGGCAATTGTTTGTTCTGCGTTGACGTCACGTTGGCGATGTAGCGTTCGCACGAGGCGCGATGCGCGGCGCGCTCCGCCGGACCGAAATCCGTCGCCGGCTGCGGATCGTCGTCGAAGTGGCCATGATCGTCGCGCCCGCGCACGAGGGCCGCGCGCATGCGCGCCGAACCGGTACCAACATAGCGGCAATGCGTCGGCACGTAGGTCGTCATTACGCCGATTCGCCGCGCCGACGACCGGTTGGGCTCCGACGAATGCACTGCATAAGAGTGGTGGATCGACATTTCGCCCGCCTGCAAAGCAAGATCGATCACTTCGGCGTCTTCGAGTCTTTCGATTTGCTGGCCGCGCGACAACAGATTGCCGGGACTTTTCTTATCGACGTGCACACGCAAGCCGTGCTTGTGGCTGCCTTTTAGCATGCGCATGCAGCCCATCTCCGGGGTCGCCGCGCTCAATGCGACCCACGTGGTAAACACTTCCGGCGGCGCTACGCCGTTGTATGCGCCGTCCTGATGCCAGGTAATAAATTCCGGCGAGTGCGGTTCCTTGACGAAAATATTGGTGTGAAAGACGCGAATGTTCGGCCCCACGATGTCCTCGACCACATCGAGCACGGCCGGATGGCGCACGATTGCGTCGACCCATGTGAAGAGCAGATGCGGCTTGGACCAGATGGTGGGACGGTCCGGATGGCGCATGATCGGCGTGCCCGACTCGCGTTCGAAGTCTTCGAGGCATGCGCGATAGCGCGCGACTTCTTGCGCAGTCAGCACCGGCACCGGCGCAAGGCCGCCATCGGCGTGATAACGCTTCACCTGATCAGGCGTCAGGGCTTTGAGGACCCGGTCCATCGACAACTCCGTATCAACACGCAACCGCATAAGAGGGGGAAACGATAGGGCGTGTTGCTCGGGAGTGTCAAGTCGGGCGTCCTGGCCGGCACTATTTATTTGTTATGATGTGACGGACATGTGGCGAGGCTGCAGCGAGCAGCGGACGGAATTTTTTGCGCGCCAGTGTCCTGCCGATCCACGCAATTTATTTTTAACCGACAGATTCTATTTCCATAGTGCGACGCGTACTGATTACTGGGGCAATGGGCTTTCTCGGCTACCCCGCGGCAATCGCCATCGCCGCCGAGGGCTGGAACGCGACCGGTTTTGATCTGGCATCGCCCCCGAATGAAGTTGCCGGCGTGGCGTTCGTGCGCGGCGATTTTACCGACGCCCACCAGGTTTACCGCGTGCTGCGCGAACGTGAGATCGATACCATCGTGCATACCGGCGGATACTCGGGGCCCATGCTCGAGCGCGACAATCCGTATCGCGTCTGCACAACCAATGTCGTCGGCACGCTGAATCTGCTCGAAGCGGCGCGCGTGACCGGCGTGCGCCGGTTTGTGTTCCTGTCATCGGCCCATGCGTATGGCGACACGCCGCCTGCGCCAGTCACGGAGGACGCGCCGTTCCGGACGCGCGACATCTACGGCGCATCGAAGGCGAGCGGCGACCTGCTGCTGCGCGCTTACCGCGAACAGCATGGACTCGATGCGGTGGCCCTGCGCATTTCGAACGGCTATGGCCCGCGGCGAATGACGCGCGAGGCGATCCGCACGATGCTCGAAGATGCCATCGCCGGCCGCCCGACGTCGCTCGATTTCGGCGGCGGCTACGGTCGCACGTTTTTGTACGTCAAAGACGCGGTTGCCGCGATCATCGGTGCCATCAAAGCGCCGGCGCTCGCTCAGGCCGCGTACAACGTTACCGGCGCCGAATTTGCCTCGATGGAACGCATTGCCGACATCGTGCGCCGGCTGTTCCCGCAGGCGAGCATCAAAATGGCGGCAGGGGTCGATCCGCTCGGCTATCGCCGTGAGCAGCTCGACATATCGCGGGCCAGTCTCGATTTCGGCTGGACACCCGAGTGGACGCTCGAACGCGGCATCGCCGACTACGCGCAGTGGCTGCGCAATCAATGATCAACATGGAGAGAAACAGGAATGGCTGAACTGACAGGCAAGGTTGCAATCGTGACAGGCGCTTCGAGCCGCAACGGCATCGGACAGGCGATTGCAAAGCGCTACGCGCGCGCCGGCGCGTCACTGTACCTGATGGCCGAAGGCGCCGAAGAGCAGTTGCGCGAAAACGTGCTCGAGTGCAGGCAATTGAATCCCGACGGCAACGCGCGCATCGAATGCGGCGTGCACGATCTCGCGCAAACCGGCGCGGCCGAAGCCATGATCGAGTCAGTCGCCGCCAGCTTCGGTCGTATCGACATCCTGGTGAACAACGCGGGGGTGCGCGCGCGCACCAAATTCGGCGACTTTACGCGCGACGATTTCAATCATGCCGTCCAGGTCAACCTGGCGGCGCCGTTTTTCGCGTCGCAGGCAGTGCTGCCGGTCATGCGGCGCCAGGGCGGCGGCAGAATCATTCACATCGCCAGCCAAATGGGCGTGGTTACGCACGAGCGGCGCGCGGTATACGGCATGACGAAGGCTGCGCTTATCCACCTTGCGAAAGCGATGGCGTTCGAACTCGCGCCCGAGGGCATCATCGTCAACGCGATCAGTCCCGGCCCGGTGCTGACCGAATACATCGCGCAGGAATACGGCAAACACGCTGAATTGCGCAACGACCGCAACGCGTACATGCGCATCAATCGCCTCGGTCGCCCCGACGAAATCGCCGAAGTCGCATACTTCCTCGCCGCCAGCGCGCCCGAATTGCTGCTGGGCCAGAACCTGATCGTCGACGGCGGTTATACGATTCATTGATGAATGCACCGCCGCTGACGCGCTCGCTGAGCCATGAACTGTCGGCGTACATCGCCGGCGCAGACGCGCGCGCCATTCCACCGCAGGCGCTGGACGCGGCGCGGCTTTTCATGCTCGACACGCTGGCCGTCGCATGGGCAGGCTCCGAGGCGCCCGGTTGCCGCGAAATTCACGCCACGCTCGCTGACGCCGGCGGACGCGCGGACAGCACCGCATGGGGTTTCGGCGGCCGCCTGCCGGCAACCGCGGCAGCATTGTTGAACGGGACCACGGCCGCCGCGCTCGACTTCGACAGCCTCAGCCGCTATGCGCCCGTCCATGTGCCGATCGTCGTGCTGCCCGCCGCGCTCGCCATCGCGGAGCGCAAGCATGCGAGCGGCAGCGATTTTTTGGCCGCGCTCACGATCGGATCCGACGTCCTGTGCCGGCTCGGCGCCGCGGTTGAATTGCCTCACCGCGGTTTCTTTTATACCTCGGCGTTCGGCGGCATCGGCGCCGCGGCCGCGGCCGCGCGCCTGCTGCGGCTTGACGTCGAACAGACGCGCCACGCGCTGGGGCTCGCCTTCTGCCAGGCAGGCGGCACCCAGCAGGCCAACATAGAGCCGTCGCTGAGTAAACGCATGCTGTCGGGATTCGCCGCGCGCGCCGGCGTCGATGCGGCGTTGCTGGCCGAGCGCGGCATCACCGCACCCGCCGATATCATCGAAGGCCAGTTCGGCTTGTTTGCGCTCTACCAACAGGGCAATGCCGGGCGTCTGGTCGACAAGCTCGGCATTGAATTCCGCAACACCGAACTCAGCGTGAAGAAATTTCCGAGTTGCGGCTGCAATCACACGGCGATCGCCGCAACGCTTAAACTGGTGCAGCGATACGATCTCAAGCCGGACGACGTCGACGCAATCGAAGTCACGGTGTCGCCTTACATCGATCGCATCTCCGGCATGGAGTACGACCCGGGAGCCAATCCGCAGGTCGCGGCGCAATTCAGCATCCGCTATTCGATTGCATGCGCGCTTGTGCGCCGCCGGCTGGGCCTCGCCGAAATCGACGCAGCCGCCGCGACCGATCCGCAAATCGTGCGGCATGTGCGCAAGGTCAGCGTCATCGTCGACCCGGCGTTGACCGGCGAACGCGGTCCCGTGACCGTGATGCTCCGCACGCGCACCCACGGCGAAATCAGCGAGCGCGTCGAGCACGTGCCCGGCAGCGTGGAATCGCCGTTGTCGCAGGCAGAGCTTGATGAAAAGTTCGGCGAATGTTTCGGCCGGGGCGTGCACCCGCTCGATGCTGCGCAGGTCGACGCCCTGAGCACGCGCGTGAACAACGTGGCATCGTGGCCCGACATGGCAACGTTCTTCGACGGCTTCACCGCCGGCGGCAATACCGCGAAGAAACGCTAGTTGTTGTTGACGACGTAGCGCAAAAAGCCGCTGTGCGGCGTGTATTTGTCGTACAGCCCGCGCGCACGGTAATTGTTTTCCTTTGTGTTCCAGTAAAGCCGCGACCAGCCCCGGGTTTTCATTTCAGCGACGAGCCAATCGATCAACTGCTTGCCGACACCGCCCGCGCGGAGCTTTGGATCGACGAACAAATCCTGCAGATAGCAGATCGGCGTCAGCGTCGCGGTATTTTCGTGGATGATGTAATTGCAGATGCCGATTACGCCATCACCCTCGCGCTCGGCAACGATGCCATATACCGGCGACGCGGAATCCATCATGCGCTTCCAGGTGTGATCGGCGACTTTCGGCGCCGGCTCGCGTTCGTAAAAATTGCAGTAGCCGTCCCACAGCTCACGCCAGCGCGCTTCATCGCGCGGTTCCATCCTGCGGATTGTTGCCGTCATTTTGTTGACCTGTTGTCGAATTGCACAGCGTACTACGGAAGTCGCCGGTTACGGCGCGGCCTTGAGGTTCGCTTTTTTGACAACCGCTTTCCACTTGTCGATTTCGCGAATCAGCAGTTGTTCGAGCACTTGCGGGGGGCCGCCACGAATTTCGAGCGCTTCGACTTCAAACTTTTTGCGAATTTCGGGTACGGTCAATGCGCGCGCCAGTTCTGAATTCAGCTGAGCGACGACTGCCCGGGGCAATTTCGCCGGTCCCCATATCGCATACCATGTCACCGCTTCGTAACCGGGAACGCCGGCTTCCGACACCGTCGGCAGTTCGGGCGCGAAAGTGGAACGCTGCGCCGAAGTAACTGCGAGCGCTCGCAGCCGTTTAGAGCGCACGTGCGGCAGTGTCGATGGCGCGGTGCCGAGCATCACGGGAATCTGGCCGCCGATCACGTCGTTTAATGCAGGCGCCGTGCCTTTATAGGGAATCTGCACCATGCGCGTGCCGGCCATCATGTCGAAAAGTTCGACCGCGAGATGCGTGATGCCGCCGGTGCCGGTCGTACCGTAACTCAAAGAGCCGGGTTTCGCCTTCGCCAGACGGATCAAGTCCTGCAGCGTATTGGCGGCGACCGCCGGATTAACCGTCATGATGAAGGGACTATCGCCAATCAGAATGATCGGCGTGATGTCGCGAACCGGGTCGTACGAGAGTTCGTTCAACGCAGCGCTTGTCGCGTAACTGCCCGAGCCGAGCGTCAGGGTGTAACCGTCCGCGGGCGCGCGGATGCCGAGTTCGGTCCCGACGACACCGCCGGCGCCGCCGCGATTGTCGACGACGATCGAGACGCCGAGCGGAGCGGACGCTTCCTGCAGGAGCACGCGCGCGATCATGTCCGTACCGCCGCCCGGCGCGAACGGCACGATCACGCGAATCGGTTTGTCGGGATATTGATTCGCAGCGTGCGCGCCGCTCATGGCATTGATCGTGACGATTGCGAACGTGGCACTGGCAGCAACGAAACGAACTGGCGACACTTGACGCCTCGCAAAGTGACTGTGTGGACGCCGGCAAAAGCGCGCGGCGTGCGCAAATAATAGCGGCTTACGCCAATTTGCGAAATCGCCGCCGTCGCCCCGCCTCAAGCCTCACTCTGCCGTCATGCCGGTCGCGGTGACGACCTTCGCCCACTTCTCCACTTCGTGTTTGACGAACTGACTGAACTGATCGGTATTCAGCGGCGAGGGTTCAGCGCCCTGCGCGTTAAGCCGGTCGCGCACGTCCGCCGTCTGCACGATGCGCAGCGATTCGGCCGCGAGACGATCGACGATCGCGCGCGGCGTTCCGGCCGGCGCGAATAATCCGAGCCAGTTAATCATTTCATAACCGGGCAGCCCCGCTTCGGCGATCGTCGGCATATCGGGCAGCAGGGTTGAGCGCTGGCTGCCGGTAATCGCCAGCCCGCGCAAACGCCCGCTCTTCGTATGCGGGGAAACAGATGCCGCGGTGGCAAACGTTATCGGCACCTGTCCCGCGACGACGTCGATCATCGCCGGACCACCGCCTTTGTACGGCACGTGAACGAGCTTGATCTGACCGAGGTATTCGAACAGCACCGCGGCGATATGGGTCGAAGTACCGGCGCCCGCCGAGGCGTACATGATCTGTCCCGGGCGCGCCTTCGCGAGCGTGATCAGTTCCTTGACCGATTTCGCCGCAAACGACGGATGCACGGCGAGGATGTTCGGCGCGTCCGAAAGGCGCGCGATCGGCTGGAAGTCGCGCACGACGTTGTACGACAGCTTGCGGTACAGCGTCTGGTTGATCGCATGCGTGCCGACGCTGCCAATGGTCAGCGTGTAACCGTCGGCTGGCGCATGCGCCGCCATCTCGGCGGCGAGTATGCCGCCCGCGCCGCTGCGGTTGTCGACGACGACCTGCTGACCGAGTGCATTGCCGAGCGGCACCGCGACGAGCCGCGAGCCGAGATCGACGTAGCCGCCGGGCGAAAAGCCGATCACGAGGCGAATCGGCTTCGTCGGAAAAACATCGGCGGCAGGCGCAGACGCCGCCGCGGCGCTCAACAGACCTATCGAAATGACGGACGAAAGCTTGGGTGTCTTCATTTTTTGGCAGCGCCAAGCAAATCGGTCAAAGCGTTGGAATTTTCGAGCGAGTCGAGTTTCGCGACCGTGTCCGCGATGCGCTTTGCGGTAGCGGACGCGATGCTCTTGCCGGCGAGATCCATGAATTTATCGTTGATTTCCTGATCGGTCATCGGATCTTCGTGGCTGCCTTTTCGATACAGGATTTCCGTTTCATGACGCGCGCCGTTGTTGCATTCGACGACGGCGCGGCATGCGACGCGATATTTGCCGCCGCTGCCGTCAAATTTAGGGTCGAGCTCGACGGCGACGCGCCGAACGAATTCGAGAATGACCGGATCGCGCATTTTTGCTTCGGTGAATTGCGCGGCAGTCGCTTTGCGCTCGAGCGCGATTACCGCCATGCCATAGCGCAGGTTCATTTGAGCGGCGAGCACGCCCTGGATTTTCGCCGGATCGTACTCCCATCCGCAGTGATGCAGTGTATTGGTACTGACGTGCGCCGTTACGCGTTTGATGTCGCCGGCGCTGAGCTTGTGCTTCGTCATGATTGCATCGAGTGCCGCCATCGCGGTGATGCTGCCGTTCGACGCAGGCGCCGGCTTGAAGCCGACTTTCAATATTTCCCAGCGCGTGCCGAGATCGGCGGTCAGCGGTGCGAGCGGATAATCGCCGACGAGTGAACTCAAAAAACCGCCGTAAGGCGCTTCGAGCACGTCCGGAATCCCCGTATAGCCGAGCTTGGCAAGTCTCGCCGCATAGATGCCGCTTTGCGCCGCGCGCCCCGAATGAAAGCCTTTCGCCATTGCGCCTTCCTGCACGGCCATCAAACCGGCCGCCTGCGAACCGGCGAGACCTAGTGCATGCTGCGTTTGGAGTTCATTGAGCTGCAGCAAACGCGCGGCCGTTGCGCCCGCGACGAATGCGCCGGTCGTGCCCTGGTTGTGATAACCGCGCGCGAACATGCCGCCTTTCGTCGAGAGCCCGACCCGCAGGCCGACTTCGTATCCTGCGACCAGCGCGGTGATTAAATCGCGACCCGTCGCGCCGCCGTCCGCTTCAGCGACCGCCAGCGCAACCGGCACCGCGAGCGAGCCCGGATGCAGGGTCGCTTCGATGTGTATTTCGTCGAGTTGAAATGCGTGCGCGGACGAAGCGTTGATCAGCGCGGCATGCGACGCGGACGTTCGCATGGGGAGCCCGAACACCGCCGACTGCGCGGCACAGTCTTCGGTGGCGACCATCGCAGCAAGTTTCTGTACCGACGCGAGCGTCGAACCAAAGAGACAGCAACCCAGCGTATCGAGCATGCATGTGCGCGCTTTGGCCACGACTTCCGCCGGCAAGTCAGCAAAGCGCAGCGCGGACGCCCACGCGGCGAGCTCGCGCGTGGCAGCGATGTGATCGGTTTCATTCGACTTGCTCGTACTCAATGGCTGGACCCCTGGCTTTCTAATTAGTAGACGCGTTACCGCACAGCCCCGTCAGGCGACGCTGATCGGCGCGGTCTCGGTTTGCGTGAATCCGTTGTCGCCAGTCCAGGTGAACTGCAGATTACCGCTTTCGGTGATGCGCACCGGAAACGAAATATACGGATTCGCGGATATCGCGGGATGAAATACGGCGCGGCAAACTTCGGCGCCGTTGTACGTGCACTTGAACTCGGTGATGATGTCGCGCGGCAGCGTCTTGCCGAGATAATCGCGCCGATAGCCGGTTTCCATGACATGGCTGATCAGCGTGCGAATCTCGATGACTTCGCCGCGTTGCGCGGTTTTAGGCACGTTGACGCGGGCGACCGCCACGTTATAGCTCCTCGAGACAGGCCGCGGTCGTCACGACCACGAACACGTTTTGCGACCAGAATGAGCCGTCGCTCATCTGCGCGATAGCAATCACGTTCTCGCTATCGGCCAGCCGCACGCGCGTGCTGAAGCTCGCGCGGCCGGCGCCGGGTCCCAGATAAAAGCTGATAACTTCGGGCAGCGGATTCTTGTCGGTAAAGACGTGTATCGCCTTGACGTAATCCGCCGGCGTCATCGGACTGTCGACATTAACGGACAGCGGCACGAGATGGCCGTTCTCGACCAGCGGCGGCAGCGAGATCTTTACCCTGCCCTGATTGACCTTCGACGCGCCAACCACGCGCGCAATGACCTGCGGCATGTTATTCAGCGGCATGCGCGTCATCTGCGCGGACACCCTTAAGGGCAATGCGGACGCCGCGGCGAGACTGCCTGCAGCGGCGAGGAACCGCCGGCGCGAGTCGCGTTTCATTCGATCCTGCAACGCAAAGTCTCCAACATGATGAAACGCGAAAAGCATCTGCCGCGGCGCTGGCCGCGGCAGACGCCGGACTTACACCATCGTGATGCCGTGGTTTTTCAGCGGGAACGTGCGCATGCGTTTGCCCGTCGCGGCGAAGAACGCATTGAGCACCGCCGGCGCAGCGACGCAAATCGTCGGTTCGCCGATGCCGCCCCAAAAACCGCCTGAGGGCATGACGATCGATTCGACCTTCGGCATCTGCGCGATGTGCATCGAGTTAAACGTGTTGAAGTTAGTCTGCTCGATGCGGCCGTTTTTGACCGTGCATTCCTGCATGAACACCGCCGACAGCCCGTAGACGAACGAACCCGCGATCTGGCGCTCGATCTGCGCCGGATTGACCGCATAGCCCGGATCCGTCGCGGCGACGATCCGATGCACCTTGACCTTATTGCCGTCGGTCACCGAGATTTCGGCGCACGCTGCGACATAACTGTTGAACGCTTTCATTTGCGCAAGCCCGCGGAAAATTCCCTTGGGTGCCGGCTTGCCCCAACCCACACGCTCCGCCACGGCGTTCAACACCGCGAGGTGCTTCGGGTTCTTCGTCATCAGCTTGCGCCGGAACTCGAGCGGGTCCTGGCCTGCGGCGTGCGCGAGTTCATCCATGAAGCATTCGACGTAGATCGCATTCTGATTGATGTTCACGCCGCGCCAGAATCCCGGCGGCACGTGCGGATTGCGCATCGCGTGATCGATCAGCAGATTCGG
>JAQGMI010000044.1 GCA_028292435.1 Betaproteobacteria bacterium
AGTGACGGCCCTACAGTGCCGGCCTCCTTGAGGCGGTTGCGACGTTTTTCCACCGCGCGGTCTCGATGCATGACGTCGAATCAGGTAGAATCGCGACTTTTCCGATGTCGGTCGGACATCAATGATCGAATCGCAATCGTTCTCCGGAGGCGTTCATGCAAGCAGTTCAGGCTGGGTTGATTTTTTCGTTGATTTGCGCGGTTGGCGCGGTGCTGTACGGCATTGTCTCGCGTAACTGGATATTGTCACTGCCAAGCGGCAATGACCGCATGCGCGAAATTGCGGCGGCCATCCAGCAAGGCGCGCAAGCGTATTTGAAACGTCAGTACACGACGATAGCGGTCGTCGGCGTCGTGCTGTTCGTGATCGTCGGTTTCGTTCCGGCACTCGGCTGGACCACTGCAATCGCCTTTCTGATCGGCGCAATTCTCTCCGGGCTGTCTGGTTTTATCGGCATGAACGTGTCCGTGCGCGCCAACGTGCGCACCGCCGAAGCTGCGCGCACCGGCCTTAATGAAGCGCTCAAAGTCGCGTTCCGCGGCGGCGCGATCACCGGCATGCTGGTCGTAGGCCTGGGCCTTCTCGGTGTCGCCGGCTTTTATTGGTATTTGACCGGCAACCCGGTAGATCCGACCACCCCGTTGAGCGACGCGCTCAAACCGCTGATCGGCTTCGGCTTCGGCGGCTCGCTGATTTCGATCTTCGCGCGTCTGGGCGGCGGCATCTTCACCAAGGGCGCCGATGTCGGCGCCGACCTCGTCGGCAAAGTCGAAGCCGGCATTCCCGAGGACGACCCGCGTAATCCCGCGGTAATCGCGGACAACGTCGGTGACAACGTCGGCGACTGCGCCGGCATGGCGGCCGACTTGTTCGAGACGTATGCCGTCACCATTATCGCAACGGTGATCCTCGGTTCGCTGATCCTCAAGAGTTACGCGACCAATGCCGTCGTCTATCCGCTGGTGCTCGGCGGTTTTTCGATCATCGCCTCGATCGTCGGCTGCATGTTCGTCAAAGCGACGCCGGGCCAGAAAATCATGAATGCACTTTATAAAGGCCTGATCGTGGCCGGCGTGCTGGCCCTGATCGCGTTTTATCCAATCACCGCGTACATGATGGGCGACATCAGCGCGCAGTATCCCGAATTATCGGTCATGAAGCTGTACGGCGCCGCTGTCGTCGGCCTCGTGCTGACCGGATTGCTGGTATGGATCACCGAGTACTACACGGGCACCGAATACGGCCCGGTACGCTATGTCGCGCAGGCCTCGACCACCGGTCACGCGACCAACATCATTGCCGGCATTGCCGTGTCGATGAAATCGACCGCCTATCCGGTGCTGTTCGTGTGCGTCGCAATCTGGGCGTCCTTCACGCTCGCCGGCTTATACGGAATTGCAATCGCGGCTACATCGATGCTGTCGATGGCCGGCATCATCGTTGCGCTCGACGCCTACGGCCCGATTACCGACAACGCCGGCGGCATCGCCGAAATGGCGAAATTGCCGGATTCAGTGCGTGAGATAACCGACCCGCTCGATGCGGTCGGCAACACAACCAAAGCAGTGACCAAGGGTTATGCGATCGGCTCCGCCGGCCTCGCCGCGCTCGTGCTGTTCGCGGACTTCACCCATGCGCTCGAAGCTGCGAACAAATCCGTTGCGTTTAGCCTGTCCGAGCCGGCGGTCATTATCGGCCTCTTCATCGGCGGCCTGATTCCGTTCCTGTTCGCATCGATGGCGATGGAAGCCGTCGGCCGCGCTGCCGGTTCGGTCGTCGTCGAAGTGCGCCGCCAGTTCAAGGAAATCAAAGGCATCATGGAAGGCACTGCGAAGCCTGACTACTCGCGTGCAGTCGACCTGCTGACCGTTGCGGCGATCAAGGAAATGATGATTCCGTCATTGCTGCCGGTGCTGACGCCGGTCGTGCTGGCGCTGGTGATGGGCTTTGCGATGGGCGCCGACGGCGCGCGTATGGCGGTGGTCGGCATGCTGATGGGCACGATCGTCACCGGCCTTTTCGTCGCGATCTCGATGTGTACTGGCGGCGGCGCGTGGGACAATGCCAAGAAGTACATTGAAGAAGGCAACCATGGCGGCAAAGGGTCGGACGCGCATAAAGCAGCCGTCACCGGCGACACTGTTGGCGACCCTTACAAGGATACCGCCGGCCCCGCCGTGAATCCGCTGATCAAGATCATCAACATCGTGGCGCTGCTGATCGTGCCGTTGTTGTAATAGTTTTGAGCTCCACGAAAACGGAGGCTGCGGCCTCCGTTTTTTATTGTGCGCCCCGGGGCTGGCGAAAAACGGCGCTCCAGTGCGAGGTATAATCACCGCTCCTCGATAACTCTTCCTGTGCTGGCCATCGACATGAAATATTCGCTTGCTGAACGCAGCATCGTCACCAAAGGCGACTACTGGATTGCGCCGAATGCAACGGTGATCGGCTCCGTCGTGCTCGAAAATAATGCGAGCGTCTGGTTCAATGTCGTGATCCGCGCGGACAACGACGTGATTACCATCGGGGAAAATTCGCAGGTGCAGGACGGCTCGATACTCCATGCCGATCCGGGCTTCCCCCTGACGCTCGGAAAAAACGTGAGCATTGGCCACATGGTCATGCTGCACGGCTGTACCGTCGGCGACGGCAGCCTCATCGGCATCAACAGCGTCATTCTCAACGGCACGGTCATCGGCAGGAATTGTTTGATCGGGGCCAATACGCTGATCGCCGAAGGCAAAACTATTCCCGATGGTTCCATGGTGCTGGGTTCACCGGGCAAGGTCGTGCGGCAATTGTCGCCCGAGGAAATCGCGCGCATTAATCAGATTTCGGATCACTATGTCGCGAACTTTAAACGCTACCGGGAAAATTTAAAGTCCGAGCCCTAGGCCGCGGCTGAACCAGCCGCGGTCGTGTGATAATCGCCCGACAATAAGCTCAGGGATTCCGCTCCATGATCAAGTACGGGGTCAAGCTCAGGACGCGCGGCGGCATGGTGATCGATGACCTGCAAATAGCCGCGCGCGATCGCGGCGCAGCGGAACATAAAGTCGGCCAGATTTACCAGCGCTGCGAAATCATCGACTGTGCTGAAATGCGGCCCTCGGTCAAAGATGAACCCTTTGACCTGGAGAGCGTGATCAACCTCATTGGCAAGGAAGGCGGCCGCGAGCCGGGCAAGCCTTAATTGACGAAGCCGGCGGCCGTCAGTTCGTCGAGCAAAGCCGTATAGTCGGCGGCGCCGCGACTGCCGGGCGCGTGCGCAAACACATCGCGCGACTCGGCGGGACTCTCCGCGATGCTGACGTTTTCCGCGATGCGCGTCTCGCACATTTCCGCGCCAAAGTGTACGCGCAGCTTGCGGTCGATGTCCCACGACATTTTGCGCCGCCCGTCAAACCGCGTAAGCACAAAACGCTTCATCGGCGGGGTCTTCAGTACTCGCTCAAGCGCGCGCAAGGTTTTGTCGACCTGCAGCGCGCCGTTGATCGCCAAATAATCAGCGGAAATCGGGATCAGCACGCGGTCGCACGCAAAAATTCCGTTCAAGGCGAGCACCCCGAGCATCGGACACGCGTCCATCAAGATCGGGCGCTCGGTGTTAAGGTTCTCGCGAACGATGCCGGCATTCAACCGGTTCAGCGCCTGCGGCCCTTTGCCGAACTGAGTATCGACCTTGGACAAATCGAGATGAGATGGAATGATCGACCAACCGGTGTTGGTCGGGCGCACGAGTTCCGCGAGCGGCTTGTCGTCCTGATAAAAACCATACAAGCTATCGCGTCCGTCGGTCGTGCCGGCGCCGCTGATGGCAGATAAATGCGCCTGGGGATCGAGGTCTATGCCGAGCGGCGCATGGCCGCGGCGCGCTAGCAGTGCAATGAGATTGAGCGTAGTCGTCGTTTTACCGACGCCGCCTTTCTGGTTGAAAACAACGATTCTCGCCATGGCTCTTTCCCCGATGACGCCGCGAGTTCGATTACCTGCGCGAGCAATAGCGTCTAAAATGGATAATCAACCAGAAACAAGAAGTTGGCAATGCAATTCATACGCTGTCGTCCAACGAGCTGCCGTTCAACGGTC
>JAQGMI010000058.1 GCA_028292435.1 Betaproteobacteria bacterium
CTCGATGGGCGCCCGCAAACCCTGTGGGCACGCCGTTCCGTATTTGTCTTATGCGGCTCGCCGTTGCTCGTGACGGAAGTGTTCCTTCCGGCTATCCTTGCGCTCGCGCCATCATGAAATTAAAAGAACGGCTCGACATCTACGAAAGGCTGATGCGGCTCGACAAGCCGATCGGCATTCTATTGCTGTTGTGGCCGACGCTGTGGGGACTGTGGCTGTCGTCGACCGGGTCGCCCAACCTCATGGTGGCGGTGGTTTTTGTGCTCGGCGTCGTGCTCATGCGTTCGGCTGGCTGCGTCATCAATGATTTTGCCGATCGTGATTTCGACCGTCACGTGGAACGCACCCGAAATAGACCGCTGGCAGCGCAACTGATATCGACGCGCGAAGCGTTGACGGTGGCAGGCGTGCTGGTGTTGCTCTCGTTCCTGTTGGTGCTTCAGCTTAATATGCTGACGATCAAATTGTCGCTAATTGCGTTGGCACTCGCGGTGATCTATCCCTTTCTGAAGCGTGTGTTCTGGCTGCCGCAAGCCTGGCTGGGTATTGCTTTCGGCTTTGGCATTCCGATGGCGTTTGCCGCTCACCAGAATCAGGTCGTGCCGCTGGCGTGGGTGCTGCTGGCGGCCAACATCTTCTGGGCGATTGCATACGACACCGAGTACGCAATGGTCGATCGCGATGACGACATCAAGCTTGGACTTAAGTCATCGGCGATTCTGTTCGGCCGTTTCGATGTCGCCGGCGTGATGATTTGTCATGCGTTGTTTTTGTCGTGCATGGCATACGTCGGCGTCCGCGCCCAATGCGGCGTTGGCTATTTCGCGGGTCTCGTCATCGCGGCCTGCATTGCCGCTTATCAGTATTTCCTCATTCGCGATCGCAGCCGCGAAGGCTGTTTTAAGGCATTCATGCTCAATAATTTTGTCGGCGCGGCGGTGTTCGCAGGGATCATTGCGGAATTTACCTGGCGCATGCCGCTGTTCTCCGGCGCGCCGCTCGCGCGCTGACTCGCCGATGAAATATCGCGATCTGAGAGATTTCGTTGCCCAGCTCGAGCAGCGCGGCGAATTAAAACGCATTTCGGCCGAAGTCTCGCCCCGGCTCGAAATCACCGAAATTTGCGACCGCGTGCTGAAAATGGGCGGCCCCGCGTTGCTCTTCGAGCGGCCGGCTGGTTTTCAAACGCCCGTACTCGCTAACTTGTTCGGCACGCCTTTGCGCGTAGCGCTCGGCATGGGGAAGAGCGACGTCAAGGCGTTGCGCAGCATCGGCGAGCTGCTCGCGACCTTAAAGGAACCCGAGCCGCCGCGCGGTTGGCGCGACCTGTGGGACAAACTGCCGTTGCTGAAACAAGTCATGACGATGGCGCCGACCATCGTCAGCAATGCACCGTGCCACGAGCAAGTGACTGAGTGCAGCGATGTCGATCTTGGCCGCCTGCCGATCCAGACCTGCTGGCCCGGCGACGCGGCACCGCTGATTACCTGGGGGCTGGTGGTTACACGCGGCCCTAATAAAAAACGCCAGAACCTCGGCATCTATCGTCAGCAGGTGATCGCGAAGAACAAAGTGATTATGCGGTGGCTCAGCACGCGCGGCGGCGCGCTCGACTATCGCGATCATTGTCTGGCGCATCCGCGTGAACCGTTTCCGGTCGCGGTCGCGCTGGGCGCAGACCCGGCAACGATGCTGGGCGCGGTAACGCCGGTGCCGGACTCACTGTCCGAATATCAATTCGCCGGCTTGTTGCGCGGCGACCGCACGGAAATCGTTCAATGTCTGACGCATGATCTGCAGGTGCCAGCGCGCGCGGAGATCGTGCTCGAAGGATTCATCTATCCAAACGAGACTGCGCTTGAAGGCCCGTTCGGGGACCATACCGGCTATTACAATGAGCAGGAACGCTTTCCGGTCTTCACGGTTGAGCGCATCACCTCGCGGCGCGAGCCGTTGTATCACAGCACCTATACGGGCAAGCCCCCCGACGAGCCGGCGGTCTTGGGCATGGCGCTAAACGAAGTGTTCGTGCCGTTATTGCACAAGCAATTTCCGGAGATTGTCGATTTCTATCTGCCCCCGGAAGGCTGTTCTTACCGGCTGGCCGTCGTCAGTATGAAAAAGCAGTACCCGGGTCATGCCAAGCGAGTCATGTTCGGGGTTTGGTCTTTTCTGCGCCAGTTCATGTACACGAAGTTCATCATCGTCACCGACGACGACGTCAATGTGCGCGACTGGAAGGATGTCATCTGGGCGCTGACGACGCGCGTCGATCCGCAGCGCGACACGCTGATCGCCGACCAGACGCCGATCGATTATCTCGATTTCGCGAGTCCGGTTCCCGGCCTCGGTTCGAAGATGGGAATCGATGCAACCAACAAATGGCCGGCCGAAACCGGTCGCCAATGGGGCACACCAATAGAGATGGATGCGGCTACGCGGCGCAGAGTAGATGCGCTGTGGGACACGCTAGGACTGCAAAAAAAATAGCCGGGAGCTACCCGGCTATAGAATTTTGGCGGAGCTTTTTAGTTAGAACTTTAGTACTCCGCCAACTGTTACCTGGTTAACTTTCGAATCGCCGCTTGACGTATTTTTCCCGATGCCATTGAAGCGGTCGAACTCTGCGCGCATGCCAAATTTCGGGTTGAAGTCGTATTGCACGCCCGCGCCCATTTTGAAATCGAATCCATTGTCGTCAATGGTTGAGGTACCGAGTGTGGCAGCATTCGGCATGTCGCTTTTGGTTTTCCAGTAATAGCCGCCGAACCGTGCGAGGAGCGAGAACTGTTCGTTCATCGGAATCTTTGCGACGATGTCGAGGTTAATTAACTGGGCTTCCTTGCGGCCACCAATTGTTCCTGCGTTGGTCGTTGAAACGAAGTTGACCTTGCCCAAATAGTCGTAACCGCCCTCGAGCGCAAACGTTTTGCCGAGGCTGTATCCGAGTTGTACTTTGGCGGCCGTTGCATCAGTGTCGGACGTGGTCGAGGACGACGTGAAACCAGTTGCCAAGTTCCGGGTGTCGATCGAACCAGGATTCGTATCCAGGCTGGAGCGGCCAACGCTGAAAACGCCATAGAAATCCTGTTGGGCGGCGAAAACCGGTACTGCGGCGCAAACGGTGGTCAGGGCAACAATCGACAGCAATGACTTCTTAAGCATGGTCTTATCCTTTGTGGCGGGGGTTGGTGCGCGGAAGTCCGCTGCAAAACCCTCTATTTGTTAACACGTTGAAACCAGCTTAAAGAAAAAACATTAACTTGTCGACATAAGCCCATTGATTTTCAGTACAAAACGCCTCAACTTGTTGTATTTTAGCAACGGTATGATGTAAGCATATGAACTTAAATAGGTTATGGACGCCGATATGCCCATGTCAATAAAGCGTCCTGGGCGGCAAGCGCGCTTTGGGCCCGCGGGTGATTGATAAGGCACACCACGATCAGGGTTCGACCCTTTGCGTCGAACACATAGCCGGCGATCGCTCGCACACCGGTAAGCGAGCCCGTTTTTATATGCGCTTGTCCTGCGATATCCGCGCCCGTCAAACGTTTCTTCATCGTACCGTCGACGGCGACCAGCGGCAGCGACGCAATAAACTCAGGCATTACCGCGCTGTGCTGCGCTGTGAGCAGCAGCTGGGCGAGACTTTTGGCGCTGATGCGTTCTACGCGCGAAAGCCCCGAACCATTTTCAAGCGCGAGTTCCGGCATCGCCAGGCGTTGCACCGTGAGCCATTGTTTAATCGAACGCGCACTTTTTTCAGTGCTTGCCGGCGCACCGAGCGTAATCGCGCCGAGAGCAAGGTACAGCTGACGCGCCATCACGTTGTTGCTGAACTTGTTAATGTCGCGCGCGATTTCAGCGAGCGATTGGGTTTGATGCGATACCAGCAGCCGTGCGCCGGCGGGTACGACCGCGTCCCTGACGCCGCCGCTAAACGTGCCGCCCAGCTCACGCCACAGCAGCGAAAAAAGTCCGTGCACGTATTGCGCATGACCGAGCACGCTGTAGTTGCGCTCTTTGTCGCCGCACGCGATCGAGTAGTTACCGGCGAACAGCAGGCGCGCGCTCGCACGATCGCCCAGTGCCGTGAGCTTCAGCCGGTTGACCCAATCGCCGCACGGTTCGTTATCGAGCGTCACATTATTCAAGATCTGAACCTGCTGCAACGCGGGCTCGGACAGGATGCGCAGCGCCTGTCGCTGCGTATCGGGCACGAACTGCAGGCGCAGCGCTTTGAAGTTGACAAGCAGCGCGTCCGGCGGTGTGTTGTACGGCCGCGTCGGCTCATTGTCGAACTCGGCAGGATCGGTTTCATCGCGCGCGAAGTAACTGCGGTCGAGCACCAGATCGCCGCGAATTTCGCGCACACCGCGCGCCCGAAGATTGCGCAACATCAACCAGAAATTCTCAAGCGTCAGGCGCGGGTCACCGCCGCCCTTCATAACGAGGTTGCCGTTAAGGACGTCGCCGTCGAGCGCGCCGTCGGCATAAATCTCCGTCGTCCATTGATAGGCTGGTCCGAGCTGCTCGAGCGCTGAAAATGTCGTGAGCAACTTGATAGTCGATGCCGGATTGAACGCCCGCTCTTCGCCAATTGCGAGCAACGGCCGGCTCGCCTGCGTGTCCTGCACATAGATGCCGACGCTGCCTTCGGGTATGCCGGCTTGCGCCAAGGCTTCCGCGACCGCGGGCGGCAGCCGGGTGGAGATATCCGCCGCGAACGTGCAGCTGGCAAGCGCGCAGATCGCCGCGAACAACAGGCGGATGAGTAAATCAGGCCGGCAAGGCATCGATGACTTTGAGAGTTCGCTCAACGAGCAGCTCCATTTCGTTGTCGTCGATTACGTACGGCGGCATGAAATAGACCGTGCTGCCAATGGGCCGCAGCAATAGTTCGTGATCAAGTGCGGCCCGATAAAAGTTGCGCGCGAACGCCGGGTCCCGCGTTTCGACTTCGAACGCCCAGATCATGCCGGTATTACGAAAATGCCGGATCCGCGGATGCCCGCCGATGTCCTTCGCAGCCGCATTTAAATGAGCCGCTTTTTTACGGTTGTTTTCGATCACGTTGTCGCGCTCGAACAATTCGAGCGTCGCAAGCGCGGCGCGGCAGGCGAGCGCGTTGCCGGTGTAAGAATGTGAGTGCAAGAAGCCGCGCGCAACGCTGTCGTCGTAGAACGCCGCGTAAATTGGATCGGTGGTCATGACGACGGACAACGGCAGATATCCGCCGGTGATGCCTTTGGACAAGCACAGAAAGTCAGGCTTGATGCCGGCCTGATCGTGAGCGAAAAAAGTCCCGCTACGACCGCAGCCCACCATGATCTCATCGGCAATCATATGTACTTCGAAGCGATCGCACGCTTGCCGCGCGAGCCGCAAATAGTGCGCGTCGTACATCGCCATGCCCGTTGCCCCCTGGATCAGCGGTTCAACGATGAAGGCCGCCGTTTCGCCATGGTGCTGCTCGAGGTAGCGCTCAAGTGCGTGCGCCGCCTGTTCGGCACAGTCACGCGGCGATTCGCCGTTTGGGGCGAGCCGCCAATCCGGACTGGCCACCTGCGCGCTGTGCCGCAGCAGCGGCGAATAAGTGTCCTTAAATAATGCGACGTCAGTGACTGACAACGCGCCGAGCGTTTCACCGTGATAGCCGTTGGCGAGACTCACGAAACCCGTTTTGCCGACGCGCCCGCTGTTGCGCCAGTAGTGGAAGCTCATTTTCAGTGCAATTTCGACGGCCGATGCACCATCGCTGGCATAAAAGCAGTGACCGAGCTTGCCGCCGGTCAGTGCGCTCAATCGTTCGGACAGTTCGATGACCGGCTCATGAGTAAAGCCGGCGAGCATCACGTGCTCGAGTTCGCGCAGCTGCGCGGTCAGCGCGGCATTGATATAAGCATTGGCGTGGCCGAACAGATTGACCCACCACGAACTCACCGCATCGAGATAACGCTGGCCGTCGCAGTCGTAAAGCCACATGCCCTCGCCGCGCGCGATGGGTACGAGCGGCAGCGATTCGTGCTGTTTCATCTGCGTGCACGGATGCCACACGGCGGCGGCACTGCGTGTTAGCAATGAGTCGTTACGAGTGCTAATGCGCATGCGTTGAAAGCTTGCGGCAAAAAAATTGCCAAGCGTATTTACAATCGATGTAACTCATGCAAAATGTAAGGCGTCTGCATCAACCGCTATAAGGAGGACGTCTTCATCGCGACGAGACCGTGACGTCGAAATTCAAGAGTTATTTGCTGATGCCGTAATTCGCTTCGCCACTCAATTGCAATCGTCAACGTATCGATCAGCGCAAACGTTGTTATCTGTGAGTGCCGGCATCAAATTTGCTCGGGTGTGAGTGTAGCATTCCTGTGGAGGTAAGCTTGCCATGGAGTTACTCGATCGCATTGAAGACCAAGTTGCCTCGACCGGCCTGCCATTGTTTGCGATTACGCTTGCGGCCGTCCCCTGCCCTGATACACCCATCATCCTGACGTTGCACTGGCACGGCTTCATCAAGGAAAAACTCGCGGAGGTCGAAGCCGCCGAAGTTGTTTCGTTCACGCCAGTACCAAGTTCCGCCTTGCAATTGAACGAACGCTGGAAAGATCTGGTCGCCGTTGATCGCGCAGCGATGGACGCAGCGTGGGAACTCGGCGCGTGGGATGTCCAACGCGCAGAGCGCCCCGGTTGCATGCGGCCGGGTGCGGATTCGACCGAAGCGCTTCAATGTCTCCAGGCGTTCGGTTCGTTTCCATTTGGCATCAACGGCAACAACGCGGTGGTCGCCGATGCGCCCGATGCGGATGATCTCGTCGAAGTTGCGGCACGTCGCGGTTATCTGATGTGGTTGTTTCGTCCGGTCTGCGGCGGCATCTGGGGCGACTACGCTGACGATGCAACGCTTGTCGAGGATGGGCGCCGCCGGTTGCCGTGCCCGTTACTGCCCATTCCCCCTACCTGCGACGGACGCCGCGAAACCGTTTATCGTTTCGGCGTACCGGCAAATTGCTCGCTGGATCTGTCGCACTAACAAGGCGCACGAGTCAGTTAAATAGATGATATATATATAGTTTTTATGTTGCGGCCCGAGCTTCCCCCGCTCGGCCCGCCTTGGCCTTTTCCCGCGCAGCCTCTTGAAAAAAGACCGTTGAACCCTTACTATTAGCACTCACTCAACACGAGTGCTAACAATTCCGCAGTTCATTTCACGGCTTTAGCAAAGAGGAGAAGCATATGAAGATTCGTCCCTTACATGACCGCCTGATCGTCAAGCGGCTGGAAGAAGAGCGCAAGACGGCGTCCGGCATCGTTATTCCCGACACCGCAGCTGAAAAACCCGATCAAGGCGAAGTCAAAGCGATTGGCAAAGGCAAAGTGCTCGAAGACGGCAAAGTGCGCGCGCTTGATCTGAAGGTCGGCGACCGCGTGTTGTTCGGCAAATATTCCGGCCAGACCGTCAAGGTCGAAGGCGAAGAACTGCTCGTGATGCGCGAAGAAGACATCATGGGCGTCATCGAGTAACCCGCAAAGAAAATCAGGAGAATTCAACATGGCAGCAAAAGACGTCAAATTTCATGATTCAGCCCGCGCCAAAATCGTCGCCGGTGTCAACATCCTGGCCGATGCGGTCAAAGTAACCCTCGGCCCGAAAGGCCGCAACGTCGTGCTCGAGCGTTCATTCGGCGCCCCGACGATAACCAAGGACGGTGTGTCGGTCGCGAAAGAAATCGAACTGAAAGACAAATTCGAAAACATGGGCGCGCAGATGGTGAAGGAAGTTGCCAGCAAGACTTCCGACATCGCCGGCGACGGCACCACGACCGCGACCGTGCTCGCGCAATCGATCGTGCAGGAAGGCATGAAGTTCGTTGCCGCCGGCATGAACCCGATGGATCTGAAGCGCGGTATCGACAAAGCAGTCGCATCGGTTGTCGAAGAGCTGAAGAAACTGTCGAAGCCCTGCACGACCAGCAAAGAAATTGCGCAAGTCGGCGCGATCTCCGCCAATGCCGATTCCAACATCGGCGACATCATTGCCGAAGCAATGCAAAAAGTCGGCAAAGAAGGCGTGATCACCGTTGAAGACGGTTCTGGCCTCCAGAACGAACTCGAAGTCGTCGAAGGTATGCAATTCGACCGCGGCTACCTGTCGCCGTACTTCATCAACAATGCCGACAAGCAAATGTCGCTGCTCGAAAATCCCTATGTCCTGCTTTACGACAAAAAGATTTCGAACATTCGCGACCTGCTGCCGGTACTCGAGCAAGTCGCCAAAGCCGGCAAGCCGCTGCTGATCATCGCCGAAGACATTGACGGCGAAGCGCTCGCGACCCTGGTCGTCAACAACATCCGCGGTATCTTGAAGACCTGCGGCGTGAAAGCGCCGGGCTTCGGCGATCGCCGCAAAGCGATGCTCGAAGATATCGCCATCCTGACCGGCGGCACCGTGATTGCGGAAGAAGTCGGCCTCTCGCTCGAAAAAGCGACCCTGGCTGAACTCGGCCAGGCCAAGCGTATCGAGATCGGCAAAGAAGAAACGACGATCATCGACGGCAATGGCGATGCAAAAGGTATCGAAGGCCGCGTTAAAAACATTCGCAAGCAAATCGAAGAAGCGACCAGCGACTACGACAAAGAAAAACTCCAGGAACGCGTGGCCAAACTGGCCGGCGGCGTGGCGTTGATTAAAGTCGGTGCTGCGACCGAAGTCGAAATGAAAGAGAAAAAAGCACGCGTCGAAGACGCGCTGCATGCAACGCGCGCTGCCGTGGAAGAAGGCATCGTAGCGGGCGGCGGCGTGGCGCTGATTCGTGCGCGTTCGGGCCTGGCCAAGCTGAAAGGCGACAACCACGATCAGGACGCAGGCATCAAGATCGTCTTGCGCGCGCTGGAAGAGCCGGCCCGCATGATTGCCTCGAACGCCGGTGACGAGCCGTCGGTTGTCATCAACAAAGTTGTCGAAGGCAAAGGCAACTTCGGCTACAACGCCGGCAGTGGCCAGTATGGCGACATGGTTGAAATGGGCGTGCTGGATCCGACCAAAGTCACGCGCTGCGCGTTGCAGAATGCAGCTTCGGTCGCCGGCCTGATTCTGACGACCGATGCAATGGTTGCGGAATCGCCGAAAGAAGACGCACACGCTGGCCACGGTCATGGCGGCGGCATGGGCGGCATGGGCGGTATGGACATGTAACAAGCGCTCACGCGCAAGTTACTTCGCTCAATTAGTTGCATAAATAAGCCCCGCGCGAGCGGGGCTTATTTTTTGTATCTATGCCATCGGTTTTGAATGAGGTGTTGCTCTGATTGGGGCGCCGACCTGAGGTAAAATAGAGCCCGCGCGCTTGACGCTACAAGCCTAATAAGGTTTAAATAGCGCCCTTTTGTCGGCCGAGGCTGCATTCGCGGCGGCGACATCAGTTACACAGCAGTTCCATTTGTTGTTTCAAAAGTGGCCAAGTAGCTCAGTTGGTAGAGCAGAGGACTGAAAATCCTTGTGTCGG
>JAQGMI010000069.1 GCA_028292435.1 Betaproteobacteria bacterium
GATAAAGGTTGTGAATTCAGCCAGCAGTGCATCGGGATCGTCACCCGGCAAATGGCGAAATTCAAAATCGAACGTGCATTCGTGAGGCACAATGTTGAGCGCGGTGCCGCCGCGCATCACGCCCGTATGCACCGTTGTGTGCGCAACGTCGAAACCGCTGTCGTACGGGCCCTGGTCCCGATGGCGGCGCGCCAATGACTTGAGGAAGGCGACCGCCTCCGCCGCCGCCTCGACTGCATTGACGCCCGCCGGCGCATAAGCCGAATGACAGGTCAGGCCGCGTACGCTGCAGCGAAAGCCTTTTTTTCCCTTATGAGCGATCACCGGCCGCATCAGCGTCGGTTCGCCCACAATGCACGATCTGGGCTTGATGCCCGCATGCGCAAGATCCGAAATGAGCCGGCCGACCCCGATGCAGCCGACTTCCTCGTCGTATGAAAACGCGAAGTGCAGCGGCGTCTTGAGTCCCCTGCGGGCGAATTCCGGCGCCAGGGCAAGCACGATGGCCACGAAGCTTTTCATGTCGGCGGCGCCGCGCCCGTACAGGCGGCCGTCTTTCTCCACGACGGTGAACGGATCGCTGTCCCAAACCTGACCATCCACCGGCACGACGTCCGTATGACCCGAAAGCATGATGCCGGGCGTCGCGCGCGGACCAAGGGTCGCAAACAGATTAGCCTTGCTGCGCTCATCGTTATAGGTGAGACGAACTTCGGCGCCAAGGTCTGCCAAACGATCGCGTACGAAATGGATCAATTCGAGATTTGAATCGCGGCTGACGGTAGGGAATCCGATCAGCTTGCGAATCATGTCGAGACTGACGGGTGCGTTTGTGGTTGCTGAACTCATGCCGGGAAGTTCTCAAGGAAAGCTTACAGAATAGGTGCGGAGGTCGTAACGTGTCAATTTTGCGCGGTCACAACGCCGGCGATTTACGGTATGCTGAACACGCCGCTTTTCAGGGAGAAAGCCCATGCCGAAACGCCTTTCGCGCATTGCAACACGATGCGCGCAATACGCCGCAGTGCTCACCTTGTTGGTTGGTTTTGCGACGGCAAGCGCGGCCGAATTGAGTATTGCGGTCGGCGCGGATGTGACATCGATTGATCCGCATTACCACAATCTCACGCCGAACAATAATATCGGCGAGCACCTGTTCGAAACGCTTGTCACCAAAGACCCGAAATCACTGCTGAAACCTGCGCTTGCGATTTCGTGGAAAGCAATCGACGATCTGACGTGGGAATTTAAATTGCGCAAAGGCGTGAAGTTCCACGACGGCTCGGATTTCACCGCGGCCGACGTCGTGTTTTCAATTGAGCGCACGGCACTGGTGCCTAACAGTCCGTCGCCATTTACGCTTTACACGAATCAGATCACGGAAAAAATCATCGTCGACCCGCTGACCGTCCGGCTCAAAACTGCGACGCCTTACCCGCTGATGCCCAACGACATGGGTACGGTGTTCATCGTTTCAAGCAAAGCCGCCAAAGGGGCGGCCACCGCGGATTTTGACTCGGGTAAAGCGACCATTGGAACCGGGCCGTTCAAATTCGTGCGCTATGCCAAAGGCGATCGCATCGAACTGGCGCGCAACGACAGCTATTGGGGCAACAAGGCCGCGTGGGACAAAGTCACTTTCCGCGTGATCGCGAGCGACCCCTCGCGCGTGGCGTCATTGCTCGCCGGCGACGTGCGAGCAATCGAGAACGTGCCGACCGCCGATCTTGCGAAGCTGTCCAAAGACGCCGCGGTCGCGATTTCGCGCACAGTGTCGCACCGGCTGATTTTTCTCCATATGGACACCAATCGCGACAAGTCGCCTTTCGTAACCGATAAATCCGGCAAGGCGCTCGACAAGAATCCATTGAAAGACGTGCGCGTGCGCAAGGCGATCTCGAAGGCGATCAACCGCCAGGCGATCGTCGAGCGCGTCATGGAAGGGGCCGCCGTCGCTACCGGCCAGTTGATGCCCGAAGGCATGTTCGGCTACGTGCCCGGCATGAAGCCGGAAGCGTTCGATCCGGACGGCGCGAAAAAACTGCTCGCCGAGGCAGGCTACCCGGATGGATTCACGCTCACGCTGCACGGCCCCAACGACCGCTACGTGAACGACGACCAGATCTGCCAGGCGGTCGCGCAAATGCTCTCGCGCATCGGCATCCAGACGCGCGTCGAGACGCTGCCGTCGTCGGTGTATTTCTCGCGTGCGACCAAGCTCGAGTTCAGCATGATGCTCGTCGGCTGGGCGGCCGACACCGCGGAAGCGTCTTCACCGCTCAAGGCGCAACTTGCCACGTACGACGTCAAGAAAGGCATGGGCACCGCCAACCGCGGACGCTATTCGAATCCGAAGATGGATGCGCTGCTCGAGCAGGCGCTTGCCACCGTCGACGACAATCGACGCGAGAAACTGCTGCAGCAGGCGACCGAGGTCGCGATCGGCGACCTGGGCGTCATTCCGCTGCATCACCAGGTTAATCTATGGGCCACGCGTAAAGGCATTGTCTATACGCCGCGCACCGACGAGCGCACGCTCGCTCACGAGTTCCGCCCGCAATAAAGTTTCGCCCGTCTTTTCCGGCTTCATCCTTCTCTTTCCCGAGAGGCTTCCATGCTCGCCCGCTTGCTGACCGCCGTTTTGATCCTCATTGCAACCGCCGTGCCCGCCGTTGCCGCCGAACTCGTGATCGCGCTCGGCGCCGACGTCACATCGATCGATCCGCATAACAACAATGCGGCGCCCAATAACAGCATCGCGGAACAAATCTTCAACAAGCTGATCGAAAACGACCCGCAACAAAATTTAAAGCCGGGGCTCGCGGAATCCTGGCGCGCGATCGACGATTTAACGTGGGAATTCAAACTGCGACGCGGGGTGAAATTTCACGACGGCTCGGAGTTTACCGCCGCCGATGTCGCGTACTCGATCGAACGGCCCGGCATCATCAATGCGCCCGGTGGCTTCACGATCTATACGCGCTCTATCATCGACAAGACCATCGTCGATCCGTACACGATCCGCTTGAAGACCGCAGCGCCCTACCCGAACATGCCGACTGACATGGCAGGCCTCATCATCGTGTCGAGCAAGGCTGCGCGCGGCGCCACCAACGCGGACTTCGATTCGGGCAAAGCGACGATCGGCACGGGGCCGTGGAAATTCGTGCGCTATGCGAAGGGCGACCGCATCGAACTCGCGCGCAACGACAACTATTGGGGACCGAAGCCCGCGTGGGAAAAAGTGACGTTTCGCCTGATCACTTCGGACCCGTCGCGCATCGCTGCACTCCTCGCAGGCGACGTGCAAATGATCGAAGTGGTGCCGACCGCCGATTTCTCCAAGCTCAAAAGCAATAAGGACATCACCGTCTTCACCACCGTGTCGAACCGCATGATCCATCTGCATCTCGACTCGAATCGCGACAAATCGCCGTTCATCACGGATAAAGCCGGCAAGCCGCTCGACAAGAATCCACTCAAAGACGCGCGCGTGCGCAAGGCCATCTCGAAGGCCATCAATCGCAATGCGATTGTCGAGCGCGTGATGGAAGGCCTCGCAATTCCGGCGGGCCAACTAATGCCCGAGGGTTTCTTCGGTGTCAGTCCGAATCTTAAGCCGGAAACGCACGATCCCGAGGGCGCTAAAAAACTGCTGGCCGAGGCGGGCTACCCCGACGGCTTTGGCTTAACGCTGCACGGGCCCAACAACCGCTACGTCAACGATGAGCAGATCGTGCAAGCCGTAGCGCAGATGCTGACGCGCGTCGGCATCATGACGAAAGTCGAGGCGCTGCCGTTCTCGGTTTACGTATCGCGCGCCAACAAAGTCGAATTCAGCGCGGCGCTGCTCGGCTGGGGCGTGACCACCGGCGAGGCGACTTATCCTTTGCGCTCACTTGCAGCGACTTACAGCCAGGCCAAGGGTCTCGGCACCTGGAATTGGGGCCGTTATTCCAACCCGCAAATGGATGCGCTGCTTGAACAGGGGCTTGCCACGGTCGACAACGCGAAACGTGAAAAGCTGTTGCAGCAGGCGACCGAGCTGCTGATCAACGACTCGGGCATCGTTCCTTTGCACTATCAGGTCAACACCTGGGCGGCGCGCAAAGGATTCACTTATGGACCGCGCACCGACGAACGCACCTACGCGCACGAGGTTCGCCCAGCACCCTGAGTTGCACCTCGATTGCGAGGCTTGACTGATGCTGTCTATGTGCAACAAAGCACAGACATCAGGGATGAAAATAAAGGCGAAAGCCGTTAGTATTGGACGAAAGGGAACCGGAGGACCGCGGCGGCAGCTCTTGCCGGCCGGCGCGCACCCGTAAATAAAAAATGCTCGTTTTCATCACACGCCGGATGTTGCAAAGCATACTTGCGCTGCTCGTCATGTCGGCGCTCATCTTCGTCGGCGTGTTCGCAATCGGCAATCCGATCGACATCCTGATCAATCCGCAGGCCGACCAGGCAGAGATTGCGCGCGCTACAGCGGCGCTCGGTCTCGACCAGCCGATGTGGGTCCAGTACTGGGAATTTTTGCGCCACGCGCTCACCGGCGATCTTGGCCGTTCATTTTCTCAAAACATGCCGGCCGTGCAACTGATTTTCGAGCGCATGCCTGCAACCGTTGAGCTCGCGCTGTGCGCAATGCTGATCGCGATCGTCTTCGGCGTGCCGCTGGGTCTGGTCGCCGGCATCAAGCCCGACACGTGGTACAGCAAGACGATCATGGCCGGATCCATTTTCGGCTTTAGCCTGCCGACTTTCTGGGTCGGCCTCATGATGATCATGGTTTTTTCGGTTTACCTCGGCTGGCTGCCGTCGACCGGACGCGGCCATACGACGCAGCTCTTCGGCATACCCGTAAGTTTTCTTAACTGGGACGGCATCATGCATTTGATGATGCCCGCTTTGAATCTCGCGCTCTTCAAGCTGTCGCTGCTGATCCGGCTGACACGCGCCGGCACGCGCGAAGCGATGCTTCAGGACTATGTCAAATTCGCACGCGCCAAAGGATTGCCAATGCGGCGCATCGTAGGCGTGCATGTGCTAAAAAATATTTTGATTCCGATCGTGACCGTGATCGGCCTCGAGTTCGGCTCGCTGATCGCGTTTGCGATCGTGACCGAAACCATTTTCGCGTGGCCCGGAATGGGCAAACTGCTGATCGACTCGATCAATGTGCTCGACCGTCCGGTCATCGTCGCCTATGTGCTCATCATCGTGTGCCTGTTCGTGATTATCAACCTCGCGGTCGACCTGCTGTATTCGCTGCTCGATCCGCGGGTGCGCCTCGCCGAGGCGCGCGCATGAGCAATGGTGCGGTTGAAACGCCGTTCCGCCGCGTTGCCGCCGATTTCGCCGAAAGCCGCCTTGCAGTGGCCGGACTGGCGACACTCATCTTCATTTTGATCGTGGCAATCGGCGCGCCGCTGGTATCGCCGCAGAATCCCTACGATCTCGCGACACTCGACATCATGGATTCAAAACTGCCGCCCGGCGGCCAAAGCCTGGACGGCATGACCTTCTGGCTCGGCAGCGACGATCAGGGACGCGACATGCTTTCCGCTATTTTCTACGGGCTGCGCATCAGCCTGGGCGTCGGTACGCTCGCTACCGTATGCGCGCTCGCAATCGGGCTGGTCGTAGGCCTTATGGCCGCGTGGTTCGGCGGCTGGGTCGAAGCGGTGATCATGCGCATCGTCGACCTGCAGCTGTCGTTTCCGTCCATTCTCATAGCGCTCGTGCTGCTCGCATCGCTTGGCCAGGGAGTCGATAAAATTATTATTGCGCTTATCACCGTGCAATGGGCGTATTACGCCCGCACGGTGCGCGGCGCGGCGTTGGTGGAACGCAACAAAGAGTATATCGAAGCCGCGACGAGCCTCGCGTTGCCGACTTCGCGCATTTTATTCAATCATCTGCTGCCCAACGTGCTGCCGCCGCTCATCGTGATAGCGACAGTCCAGGTCGCTCATGCGATCGCGCTCGAAGCAACGTTGTCGTTTCTCGGCCTCGGCATGCCGATTACGTCACCCTCGCTGGGCCTGTTGATCGCCAATGGATTCACGCATCTGATGTCGGGCAAGTACTGGATCAGCCTGTATCCCGGCATCGCGCTTCTCGCGACGATCGTCAGCATCAATCTCGTCGGTGACCA
>JAQGMI010000090.1 GCA_028292435.1 Betaproteobacteria bacterium
CTGGATTATTTTCAGCTGGCCCAGCGAGTACTCCGTGTAGCCGATGCGGTTGGCCGGCACCTGCAGCAGGTATTCGAACAGCGCAATGCCCCAGCTCACAAGCGCCGCAATGATCCACGGCTTGGAGTGCAGATTTTTAAGATGACCGTACCAGGCGAACGTCATGAACAGATTCGATGCGGCCAGCATCAGCGCAGTAAGCGCGAATGACGGGTTAAATGTTGTCATGCGGGGTTCTCGAACGCAAAGCGCACATTCTAGCGCGTCCGCATCGGGCGCCGTACGGCGCAACCTTACAGCGTGATATCTGGCAGTAAGGCTGAGCGGGTTCCCGCAAGCGGCCGGTTGGCGGTTGCGTGGTAAGTGAACACCAGCGAGAACTTAGTGTGCGCTGTCTGGTTGTGACCGGCAGCGTGAAACAAACGGCAGTGAAAAAACAATACGTCGCCTGGATCGAGCTCGACGCGGCGCTGCGTTGCAATCAGCGGCTTGTTCGCCTCAAGGTCCGCGCGTAAAAACAGCGCGCCGTCGAGGCGGTCTGGCGCCAGCTCGAGCGTATGCGAGCCGGGCAGCACCAGCAGGCAGCCGTTTTCTGCATACTCACGCCCGAGCGCAAGCCACACGGAGACCAACTCGGGACGCTCGAACGACCAGTAGCGAATGTCCTGGTGCCAGTGGGTGACGCTGCTGAAGCGCGGGTTCTTGGTCATCACGCAGTTGTGATGCGCCTGCGACAGTTCGACCGTCGGACCGATCAATTGCTTCAGGCGCCCTGCGAGCGAGGGTTGAACTGCCCACGCTGCAATCGAGCGATCGCGCGCGCAAGCTTGCAGCAACCGGCGCACGGTACGGCCGCCAGGCGCGTCTTCCGATGCCGGCGCGCCGGGATAACGCGTATCGGTTTCGTATTCGACCGGCGGCACCGCGGCGGCAAGATCGCGCTCGGCGACCGCCTTGATTGCGGCCTGGTCGGCGGGGTTCGCGAGTGCGCGCGCTACGATATAGCCGTCGCGGTTGAACTGCTCGACTTCCGCGGCGGAAAACATGCGTTGGAGCTACGCGACGGCGGCTTGCGCCGGCCGCGCGACCGGCGCGGGTTCGTAGGCAAGGTACGGCGCGAGCCAGCGTTCCGCATCGGCGATGCTCATGTCCTTGCGCCGCGCGTAGTCTTCGACCTGGTCGCGCGCGAGCTTGCCGACGGCGAAATACTGAGAGTGCGGGTGCGCGAGATAAAACCCGCTGACCGAGGACGCAGGCAGCATTGCGTAGCTTTCGGTCACCGTGACGCCGACCTCGGGTGCGCGCAACAAATCGAACAGCGGACCTTTCTCGGTGTGATCGGGACACGCCGGATAGCCGGGTGCCGGGCGAATGCCGCGGTACTGCTCGCCGATCAGTGCCGCATTGTCGAGGCCCTCATCTTTGGCATAGCCCCAAAACTCGCGCCGAATGCGCTTATGCAGCAGTTCCGTAAACGCTTCAGCGAGCCGATCGGCAATCGCTTTCAGCATGATCGAATTGAAATCATCATGCTGGTCTTCATACGCTTTGACGCGCCGGTCGATGCCGATGCCGGCAGTGACGGCGAAGGCCCCGATGTAATCTTTGGTCCCCGACTCTTTCGGCGCCACGAAATCCCCGATGCACAAGTTGGGCCGGCCGGTGGGCTTTATGTTCTGTTGGCGCAGGTTGTGCCACGTCATCAGCGTGCGGTCGCGTTTTTCATCGGCATAGATTTCGATGTCATCGCCGCCATTGACGCTGTTGGCCGGGAAAATACCGAACACCGCGTTCGCGGTCAGCCATTTGCCCTCGATCACTTTCTTGAGCATCGCTTTGCCTTCGGCGAGCACCTTTTTCGCCTCGACGCCCACAATTTCATCATCGAGTATCTTGGGGTAGGAGCCGGCGAGTTCCCACGTCTGGAAAAACGGGGCCCAGTCGATGTACTCCGCGATTTCGGCCAGCGCATAGTTCCTCAGATGCTTGAGGCCGAGGAATGTCGGCACGGCCGGTTCATACGTGCGCCAGTCGGTCTTGAGCCCGTTGGCGCGCGCTTCCGCGAGCTTCAGCATTGGACCCGGGCCCGCTTTGTTTTCGTGCTGCGTTTTGATGCGTGCATACTCCGCCTTTACGTCGGCGAGATAGCCTTGCCTCAGCTCGTCTGACAAGAGGTTGCTGCACACCGAGACGCTGCGCGACGCGTCCGGTACCCAGATCACCGGCCCGTGATAACCGGGCGCGATCTTGACGACGGTGTGTGTGCGTGAGGTGGTGGCGCCGCCGACGAGCAGCGGAATGGTGAAACCTTCGCGCTCCATCTCGCGCGCGTTGTGCGCCATTTCCTCGAGCGACGGCGTGATGAGCCCGGACAGCCCGATGATGTCGCATTGCTCGTCGCGAGCAACCTGGGCAATCTTGGTCCACGGCACCATCACGCCCAGATTGACTACTTCATAGTTATTGCACTGAAGCACCACCGCGACGATGTTTTTGCCGATGTCGTGCACGTCGCCTTTGACGGTCGCGAGCAGGATCTTGCCCTTCGGCCGCACGTCGCCGGACCTGGCTTTTTCCGCTTCTATATAGGGAATCAGATGCGCAACCGCCTGCTTCATGACGCGCGCGCTCTTGACCACCTGCGGCAAAAACATTTTGCCGGCGCCAAACAAGTCGCCGACGACGTTCATGCCGTCCATCAGGGGGCCTTCGATAACCTGGATCGGCCTTCCGCCGGCCTGCTCCATTTTTTGGCGCGCTTCTTCCGTGTCGGCGACGACGAAGTCGGTGATACCGCGGACGAGCGCATGCGTGAGACGCGCTTCGACCGTGCCTTTACGCCATTCGAGGTCTTCGACCTGCGCCTTGCCGCCGGTTTTGACCGACTCGGCAAACTTCACCATGCGCTCGGCCGCATCCGGCCGCCGGTTGAAGATGATGTCCTCGACGTGTTCGAGCAGGTCCTTGGGAATTTCGTCGTAAACGCCGATCTGGCCCGCGTTGACGATCGCCATCGTGAGGCCCGCTTTGACCGCGTGATAGAGAAACGCCGTGTGTATCGCCTCGCGCACGCCATCGTTGCCGCGGAACGAAAAAGAAATATTCGACAGCCCGCCGCTCACTTTCGCGTACGGCAGGTTCTCGCGGATCCACTGCGTCGCCGCGATGAAATCCTTGCCGTAGTTGCTGTGCTCTTCGATGCCGGTCGCAATCGCGAAAATGTTCGGATCGATGATCACGTCTTCCGGCAGGAAGCCAACGTCATTGACGAGAATGTCGTACGAGCGCCGGCTGATTTCACGCCGCCGCTCGAGCGTGTCGGCCTGGCCTTTTTTGTCGAACGCCATCACTACGACTGCCGCGCCGTAACGGCGTGCCAGCTTTGCGTGCTTGACGAACTCTTCTTCGCCTTCTTTCATGCTGATCGAATTGACCACGCATTTGCCCTGCACGCACTTGAGTCCCGCCTCGATGACCTCCCACTTGGAGGAATCGATCATGACGGGCACGCGCGAAATATCGGGCTCCGCGGCGATCAGCTTCAGAAAGGTCGACATCGCGGCCTTCGAATCGAGCATCGCCTCGTCCATGTTGACGTCGATGATTTGCGCGCCGTTTTCGACCTGCTGGCGTGCAACCGACAACGCGGCTGCATAGTCGCCGGCCAGAATGAGCCGCGCAAATGCTTTGGAGCCGGTGACATTCGTACGCTCGCCGACGTTGACGAACAGCGAATCGTCGCCGATATTGAGCGGCTCGAGCCCCGACAGGCGCGTGCGTTTTTCGAGCACGGGAATTTTGCGCGGCGCAATCCCGCGCACCGCCTCGGCGATCGCCCGGATGTGCGCCGGTGTCGTGCCGCAGCAGCCGCCAACCACATTGACGAATCCGCTCTGCGCGAATTCCTTGATCAGGCTCGCGGTGTAGGCCGGTGTCTCGTCGTAGCCGGTTTCCGCCAGCGGATTGGGCAGCCCCGCATTGGGATACGCGGACACATGGGTGTCCGCGACCTGCGACAGTTCCTCGATGTAGGGCCGCATCAACTGCGCGCCGAGCGCACAGTTAAGGCCGATCGCCAGCGGCTGTGCATGGCGCATCGAGTTCCAGAACGCTTCGGTCGTCTGGCCCGACAGGGTGCGGCCCGAGGCGTCCGTGATCGTGCCGGAAATGATGATCGGCAGCTTGAGGCCGTGCGCGTCGAAATATTGATCGATGGCAAATAGCGCGGCCTTGGCATTCAGCGTGTCGAAAATGGTTTCAACGAGCAGCAGGTCGACGCCGCCCTCGACGAGGCCGTGAATCGCTTCGGTATATGTGACGACGAGTTCGTCGAACGTGACGTTGCGAAAGCCCGGATCGTTGACATCGGGTGAAATCGACGCGGTGCGGTTGGTCGGACCGAGCGCGCCGGCGACAAAGCAGGGTCGGCCTTCTTTCGTCTCGACTTCGCGGGCGACGGCACGCGCGAGCCGCGCTGCTTCGAAATTGAGCTCGTGCACCAGATGTTCAAGCGCGTAATCGGCCTGCGCAATCGCGGTCGAGTTGAAGGTGTTGGTTTCGACCACGTCGGCGCCGGCCGCGAAGTACTGCGCGTGGATTTCGCGGATGATCTGTGGCTGAGTCAGCGTCAGCAGGTCGTTGTTGCCCTTCAGATCGCGCGCGCAATCGGCAAAGCGCTCGCCGCGATAACCGGCCTCGTCGAGCTTGTAACCCTGGATCATCGTGCCCATCGCGCCGTCCAGTATCACGATGCGTT
>JAQGMI010000105.1 GCA_028292435.1 Betaproteobacteria bacterium
GTGGACCGGGTGGACCCTGTTGTTGTCGCTCGCGCTTGCGCACACGCAGGTGTTTGCGCAGGGGCGCTGGGTAAAACTCGCGCCGTTTCCCGAACCGGCGGAAGAACTGCTCGGTGCGGCTGCAGGCGGCAAGCTTTATGTGTTTGCCGGCCTTAACCCCGGCTGGAAACCCAAAGCACTCGTGTACGAATACGATCCCGCCACGGACAAATGGACCAAGAAAAAACCCATGGCTCTTGCGTCGCATCACGTGGCGATCACCGAGCACAAGGGCAAGATCTATGCGTTTGGCGGCTTTGTGCTGCCGGCATCCGGCCCCGCCGCATGGCAGCCGACCGACCAGGCGTACGAATACGATCCTGCGACGGACAACTGGAAAGCGCTGGCGCCGATGCCGACCAAGCGCGGCGCCGCTGGTGCAGCTTCGGTTGGCGACAGGCTCTACGTAATCGGCGGGGCCGCCGTGCTGCCGAACTCCAAAGACACGTCCATCCATCCGACCCGCGCCCACCGCTCGCTGACGACGGTCGAGGAATACGATCCATCGACCAACACTTGGCGCGAGCGCAACATGATGCCGACGCCGCGCAATCATTTGGCGATCGGCGCGGTAAACGGAAAAATATACGTGCTGGGCGGACGCATCGGCGCGGCGTTTATTTCGGGCGGCGGCAACCGGCTCGATCTGGTCGAAGAATACGACGTGGCGGCGGACAGCTGGAATACGGTGCGCGCGCGCATGCCGACGGGCCGCAGCGCAGTCGCTTTTGGCGTGCACGGCAACCGCGTGTACGTCGCGGGCGGCGAGCATCAGGATTACAACCTGTCGACTGCATTTCGCGCGTTTGAAGGTTTCGATACCGTCAAGAAAGAATGGGCCGTGATGCCATCTATGCCGCTGCAACGGCATGGGCTGGCCGGCGCGGTGCTCGGCAACCGCTTCCACCTGATCAGCGGCGACGTGCAATCGGCCGGCACGGGACTCGAAGTGCATACCGAAGCGCACGACGCGTTCGAATTTGAGAGCACAGCGAAGTAACAGCGTTCCCGCGCGGGTGGCGGCTTTTCGTGCACACCGATCGGCTCCGATTGCCCGGAACGCCAACCGGTGTTCGGGCAGTATCCTTTAAACTACGCGTTTTACCTTACGGACGGCACATACCATGCAAACCAACACCGACAAATTAATCGCGACCAAAGAGAACGGCATCGGCTGGATCACGTTCAACAATCCGGCGCGGCACAATGCCGTCTCGCTCGAGATGTGGCAGGCGCTCACTGCGACGCTCGAAGCGTATGCGATCGATCCGGAAGTGCGCGTGATCATTCTGAAAGGCGCAGGTGAAAAAGCCTTCGTGGCCGGTGCCGATATTTCGCAATTCAAGGAAAAGCGTTCGAGCCCCGAAGCGGTCGAACTATATAACTCGACGGCGGATCGCGCGGGGCAAACGCTGCAATCAAGCCCGAAGCCCACGATTGCGATGGTGCGCGGCTATTGCATCGGCGGCGGCACTGCGATCGCAGTCGGTTGCGACATCCGCATTGTGTCTGATGACGCGCGCTTTGGCGTGCCGGCAGCCAAGCTCGGGCTCGGTTACCGCTTTCCCGGCATTAAGCGTCTCGCCGATGTGGTGGGACCTGCATTTACCGCGGAAATATTTTTCACCGCACGCCAGTTCACAGCGCAGGAAGCGCTGCAAATGAATCTCGTCAATCGGGTCGTCGCCGGTGCTGAGCTCGAAAAATATACGCTCGATTATGCCAACACGATCGTCAACAATGCGCCGCTGACCATTGCTGCAGTCAAGCGCAGTCTGATCGAATACACGCGTAATCCGGCGGAGCGCGATATGGCGCTATGCCAAAAAATGGTCGACGCTTGCTATGCGAGCGCCGATTACACCGAAGGCCAGACCGCGTTCATGGAGAAGCGCAAACCGGCGTTCGTCGGCCGATAAACAATGGCGGGCAGCGGCTTGACGCGTTATTCAACCGCCGTAATTTCTGTATGGCTGCTGATTGCGTCAGGGCAGGTCGCGGCGGCGTTTCCCGACCGCCCGATCCGTTTGATCGTCGCGCAGTCTCCAGGCGGTAATGCCGACATCATCGGCCGCGCGTTAGCCGAAGGGTTGAGCGAGCGCCTGGGCCAATCGGTCATCGTCGATAATCGCGGCGGGGCAAGCGGAATCATCGCGATCGAACTCGTCGTGCGCGCGCAGCCTGATGGCAATACGCTGCTGCTCGTCGCGAGTTCCTTCGGCGTCAATCCCGCGCTCAAACGCAAACTGCCGTACGATCAGCAGCGCGACCTCGCGCCGGTCACGCTGGTGGCTACTGCGCCGAACATACTGGTCGTCGGCCCTGCGCTGCAGGTCAAGTCGGTAGACGAATTAATCCAGGTAGCGAAAAGCCGGCCGGGGCAATTGACGTTTGGATCCTCCGGAAATCTCGGTTCACCACACTTAGCGGGTGAGTTGTTCAAGCTGATGACGGGCGTCAGCATGACGCACGTGCCGTATAAAGGCGCGGCCGCGTCGCTGACCGATTTAATTGCAGGCCGCATATCGATGTCGTTCGCGAGCTTGCCGAGCGCCATCGGCCATGTGAGAAGCGGTCGGATCCGCGCGCTTGCGGTCACCAGTGAAAAGCGGTTTTCACTTGTACCTGAGTTGCCGGCGATTGCGGAACTCGGATTGCCGGGGTTCGAGACGAGCGCCTGGCAGGGGCTGCTCGCCCCGGCCAATACGCCGCGCGCCATCGTCAACCGGATCAACGCCGAGTCCGCTGCGGCAATCGCTTCGCCATCGATGCGCACGCTGCTTGCCGCGAACGGCGCGGAAGGCGTGGGAAATTCGCCGGCTGCGTTTGCCACCTTCGTGCAAAATCAAATTTCGAAATGGACGAAAGTCGTGCAGGCCGCAGGGATTCAGGCGGATTGACTCCGACGCGGATCGACCAGTAGCGACCGCGAACGCAACCGCGCGCGGCGTGGCCCTTCATCTTAGAAGCGCGCCTCTTCTGGTATAATTTCCGCGCAGACGGAGCCCTAAAGCTCCGCAATCTTCCACGCTTTTTCCGCACGTTCGCAAGGTGATGCCGGCAACCGGCGGACTGCAGCAATCCCAATCATGACCCGGCGACAGAGGACCACATGAAGTTTGACGCAAACCGAGCCGATCTTACGATTGGCGTCCTGGGTACCGGCGCGATGGGTCGCGGCATCGTGCAAGTGGCGGCCGCCGGCGGCATGAACGTTCTGATGATGGACACCCGCGCTGGCGCCGCTGAAGAGGCGCGCGAATTCGTGGCGAAAATGCTTATGCGCGCGGCCGAAAAAGGCAGCATGAGCAGGGAAGATGCCGCGGCTGCAGCGGCACGCGTCAAAGTGATCCATGCGTTGGCCGAATTTAAGCCATGCCACGCGATCATTGAAGCCGTAGTCGAAAATCTTGACGTGAAACGCCAGGTGTTCGGCGAACTCGAGACGATCGTCGCGCCGGATTGCATCCTCGCAACCAATACATCGTCGATGTCGGTGACGACGATCGCCGCCAAACTCAAAACACCGCAGCGGTTTGCCGGTTTCCACTTTTTCAATCCGGTGCCGTTGATGCGGCTCGTTGAAGTCATCTCAGGGCTGTTGACCGACGAATGGGTGTGCGAAGCGCTGGTTACGATCGGCAAACGCATGACCCGCGAGCCGGTGCGCTGCACCGATGCGCCCGGATTTCTCGTCAACCAGGTAGGCCGCGGTTTCACGCTTGAAGCTTCGCATCTCGTCTCCGAGGGGATCTCCAATTTTGTGGACGTCGATCGCGTGATGCGCGACGTGGGCGGCTTTCGCATGGGCCCGTTCGAGCTGATGGAGTTGACCGGTCTCGACGTAACGCAGCCTGCATCTGCGCTCATCTATAACCAGTTTTTCCAAGAGCCGCGCTATCGTCCCAATCTCATCATGCAGTCGCGCTATGAAGCGGGCGTGCTTGGCCGAAAATCGAAAAAAGGCTTTTACGATTACGATGCCGAGATGAAGCCGATCGTCGCGCCTGAGCCGCCGGCGCCATCGGCCAAGCCCGACAGCGTATGGGTAAGCCAGGCAGAGCCCGCCGGCCACAAAGCTTTGACCGAACTATTGGACAAACTGGGCGCCAAAATAGAATCCGGCAAAACGCCCAGCGCCAAAGCGTTGTGCCTCGTCACACCGATCGGCGACGATGCGACAACATGTGCGGTCGAGCAGGGTCTCGATCCGAAACGCACGGTCGCCGTCGATACGTTGTTCCCGCTCGCAAAGCGGCGCACGATGATGGGTACGCCATTGACCGACATGGCATATCGCGATGCGGCGCACGGGTTGCTGGCTTCCGACGGCGTGCCGGTCACTGTCTGCCGCGACAGCCCGGGCTTCATCGCCCAACGTATCGTCGCGATGATCGTCAATATCGGTTGCTCGATTGCGCAAAGCCGCACCGGCACGCCGGCCGACATCGACAAGGCCGTCACGCTGGGGCTCAATTATCCAAATGGTCCTTTCAAATTTGCGGATGTGCTCGGTGTCGAGCGCATCTACCGCGTGTTGACGGCGATGTATCGCATTTACGGCGACCCGCGCTATCGTCCTAACATATGGCTCACGCGACGCGCGAAGCTCGGCGTCTCTGCGCTGACGAACGAACCCTGATCACTCGCGTTTCATTACGTTAGACACTCTAAGGAACTCATATGCTGAATGCCTACATCTATGACGGAAAGCGCACGCCATTCGGACGCTATGCCGGGAGCCTCGCCAAGGTGCGCCCTGACGACTTGCTCGCGAGCGCGATCAAATCCGTGCTTGCCGGCAGTAACTTCAAAGCGGCACAAATCGAGGACATCGTCGTCGGCTGCGCCAACCAGGGCGGCGAAGA
>JAQGMI010000109.1 GCA_028292435.1 Betaproteobacteria bacterium
GCTTCGCCCTTATGCAGCGCGCGCGCGAGACGATAAGCGGCGTCTTCCGGCAGCGTTGGCCGTGCCAGCACGAACGACCATGAGCCCACGGTGAAGAGGTCGGCGTTTTGTCCCGGATAGCTGTGAGCCGGCAGCGTGATCGGCTTGATGAAAGTATGTTTCGCCGTGATGCGTTTGATTTCGTCCGCGCCCGGCGCGATGAAGCGCGCGCCTGACGGACCGGTCGACACGGCGGTGAACCCCGGCCAGCCGACGCCGCCGCCCCACAGCGCCGCCGCGCGGCCGTCGAGCACCATCGCCGGTCCATCGCCGGCTTTCGCGAGCAGGTGCGGGACAAAGTCCTTGTGCATGTCGAGGCCGAGCCCGTCCATCACGTAGCGTGCGAGCACGATGAAGCCCGATCCCGCGGCGCCCCACGCGATCGGTTGGCCTTTCAGGTCGGCGATGGTTTTGTACGGACTGTCGCCGCGCACGATGAACATGCCCGAGTTCGAATACATCGCGTTAAGAATGCGCACTTCCGCGGGCTTGCGGCCGATGCCGGAGATCGCTTCGTAAAAAACTTCTCCGGTCACCTGGCCGAGATCGAGCTTGCCCGCTTCGAGCAGCGGCACATTCTCCGTACTGCCCTTGGTGTTGGTCGGCTTCACTTCGAGCGTCGGATCGATTTCATTCAGCGTCGCGGCGAACGCATCCCCGTAGACGGGAAACCCGCCGCCCGGCGTTGCGGTGCCGTGCAGCACTATTGTTTTTTCCACTATGTGATCCTTTGCGGTAACGCGTTCGTTAAGGTTTAAGCGGCGGCAAGTCGCTGAAATATTCGGGGTTCGATTTCTGTACGTCGGCCATATAAGACGACGCGAACTGGTCGGGAATGTTCAGGCGCGGGGCGCCCTTGAGCGTATTGCTCAGCACGTCGTCTTCCGCCGCTTCGAAGGCCTGGATTACCGCCGGCGACACGCGCGGGTCGTAGCTGATGTGCTGAATTGCTTTTTTGCCGACTGCGGGGTCGAGTCCCGGCACCCATTTGGCGAAAATGTCGACGGCTTCCGGCCGGTTCTGGCGCGTGTACTGCGAGGCAGCGGCAAGTCCGGCGACGAATTTGCGCACGACGTCGGGACTCGTCTTCAATGTCGGCTCGTGCGTAGTCGCGACCATGATGTACGACATATGACCGCCGCCGCGAACGACGACGTAAGAGTCCGGCGCCTGATCGAGCACCATCGTATTGAAAGGCTCCCAGCAAACGGATGCGTCGGCTTTGCCTTCTTTCAAGAGTGTGGCAAGTTGAGCCTGGCTGCCATTGCCGATGTCGACGATCTGCACGTCTTCGTATTTTATGTTGCGCCGGGCGAGCACCATCTTGAGGTATTCGTCGGACGTCTGACCTTTGGACAGCGCAATACGCTTGCCCTTCAAATCCTCCACATTGCCCGGCCGGATGCCCGAATCTTTGCGCGCAACGATAGCGAGCGGCTCATCGGCGTTCGCGCGCGTCGCGTCGCTCTGAATGACGCCGATCACGCGGAACGGATCTCCGCCGTGGCGCGCTTTGAGAAAAGTGGTAACGCTCATGTCGCCGATCTGCACCTCGTTCTTCTGCATCGAGGTCACCATCTGCGAGCCGATGTTGACCACTTTCAGCTTCACGTCGACACCGTGTTTTTTGAAGAGGCCTTTTTCGACGCCGACGAACATCGGCAGGTGGCCGAAGTTATTGCCGACTACGACTTCCATCACTGGCAAAGTCTGGGCCCAGGCTATTGCGCTCATGCCGGCGAGCGTTGCGCTGAGCAGCGCCGCGACGAATAACTTGAGATTGATTGTTTTCACGATGTCTCCTCCGGTGGCGCACAGATGGCGTGCAAATGAGTGGGGACTCAAAGCTTTTTATAGCTTACTGCGTCTGCGGTCGAAGCGGGAGCCGCGACCGAATGGCGCTGCGCGTCAGCGTCCGGCCGGCTCGAACTTCGCCACCAGGTCAAAGCCGAGCGCGCCGCGCGCGATGCCAAGGCGCACCAGCTTTTCGTTTTTAAGCGCCTCGGCAACCGGCTTCGAGATCAAGTATCTGTGGTAACGGCCGTCCGGCATTTTGACCGAGACGTGCCAGCGATCGCCCTTGCCTTCATCGACGATATCGATTTCGCCCATGAGCGTGCGATCGGGCGGCGCGGCGAACGTGCGATTAATGTATGACACTGAGACGGTGGTCACCAGGCCCATGACGAGTGCAGCGAGCCAGGGCAGCCGGTACGATCCGGTGAATTTGAGGGTCGGCGGCGTGCCGAATGAAAACGACCACGCGATAAATCCAAGCACCGTGCCGAGAAAAAAAGCGCCGGTAAAAAACGGCCAGCCATCGATGACATTGTCGAAATGCGGGCCTTCGCGCACCAGCACGACGCCGGCAATGAACAGCGCGGCGAGCAGCAGGCCGTTGAGCGCCTTGTCGTCGCGCGACGGCGCGGCGTCCGTCATGCCGCGAGGCGGGCGAACCCGCGCTCGAGGTCGGCGATCAAATCCGCGGGGTCTTCAAGCCCGATGTGCAGGCGAACCAGCGGCCCGCCCGGACTCCATTTTGTGGCCGTGCGCCCGCGCGCCGGATTGGCGCGTATGCACAGGCTTTCAAAGCCGCCCCACGACGAGCCGATACCGAAGAGTTCGAGTGCGTCGATCATGTCGGCGACGGCGTCATCGGCGACCGGTTTCAGGATCACACCGAACAGCGACGCAGCGCCGCCGAAGTCGCGCTTCCACAAAGCGTGACCCGGATCGCTCTCGAGCGCGGGATACAACACACGCAGCACTTCGGGCCGCTGCTGCAGCCAGCGTGCGACGGTCAGCGCGCTTTGCTGCTGATGCCGCATGCGGACGCCGATCGTGCGCAGTCCGCGCAGCGCAAGATAACAGTCGTCGGGACTTACGCAAAAACCGTAATCGGCGACCGCATGGCGTACGGGCAGCCAGTATTTTTCGTTCGTGACGACCAATCCCATCATCGCGTCGGAATGGCCGACGATGTACTTGGTGCCGGCGTGGATCGAGATGTCGACGCCGTGCTCGAACGAGCGGAAGAAGTACGGCGTGCCCCAGGTGTTGTCGGCCAGCACCGGAATGTTCTTTGCGTGCGCGGCGGCGGCGATCGCCGGCAAGTCCTGCATCTCGAACGTGAGAGAGCCCGGCGCTTCGCAATAGATGGCGGTCGTATTTGGCCGGATCAACTTTGCAATCGTGCCGCCGATCAGCGGATCGTAATACTCGATTTCAACGCCAAACGGTTTAAGGCGCTTCTCGCAAAAATTGCGCGCCGGGCCGTACACCGAATCGACCAACAACAAATGCGCACCTTGCCGCGCGAAGGGTGCTAGCGCCGCGACGATTGCCGCGAGTCCCGAGGGCAGCGCCACGGCCGCATGCCCGCCTTCGAGTTGCGCAACCGCTTCTTCAAGCGCAAACGTGGTCGGCGTGCCGTGGATGCCGTAGCGCATCGATTTGAAATTATCGGGGTCGCGATGCTCGTAGGTTTCGACATCGGGAAACAATACGGTCGAGCCGCGATACACCGGCATGTTGACGAGCCCGGCGTGATTGAGCGGATCGCGCCCCGCATGCGACGTTAGGGTATCGCGCCGCATATTCTTCTTATCCGTCATGAGAATCCGTTCCTTGTTAAGCAACGGCTGGCGGCCGTGAGCGTAAAAATGCGCCAATCAATCCGAGCACGTGCTCGACTTCATCGCGCGTGTTGTAAAAATGGAACGCGAACCGCAGGCGGCCATGGCGGATCGAGGCTTTGACGCGGTGGTCGAATAAGTAAGCATGCAGCGCCTGCAGTAAAGCTTCCGTCGCAGTATCGGGCGAGGATTTGCCGGCCAGCACGACCTGTGAAAAATGCTTGTCGACCTGGCCGCTCATGACCGGCAGCCCATGCGTATGCAAGCCGGCGGTAAACGCGCGCGCGAGCGTCAACACGTGTTGTTCGATCGCCGGCACGCCGACTTGCGCGATCAGGTCGAGCGACACTTCGAGCGCATTGGCGCCCGCGTAGTTATAGCTGCCGAGGTCGAAGCGGCGCGCACCGGGCATTAGCCTGTAGTGGTCGCCGCCCTTCTCACCTTCATGCGCGTCGCCCAGGTCGATGCCGTAGCGCGCGAGGTTGCCCGGCTGCAGGCGCTCGGCGCGCTCGCGCCGCACATACAGGAAGCCGATACCATACGGGCCGCACAGATATTTCGACGCGCCGACCGTCATTGCATCGAGCGGCGTTTTGCGCACGTCGAGTTCGAGCGCGCCCACCGATTGCGCGCCGTCGACTAGCAGCACGATGTCGCGTTCGCGGCACAGCCGGCCGAGCGCATCGAGATCGGTGCGCGCGCCGGTCGTATAAGTGACGGTCGAGGCGATGACCATGCGCGTGTGGCTGTCGATAGTCTGCGCGATTGAATCGACCGGCGTGGCGAAGTCGGCCGTGGCCGGCACCGTGCGTACTTCGATGCCATGGCGGTCGCGCATGTTGAAAAGGGCGTAAATGCTGTTCGGATGCTCGATGTCCGTGCACAAAACGGCGTTGTCGCCGCGCTGCCACGGCAACGACGTTACGATGGCGTTGAGGCCTTCAGACACGTTCTTGACGATCGCGATTTCGTCGGGCTCAGCGCCGATTAAATGCGCAAACTTGGCGCGCACGCGTTCGAGCACTTCGAGCATCGTCGCAGGCGCGCCCCCTTCGAGGATGCGGTCGTCCAGATAACGCGCTACTGCGGCGCGCGCGCCCGCCGGCATCAGGCCGCGCGCGGAAGTCTCGAAGTAAATCCAGTTATCAGTGCCCGGAAATTCATGGCGCAGGGCGGCGAGCTGCGGCGGCGGGGCGAGCGTATCGTTCATGGTGCGCGCCGTCAGCGTGGCGCATCGCCGGCTTGCGCCGGCTCATCGGGCAACAACAGCACGATTGCGGAGCGGATCGCCGCTATGCCCGCGAGGATCCACAGCGCGTTGGCAAAACCGATGTTCTTGACCAGCGGTCCGAGCAGCCATACCGCCAGCGAGCTGATGCCGAACGCCACCGTAAGCCGCATGCCGGCGACGCGCGAGCGCAGCCGGTCGTCGACATAGCGCACGATCATCGCATCGGTGAATGGGATCGAGCCGAATACGAACACCATCACCGCGAGCAGCGCCGCGAAGAGCCACCAGTCGTGAGCGTACGCAGCGAGGATCAACAGCGGTATTTGCGCGATCGACATCCAGAGCTGGAGCGGCTTGAACGGCATGCTGTCGATCAGGCGGCCGACGACGATCTGCGCAAGCGAAGCAATGGTGTAGACGAGCGCAAGCATCGCGCCGAGCAGCGCGGGATCTTCGACCACGCCGCGAAAACCTTCGGACAGAAGTTGCGCATTGCCATTGGTCGTGAAGTTGAAGATGAGGCTGCTCGCCACCGCCGCGACCGTCATCACCGCGAACGCGCGCGCCAGCATTGCGGGCGTCAGCACGACCTTCGCTTTACCGCCTTTGCGTTTCGACGGCGATTCGCTTTCCTTCGGGCACACCATGGCGAACACAATTGCGCACACGATCGCAAGGACGCCGGGAATTGCAAACGCGGCGCGCCAGCCGATCCATTTGACGAGGAAACCCGTTACCAGCGCGGCAACCGCGATGCCGAGATTGCCGGCGAGCCCGTTAATGCCGATGACGGCGCCAGGATTGCTTACGTTCTGCACGAGCATCGGAATGCCGACCGGATGATAAATCGCCGCGAACGCGCCGAGCAGCGTCAACGCCGCAGCGAGTTGCCACGCATTCTGCGTTAGCGCAACGATCAGCGCAGCGACGCCGATGCCGGAAAAAAATACGATCATCATGATGCGGCGGCCCCATAAATCGCCGAGCCGGCCTGCAGGCAATGCCGCCAGACCGAACATCGCGAACGCACCGACGCTGTACGGCATGAGGTCGGTCCAGTCCGCGTAGCCGAAATCCGCGGCGATCGTGGCGACCGCGGTGGCGAAGATCAACAGGAACATATGATCGATGCCGTGCGCTATGTTCAGCAGCAGGCTGACGGCACGGGAGAACCCGCTCACTTGGGGCAGAGCTTGAGAAATTGTATTCATAACTTTCGAGTGTGTCTGATTCGCCATGGACTGTCTCGCGGATTTTACGTTGAGAATGGCAACGGTGCAGTATGCGGCGGTGATAAACGAAGCGCATATTTCACGCGCTTGTGGGCCTTCTGGCACTCTGCTATGTTGACTGCAGTCACCCCATTCAAGGAGCCACCATGTTTACTTCGGGATTTCGCGCACTCACATTCGCAGCACTAGCGGCCATTTTGCCGCTATCCGGTGCGATGGCAGCCGAGCTTCCTGCCCTGCCTGCGGGCCTCACTGCGGTATCAAAGCCCGTGCACTTGCCGGCATTTAACCTCGCGACGCCGGCCGGCGGCAAAATGCGCGCGGACGAGTTTAAGGGCAAGGTACTCATTGCGCGTTTCTGGGCCACCTGGTGAGACATCTGCGTCGGTGAGATGCCCTCCGTGCAGAGGGCACATGATGAATACAAGAAGAGCGGGGTCGCCGTGCTGGCGATTTCGATCGATGGCGACGGCGAAAAGTCGGTCAAGCCTTTCCTCGCCGAACACAAATACACGCTGCCTACGCCGCTCGATCCCGACATGAGTGTCGCCCGCGCGGTGGGCGTACGCGTAGCACCCTGGACCGTCATTATCGACCGCAGCGGCGCAGTCGTGGCGGGCGGCTACGGCAAAATCGATCTGCAAAGCGCGGAGTTTCGCAATTACGTCAAGGCGCTCGCCGCAAAGCCGCCGGGATAAGCGTACTTCGATATTTATTTTTTTAACCACCTAAAGAGAGGGAGATCCGCATGAAGGTGCAACGTGTAAAAAATCTGTGGTTTGGAATATTGCTGAGCCTCACCGTCACCGCCGGCACTGCGCACGCCGTAGACGTCGGCCAGAAGGCGCCCGATTTCGCGCTCGCCTCGTCGACGGGCAAGGAAATCAAGCTCGGCGACTTCGCCGGCAAAAAAGCCGTCGTGCTGTTCTTCTACATCGGCGCCTTCACCAACACATGAACGCAGGAAGCGCTGGCCTTCCAACTTGATCTTCCCAAGTTCGAGGCCGCGAATGCCCAGGTTCTGGGCATCAGTGTCGACTTCAACGATGCGAATAAGGCGTGGGGCGAAAAGCTGGGCCTGAAATACCCGCTGCTATCGGACGTGCGCCGGCAGATGTCAACGGCTTACGGCGTGCTCAACGATGACGCCACTGCGGTCAAGGATCCGGCGCGGATCGGCGGCTACCTCCGCTCGAAGCGCTCGTGGTTCATTGTCGACAAAAACGGCAACCTGGCCTATGCGCGTGTCACCGATCCGCGTGGCCTCGTGCCGAACGACGAGATGCTCGAAGTGCTCGAGAAGCTGAAGTAAGCGACGTTGCTCGACCCTCAGCGCGCCCGGTGCAAAACCGGGCGCGTTTTTTTTCGTGCGGAATTGCGCGGTGCGTTAGCTCAATCGCACATGCGCCGGGCATCAGCCTGCTTCGTAGATATCGCAGTGCTTGCACTCGAGAAAACTGCCGACGACGCGCGCCCGCCCTTCCGCCGTAACGACCCACGGCCGGTTAATCCATGGCGGCTGGTGCCGCACGTGCTGCGTGTGGCCGCATTCAAGTTCGGCGACCCAGTGTTCTTCGGGGTCCTGGTCAAAACCAATGATGCGTTTTTGCATGCGCCGCTCAGGGCGTCTTCGCTTTAGCTTCGAGTTCAGCGAGGCGCTGCTTGACCGCGCGCTCTTCGTTCCAGCGCGCTGTTTCATCGCGGATGGTGGCGACGATGACCCACGACGCTTCGTCCGGCGCGCGGACCAGCGCGACCGTGAATGCAATCGAGAGCGGCCGGCCGTCTTTATGCGCGGCCGGCACGCGCAGCACATTATTGCCGTAACGTGTCTCGCCGGTCTGCATCACGCGGCGGTAGCCCTCCCAATGGCG
>JAQGMI010000113.1 GCA_028292435.1 Betaproteobacteria bacterium
CGGCTGCAAAAATAAAATTAGCCGCTCAAGCCCGGCTGAAATGTACTGGAGGCCCAGGAAATCGAGATAACTCGACAGGTAATAGCCGATAAAGCCCATCGCGACGAGAAAATACCAGTCGCGCCGTACGACGCTGCGCGCGCTGTCGCGCGAAAGTGCTGCCATTAAAAGAAAAAACGGCAACGAGAACAGCATCCGTAAGGCAAGCAGGGTTTCGGCGTCGACCGGAAACTCCGCGTACAAAATCTTGATGAAGATGGCCTTGAACGAGAAGCCGGTCGCCGACAAGACGACGAGCAGCGGTGCCCACCGGGCGCGGCCGCGCAGTGAAACCGCCATCCGCCCGCTAACGGCGGCGGCTGCCGCCGCCTAACAGTGAACCGAGTACGCCACGAATGATTTCCCGCCCGACCTGCGAACCCATCGTGCGTGCCGCGCTTTTCGCCGCCGCGTCGAGAATTCCAGGCGTGTGGCCGCCGCGCGGCCCGGTTTTGCCGAGCAGCACTTCGCTTAAGGTGCCGAGCAAGCCGCCGCCGCTTGCCGCCGTCCCTGCAGTGTTGACGCCGGCCGAATCCTGTTTCGCCGCGACGCGGTTTTTCAGCTTTTCGTACGCCGATTCGCGATCGACCACCTGTTCGTAATGGCCGAAGATGACCGACGACTTGATAATCGCGGCGCGCTCGGCCTCGGTGATTGGCCCGATGCGCGAAGCCGGCGGCAGTATGAACGCGCGATCGACCATCGTCGGCCGGCCCTTGTCATCGAGCAATGAAATCAGCGCTTCGCCGACGGCGAGTTCGGTAATCGCGGTCGCCGTGTTGAGCGCCGGGTTTGCGCGCATTGTCTCCGCGGCGGCCTTGACGGCTTTTTGATCGCGCGGCGTGAACGCGCGCAACGCATGCTGCACGCGATTACCCAGCTGGCCGAGTACGGTTTCCGGCACGTCGAGCGGATTTTGCGTCACGAAGTAGACGCCGACGCCCTTCGAGCGAATCAGCCGCACGACTTGTTCGATTTTGTCGAGCAGCGGCTTGGGCGCCTCGTTGAAGAGCAGATGCGCTTCATCGAAAAAGAAGACGAGCTTCGGCTTTTCGACGTCACCGACTTCGGGCAAATGCTCGAAGAGTTCCGACAACATCCACAACAGAAAAGTCGAATAGAGTTTGGGCGAATTCAACAGCTTGTCGGCGGCCAGAATATTGATAACGCCGCGTCCCTTGCTATCGGTCTGCATCAGATCGTTGATGTCGAGCATCGGCTCGCCGAAAAACTGGGCGCCGCCCTGTTGTTCGATCTCGAGCAGCGCGCGCTGGATCGCGCCGATCGATGCCGCCGAGACGTTGCCATAGCCGGTGGTGAATTGAGAAGAATTGTCGCCGACGTGCTGCAGCATCGCGCGCAAATCCTTGGTGTCGAGCAGCAGCAGCCCGTTGTCGTCGGCGATTTTGAAAACGAGCGCAAGCACGCCTTGCTGAGTGTCGTTCATATTGAAGAGCCGGCCGAGCAGCAATGGCCCCATGTCGGAAATCGTCGCGCGCACGGGATGCCCGGCCTGGCCGAACGCGTCCCAGAAAACCACCGGTGACGCCTGCCATGACGGTGCCGTGACCTTTAAGGCTTTCAGGCGTTCCTGCATTTTTGGCGAGCTTGTGCCGGCGGCCGCGAGGCCCGAGAGATCGCCTTTGACGTCGGCCATGAACACCGGCACCCCGATTGCAGAAAATCGTTCCGCGAGTACTTGCAAGGTGACGGTTTTGCCGGTGCCGGTCGCGCCGGTGATCAGGCCATGACGGTTGGCAAGTGCGGGCAACAGCGCGATTGCCTGCTTCGATTGGGCGATCAGTAATGGTTCAGCCATGAGGTCACCGCGAGGCGCTGTGCTAAAATTTTAATTATATCAGCGCAGTAATTGCGCTCACGTTCTCAACTGCCGAACTCTCCGGTTAAACGGCGGTGCAAACCAAAGGGCATCATGGCTGGTCACAGTAAGTGGGCAAATATCCAGCACCGCAAAGGCAAGCAGGACGCCAAGCGCGGCAAGATCTTCACCCGCCTCATTAAAGAGATTACGGTCGCCGCGCGCATGGGCGGCGGCGATCCCGGCGCCAATCCGCGCCTGCGGCTCGCCGTCGACAAAGCGTACGAGAGCAATATGCCGAAGGACAACGTTGAGCGCGCGATTAAGCGCGGCACCGGCGACCTCGAGGGCGTGAATTACGAAGAGATTCGCTATGAGGGTTATGGCATCGCCGGAGCCGCCTTGATTGTCGACTGCATGACGGACAATAAAACACGCACGGTCGCCGATGTGCGGCATGCGTTTACCAAGTACGGCGGCAATCTCGGCACCGACGGCTCGGTTGCGTTCCTGTTCAAGCATTGCGGGCAACTGGTGTTTGCGCCGGGCACCAATGAAGACAAGCTGATGGAGGCCGCACTCGACGCCGGCGCCGAAGACATCATCACCAACGACGACGGCAGCCTCGAGGTCGTTACCGGCGCGAACGATTTTTCGAAAGTCAAAACCGCGCTCGAAACGGCGGGTTTCAAATCGGAGCTCGGCGACGTTACGATGAAACCGGCGACCGAAATCGACATGAAGGGCGACGACGCGGTAAAAATGCAGAAGCTCATCGACGCGCTCGAAGCGGTCGACGACGTGCAGGAGGTCTATACCAACGCAGTGCTGGATGCTCCGTGACGGGACGCGCTTCCCGTCCCGCTTCTTCTGCTGCCTCGTCAGTTCGCATTCGCGTCCTCGGCATCGACCCGGGACTTCGCATTACCGGTTTCGGGGTGCTCGATAAAATCGGCAGCAAACTGGCCTATGTCACCAGCGGCTGCATCAAAACGCCCGCAGCCGGCACGCTGGCGCTGCGCCTCAAGGCGATCCTCGACGGCCTGCGCGAAGTCATCGGCGACGTCGCTCCCGATCAAATCGCGATTGAAAAAGTTTTCGTCAATTCGAATCCGCAGTCCACACTGTTGCTCGGTCAGGCGCGCGGCACCGCGATTTGCGCGGCGGTGCTGCACGAATTGCCGGTCGCCGAGTACACCGCATTGCAGGTCAAGCAGGCAGTGGTCGGCAATGGTCATGCCGCGAAAGAACAAGTGCAGGACATGGTCAAGCGGCTTTTGCAGCTCACCGGCGACCCGAGCCCGGACGCGGCCGACGCACTTGCATGCGCGATCTGTCATGCGCACGGCGGACAGGGACTCGGTAAACTCGCCACTGCGGGATATCGCATGAAACGCGGGAGGCTCGTGTGATCGGCAGAATCAGCGGCAAGCTCATTGCGCGGCATCCGCCGCAAGTCATCGTCGACGTGCAGGGCATTGGGTATGAAATCGACGTGCCGATGAGCACCTTCTACCAATTGCCGGCCACGGGCACCGACGTGACGCTGTTTACCCATCTGCTGGTGCGTGAAGACGCGCATCTGCTCTATGGATTTGCGACCGAGCAGGAACGCCATGTATTTCGCCAGCTGCTTAAAATTTCCGGCGTTGGCGCGCGCACCTCGCTCGCCGTGCTAAGCGGCATGAGCATTAATGACTTATACGAAGCAGTGGCGGCGCAAGACAGCGCGCGGCTTATTAAGGTGCCGGGCATCGGCAAGAAAACGGCCGAGCGCCTGCTGCTCGAATTGAAAGACAAGCTCGATGTGACCGTCGTCGCAACCGCGGCCGCCGGCGCCCACAGCGGCGATATCCTCAATGCGCTGCTGGGGCTCGGCTACAATGACAAAGAAGCGGCATGGGCGGTCAAGCAGCTGCCCGCCGGCTCGCCGGTCGCCGAAGGCATTCGCCAGGCGCTTAAACTTTTGTCCAAATCTTAGAGTTCCTAACTCTTAATGATCGAAACCGACCGCCTGATCGCCGCCGCGCCGGTATCTCCTCAGGAAGAGGCGTTCGAGCGCGCGCTGCGGCCGAAGCAGCTCGACGATTACGTTGGGCAGGAAAAAATCCGCGGTCAGCTCGAGATCTTTATCGAAGCGGCGCGCCGGCGCAAAGAGTCGCTCGATCACGTGCTCTTGTTCGGCCCGCCGGGTCTTGGCAAGACAACGCTCGCCCATATCATCGCGCGCGAAATGAGCGTCAACCTGCGCCACACGTCGGGCCCGGTGCTCGAGCGCGCCGGCGATCTTGCCGCGATGCTGACGAATCTCGAGCCCAACGACGTGTTGTTCATCGATGAAATTCACCGCTTGTCGCCGGTGGTTGAAGAAATTCTCTATCCGGCGCTTGAAGATTTCCAGATTGACATCATGATCGGTGAAGGACCGGCGGCGCGATCGGTCAAGCTCGACTTGCCGCCGTTCACACTGATTGGCGCGACGACGCGCGCGGGCATGCTGACCAATCCGCTGCGCGATCGTTTCGGGATCGTCGCGCGCCTTGAATTTTATTCGGTCGACGAACTGACGCGCATCGTCGCGCGTTCGGCCAATTTGCTCGAGATCGAAGTCGATGCGAAGGGCGCGCGCGAAATCGCGAGCCGTTCGCGCGCAACGCCTCGAATATCGAACCGGCTGTTGCGGCGGGTACGCGATTTTGCCCAAGTGAAGGCGGAGGGGCGCGTTACGCAGGAAGTTGCCGACGCGGCGCTGAAAATGCTCGACGTCGATCCGCTCGGCCTCGACGTGATGGACCGCAAGCTGCTGCTGGCTGTGATCGAAAAGTTCGGGGGCGGCCCGGTCGGCATCGACAATCTGGCCGCTGCAATCAGCGAAGAACGCGACACGATTGAAGATGTGCTCGAACCTTATTTGATTCAACAAGGTTATTTGCAGCGCACACCGCGCGGACGCGTCGCGACGGTGACCGCGTATCGCCACTTCGGCCTCGCCCAGCCCAGGGAGATGGAGACGCCCGAGTTGTGGCAGGAGAAGCCGCGCGATGAAAAATAATTTGGCGGAATTGCCGCAGGCATAAACCCCTTTGCAGCAGTTGAAGCGTTAGAAACAATACATTGGAAAATCCCGCACTTGCGCGCGCGCCGGATTTCATCTGGCCGGTACGCGTTTACTACGAAGACACGGATGCGGCCGGCGTCGTGTTCTACGCGAACTATCTGAAGTTCATGGAGCGCGCCCGCACCGAATGGTTGCGCGCACTCGGCTTCGAGCAGACTGCGCTCATGAGTGAGCACAACATAGTGTTCGTCGTGCGTTCCATCGCGCTGGAATTTCTGCGGCCGGCGCTCTTTAACGATGCGCTCGAAGTGACGGTTGAATTGACAGACGCGCGCGGCAGCGTGCTCGAAATTGCGCAGAGCGTGCAACGCGCGCAAAGCAAGCTGGTAAGCGGCGACGTAAGAGTGGCGTGCGTCAACACGCAGACATTCAAGCCCGTTAGAATACCCACCTCCATCCTCGACAAACTCGCAATGAGGCAAGCATGAACGTAACGCACGATATGTCGGTACTGAGCCTGATTACCGGCGCCAGTGTGCTGGTCCAGCTCGTGATGCTGGGGCTGCTGCTGTGCTCGATCATGTCCTGGTACTACATTTTCATCAAGGTGTTCACCTATAAGCGCGCGTCGAAGCAGTCGGACAAATTCGAAAAGGAGTTCTGGAGCGGCGGCGATCTGAACGAGCTTTTTCAGCGCGCGGTCAATTCGCGCGATGCATCGGGAACGATGGAACGCCTGTTCGAGTCCGGCTTTCGCGAATTCACCAAGCTGCGCAAGCAGCCGGGGCAGGCATCGGCGCAAAACATCGCGGCGGTGATGGACGGCACGCGCCGCGCGATGCGGGCAACGTACCAGCGCGAGATGGAGGAGCTCGAATCCCACCTGTCGTTTCTGGCATCGGTTGGGTCGGTCAGCCCGTACGTAGGTCTCTTCGGCACGGTGTGGGGCATCATGAATTCGTTTCGCGGGCTTGCCCAGGTCGCGCAGGCGACTCTCGGCACCGTCGCACCGGGTATTGCCGAGGCGCTGATCGCAACGGCGATGGGGCTTTTCGCCGCAATCCCGGCCGTCGTCGCCTATAACCGGTTCGCGGGCGACCTGAATCGCCTCGCCACGCGCTTCGATTCGTACATGGAGGAATTTTCCAACATCCTCCAGCGTCAGAGCTGATAGCTAACTCTCGCCTACTCAACTTATGCTGATCGAAAAACGCAGCAGCCGGCGGCTCATGAACCAGATCAACGTCGTGCCGTACATCGACGTCATGCTCGTGCTGCTGGTCATCTTCATGGTGACCGCGCCGCTGATCAACCCGGGCCAGGTCGAATTGCCGTCGATCGGCAAATCGTCCAACCCGCCCGTAGCGCCGATGGAAGTATCGATTCACACCGATCAGTCCTTGTGGATACGCGATCGGGCCGCCGGCAGCGATGACCGCAAGGTTTCCCGCAACGAGCTGCTGGCGTCGGTGAAGCAGAAGCAGGCGAAGAACCCGGAGCAGGCGGTCGTCATTGCTGCGGACAAGGACGTGCGCTATGAATCGGTGCTCGACGTCATGGACATGCTGCAGCAAAACCAGGTCAAAAAAGTCGGTCTGATGGTCAAGCCGCGCGCCCAATAGGACGGCGCGCTCAGCGTCATGTATTACGCCCACGCTTATACGACCCCAAAGGAGAAAGTCATCTCGGGCGCATTTGCGTCCACGCTGCATCTCCTGTTCATTGCGTTGCTGGTGTTTGGCGTCAACTGGCAGAAAAAAGTCGAGCCGCAGGTCAACATCGTGGACTTGTGGAGTCCGCCCTCGCAGTCCGAGCCCAAAGCCGTTGTGGCGCCGCCGCCCCCCGCACCCGAACCGCCGAAGCCCGAGGTAAAGCCCGAAGTAAAACCGGAGGTCAAGCCGAAGGTCGAGCCGACGCCGGTGAAGCCGGTCGCCAAGCCGGAAGTCGCGAAGCCCGACATCGCGTTCAAAGACAAGGATAAAAAAGAGAAGGAAAAGCGCGTCGAAGAGGACAAGCAGAAAGCGGCGAAGAAGCGCGAAGAAGAGGCGCAGGCGGCGCAAAAATCTCAGCAGGCCGAAGCCCAGCGCGTAGCGAACGAGCAGGCCGAGGCGCAGAAAGCGATGGCGGCCCAGGCGGCAGCCGCGCAATCGAAACTGCGCAATGAATATGTCGAACGTATTCGTACCAAGATCCGCCGCTTCATCGTGCAGCCGCCCAATCTGCAGGGCAATCCGGAATCTGAATTCGATGTCGTGGTGCTGCCTGACGGTAATGTGCTGGGTGTCAAGCTCAGGCGGCCGAGCGGGAATCCCGCGTATGACAACGCAGTCGAACGCGCGATCAGCCGGGCGCAACCGCTGCCGCTGCCGCCGGATCCATCGATCGCCAAAGATTTCCGGGAACTAAATCTGAAGTTCAAGGCTCAAGAGTAGGGGCGCGCCGGCTTCCGACGCTGCATGTACGTTGTATCGCGCGCATGTACGTAGTATCGAAATGCACGTAGTATCAATATGGTAGAAACTCTGGGTACAATACGCGGCAATGAAGAATAACAACCTGCGTTTCCTCTTTCTGTTGTGGATTTTCGTCAGCGCCGGTGCATACGCGCAGCTGAAAATCGAAATCACCGGCTTCGGCTCAAACCAGCTGCCGATCGCCATCCTGCCGCTCAAAGGCGAAGAGGCGCTGCCGCAAAAAGTAACCGAGATCGTCGTTGCCGATTTATATCGCAGCGGCTTTTTCAAAATCGTCGACAGCGGCGGCGTGAATCCCGTGCCGTCCGAGCCTGCGGAGGTGCAATTCCCGAGCTGGAAAGCGCGTGGCGCCGACGCCGTCGTCATCGGCAGCGTATCGCCAATGCCAAACGGTTCCTGGGATGTGCGCTTCCGGTTGATGGATGTTTTGAAGCAAACCCAGATCACGGGCTTTGCCTACCAGGTTGCGGCCGCCCAGTTGCGCAACACCGCGCACAAAATCGCGGACGCAATTTACGAAAAGATGACCGGTGACGTCGGCGTGTTCAGTACGCGCATCACCTACGTGGTCAGGCGCGGCACGCGATTCGAGTTGCAGGTCGCGGATGCCGACGGTTTTGGCGCGCAAACGGTGCTGGCGTCGAACGAGCCGATCATTTCGCCGTCGTGGGCGCCCGACGGCAACCGGCTTGCGTACGTTTCTTTCGAGCGCAAAAAGCCGATCGTTTATATCCAGTCGCTGCTGACCGGGCAGCGCACCGTCGCCGCAAATTTCAAAGGCAGTAACAGCGCGCCCGCCTGGTCGCCGGACGGCAGGCGCCTCGCAGTCGTACTGTCGAAAGACGGCAATTCGCAGATCTATATCGTCAACGCCGATGGCAGCGGTGTCGTACGGCTGACCAACACCAATACAATCGATACCGAGCCGAATTTTTCGCCTGACGGTCAGCATGTGATTTTCACGTCGGATCGCGGCGGCAGTCCGCAGATTTATCGAGTGTCGGTTGGCGGCGGCGCGCCCGAGCGTCTTACATTCGACGGCACCTACAATGTCACGCCGCGTTACTCGCCGGACGGCAAGTCGTTTGTTTTTATCCAGCGCAGCGGCGGCCGCTTTAATGTCGCGATGCAGGATTTTGTCAGCAAGCAGGCGCAGTCGCTGACCGAAAATGGCATCGACGAATCACCGAGCTTTGCGCCGAACGGGCGCATCATTCTCTACGCAACCGAGGTAAGGGGGCGTGGTATATTAGCCGCGGTATCTAGCGATGGCCGCGTGCGCCAGCGGTTCAGCGCAGAGTCTGGCGACGTGCGTGAACCCGCGTGGGGACCACTGATCAAAAACCCATGAGAAGGAGCGATACCAAATGAAAAAACTATTTTTATGCCTGGCAGTAGTCGGCTTGCTGGCGGGCTGCGCAAGTACGGACACGCAGAAGCCGGCTGATGTAACCGAAGGCACGCCAAAGCAGCCGCCTGTCGCTGAAAAAACCAAGCCGACGCCGCCGCCGACGACCGTGACGCCGGTCAAGCCGCCGACGGTCACGGGCGATCCGCTCGATCCGCTGAATCCGCAAAGCATGCTGAACAAGCAGCGCAGCGTGTTTTTCGATTATGACAGCGTTGCGGTTAAAGACGAGTACAAGCCGCTGGTCACCGCGCACTCGCGTTATCTCGTCGCCAATCGCGCCCAGAAAATCACGATCGAAGGCAACACTGACGAGCGTGGCAGCCGTGAATACAACATCGCGCTCGGTCAACGCCGTGCGGATAGCGTGCGGCAAATGATGGTCCTGCTCGGCGTCAAGGAAGACCAGATCGAAACGGTCAGCTTCGGTGAAGAGAAGCCGCGCAATCAGGGTCATGACGAATCTGCCTTCTCGGAAAACCGCCGCGCCGATATTCGTTACGCGGGCGATAAATGACGAATGAAGCCCATCCCTGAATGAAACAATTCGTGCGTTCGCACCTGAACCGCGCCGCGCTCTTAAAGTGCGGCGCGGTTTTGCTTTTTGCCGCAGCCGCGACCAGCGCGCAAGGCGGAATGTTCGACGACGATGAGGCGCGCAAGCAGATCGCCGCCGAGCGCAAGCGCATCGATGAAATGACGACGCAGCAAAAAGACGTCGAGGCTCGTCTGGGCAAGGTCGAGGAAGCATTCAAAAGCCAGGCGCTGCTCGATCTGTTTACGCAGATCGAATCGCTCAAGGCCGAGATGAACAAATTGCGCGGCCAGATCGAGGTGCTGAACAACAACGTTGAAAACACGAGCAAGCGCCAGCGCGATATGTACCTGGATCTCGATACGCGCGTGCGCCGGTTCGAGCAACAGGGCGGTCCTCCAGCCTCGGAAGCGCCGGCCACCACCGCGCCCACCGCCGGGGGTGCGGCGCCACCAGCTGCAGCGACTGCTGCCGGTTCGGCACCGCCGACAACCGTGGCGACCGACTCCGCGGCCGAGACACGTGCGTACGAGGCTGCGCAAGGCCTGCGCCGCGTCGGCAATTATCAGGGCGCGATCGTCTCGTTCCAGAACTTCATCAAGCAGTATCCGAAGAGCAACTTGGCGCCGCGCGCGCAGTACTGGATCGGCGATTCGTATTTCAACCTGCGCGATTTCAAGCTTGCGATCGCGAGCCAGCAGACGCTGCTCAAGATCTATCCTGACAGCCCGTCGGTGCCCGATGCGATGCTCAACATCGCCAGTTCGCAGATTGAAATGGGCGAAACGGTCGTCGGCCGCAAGACCCTCGAAGAGCTGGTAAGCAAATATCCGGTCAGCGAAGCGGCCGAGAAAGCGAAGCGCCGCATCGGCGCGGCCGGGTCAGGGGCGTCGTCCACGGCGAACGCGCCCGCCGGCAAGCCGTAATCGTGTCATCGGCGGCGGGAGCTGACTGATGGCCAGCACCCTGGAGCGTGCGGCGGCTGCAGTGCCCGCATCCGACACCACGAACCTCGCGGCGTCGCTTCGCATCACCGAAATTTTCTTTTCGCTGCAAGGCGAAACCAGCCGCACCGGGCTGCCGACCGTTTTTGTTCGGCTCACCGGCTGCCCGCTGCGTTGTGGTTATTGCGATACCGCGTATGCATTTCATGGCGGGCAAACAATGACGGTGGCGGACGTGCTCGGTGCGATGGCCGGCTTCGCAACGCGTTATGTGACTGTCACGGGCGGCGAGCCGCTCGCGCAAAAAAGCTGCCATGCGCTCCTGTCCGCATTGTGCGACCGCGGCTATTCGGTGTCGCTCGAAACGAGCGGCGCCATCGACGTCGCATCCGTGGATGCGCGGGTGTCGCGAGTTCTCGATATCAAAACGCCGGGTTCAGGCGAGGTCGACAAAAACCTGTGGCGCAATTTGTCTCATCTGAACGCGCGCGATGAGATCAAGTTCGTGCTCTGCAACGAAGGCGATTACGAATGGGCGAAGCAGCAACTCGTCGAGCGTGGCCTCGCAGCCATCTGTCCCGTATTGCTTTCGCCGTCGCATCGCGAACTCGAAGCGGGACGGCTCGCCGACTGGATACTGCGCGACCAGCTGCCGGTGCGATTGCAGACGCAATTGCATAAGCAACTCTGGGGCGAACAGCCAGGCCGCTGATCGTGTGTTCGCAGCTCATTTCATGTTCTGGCTCGCGCTAATCGACCTCGTCATCGTCGCGGCCGCCATGGCCGTGCTTGTCCGCGGCAATCGCTCGATCCAATTTCTGCGCGACGTCGGCGCGGCCTTGCCGCCCAAGCCGCCGCGGGTCTCCCTCATCATTGCCGCGCGCGACGAAGCGCGCAACATCGAGGCCGCGCTGAATTCGCTGCTCGCGCAGGATTATCCGGATTTTGAAATCATCGTCGTCGATGATCGGTCGACCGACGCCACGCCGCAGATCCTGACGCGCGTGCGGGCGGAAAATCCGCAACTGACGGTGGTCACGATCGGCGTATTGCCTGCCGGCTGGCTCGGCAAGAATCATGCGCTTCAGAGCGGTGCGGCCGCCGCGACGGGCGACATTCTCATATTCGCCGATGCCGATATCGTGATGCGTGCAGATACGCTGCGCCGCGCGGTTGCTCATGCGCTCGCCGCATCCCGCGATCACATCGCCATCACGCCCGAAATGATTGCGCCCGGCGTGGTCCTCGGCATGTTCATGAGCGCGTTCACGATGTTCTTCTCCTTGTTCGCACGTCCATGGAACGCGGCCGATCCAAAAAGTCCGTGCTTTATCGGCATCGGCGCGTTCAACCTCATGCGCGCAAGCGTCTATCGTGCAGTCGGCGGTCACACGCGCATCGCGATGCGGCCGGACGACGATATCAAGCTTGGAAAGATCATCAAGGACGCGGGCTTTGCGCAGGAAATGCTGTTCGGGCGCGGCCTCATCGGGGTGGAATGGTATCCCTCGGTGAGCGCGCTCGCGCGCGGCCTTGAAAAGAACACGCTTGCCGGCGTTGAGTACAAGGTCGCGGCCATCGTCGGCGGTGCGCTCGTCCAATTGGCAGTATTCGTGTGGCCATTTGCCGCGCTCATATTTACGTCCGGAGTCGCATTTGCGTTGTATGCGGCCGCGTGTTTGTTGATGCTTGCCGCCTGTGTCGATCAAACGCGCTTTGTCGGCGTTTCGCCTTACCATGCCGCCGGCCTGCCATTTGCGACCCTGCTCTTTATCGGCATTCTGCTGCGTGCGACTTATGTAACATTGCGCGATGGCGGCATCAACTGGCGCGGCACGCATTATTCGCTTGCCGCGCTGAAGTCGAACCGGATTTAGGCGAATATGAAAAACGGCGTGGTGTTGTTATCGGGCGGCCTCGATTCGGCGACCGTGCTCGCGATCGCGCGTCGCGACGGGTTTGACTGCTATTGCCTGTCGATCGATTACGGCCAGCGCCATCGCGCGGAACTCGCCGCCGCAGCCCGCGTCGCTAGTGCGCTCGGCGCGCGCGAACACCGGGTGACTACGCTCGATCTCGCGGCGTTCGGCGGTTCGGCGCTGACCGATACCCGGATCGATGTGCCCGTCACCGGGATCGCGGCCGGCATTCCGGTCACTTATGTGCCAGCGCGCAACACGATCCTGCTGTCATTGGCACTGGCCTGGGCCGAAGTGTTGGGCGCGCGCGACATTTTTTTCGGCGCCAACGCGGTTGATTACTCCGGCTACCCCGATTGCCGACCCGAGTACATGCGCGCTTTCGAGGCGATGGCGAATCTCGCGACCAAGGCGGCGGTCGAAGGCAGGCGCCTCACTCTGCACACACCGATCATCGACTCGAGCAAGGCCGATATTATTCGCCAGGGCACCGCGCTGGGTGTCGATTACGCGCTGACCGTTTCCTGCTATCAGGCCGACGCCGCCGGACTTGCGTGCGGGCGCTGCGATTCGTGCAGACTGCGTAAAGCGGGTTTTGAATCCGCCGGCATGAACGATCCGACGCGCTATCGAGGTTGACCGGCTGGCTGTGTCACTGCGCACGGATTAAACTGTGCGCAGTTGAATTCAGGGAGACGTCAGTGGAAGCGAGTAGCCATCTCGGTGCAACGGTTGCCTGGTGCGGCTTCGCGCTCGGTGTCATCTTCGGCGCCGTCGGCAATAAAGTTCACTTCTGCACGATGGGCGCCGTATCGGACATCGTCAACATCGGCGATTGGGGGCGCATGCGCATGTGGGTGCTCTCCATTGCCGTCGCGATCCTGGGTGCCTACGCATTGTGGACGGCGGGCCTCGTCGATCTGTCGAAATCGATTTACACCGGGCCGACCTTCACCTGGCTGTCTTTCATCGTCGGCGGATTTGTATTCGGCGTCGGCATGACGCTTGGCTCGGGTTGCGGCAGCAAGACGCTGATTCGCATTGGCGGCGGCAATCTGAAATCCGTCGTCGTCTACGTATTCCTCGGTATCTCGGCCTATATGACGTTGCGCGGTTTGTTCGGTCAGTTTCGCGTTTCGGTGCTGCAACCGGTTGCGATCAACCTGGAAGCGTACGGATTCAAAGGTCAGGACCTGCCGTCACTGCTTGCGGGCACCGGCGTTGAGACCGGCCTATTGCGCATCGTGGTCGCGCTGGTCGTCGCTGCGGCGCTGTTGTTTTTCGTATTTAAAGATGGCGACTTCCGCGCAAATACCGAATTCGTCGTTGGCGGCGTCGTCGTCGGCTTGCTGATCGTTGCGGGCTGGTATGTGACCGCCCATATCGGCTATCAGGAAAATCCGGATACGCTCGAGATGACATTCTTCGGCACCAACACGCGTGCCGCCGAATCATTTTCATTCGTCGCGCCGCTCGCGTATTCGCTCGAACTCTTGATGTTGTGGACCGATAAATCGCTTACGATTACGTTTGGCATCATGGCTGCGGTGGGTATCGTGGCCGGCTCGTTTCTGTATGCCATCGTCAGCAACACGTTTCGCTGGGAAGGTTTTACCACCCCGACCGATCTGCGCAATCACATCATCGGCGGCGTGCTGATGGGATTCGGCGGCATCACCGCGCTCGGCTGCACCGTCGGACAGGGCATCAGCGGATTTTCCACGCTGGCGCTCGGCTCGATGCTTACGTTCGGCGCGATCATCGCCGGTTCGGCGGCGACGATGAAATATCAGTATTGGAAAATGCTGCGGGAAGAATAAAAAAAGGCGCGTCATTTGCATGACGCGCCTTGAGTGCAGCGAACTGTCTATTCGAGCGGCTCGAGCTTGATGATAGACGCCCCATGATTGCTGCCGACCCAGAAAGTGGGACGCGCTGTCGCGTTGTCCACAAATACGCGGCGAACGTTGGTCGAACGTGGCAGCAGGTAATCGACGGTCTGGCCGGTCTTGGGGTCGAGCCGCGTAATGCGGTCGTTCAACATTGACCCGGTCCATACGCCGCCGTCCTTATCGAGCGCGACGTCGTACGGCTGGGTCCATGGCACGGTCATCGGCCATTCCTGAAATTTTTCCGTCCTGGTATCGAACATGCCGATCTTGTTGCCGCGGTATTCGGCGAACCACAGGCGGTCTTGCTCGTCCATGATTGCACGCCGCGGCCCCGAGGCCTTGGTCGGCGTTTCGTGAAGCGTGATCTTGCCCGTCTTCGCGTCGATGCGGCCAATATGCTCCTTGCCGATATCGGTGAAGAAGACGTTGTTGCGCGAATCGCCGACCACATCGTAGATGTTGTGGCCGACCGGCGACGCTTTGAACGGCTCCCAGGTTTCCCAGGTGCCGGTTTTCAGGTCGACACGGTGAACGCCGCCGACGCCGTTGTTCTGCGTCCAGATGCGGCCGTCAATGTGCGTCGTCATCGGGCTCGTCATGTTGACCTGCGAATTCGCGCGATTCAGTTCGGGCGGCAGGTTAAACACCTGCATTTTCTCCGTCTTCGGCTCGAACTTCATGATCGCACCCTGATACATCATGCCCGCCCACATGTTGCCGTCTTTATCGGCGCGCAGCGACAGCAGGCCCTGCGGAGACCCTTTTTTGGGTTCCGGCACGGGGTACTCGGTGACCTTGCCCGTCTTTGGATCGAGCTTCCCGATCGATTGCTCGCCGAAATTGGAATACCACGCGATGCCGTCGCCATCGACGATGACGTCGTGCGGTTCAATCGTCGGCCGCGGCAGGTCGTACTCGGTCATGATGACCTGCGTTGCTTTTCCGGACGGCCGCGGGAAAGTCTTCAGCGGATAGTCCCAGCCCGAACCGTTGCTTTGGTTCACGGTGCTGAGCCACTGTGCCTGCGTGCGCTGCACGCGCGCCTGGTCTTCGCCGACGAGATCCGTATCGCGCGTCGTGAGGCGTTTTTGCGGACGCAGCGGCGTGCTCTGATTCGCGTAGGTGCCCATGCGCTGCACGGTCGTCATGAAGCCGTCGGTGTCATACCGCGAGCGCGCGATGCGTTCGATCGTGTGGCAGCCCACGCAACCGAGCAGTGTTTTCTTTTGCTGTTCGGTGCCGGTCATGCTCGCAATCCACTCGCCGTTGGAGAGTTGCGCGGCGAGGTCCTGCGTTTTACGCAGCTTGAGATCGAGCTCGGCGGTTTTTTGCGCTACGACTTCGGCGGCGACGCGGCCGTCGAGGTCGTAGCCGGCCGCGCGAATTCGCATCGCGTACTGGCCCGCTTCGAGGCGGGCGCGCGGAAAGCGGTACACGCCCTGACTGTCGGTGACGACGGTCGTGGTGATATTAGAGCCGGCCTTTTTGACGCTGACCAGCACCCCTTCCATCGCGCCTTCGTCGGCCGACGTCACTTTGCCGGTCAAGGCGGCGCCGTCCGCAGCGCAAGCCTGCTGTAGCGCGTGCGCGCCGCCCAGCGCCAGTATCGCGCCAAGCGCGCAAATAAAACGTTTGATCTGCATTAGTGCTCCTCCTATGGAATCCGCTTAAGTACGCTCTGACGGCGCATTCAGTTTCGAGAATGGATACTACCTATGGAATCATAGCGCTTTCGGGCAATGGCTGCGTACTTTGCAGTCATTCGCACTGTGCGAATTCAATCGCCGCACGGCGGCCATGGCGCCGCGCAAACGTCCCGAAAAGTGACGTTAAAATTGACCCGCCTGACCGTAACCGGTAAAATTCGCGCCTTTTGCGGGCGGTTAGCTCAGTCGGTAGAGCAGCGGACTTTTAATCCGTTGGTCGCGAGTTCGAATCTCGCACCGCCTACCATTTCAAGGCCTCTTCACGGAGAGCACTTACTTACCTTAGCTAAATAAGGGAGTAGCTGCTAAATATTTCGTGCAAGAGGCTTTACTTTTTCAATCCGCCGCGTCTTGATATAGCGGTCGGTCATAGCCCGCGATTTATGACCGGCGAGCCGCTGCGCATCCTGACCTCTCTCGTCGGCGTCAGTTAGTGTTTTTGCACGAATGTCGTGCTCGGTGAAGCGTTCCTTGAGAACGCCCGCTTTAAGCGCTCTCCGCATCGCCCGTTGCCAGATCGAGTCGAATCCAGAAATCGAGTACGGTTGACCTTTGCGAGTGCAGAACAAATACAGACTCCGCAACGGTCGGCGCATTCCTTTAATTCGTTCAACCAACGTTTTGAGGTCGGGATTCCACAGATAGACCATGCGTTTTCCGGTTTTGCCGGTCGTGAGCGCAATTCCTTCTTCGGTCAGGGAATCAAGGCGAAGTCGCAGCAAATCGCCTTTCCGCATACTCGTCATATATTTTAGATCGACGTAGCAAGATATGAATTCACTGGCCGCTGACTTGAAGGCCTCAATCTCAGAGTCCTCTGCGTAACGCTCGCGCGGCTTTTCTGGGTTGCGTCTTACATCGCGGCAAGGATTGACTTTCACGATCCCCCACCGAATCGCATAGCTGAACACGTGAGATAGCAACGCCTTCTCTCTGTTAGCTCTTACCGGCGCACCCCGTGCGTCCATGTAAGCGTAAATATCCGGTGCCGTAGGCTCATGCGGTTGCATATGGCCGAATACAGCGCGTAACTTCGCAATCTCTTTGATATTGTCCTGGTATGTTCTAGGCGACTTTTTGGGAGCGACTTCTAGCATGTAACGATCCATTACTTCGCCGAGCGAACTCATGCGGGAAGGACGCCCGACGATCTCCGCCCACTTTGCCATCGCTGAGCCGAACGCGCGACCTAGGTGGATTCGCGGACCCACGACCGGCGCATAAAAATATGCACCGTGATTGAAATAGACTCGCTGCGGCAGATCAAGACGAGTTTTACGACGGCGACCCATTGTGCACGCTCGCTTTCTTTAAAACACTTAAGTTTGGAACGCTCCGCTGTTTAAACGCATTGCCGCCCAACTGTGACCGCACATGCTCTTCTAAAACTCGCGGATAGCCGTCTGCGCCTACGCGAAACGCAAATCCATTTTGAGACAGCCACCGGATGATGCAGCCGCGACGCCGGTAGCCCGTCAACGCGACCAGCTCCGCGATCGAAAGCAGCATCAAGGTTTTGACTCCGCAAAAAGCGCCCTATTTGAATTGGGTGAATTGATCACATAGCGCTTGGCTTGCTTACTCCTCGCATGGAATGCGAGCGGTGGCTTGAAATGCCACATTAAAAGTCGGTGAGCCTTTTGCCGTACCTCGAACGGCTGCGAGTTAAGCGCAGACCATGCGGATTGAAATATCGCTGGGTTTAGCAGGTGGGGAAGGACGCCTGCGCGAGCACCGTGGTCAAATAAATGCAGCAACTCTCCCATCGCCCAATCTAGATCCTCAGCGTCCATCTTGGCCGTCGGCGATGCGTAATCGCTCGTCAGTGAACGCAAGGCGCTTAGGCACCCCATCCCGCCTGAGAAGCTCTACGACCCGCTCAGCGCTTCCCTCACGCTCAAGCATCACGTTGATTAGCGTCCCATAGGCTATCGATCCTGCGTGTTGCAGGCGCGCGTACGTAAGCTCATCGTGAGCTTTGATCGTTCGGATTCTTGAAGCCACCTCAGATACCCACGACATGCATGGATATGCGCCCGCCACGTATTCGCCAGGACGAGTCAACACCTCCCATTCGATTTCACGGTCAATCGCGTGAAGCTCGACTTCCCATCGCACCCAACGCATGTATTGCGCCAGAACGCCGGGTAGGCCTAACTGCTTACCTTTCTCGTAGATTCGCGCGAGCTTCCCGTTTTTGCGGCGACCGACTTGAAAGGTCCGACCAAGCGTATCGGGTGTTAACCAATTCCCGTATTGAGTCGGGTTCGGTTGGCGGCCGCCGGAATTGAATCCACCCTGCTTATATAATTCGACGGCGAGGTCAACAGAATGCCTGCCCTCGAAGTCATCGACTGCACCGTCCCAGCGAGTAATTTTCCCGTTTAAGTCATCTCGCAGGAATTGCTTTAGCTTTTCCCAGTCCGAGATGAACGCGCATCCTTCGCCAGGAATCGACAGAAGTGCGGTGCCACGTTGCCCACCAAGTGCGAACATCACTTGTCCACGGTCGAACGAAAACGAGTGCTTCCAACCGTGAAGCCCGCGCTCCCTGTCCGTCATCCCGCCGAATACGCCGCCCGTTACCTCGCTGAAACGGCAATAAAACGGTTCGGGGTCTGCCTGTTCGTCAATTCTAAAAGTGACGTTAAGCCAATCTGTGAGAGCAGCTGCAGCAATGTTTTCCGTCTGTGGACTTTCCCCCCGTATTACCAGACGGGGGGTCGCGTCAGCTTCTCGGACGGCTTCCGCCCGGTGCGGTTGCTCCGCGCGGAAGCCGTCGCCTAACGGCGCATTGATTCCGCTATAGGTGCTCGCGGTATCTATGTCAGAGGTATTCATTACCCGTCAGCTTAAGGGTAACTATTACCTCCTGTCAAGGGTATTCAATAACCCTTATATGTTTAGGTCATTTCGCGGCGGTCTTCGATCTTAATTTCCCCGCTTACGCCCTTCCAGAAATTGCCCACCTTTTTAACGAACGCAAGCGCAACGGATTTATGGGCAAGCGGCCCCTCGGGGAGGAACGCTTCGCGGACTTTGATGCTCAGAATCTCCTCATATTTCCGCAAAGTACGCTTGTTGTGAATCAGTACTAAAATTTTCCAGCCGACTAAGCGCCCCATAACCAGCATGCCGAGCGCGCTTTCTAATTCATCAAACGAACCAGTGAACTCAGAAGTTGTGTCCTCAATTTTTTTAACAAGCTCTTGGCATTGCTTGGCGGTCAGGGGAGGGATGTGCGTAGGTTTGCGGGATTTCGACATGGCGCATCTTTCAACGAGAAGAGGTAATGGTAGCCCGGTAAGGGGTAATCAGCAACCGGCGTCGTATAGCGGTCGCACGTCGTATCTCGGGGTAATTTGTGCTGTGCCCCCCGACGGTTATATACTCCGCCGGTGTAGTCACTTAAAGACGGTTGGCGTGAAAGAGGGAATACAGCGCGGGATGCGAAAAAACAGCGTTAGCGAACTTTCAGACGGTACAAAGACGCCATCGGCGGCTTTCAACTTCTGTGAATTTTTCGCTGGCGGAGGCATGGCGCGTGCCGGGTTGGGACGGGACTGGCATTGTACTTTCGCAAATGACTTCGACCCCATGAAGGGTGCCACGTACCGCTTAAATTGGGGCGACGCGGATCTGCTCGTCGAGGATATAAATCTGGTCGACACCGAACAACTGCCGGGCAAGATAGACCTCGCTTGGGCGTCATTTCCCTGCCAGGACTTGAGTCTAGCGGGCAATTTCGCAGGGATCGGTCTTCGTACTGACAATGAGCAGACCCGTAGCGGCACATTTTGGGCTTTTTGGCGACTGATCCGTGGCCTGCATAAAAAAGGCCGCGCACCGCGTCAAGTCGTTCTTGAAAATGTGGTGGGTGCACTCACGGCAAACGATGGTCGCGATTTCGCCGCAATATCAGCGGCGATTTCCGGAACAGGTTATCGATTCGGCGCAGTCGTTGTCGACGCAAAGCTATTTTTGCCCCATAGCCGCCCGCGCCTTTTCATCATATGCGTTCGGGACGATCTCGAGATTCCGCGCGAATTACAAAGTGCATCCGAGATGCCAGTTTGGCATCCGGCGACACTGGTAACGGCCTACGGATTACTGTCGCGCACGAGTAAGAAGCGGTGGATTTGGTGGAAAATGCCGACGCCGAAGAAACATTCCGTCCGGTTTGCCGATTTGATTGAGAGCATTCCAACAGGCGTTGAGTGGAACACCAAAGCACAAACCGCAAGGCTTATTCGAATGATGTCCCCGATCCATCGTGCAAAACTCAAGATGGCTATGAAGTCCGGCATCCGGCAGGTAGGCGCAGTGTACAAGCGTACTCGGGTTGAGAACGGCGAAAAAATACAACGTGCTGAAGTGCGGTTCGACGATATCGCCGGGTGCCTGAGGACTCCATCCGGCGGCTCTTCGCGTCAAAGCATTCTCATGGTTGAAGGTCGTAGTGTCCGTTCACGACTTTTATCACCGAGAGAGGCAGTCCGACTTATGGGATTGCCGGATTCCTATCGTCTACCTTCAAAGTATAACGACTCATATCACGTTGCCGGCGACGGCGTGGCCGTGCCTGTCGTGCGCTTCCTCGCCGAGAATTTGCTGGAGCCGATTCTCCAAAATCAGAAGACGCTTCGTAAAGCAGCTTAACGCCACAGGGAACCATGGCGATCGACTTACAGTTCCGCAGGAAGGCGGTGGCCACACTCACGCCGCTAATCGGGGTCTACATACTATGCGACCTCGATCAAGTTCCGATATACGTAGGACAATCTACCGACGGCATTCGCGCGCGGGTTCGCCGGCATTTAACTTCGGCACGGTCGGATATCATTGCGAACAGGCAAATCGACGTATGGGAAATCGCGTGGGTATGGACGTATCCAGTTGCGAAAAAGGACATTGGGCCACTCGAAGCGTCGTTGTTTCATTACTTCGATAGCCGATCCGTACTTATGAATGGCAAGCTGCCCGCACGTCCAGCCGGAAGGTTCGTGCCGCCGAAGCCAATTCAGGTTGTGCAAGTGATGAGCGACGAAGAGATTGCAGAAAAGAAGGAAGCCGCACTCCGTTTGCCGAGGCAAGCGGAACACTATTCACAGATAGTCGGACACTTCCTCGCCGTAAAAAACTCAAAAGAGATTGCACGTGCTATCGAAGCTCATTTCGTCCGCTTACAAAAATATCACCGCATGCTTTTGAATTTGGCAACTGAGGTTGAATGCGACGCTTCGTCCGAATAGCGTGGATACCGTTAGCGCCGCAAAGCGCAGTGCAATTATGCGGAGTGTTAAGAGCAAACATACCGCACCCGAGCTTTATCTCCGTTCTCTTATTCATCGGCTAGGCTATCGGTTTCGCCTACATCGTGCCGGATTGCCAGGCAAACCAGATATCGTTTTCCCGGGTCGTCGCAAAGTAATTTTTGTGAACGGCTGCTTTTGGCATGGCCACCAATGCGTCCGAGGATCGAGGAAGCCGAAACAGAATGCTGTCTACTGGACTCGTAAGATCGAACGCAACCAAGCACGTGATATTAAAAATATTAACAACCTTACCTCGATGGATTGGACGATCCTAATCGTGTGGGAATGCGAAATCGCGCATCCCTCAGTGCTTAAGCGACGCATAGTAAAATTTCTCGCCTAACAAATCAGCGTTTTCGCGCTAAATACAGACGATTGAAACGTAGGCACATCAAGCGGCTAGCGAATCAAAGCGCAACTGAATATTTAGCAGCAATGCGGCCTAAATTCCAATTTAATTAGGTGAATACCTCGACATTGGTGCCGGTCTTTTAATCCGTTGGTCGCGAGTTCGAATCTCGCACCGCCTACCAAGTTACATCAAGGGGTTAGCTACTTAGCTAGCCCTTTGTTGTTTCTGACGTGGGGAAAT
>JAQGMI010000129.1 GCA_028292435.1 Betaproteobacteria bacterium
TCTGGCCATAGGCGTCTTCAGTCCGATTCGTACTCACGCGTCATCAGTTGCCAGCCGCAAGTCACGAGGCGGCGCGCAGCCACTCGGCGAACACTTCATCGTTGTGCTCGCCCAATTCAGGCGGATTGCGATACACATTGAATTCGTACCCCGAAATTTTCATCGGGAACGCGACCGTTTTGGTTTGTTTGCCGTTCGGCAGCGTCATTTCGCGCACGAGTTTGTTGGCCTGGACATGCGGATCATTGAGAATTTCGGGATAGGTGTTGATCGGCGCGCAGGGGACGCCGCGGCGGTCGAATTCGGTCAGCCATTCGGCTTTAGTGCGCGTTGAAAACACGGGCTGCAGCAGGCTTTCGAGCGCTTTCTGGTTTTTCGCCCGCAAGGTGTTGGTCGCGAAGCGCACATCGTCTTTCAATTGCGGCATACCGACGGCCGCACAAACATCGAGCCATAGTTTGTCATTGCCGGCGGCGATCATGAACGGCGCATCGCTCGCCTGGTAGCCCTGATACGGTGCCGAGCGCGGATGCGCCGAGCCGAGGCGGCGCGGTGTTTGCCCGGTGCCGAAATATTCACTCGTCTGCAGCGCTGCGAAGCCGAGCAGGCCGGCGAGCATGGAGCAGTCGATGAACGCGCCGCGCCCTGTTTGCTTTGCCTGCAGAATTGCAGCCGTCATGCAGAATGCGCCGTACAATCCGGCGCCGAAGTCGCCGACCGGCACACCGCATTTCACCGGCGGGCCGTCGGCCTCGCCGGTCACACTCATCAGCCCGCTGATTCCCTGCACGGTCGCATCGAATGCGCCTTTCGAAGCATACGGGCCTTCATGCCCATAGCCGTTGATTGAGCAATAAACGAGCTTCGGTGACGCGGCGCTCAGCGTCTTATAGCCGAGGCCGAGGCGATCGAGCACGCCGGGGCGGAAGTTTTCAACGATCGCATCGGCCTGTTCGCACAGCTTGCGCAGGCGCGCGACTTGCGCCGCATCCTTGAGATCAACCGCGATGCTGCGCTTATTCCGATTGACCGACGCGAAGTTCTCGCTGTATTCGGCGCCGTGAGGGCCCGAACTCATCGGCGGCCATCGACGCATGTCGTCACCCCCATCGGGTTTTTCCACTTTGACGACATCCGCGCCAAGGTCGGCGAGCAGTGAGCCGGCAAACGGCCCGGCGGCAATCTGGCCAAACTCAAGAATTTTCAATCCGGACAGCGGACCTCGTGCAGCGGGCTGGTTCATCGTGGGTTCCACTTCAAAGGCGGGACGCGTATTTTAAGCCGCGCTGTGCCGCGCGGTCATTACGTATGCTTATATGCCGGATAACCATTCGCGTTCGCAGCGCACGGCGCCTTGGAGTATCTTGGTTGTTCAACCGGACGCTGTATTACGGGTCCGTTAGCGCGAGGAGATTCTTATGATAGCAAACAGTTTCGTCACCAACGCATGGTACGTGGCCGGCCTGTCGCCGGAATTCGCGACCAACAAACTGCACGGCATGGTAATCGCCAAAAAGCCGATCGTCATCTGGCGCACGGGCGAAGGCAAGGTCGTTGCGTTCGACGACCGCTGCGTGCACAAGCGCATGCCGCTATCGTGCGGCCGGCTGATGGAAAACGGCACGCTCGAATGCGCGTACCACGGTTTTACTTACGACGGTAATGGCCAGTGTGTGAAGACGCCCTCACAGCCGAACCATCCGATCCCGTCGCGCGCCAAGTTGAAACCGTTTCCGGTTATCGAGCAGGAGGGCGTCGTCTGGGTGTGGGCGGGCGACCCGGACAAAATGGGCAAGGCGCGTCCGCCGCGCACGCCCGAACTCACGAGCGGCGAGTGGGAAACCTATGCATGCGAGCCGATGAATCTCGCGTGCAACTACCGCCTGCTGATCGAAAATCTGCTCGACGTTACGCATTTTTACCCGCTGCACGACGGCAACATCGGCGACCTGACCGCAAGTTCAATTCCAATCGAATTCGTCGAGCACGAAGTCGACGGCAATCCATCCGTCATGACGATACGCGAAGTGCAGAATTACCGGCATCCGCCGTTTCTGATCGACTGGTTCGGTTACGAAACCGTCGACCGTCACCACACCCACTGCATGTCGAATCCGGGTCTCACGCGCGTGCGCTTGCGCTGCGCCCCGCCGGGCGAGCTCGGCACCGCCGCAGAGCGCGGCTACATCCTGCATCACACGCATACGCCGGTCGATGAAACGCACCACATCTGGCGCTGGATCGTGAGCGTCCCTAAAGGCCAGCGTGCGCTGGATGGAAAAACGCCGTCAATCGAGCGCATCAAAGCGATGTTTCCCGGTGTGGTCGATCAGGACCGGTGGGCGCTCGAGCGTCAACAGTCGATGTTCAACCTGCCTGACGACGGTTATCAGGAAGTGCATTTGCGCGCCGACAAATCGATTTTGATCTTGCGCAAGATTCTCGAGTCGCTGGAAAAAGGCGTCACCAAGGACCCGAACAAGTCCTGGCTCGCCGCCTGACGCGCACGCGCGGTGCGCCGGCGGAGGTCGCGCACTCAATCAGAGCCGATATCTTTTGCGCGGGCGGCCTTTTAGTTGTTGTCCCGCGCTCAACGGTTTGAAATAGCGCAATTCATGCGGTGCATCGTTTGAATAGTTCCCTGCGGTACGGGACTTGCTTCGCACCAGCCGAAGATTTCGCGGATGGAGCGTTACAACCCATGGAGCACGAAAACCCCGCAGCAATGCTCACCCACCGTATCGACGGCAAGCCGGCGTGGGTAAAAGCATCGTTGCGTGAAACGGACTGGCTGTTCCCCTTCGATGATGCGTGCCGGCGCGAGTTCTTAATTGCTATAGACCACTTGCGCGCGAATACGCTGCCGCTGCTGTTGCTGACGGCGGACATGTTCGAGTTGACGGCATGCCGGGCACTTGCGGTGCGTGTTCGCAGTGCCCTCAAGGAAGGTGTGTCGTTTGCAGTCGTCGATCGCCTGCCGCTCGATGGCGTTACTGCCGACGAATCTAAAGCGTTCTACTGGTTGTTCTCATCAATGATCGGGCGACCGGTCGCGCAGAAACTCGACGGTACGATGGTCTACGACGTGCACGATACCGGACTGCAGGCGCTGCCGGGCTCGGGTGTGCGGCCGG
>JAQGMI010000139.1 GCA_028292435.1 Betaproteobacteria bacterium
ACCCTCGGCACCGCCCGTTCAGTTTCTTTACTAAAGTAACTCTCTACTTCCGCATCGTCGGTGCCGGCGCGGCCCGGGCGCCATAGCGCAGGATCGTCTGAGTTTATCTCTGCGCCATCCACCTTGCCGATGGACATATTGCCATTTAATTCTGTCACTACCACGTGCTGGCCAGGCTCAGCTTTTCCAATCCCGCGAAGTCACATATTCACGATTAATATCCGCGACCTTCTGCGTCCCGCAATTCCCCATCACGAGTTTGAGTTCGCCCTGCATGATTTCGAGCACGCGGTTGACGCCCGCTTCACCGAACGCGCCCAGGCCCCAGAGCGTTGGCCGGCCGATGCCGACTGCGGTGGCGCCGAGTGCGAGCGCTTTGAATACGTCGGTGCCGCGACGCACGCCGCCATCCAGAAATACCGGAATCTTTTTGCCGACCGCGGCAACGACTTCGGGCAGGGCTTCGATGGTGCCGCGTCCGGTTTCGGTGGAACGGCCGCCATGGTTCGACACCAGGATTCCGTCGAGGCCGTGTTCGAGACACAACTTCGCGTCTTCGTGCGTCTCGATGCCTTTGAGGATGAATTTGCCTTTCCAGTAATCGCGCACGCGCGCGACGAATTTCCAGTCCATGGCCGGATCGGAGCTGCGCAGGCCTTTGAAGTCGATGCCTTCCTGCATGGGGCGATGGCGGCCAGCTTCGGGCCCGCCTTTGTGACACGCTTCGCACTGCTGCAAATCCTTCGGGCGATTGCGCAAAAACGTTTCGCTGAAACGTCCCGTGGTGTTGTCGCAGGTGAGTGCCAGCACCGTTACGCCGTTGGCCTGAAAGCGCTTCATCATCGCCACGCTCGCGTCCCACGAGTTCGGCGCATAGAACTGCTGCCATACGGGGCGGCCGAGCGCCTTGGTGACTTCTTCAATCGAGATGCCGGTCGAGGTGGAGAGCATCTGCGGCGCACCGCGTGCCTTCGCCGCGCGCGCCACGCCCGGTTCTGCATCGGGATGCATCGAGCCTTGCCCACCGGTGGGGCAGGTAAAAATCGGCGCGTTATAAGTCGTGCCAAACAAATCCACTTTCATATCCACCTTGGTGGCGTCGCGCAGACGGCGCGCGCGCAACTGCAGATGCCGGAACCCTTCACGATTGGCGAGCAGCGTGGCATCGTCATCCGTACCGCTCGACATGTATGCCCAGTGACCTTGCTGCACTTTGACGCGCGCGGTCGCTTCCATGTCGAACACCGTCAACGCATCTTTTGGATTTTCGACCACGCTCATGCGGTCGCGCATGATGCTGGCGAAGCTGCTCGATTTGATGTCCTGCCCGAGAACGTTGTCGGCCAGAAAAGCGGCGAGGCCGCCTGCCGATGCGATATACGGGCTGGCGGCGAGATACTTCAGAAAATCGCGGCGAGCAACGGGCGATGTCTTGTCTGTCATGGTGATCCTCCCTGTTGATTTGGTAGCCCGGTCTTAGCCGGTTTGTGCTGAAGAGGCGATTGTGCGCCGCCTGCGCCGGTTAGCCAAATCGCATAAACGCCTTGTTCAAAAGGGCATCCGGGCCTGGAGAGTAAAAAGGGGGTCGGAATACATTCTGATTTTGAAATGCATCTCGACCCCTTGTTCAGGATCTGAATAGCTTAATAATTACGCGGCGGAAATCGAGGCCTTAATTTAATCGCGCCTATGTGTCGTGGTGTACAGAATTGTTTTATCGCGGCGTTTAGCATGGCGTATCTGAAGTGGATCAGAGACGTCACGCAAGACTACATAAGGAAAATAAAAATGAGTATCGGAATGATTCTTTTGATTGTGCTGGTGCTGGCGCTCGTGGGTGTGATTCCGGCCTGGGGCCATAGCAGCAGTTGGGGTTACGGCCCGAGCGGCGGGGTCGGCCTGCTGCTGACGATCGTATTGATCTTGTTTTTGCTCGGCAAGATATAGGCGCTATTTGCCATTTCGTTATTCGGACCATCACCACAGGAGCAAGTGAACATGAATGAAGACCAGATCAAAGGCGTGGCCAAAGACATTACCGGCAAAGTGCAGGAAGAAGCCGGCAAATTGGTTGGCAGCAAAGAGCAACAGATCAAAGGACTGTCGAAGCAGATCAGCGGGCAGGTGCAGAAGGGCGTCGGCGACATCAAGCAGGCCGTCGAAGATTCCAGCAAGCATTAAGCCGAAGGCGCGTCGTCGAGCGACGCCGCGCCGCATCAGTAGTTCAACGCGCTGGAATGATCGGTCCACTCGTAACGCTCAAAGTGCACGAGACACTACGTGCGGCTGCACGAATCGGAAATATTTACTGAAGCGAAGGCGGAACTAAGCTCGTCGCCTGCCGGATTGTGCCTTGTAGCATGGATCGGATCACGTCATCGATGGCAAGTCGGCTTTTATTTGCTGCCCGCCACTTCCTCTAACGCTTCGACCAATCTATCGACCACCGGCGACCGATAGCCATGCTCGCGCGTGAACGCACCGACCGGGCGGTTCCACGTAAAGTCTTCCACCGCGACCGGGCGCAAGAGCTTGCTGTAATTTCTGGTTTGACTCACGACGGACCACGACTGAAACGCGAGTAGATCCGTTTCGGCGACGATCTGCAGCAATGTCGGCAGGGAGTCCGTGCGAACGACGCATTTCGGCATTCCCAAACCCAAGTCTCTAAACCGTTGGGCGAGCCATTCCCATGGAAGCGTGGCAAGCGGCGGCATCGCCCAGCTCGCGTTTGCGATGGCATCAATCTTTTTACCGCGCATCTTCTGCACGGGATGATTTGCGCGGCTGATGACCGTAACGCGGTCGCGCATGAGGTAGGTATGGCGCAAGCCGGGTATGGCGGATGAAGGAATGCTGGCAAGCACGAGGTCGAGCTTTTGTTCGCGCAACGCCGGGAATAGCGTCTCGCTGTTGCCGCTGCTGATGTCCATCGTCACACCGGGGCAGCGCTTCAGAAGATCGATGCATGCGGTCGGCAGCAAATGTTGTGACGCTGAGAGTCCGGTGCCGATGCGCACGTGTCCGGCCTGGCCGGTGGCAAGTTCGGTCAACTCACGCCGGATGTCATCATCGGCGGCGTGCAACCGCTCCGCGTGCGCAACCAGGTGTTCACCGCAAATCGTTAAGCGAACGCCTTTTGGTGTCCGCTCGATCAGCTTGACGGCGAGCTCACGCTCCAGGCGCGCGATGCATTTCGTGATTGCGGGTTGAGTCAGGCCCAGGCTCAGCGCGGTGCGTCCCAGGTGCCCGTTGATTGCAACCGAGCGCAGGTAATCCAGATCTCGAAGTTCCACGATTTCCTCCTGGATAGATCATAACTCATAGGAATCGAGATTAGAAAAGGAGGAATTTGAAGTTATCGGCGGCTTATGCGACGCTGGGGTCAATCTTCAACTTATAGCCGAATGGAGCATCAAGCGATGAATGCAGCGGAAAAGAAAATGGTCGATCTGCTGGTCGACCTCAAGGAAAATCACCACGCCTCAGCGATCAAAGGCAACATGGAAAGCACCGGCATGCAGACGTGGGAGCTCATGCGGCTCAAAGAGGTCGTGCTGAGGTCGGGGCTCAAGCTCACGGTTAAGCTCGGCGGCGCCGAGGCGATCACGGACATGCGCGAGGCGCGCGCGGTGGGTGCGGACCGTATCGCCGCGCCGATGACAAGCTGCGAGTTCTCCTTGAGAAAGTACGTCGCCGCGATCGACACCATTTTTCCGGCCGAGGAAAAGAAAGGCATCGATTTCATCTTCTATATCGAGACCATTACCGCGTACAACAATCTCGAAGCCATGCTGCAGGCGCCCAAGGTCGGTGAATTGTCCGGCCTCGTGATCGGGCGCGAAGACCTGGTCTGGTCGATGGGCATGACCGGCACAGACGATGATTACAACAACGCCAAAGTTCTTCAGCTCACGAAAGATACGTTGACGAAAGCGAAGGCGAAAGGTTTCGAGACGACCATCGGCGGCGGTACGACGAGCGAGCGCAACCTGAAGACTCTCAAGGACCTTCCGCCCGGATTGCTCGATGGCTTCCAGACGAAAATGGTGCGGTTCAAATGCCCTGCCGCGTTCGACGACAAGAGCGCAGGCTTATTGAAAGCGACCGAGTTCGAAGTGCTGTGGCTGAAGAACCAATGCAGTTATTACGAAGCGGTCTCGAAAGAAAGTCTGAAGACAATCGAGAAGCTCGAAGCCCGGTACAAATCGCTGCAATAAAAGGCGGGCCTCGATGAAGACGAACGCGCAACGGATCAAGGCGGCTGCGGGGAAATGCGCATGGGCCATTGCGGTCCTGTGCGCGGCGGGTACCGCTCCTGCGCAGACGGATTATCCGAACAAACCAATCCGCTTGCTCGTTGGTTTTGCGCCCGGCGGCGGAACAGACATCCTGGCGCGGATCATCGCGCAGCGACTCGGCGAAGTACTCTCGCAGCAGGTCGTCATCGACAATCGCGCCGGCGCGAACCAGATCATTGCGTCGGAAATCACGGCCGCCGCCCGTCCTGACGGCTACACGCTTTTCATGGCGTCGGCGGGATTCACCATCAATCCGGCGCTCCGCGACAAGCTGCCGTTCGATTCGATCAAGGATTTTTCGCCGATCGTTATGGCGGCCACGGCGCCTAACGTTCTGGTGATTCAGCCGTCGCTCGCTGTACGCTCAATTCCGGATTTGATGGCTCTCGCGCGTCGCAACCCCCGACAGCTCCGCTATGGGTCAGGCGGCGTTGGTACGCCGAGTCATCTGAGCGGTGCGCTTTTTTGCGCGCTCAACAACATCAACATCGAACACATTCCGTACAAAGGTTCGGGTCAGGCGATAACCGCCATGCTGAGTGGAGAATTTCAAATCGCTTTTCCCCAGCTCTCCACGGCGATACCGCACATCAAGTCGGGAAAATTGACCGCGTTGGGCGTGACGACGATCCGCCGCTCCACCTTGATGCCGGATGTGCCGACCATTGCGGAATCCGGCACGCCAGGTTACGACACGAGCAGCTGGTCGGGACTGATGGGGCCGGCGGGCCTGCCGAAACAGTTAGTGAGCAAGCTCGGCGATGCGACCAATCGCATTCTCAAAGAACCAGCGACGTCAGATAAATTGGCCAATCAAGGCGCGGAAATAATTGGCGGCACTCCCGGGCAATTCGCCGCCACGCTCGTGCGTGAAATTGCGCAATGGAAAAAGCTGGTGGCTTCCGAGCAGATTAAATAGCCGGGGCGACGTTTCACTTGCCGCGCGGCCGCCATTTCCCCGATTCGACGAGCGCGAACAAGTCTTCGACCAACCGGTGCATTGCGTCCGGTTCTTCGAGATTCACCAGATGGCCGGTGGCGGGAACAATCGCGAGCCGAACCGCCGGGCTGACTTGCTTCATGAAGAGACCCGAATCGATCGCGCCCGGGTCTTCATCGCCGACGATCACCAGCGCAGGCACCTTCATCGCCCGCAACGCCCGCTCCATGCTGAAGAGAGAAACCCGGCGCCCCTGCACGCGGCGAGTGATGTTGGCGCAGCCCTGTGCGGAATGCTGCATAAAGCGGCGGCAGAAGTCGTCGAACGCGCGCGGATTTTTGCGCTTCAACTGGACGCGATTCTCCGCTTTGCGCAGGCCCTCCAGTACGACGCCGAGCCCGCCTTCTTCATACAGGCGCGCCCGCGCTTCGGTCTGACGCAAAAAGGCGGCTTTGTTGCGTGGATCGCCGCCGCTGCCGATGCCGATCATGGTCAGCGACAACGCCATGCGCGGATAGGTGAGGCCGAAATCCAGCGTCGTGCGCGAGCCCATCGAGCAGCCGATGATGTGCGCCTTCTTCAACCCGAGGTGGCGCATGACGACCGCGACGTCGTCCACTGCATGCTGGTGAGAATAGTTCGAGAGCGACTTCGGCACTTCCGACGGGGGATAGCCGCGCGCGTTGAAGGCGATGCAGCGATAGTAGCGGCTGAAATGCTGGATCTGCTTTTCCCAGCTCCACAGGTCACCGGAAAACTCGTGGCAGAACACGATCGGCGTGCCGGTGCCGGCTTCTTCGTAGTAAAGCCGTGCGCCGTCGGAATCGATATATGGCATGTTGCTACCTTGCGCGCTTCAGGCCGGCGCGAAGACCGGCATCGCGACGCCGCCTTCGGTGTTCTTGAAGGTGACTTTGACTTTCTGGCCGATTTTCACCGTATCGAGATCGCAATCGACGATGTTGGTCAGCATGGTCACGCCTTCGTCGAGCTTCACGTACGCGATGCAATACACGACGGGGCCGGCGCGGCGGCTCACGCTGTAGCTGTAAATCTCGCCGGTGCCTTTCGCCTGCGCCAATTGCACTTTGTCGCTGAAGCAGAACGGGCATAGCGCGCGCGGGTAGTGGTGGTGCTCGCCGCATTGGCTGCATTTGCCGAGTATGAGCTTGCCCGCGGCCGCCGCTTCGAAGTATTGCTGGTCGCCGGGATTCATCGACGTGTCGCGCATCTTTCTTTCCTGATAAGCAGTCGCCATTGTCTTACTCCCTTTCCATGATCACTGTGGAGCTGCCGTGCCGGTGCCCGAGCGAGCCGCCGGTGCCGTGCGCGAGTGCCAAGTCGCAATTCTTCACCTGCACCTTCGGATGCGCTTCACCGCGCAACTGGCGCACGGCCTCGATGACTTTGGTCATGCCGCCGCGATTCGCCGGGTGGTTGTTGCAGAGGCCGCCGCCGTCGGTGTTGAACGGCAGCTTGCCGATGCCGGAGATGAGATTGCCATCAGAGACGAATTTTCCGCCTTCGCCTTTTTTGCAGAAGCCGAGATCTTCAAGCTGCATGATCACGGTGATCGTGAAGCTGTCGTAGATCGACGCATATTTCATGTCGGTGGGTTTCACGCCGGCCTCTTCGAATGCACGCTTGCCCGACCAGCGGGCGCCGGAATAGGAGAGATCGATTTTGCCGCCCATCTGGTGCTTGAGCGCTTCACCGACGCCGATGATTTTTACTTTCGGCCGCTTCAACTGCTTCGCGATCTCGGGCCGCGCCACGATCAGCGCGCCGCCGCCGTCGCTCACGACGCAGCAGTCCAGGCGGTGCAGCGGGTCCGAAATCATCGGCGAATTGATCACGTCTTCGACGGTGACTACGTTCTTCAGCATCGCATTCGGGTTGTGCTGCGCGTGATGCGAGGCCGCGACCTTGACCCACGCGAGCTGTTCGCTGGTCGTGCCGTATTCGTGCATGTGACGCATCGCCACCATCGCATACAAATTGACGGTGACCGGGCCGTACGGAATTTCATACGGCGCGTCCGGCAGGTAAGAGCCGCGTTCGCGCACCTGCGTGCCCGAGCTGCCTTCCGAATTCGGCCGGCCTGCAAGCGTGATGAGCGCGACGTTGCATTTTCCGGCGGCGATCGCTTCCGCCGCATGACCGACGTGAACGAGATACGACGAGCCGCCGCAATCCGTCGTGTCGAAATGACGGAGCTTCAGGTTCATATAGTTGGCCATGCTGAATGCATTGGCCCCGGGCGCGTCACCGGCGCAAAAATAACCGTCGATGTCGTCTTTGGTGAGGCCGGCGTCCTCGATCGCGCCTTTCGCCACTTCGGCGTGCAACTGCGCGACGGATGTATCGGGCGCCTTGCGCAAAGGATGCTCGTAAGCGCCGACGATGTATGCCTTCCCTTTAATGCTCATGGTTGCCCTTTCGAATCTGATTACTTGAGATATTTGCCGACTTCGGCGCTGCCTGTGCCGCTGCAGCCTGTCGCGCCGTAGCGCAAAAATTTCTGTATTCTCGCGGCGCCATCGACTTCGCCGACGTACATGTTGCCCTCGGAATCATTGGCCACCACGTGCGGCCAATGAAACTGGCCGGCCTGGCGGCCACCGCCGCCGATGCGAGTGAGCTCGGTCAGGTTCTGCCGATTGAGCACGTAGATGACGTCGTTGACGAGATCGGCGACGTACATGCAGCTTTGCTTCGCGTCGGTCGAGAAGTTCACGGTGCCCGACGTGCCGCCGATGGATTGCGGTGCGACGGGCAGTTCGCCCACGAATCCGCACTTGCCGACTTCACCCTCCGGATTCGAGCAGGGCTTGCCCGCTTCCGACGCCTTGAAAATCTGCACGCGATTGTTGCCGCGATCGCAGGCATACAGCATGCCGTCGTTGGCGAGCCTCGCGCAGTGCAGGGGGCTGCGGAAGAACTTCGGTTTCATGCGGCCGGCCTTGAAATCATCCGGCCACGAGCCGGCGTATGCCTCATCACCGCCGTTTTCGCCGACCACTGGATTCTGACCGTACGCGCCGAAATGCCCGACGTATTTGCCGGTCGCTGCGTCGACGATCAGCACGCGCCGGTTGCCGTAACCGTCGGCTATATACATCAGGTTGGTTTTCGGATCGACGACCATGTCCGCCGGCCAGTAGGGTTCCGGCGTGCCGTTGACGCCGCCGCTGGTGTCGTTGCTGTTCGGGCCTTTGGCGCCCGCGGTGCCGATCTGATAGACGAACGTGCCATCCGCTTTGAATTTCAGAACATGCGAATCGTCGCCGAAGTTCGACGCCCACGGATACTGACCGTAGAACGCCTTGGCTTGGCCGTTGCCGGCGATATAGACGAAGTCGTTGTGATCGACGTAGATGCCGTGCTCGCGCGCAGGCCAGAAGCAGCCGTCAGCTTCGCGGCATTTCGATTTCAAAAAATCCGGATCACCCGGGCCGCCCCACGACTTCAATAATTTTCCCGCCGGGTTGAATACGAGAACGGACGGCGCCGGCATGCAGCAGCCGTTGATCTGGCCGTTAGGCCGCGGATGTCCGAGCGCGCTGATCGGCTTGCCTTTTGGATCCTTGCCCGCTGCGCCTTGCATCCCGCTATCTTGAGAGCCGACCGAACGCGGGCGGTGATAAACCCAGATCTGGTTGTGCTTGTCGACGGCCATGCCGCCTACATCGCCGATGACCCAGTGGTTGGGCAGCGGCTGAGGCCACGCGGGATCGAGCACGAAGCCGGGTGCCTCGCCTTTCTTCTCGACTGCCATGCCCTCGGCGAGGCGCTCCGCCACACGGGCCTTCTGCAATGCCTCTGTCGCCGACTGCTGCGCGTTCACAGACGCCATGCATGAGAGGCCTAATACGCAAGCGAGCACGCCGGCCCGAACGACAGCGAACGGAACTTTCGATTTCATCGTATCTCCTCCAGGATTATTTTCCATAATTCTACTAGAGGCCGCCGCCACGGGATGCATTGGCGGATTACGCGAGACGGAAAGAATAATCGGCATGCGCGCCCGTCGCTTAAGCGCTCTGATCGCCCTTGTTATCAATTTATCATGCTGCCGAAAGCCGCATGATTATGTTATCGTGCTGCCCGGTGAATCCCGGGGTAACTCAGCGCAAGTATGCCCGTGGATCTGCTCTGATTGGCGGGCGTGGCGGCGAGCGAGGCGGCTGACGTTTGAATGATGTTCCGCGCGCAACCCTGTCAATTTAAGGCGAGGCTCTTCGGTATGTCCGCAGGTTCAGGTCTTAACGAATTGAAGCGCACGATCGTCGCGCGCTATGCCGAGCCAGATAACCTCAAGGGATTTTCCCAGGCGTTGACGACGCTGCTGCCGCTTGCGGCCCTTTGGTATGGCGCCGTGCTGAGCGTCGACTTGTCGTACTGGCTGACCGCCGCCGTCATCGCTCTGATGACTCTTTTTCTGCTGCGGGCATTCGTGCTCATGCATGAATGCGGTCACGGCAGCTTGTTTCGCTCGGCGTACCTCAACAGGGCGTTCGGATTTATTTTCGGCGTCGTTACCGGAATGCCGCAATACGTGTGGTCGCGCCACCATCTGCACCACCATTCGACCAACGGAAACTGGCACAAATATCGCGGGCCTCTGAACGTCATCCCGACCAGTGAGTATGCCGCGATGAGTTCGCAGCAACAGCGGCGGTTCACGAATGCGCGCCACATCCGGATGGTCCCTATCGCCGGTTTCCTGTATTTGATTTTCCACCCGCGCGTTTCATTGCTTAAGGGCAGCCTCAGCCTGCTGCGCTACGTTATCAAGAGCAAAATCGCGCGGCCTGGCGTATCGCTCAAAGCGCACACGCTGGACTTCAAAACAAAACACTGGTCTTCGGCGCGGGAATACTGGCATATGCTCGGTAACAGCGCCGTGCTGATTGCGTTGTGGGCGTTAATGGCGTGGGCTGTGGGGCCGCTGCTGTTCGCCGTTTGCTATATCGTCAGCGTGTCACTGGCCGGCGGGGCCGGCATTCTGCTCTTTACAGTGCAGCACAACTTCGAGCACTCGTATGCCAGCCACGACGAAGGTTGGGATTCGAATTCGGCCGCCATAAACGGCACGAGTTTTCTGGTCTTGCCGCGCTGGCTTGACTGGTTCACCGCTCATATCGGCTATCACCATATTCACCACCTGTCCGCCAGGATTCCCAATTACCGCCTGCGTGAGTGCCATGACGATAACCAGCATTTGTTTTCCGGCGTGACGCGCATAAAGCTCGCCGGCATTCCGCGCGCTTTCAAGTGCATTCTCTGGGACACGCCCGCACGTCGTATTATTTCAGTCGCGGAGTATCGGTCACTGAACCTGCAGGCGGCGAAAACCTGAGGGGCGTGCGCCCGGCCACCGCTCCGTGAGAACGCGGGCACCGGCAATTACCAGCCGTCAGGGTTGACTACGAATGGGGCCGCTACTAACGCAGAAAGTCCACGCCATACTCTGCGCCGCTGCGCGCGTTGGTGCGCAGAACGTCGAGTGCTCGTTAGATCTCGATCGTTCGCGGACCGTTGTAGCGGTCGACAAGGGAGGGTGGACGTGCGAAGGGCGGCGCTTCCCCTATCTCGAGACCTGCAAGGACGGCACCGTTTACTACTGGAATGGTGAGAACTTCGAGCCCGTTGCGCGATACACAACCTCACTGATCAAGTTGGTGCCGACGGAGTGGGGACCGCCGACGTTTCAGATCGACGGCATCAAGATGTTGCCTACCGCGCAAGTTTCGCCTTACGCAGATGCCGAACGCAAAGTGGGTTTGATTCAACCGCGGGGCAAAGTGATTCTGGATACTTGCGGCGGCCTCGGCTATTTCGCCGCGTGGTGTGTGCTTGGCGAGGCGAAGCAGATACTTTCGTATGAGAAGAACGCCGATGTGCTGTGGCTCCGCTCGCTGAATCCGTGGTCGCCGAAGATCGGCAGTGGTTTGACGTTGACCCACGGCGACATCACGGAGCAGATCGTGACGCTGGCCAACGAATCGGTCGACGCGATATTGCACGATCCGCCGCGCTTCGGCATCGCCGGAGAACTGTACTCGCAAGTCTTTTACGAGCAACTCGCCAGGGTCATCAAGCGCAGGGGCAAACTCTTTCATTACACCGGCGCGTCAAATAAATTGACCACCGGCCGCGACGTGGCGAACGAAGTGATGCAGCGCTTGCGGCACGCGGGATTTGCCGCCGAGCTGAACGGCGATGGGGTATTGGCGCTGAAGAAGTGAGGGCGTTCACGGCGATTGCGGACGCATTCCCGGCTACGAATGCCAGTTACCGTTGATTACGCAGGCAAAGCCGCGCTTTCCGGCAACCCCGGTTGAACCACAAATAACTATTTGATATTAAAGTAGTTACGGCGTAGCATTGGCACTCCTTCGCGTCGAGTGCCAATTGCCTCGACGCCCACATTCCCCGTCCCAAAACCAGGAAAGACACTCATGAAAATCCGTCCGCTGCACGATCGGCTCATCGTTAAACGGCTCGAAGAAGAACGCAAAACCGCATCGGGCATCGTCATTCCCGACAGCGCGACAGAGAAGCCCGAACAAGGCGAAGTAAAAGCAGTCGGCAAGGGCAAGGTCCAGGAAGACGGCAAGATTCGCGCAATCGACGTCAAGGTCGGCGACAAAGTGCTCTTCGGAAAATATTCCGGCCAGACTGTAAAGGTCGACGGCGAGGAACTGCTCGTCATGCGCGAAGAAGACATCATGGGCGTCATCGAATAAATAGAGCAGTAAACCAGGAGAATTTCACATGGCTTCAAAAGACGTAAAGTTTCATGCCGCAGCGCGCACCAAGATCGTCGCGGGTGTCAATATCCTCGCGGACGCGGTCAAAGTAACCCTCGGCCCGAAAGGCCGCAACGTCGTGCTCGAGCGTTCATTCGGCGCGCCGACGATTACCAAGGATGGCGTATCGGTCGCCAAAGAAATCGAGTTGAAAGATAAGTTCGAAAACATGGGCGCGCAGATGGTCAAGGAAGTCGCCAGCAAGACTTCCGACATCGCCGGCGATGGCACCACCACCGCGACCGTGCTCGCGCAGGCGATAGTGAAGGAAGGCATGAAGTTCGTTGCCGCCGGCATGAATCCGATGGACCTCAAGCGCGGCATCGACAAGGCCGTGGAATTAGTCGTGGCAGAGCTGAAAAAGAACTCGAAGCCGACGACTACCAGCAAGGAAATCGCGCAGGTCGCCTCGATCTCGGCTAATTCGGACATGGACATCGGCGAAAAAATTGCCGAAGCCATGCAAAAAGTCGGCAAGGAAGGCGTGATCACCGTCGAAGACGGCAAGTCGCTCGTGATGGAACTCGAAGTCGTCGAAGGCATGCAGTTCGACCGCGGCTACCTGTCCCCGTACTTCATCAACAATCCCGACAAGCAGAATTCCATTCTGGAAGATGCTTTTATTCTGCTGTCGGAAAAAAAGATTTCCAACATCCGCGATCTGCTGCCCTTACTCGAGCAGGTAGCGAAAGCCGGCAAGCCGCTGCTGATCATTGCCGAAGATGTCGACGGTGAAGCCCTGGCGACGCTGGTCGTGAACAATCTTCGCGGCATTCTCAAAACCTGCGCAGTGAAAGCGCCGGGCTTTGGCGATCGTCGCAAAGCAATGCTTGAAGATATTGCGGTGCTTACCGGTGGAACTGTTATTGCCGAGGAAGTGGGTCTCTCGCTTGAGAAAGTGACGCTGGCCGAACTGGGCAAGGCAAAGCGTGTCGAGATCGGCAAGGAAGAAACCACCATCATCGATGGCGCCGGCGATACGAAATCGATCGAAGGCCGCGTGAAAAGCGTGCGCAAACAGATGGAAGACACGACGAGCGATTACGACAAGGAAAAACTCCAGGAGCGCGTCGCCAAGCTCGCCGGCGGCGTAGCGCTGATCAAAGTCGGTGCCGCAACCGAAGTCGAGATGAAAGAGAAGAAGGCTCGCGTGGAAGACGCGTTGCATTCAACTCGCGCGGCCGTCGAAGAAGGCATCGTTGCGGGCGGCGGCGTGGCGTTGGTGCGCGCACGTTCAGCTCTGAGCAAACTGAAAGGCGACAACGACGATCAGGAAGCAGGCATCAAGATCGTGTTGCGCGCACTCGAAGAACCGCTACGCTGCATCGTCTCTAATGCCGGCGAAGAGCCGTCGGTCGTGCTCGATAAAGTCGTGCAGGGCAAAGGCAACTTCGGTTACAACGCGCAGACGGGTCAATATGGCGAACTGGTAGAGATGGGTGTTGTGGATCCGACCAAAGTCACGCGCGCAGCGTTGCAGAACGCCGCATCGGTGGCAGGCCTGATCCTCACGACCGACGCGATGGTAGCTGAATCGCCGCAAGAAGAATCCGCTGGCGGCATGGGCGGCGGCGGTATGGGTGGAATGGGCGGCATGGGCGGTATGGGCATGTAACAAGCGCGCAAGCGCTTGCCGTTTCCGGGCGAGATCCGGATTGCGGTCCCGAAAAAAGCCCCGTGTATGCGGGGCTTTTTTTTGGATGCTTCTATTTCGCGGCTGCAGAAAATATTGGTAGATTTCCGGCGTCGCGCGCGTCGTGCATTGGATAGTGGGCGACGAGCGCCGCGCCGACGCGGCAAAAATTTGGATGCGTAAGTTGAACTTTCGCGCTTTCTTACCATCCACATGGATGGTATATAGAAGGAGTTCAGATGGCGACGGCAAGCCTTGAGTTAAAGCGCGGTGTAGGCGAATCGGAAAAACTGACGATCAACCTCGGCGTGGTCGATCTCGGACAGATCGACTTGCTCGTTAGCGAAGGTTTTTATTCAAACCGGACCGATCTTATCCGGACTGCGGTCCGCAATCAGTTGGCGGTCCATGCGGACCAGGTGAAGCAGACGGTCGCTCGCCGCACGCTCGTGCTTGGGCTTCAGCATTTCAGCCGTGACGACCTCAAGCGGGCCTGCGATGCCGGCGAGAAGCTTCAGATCCAAGTCCTCGGTCTCGCGCGGATTGCATCTGACGTAACACCCGAATTAGCATGCGCGGCAATTCATTCGATCGACGTGCTGGGCGCATTTCATTGCAGCGCGGCTGTGCGCAAAGCACTAGCCGATCGCATCGTTTAACGTATCTATCTACGAAAGATCCATTTTTGAAGAACCTCGGCAGTTTGTCTCAGCGTTTGCTCAGTATCATGCCGCGTAAAGCGGCCGCCGCAACCCCCGCGTCTACGAGCGGCATCACCGAAACGATTCAACGCGCACTTACTTCAGCAGGCCTGCACTCGAGCTCGGGACCGCTGTCGGGTGTCGCACGCACGATCGAGAAAGCTTTGTCGGCCGCGGGACTGCATCAGGCTCCGCGCGTCGAGGAGGCACGGACCGAATCGCCTGAGTCGCCTGCGTCGAAATCGCGCATCGGATTTATCACCTGCGAATATCGGAACGAGGCGGGCGTGCGAACCTACAAGGTGTACGTCCCCGAAAACTACGCAGGCCCGGGCGAAGTGCCGATGGTCGTGATGCTTCATGGCTGCACGCAGTCGCCCGACGATTTCGCCGCGGGCACGAAAATGAATGAGCTCGCCGAACAGCACGGCTTTCTCGTGGTTTATCCCGCGCAGGCGTCGAATGCGAACGGCTCGAAATGCTGGAACTGGTTTCGCGCTGAAGACCAGAGGCGCGACCGCGGTGAGCCTTCACTGATCGCCGGGATCACGCGCGAAGTTGCGGCCCAATACAGAATCGATCAACGCCGCATTTACGTTGCCGGGCTTTCAGCGGGCGCCGCGATGGCGGTGATCCTCGGCGTCGCTTATCCGGAGTTGTACGCCGCAGTCGGCGCGCATTCGGGTCTTCCGTACGCGTCAGCCCACGATGTGACGTCGGCGTTCAGCGCGATGAAAAGCGGACCGACGCAGGTCGGTATCCCGGTAAGGTTCGCGCCGCCGCGCGCGATCCGGGCGGAAGTGACGCATTCCGTCCCCACCATCGTCTTTCACGGCGATGCGGATACGACGGTGACGCCGAGCAATGGCGCCGCGATCGTCGAGGCGATGGTCGCCGTCGCGGATCAACAGAATTTGCGCGTGAGCAAGCAGGAGGGCACGACGTCGAGCGGACGTACTTATGAGCGTACCGTTTATGCGAACGCGACCGGAGATGCGATCGTCGAACATTGGGTATTGCATGGCGCGGGCCACGCCTGGTCGGGCGGCAGCAGCAGCGGGTCGTACACCGAGCCTGAGGGCCCGGACGCATCCGCCGAAATGGTCCGCTTCTTTTACGCGCAGAAGCGGCCGGGCACGTCCTGACGAATTGCAGACCACCGGCGAAGGCGCAGATGCCTTCGCCAGCCTCAGGATATAAAAATCAGGCCGGAATGCACCACACCTTTCGTGCATGCTCAGGTGTCGCGACGTCGAACGGCACGCCATCGGGGTCGGTGTATTTGCGCTCGCTGCGCGGCCCGCCGCCGATTTCCTTGATCTGTCCCGCATACTTGCCGCCGCCTTGCTCGACTTTAGCGGCAGCTTCATCGATGTTGTCGACGAGGAAGCCCATGTGATGCAGCCCTTTGCGCGCACCTGAATTCGCATTCTTGTTGGCGTCGATGATCGCGAGGCTGACGACGCCGTCGGACATCATGATGGCGACGCTCGATACGCGGACGCGTTTCATCTCGAACGCCTGTTCGTAGAACGTAGCGGTTTTTTCGATGTCGTCAACCGACAGCGTGATGTGGCGTAATTTGGCCATGCTGTGCTCCTGAAGCGTTGGTTAAATTTAAAATATTTAGCGGGCGCGTGCGCGGCGTTTGAACAAGTCATTCGCCGATTTAAGTTTTTCCATCTGCTGTAGCTGCGTGAACAATTGTTTCGCGTCCAGCTTCAACCGCGACCATGCGACGCAATCCTCGAACTTCGCCCACAGCTCGTCGTCCGACAGCGGCGTCTGCGCGTCGCCGCGCGCATGGCGCACATGCTCGCTGTTCAGGACGGTACCGTCGGCACGCTTGATCTGCACCCAGTCATACGGCGCGTAGCCCGAAGTGCCGGCTTGTTCTGTCGGGTCGATGTCGATGACGACGCGCTGCATCAGTTTATGCACCGCCGTGCTGCGCACGAATTTGTCGGTGAGGTCGCGCAGGCCGACGCGGTGCGCGAGCAATGAGCACGCGAGCGCGAACTCGATCGAGAACTTGGCGGCGATCGCGGTCGTCGGCGCGTGATTCTTCAGAATCACGAGATGCGAATTACTGAACGAGACGCGGATTTCGGCAATGTCCGCAGCCTCAACCGGATGCTTGCGCAGGAGGCCGAGCATCGCGTCGATGGCGCGATGCGCGCGATAGCACACGGGATATTGCTTGATGCTGAGACCCTGCTGCGCGAGCTGCCACTGTTTTTGCCCGAGGTTCGCCGGCGTCTCGAGATCGATGTCGCCGCGCGGCGAGAGGGCGGCCAAAAATCCCTGCGCATGTTCGAGCGCGTCCGGCGTCGCCTCGATGCCGGCGGCCGCAAAGCGCGCCGCATAAATACCCGAGGCCGCGGCCTTGCCCGGATGTGTCGGCTTGACCATTGAACCCAGATTCGACATCACGCCGCTTGCTTCCGAAGCGGCGGCGCCGAGCGCATGTGCCGCTTTTTGAGCATTCAACCGATGCAGCGACGCACACGCCGCTGCCGCCCCGATCGCGCCGAAGATGCCGGTCGGGTGCCAGCCTTTGCGCTGATAGTTGCCGCGTTCCCGCGCGATGAGGTCGGCCCACACTTCATAACCCGCTGCATACGCGACGAGCATGTCGCGGCCCGAGCGGTTGAGCATTTGCGCTTCGGCGAGGATCGCGGGCACGAGCACGGCGCTCGGATGACAGCCTTTGAGCGCCACGTCGTCGTAATCAAGCGCATGCGACGCGGTGCCATTGATCAGGGCGGCGGCGGGCGCCGACATGCGCTTCGCCGTGAAATACAGATTAGATGAGCCGGTGGCTTGATCGGCGCCAAGCACGCGCTCGACGGCGGCTGTCACCGGTTCGCGCGAGCCGGCGAGCATTACGCCGATGCAATCGGTGAAACCCTGCTTGATAGTCCGGACAACTTCCGCTGGCAGCGCTTTGTACTTCAACTGCGCGATAAACGCGCCGTACGCGGCTGTCAGTGGCTGGGTCATTGCGTGACGATCACTTCTGGACGAGCGCCTCGAACGGCCGCGCCTCGAGCCACGGCGTTTCCGCCGCAATGCGTTTCTCGTAGGTCTTCATCGCGTCTTCGTAGCGCTCGGTGATGCTGATGTCGTCAAGGCCCTCGAGCAGGCGTTCCTTGCTCGACGGTTCGATCTCGAACTTGTAACTTGCGCCGTCGGGGCCGGTCACCGTTTGCGACGGCAGGTCGATGGTGATTTCCGCGCCGGGCTTCGCATGCAATTGCTCGCGAATCTTCTTGACGTCCGCGTCAGGAAGAACGACCGGCAGCAATCCATTCTGATAGCTATTGCTGGCGTAAAACGCGCCGAAGCTCGGTGCGATTACCGCGCGCACGCCGAAATCGACGACCGCATAGACGGCGCCTTCGCGCGTCGAGCCGCAGCCGAAGTTGGGCCCCGTGACGAAAATGCCCGCTTTCTTGTAAGGCTCGCGGTGCAGGATGTAGTCGGGCTTTTCCTTGCCGGCCGCGTCGAAGCGGTCGTTGAAGAACAGGAAATTGCGATAGCCGACGGTCAGCGGCTTACGCAGGAAACGCTGCGGGATGATCATGTCGGTGTCGATGTCGGGCGTATCGAACGGCGCGGCGACGGCGGTCAGGCGGATGAATGGTTCCATATTTTTCCTTGATGCTCTAATTTTTAGTCAGCGTGCGCACATCGGTGAGCTTGCCGGTCACCGCGGCGGCGACGGCCATGGCGGGGCTCACGAGGTGAGTGCGCACGCCGCGGCCCTGGCGATTTTCGAAATTGCGCGGCGAAGTGGAAGCGCAGCTCTCGCCCGGCGCGGGAAAGTCGCCGTTGGAGCCGACGCACATCGAGCACGCCGAGTCGCGCCACTCGAAGCCCGCGGCGGTGAATATTTTGTCGAGGCCCGCCGCTTCGGCGCGGCGCTTCACGTCAGTCGAACCCGGCGAGATCATCGACGGCACGACCACCTTGCGGCCCTTGGCAACGTCCGCTGCCGCGACGAGGTCTTCGAAACGCGCATTGGTACACGAGCCGATAAACACGCGATCGACCTTGATGTCACTGATCAGCATGCCCGCGGTGAGCCCCATGTAGTGCAAAGCGCGTTCGAGATGCACTCGCTCTTCTTTATTCTTCGCTTGCGCAGGGTCCGGCACCTTGCCAGTGATCGGCAGCGCGTCGTCGGGCACCGTGCCCCAGGTCACCATCGGAGCGATTTCCGAGCCGTCTAAGGTGACTTCCTTGTCGAAGGTCGCGCCGTCATCCGTCGGCAGCGATTTCCATAATTTCAATGCCTGTTCCCATTCCGCGCCGGCGGGTGAGAACTCGCGGCCTTTCAGAAACGCGTAAGTTGTTTCGTCCGGTGCGACAAGCCCTGCACGCGCGCCGGCTTCGATCGACATGTTGCAGACCGTCATGCGCTGCTCCATCGTCATCGCGCGCATCACCGAACCGGCGAATTCGAACACATGACCGACGGCGCCGCTGATGCCGACCTTCGCGATGATCGCGAGAATGACGTCCTTGGCGGTAACGCCCGGCGGAAGCTTGCCGTCCACGGTAACGCGAAACGTTTTCGGCTTGCGATACCACAAGGCCTGCGTCGCCATCACATGTTTGATTTCGGATGCACCGATGCCGAACGAAAATGCGCCGAACGCACCGTTGGTCGTGGTGTGCGAATCGGCGGCCGTGATCACCATGCCGGGCTGCACCATGCCGAGGTCAGGGCCGATCACGTGCATGATGCCCTGGCGCGCGGTGTCCTTCATGCCGATGAACGGCAGTTTGAAATCGCGGGCGTTGCGTTCGAGCTGTTCGACCATGTTGCGGATTTCAGGATCCTTGATGCCGGCGAGACCGCCCGCGCGATTGAGCGTCGGCAGGTAGTGATCCGAAATCGCGATCTGCTTCAGCGGGCGGCGCATCGGCCGCTTGTCGAGCCGCAGTTTGTCGAACGCGTAGAACGGTCCTTCATGCACGAAGTTGCGGTCGACGTAAATCAGCGCCTCGCCGTCTTCGCGTTGGGCGACAACGTGGCGGTCCCAGATCTTGTCGAACATGTTGCGCGGTTTGTTCACGATTGCATTCCTCTAAAGAGCGGGCAGCATGGCCGCCGCGCTGGTGCTGCGAATAATTTCTTTGTCGGCATCAGTGATGCGCGGATTGTCCTGCAGCAATTGCACATCCTTGTATTTCATGCGGCCGCCTGGATCGTCGTGCGGATAGTCGGTCGCGAACAGGAATTGCGATGCGCCGAGCAGCTCGATGGAGTCGGGCAGCTCGGGTTCCTCGGTTTCGATCGTGAAAAATAAATTCTTTTTGAAATACTCGCTGATGGGCTTCTTGTTTTTTACTTCATATTCTTCGAGCGACGTCAGGCGCTTGCCCGCCGACAGGCGCTCGCTGACGGGCACCACGCGGCGGTGAAAGCGCGCGGTCGCGTCTTCGTCTTCGTAATTGAGCGGCGGCTTCACGAACGCGGCGTCGAGGCGATCGAGCAGCGGCTTGATGAACGCGCTGCCGGCTTCGGTGAAAACCATTTTCAGATCGGGAAAGTCGTCGAACAAGCCGCTCGTGCACAGCGATGCCAGGCTCATCTGGCCTTCGGCCGGGCACAGGGTGTCCAGGCCGTCACGCTGGAAGATCATCATGTTGCTGATGCGATGGCCGTGCTGCACGTTGTGCATGATGAGCGGCATGCCGAGCTCCTCCGCGCGCTTGAAGAACGGCCACAGCTCGCGATGGCTGCCGAGCGTTTCGGAGAACTGGTGCTCGCGAACCGGGAACACTTTGTCGATGGCGATTGACTGAAAGCCGTTTTTCTTCGCCCATTCCATTTCGGCAATCGCGCTCGGCACGTCCTGCAATGCGACGAGCGCGGCACCGATCAATTCGTTCGGATATTTCTTGAGCAGATTGCCGATCGCGATGTTATGCGAATGCGCCATCTGCATCGCGAGCTCGGGATCGAGCGTGTAATTAAAGTAAATCGCCGAGAACTGGGAGAGCAGCAATTGCTTGTCGATGCCGAGCTTCTGGTATTCCTCGAGGCGGAACTCCATGTTCGAGAGGCCGAGATGCTTGCCGCCCGCGCCCGGCGGCGGCAGCGGTGTGGTGCCCTTCACCTGGTGATTGCCGGGGAAACTCCATTTGACGAGGATGCCGTCCTTGTCGAACTCGAATTGCGGCTTCTGCGCCGCGAACTTGCCGTCGACGTAATCGTAAATGTCGAGCGGCAGGATGTGGGTGTCCATATCGATAATCATGTGCGCTCCAAAAATTATTTGACCGTGATGCCGGTCATCTTGATGACCTTCGCCCACTTCTCGGTTTCGGCCGCCAGGAACTGGCCGAATTTTTCCGCGGGCATGGTGTCGGGCTCGGCGCCGACGTTGTTCTTCAATTGATCGGCAAACGCCGGCACGGTCGAAACCTGCACGATGTCATCCGATAGCTTGCGCAGAATCGCGGGTGGCGTTTTTGCCGGCGCTACGTAGCCATACCAAGAGCCCGCCGCATAACCCGGCACCCCGGATTCGGCGATCGTCGGCACGTCGGGCATGATCGGCGAGCGTTTGTCGCCGGTCGTCGCGACCGCGCGCAACTTGCCTGAGTTCACCGGCGGCAGCAGTACCGGGATCGGCGCAATCGTCATGTCGACTTCGCCCGAGATTAAATCGGTGATCGACTGCGAATTGCCTTTGTACGGAATCTGCGTAATGTCGGTGCCCGTCATGCTCATGAAGAGCGCAGTCGCCAGATGCGTCGAGCCGCCGATGCCGGCCGAAGCGTAATTAAGGCCGCCGCGTTTTTTCTTCGCGAGCGCGATCAGCTCTTTTACGTTTTTGGCGGGCACCGCCGGATGCACGACCAGCAGGTTCTGCGTAGTGGCGACGAGCGCGACCGGTGCGAAATCCTTGCGCGTGTCGAAATTTATTTTCGTGTAGAGCGACGGGATGTAGGCGAACGAAGAATTAGCAAGCAGGATCGTATAGCCGTCGGGCGCGGCATTGGCGGTCAGCTCGTTGGCGAGCAGACCGCCGGCGCTCGGCCGGTTGTCGACGATCACCTGCTGGCCGAACTTCTCGCTGAGGCTGCGCGCGACGAGCCGCGACACGAGATCGGCGGTGCCGCCGGCGGTGTAGCCGACGAGAATGCGGATCTGCTTGCTCGGAAACTGCTGCGCCGACGCGGCAGTCGCGAACAGTCCGGCGGCCATGGCAGCTATGCCGGCAATGAGGCGATGCAGTCGATTCATGTAGTTTGTTCCGTTACTTAAATGGTGGCAGTGCCGCCGCCGTCGACTTGCAGCGCGACGCCGGTGGTAAAGCTGGCGCGGTCGGAGGCGAGAAACAGCACGGCCTCGGCGACTTCCTCGGGACGTCCGAGACGGCCAAGCGGCGGATTGCGTTTGGCGTCGGCTTTTTTCAAGTCGGCATTGCTTTGCGCGATCGCATGATGGCGCGCCGTGTCGATCGGGCCGGGCGCCACCGCGTTGATGCGGATATTGCGCGGGCCGTAAATATCGGCGAGACCCTTGGTCAGCGTATTGACCGCGATGTTGGCGCACGAGCCCGGCAGGTGGGCGGGGGTGGGCTGGCGGCCGCCGCGTCCGCTCACGTTGACGATGCTGCCGCCGCCCTGTTTCAGCATGAATGGAATCACGGCGCGCATCGAGCGCATATAACCGTAGAGTTTCGATTGCAGCACGGTGTCCCATTGCTCGTCGCTGAGCGCCAGAAAATCGCCGAAGATCGGCGCGGCGGTGCAATTGACGAGCACATCGATGCGGCCGTGGTCACGCACGATTGCGTTCGCGACGCGATCGACCGATGTGCGCGACGCGAGATCGACGCTTGCGACGCTGACGCTTTTCGGCGCGGTGCTCTCGATGTCTTTCGCGGTGCTTTTCAAATCGCGTGCCGACCGCGATGACATCACGACGTGCGCGCCGGCGAGCGCCAGCGTTCGCGCAATCGAGCTACCGAGCGAGCCTCGCGCGCCGATGACCCACGCAATCTTGTTTTCGAGTTCGCGTGCCGGAGATTTCTTTTTCGTCACCATCAGTTCACCTTTATGTTCGCCGCTTTGGCGACCTTTGCCCACTTCGCGAGGTCGGCGCGCACCAGCGCGTTGAATTGCTCAGGCGTGTTCGTGACCGGATCGACGCCGAGCTCGAGCAGGCGCTTGTTGGTCGCCGGGTTCTTGATGATCTGAACAAGCGCATCATTGAGTTTATCGACGATGGCCTTCGGCGTCGCAGCGGGCGCGAGAATGCCATACCAGGTGCTGATGTCGAAGCCAGGAAGGCCCGATTCATTCGCGGTCGGTAATTTGGGGAACAGCGGATGACGTACGAGCGTGCAGACTGCGATTGGCTTCAGGCGTTTGGCTTCGACGAACGGCAGCGTCGCCGGAATCGTCTGGAACAAAACGTCCGCTTCGCCGCTGACCACCGCGGTCAAGGCCTGGCCGCCGCTCTTGTACGGGATGTGGACCATTTTGATGTTCGCCATCAGGCTGAACAACTCGGCCGACATGTGATTGAAACTGCCGCTGCCGGAAGTCGAATAACTGAAGCGCTCGGGCTTCGCTTTGGCGAGCTCGATCAATTGCTTGACGGTATTTGCCGGAATCGACGGATGCACGAGCAGCAGGTTTGCGCTGTTGACCACGAGGCTGATCGCCGCGAAATCTTTTAACGGATCGAATGCGAGCTTCGGATAGATGCTGATATTGATCGATTGCGTGCCCATGGAGCCCAAAAATATCGTGTAGCCGTCGGGCGCCGCGCGCGCGGTAATCTCGGCGGCGATATTGCCGCCGGCGCCTGGCCGGTTGTCGATCAGCACCTGCTGGCCGAAGCGTTCGCCCAGCCGTTCGCCAAGTACGCGCGACAGGATGTCGGTGGTGCCGCCCGGGCCGAACGGCACGATGAGGCGAATGGGTTTCGCCGGATAGTCCTGCGCCGCAACTGTCATCCCAATGCCGACGAGAACCAGCGCAATGAAGCTGCGCGTAAACGTCATGGCCCGTCCTTGATCTTCAGCGTCGCCAAAAGCATCGCCGGATTGTCGCTGTGCTCGAAACGCATGACCTGCTCGATGACGCTCTCTACCTGCACGGAAGACAGCGCGCGGCCGGCAAGATCGCGAAACTTCGCGAACACTTCGTCGTCGCTGAGGGGATTCTTGTGATAGCCGCGCGGGTAATCGGTCGTCGCGACTTTCTTCTCACCCGAGCGCGTCGTGATTTCAAAGCGGCATGGTACGAACGCGGGAAATCTGGCCGAGAGCGCCGGGTCTTCGGTGACCTTGATGCGATCGGCCATGCGGTGCACGGCGGGGTTGTTCAGATAGGACGGCGAAAAGAATTCATCGCTGAAGCGGCCTTCGAGCAGCACGCAGGCAATCATGAACGGCAGGCTGTGATCGGCGGTCTCGCGCGTGGTCGGCCGCCATTTTTCCGGCTCGCTGCCGATTTCACTCCACGTAAACCAGTACGTGAAAATCTCGACCGCTTCGATGTCGTCCGCTTTGAGCTGCGCACGCAATTGCAGCGCGAGCGCAATCGGTCCCTGCGAGTGGTATTCCGACAGGAAGCCTTTGATGTTGGACTGCGAAAGCCGATACGGTCCTTCGCGCGGCGCCAAAGGCGGCAGTTCGAATTTGCCGACGAGCTCGCGTAAACCGTGTCCGCCATCGATGACCTGGTCGGGGCCGGTCATGCCGTCGGCCGCGAGCAGTGCCGCGAATACGCCGTTGCGCGCGCCGTTCGCCGCTGCGCAGCCTTTCCACATCGAAAGACTGCCGCGGCGCGTGACTTCGAGTGCGAGGTTCGGCGTGATGGCGAGCGCAATCGCTTCGGCGATGACGTCGCGCTTAAGGCCGAGAATTTTGGCGGTTGCCACCGCGCTGCCGACTGCGGTATAGAAAACGTGGTCCATGCCGCGTTCGCGCATGACGGCGGCAGCGAAGAGGCTCGCGTAAATTTCGTACCCGAGCACCGCCGCCGTAATCACGGTTTTGCCGTCCGCCTGCGTCGCGTCGGCGACCGACAGGATCGCCGCAAAGAGATCGCTCGGATGGCCGCCGCCGCCGGGATAGGTGTCGTTGCCGTCGAGGTAACGAATCATCACGCCGTTGGCGAACGTCGCAAGCTCGGGCAGCGTGCGATGCGACGTGCCGATCACGCAGGCGCCGCCGGGAACGCTGACGCGCAGCGCATTGCGGCGCGCAATTTTCGCGGGCTCCGCATCGAACGCGGCGAGCGCACAGCCGAGCGTATCGACGAGCCGCCGCTTGCAGTCGTGAACGACCGAAGCGGGCAGGTCGGCGAAACTGAGGCTGTGCGCGTAGTCGGCGATGCGTTGTACGTTGGTGTCCACCGTGCGGCGCTCTAGAGAATGCCGTCGAAAAACCGGCTCATGTCGGTGACCGCTTCGATTTTCTGCACGCGCTCGACGAGTTTCGCCTTGCGTACGGCATCGAGCGGCGCAATGCCTGCGGCAAAGCAGGCGTCGTTTTTATCCTGCAATGCCGTCGCAGTCGGCGGATCGTCCGGGCTCCACGGGAATGTTTCCGTCGTGCGCGCGAGCGTGCCGTGCTTTCGCGACACGATCTTTACAGACGCCGGTGCGCGCGAGCTTTTCAGGGTTTCATCGACGACGATGCGGATGCGCTCGGTGACCGGCTTGATGGCAGGGTCGAGAATCGCGCTGTCTTCAAGATCGGCGACGCTCATGCGCCGCCGCAACAGCGCGCACGCGAGCGCGTACTGGACGCTGAATTGCGCGGACACCTGCGGATTGTCGCCGGGATTGAACGGTGCGCCGACGAGCCGGTGCATGAACGTCGAGTGCGTGACTTCGATCGCGGTCACATCGTCGGGTTTGAGATCGTGTTCGCGGATGAGGCCGAGGGCCGCTTCGAGCGACGCATGGCTGCACGCGCAGCACGGATATTTTTTGATGGCGGTGTTCTCGTGCTCGAAGCGCTGGCCGAGGCCGTCGAGCACTTTGAGCGGATTGCCTTCCTGGTACAGCGCATAGAGGCCGAACTTGCCCTCGATCGCTTCGCGCGGTGCGGTGATGCCGCGTTGCGCAAGCTGGGCTGAAAACACGCCGGCGCGCGCGGACAATGCGCCTTGCAGCCGTTTGGTCAGCGCCTGCTCGATGTTCGACTGCTGGGTGCCGGCTGATTGACTCAACGCGATACCGAGCGCATGGCGCGTCGCGGTCGCATCGAGCTTCAGCAATTTCGCCGCTGCCGCCGCCGCGCCGAATGCGCCGTAAATCGAGGTCGTGAACCAGCCTTTGTGCGCGCCGGTAATCGAACCGCCGAATCGCGAGCACAAATCGCTGCCGATCATGTACGCCGCGAGAAATTCCTTGCCGCTCGCATGTTCACGCTCGGCGATGGCGAGCGCCGCGGGCAAGGCGACGATATCGGCGTGCACGGTGTTGACGCCGTCGTAATCGAGCGCGCCGCCGGAAATGCTGTTCAGAAAGGTCGCGGCAGCGGCGGGCAGTTTGCCGCCGAATCCCCAGAGTGAGCTATCGGCGCGGCCGCCTTCGTCCTTCAGCAGCGCATGCGCTTCGGGCGCGCCGGGCGCGGTCGTGCCGGCCCAGCCAACGGCAAGCGTATCGAGCATCAGCGTTTTGGCTGCGGTGATCGAGCTCGCGGGCAGCGCCGCGTAGTCGCAGCCGACGACGTGCTCGGCGATGCTTTGTGATATCGAACGGGCGTCGGCAGCCGATGCGGGCTGCGCGCGGGTTGCGCTGGTGGTCATGGGAACTCCTGATGAATCGTTTTTTTGGGGAGGACTGCCGCTATGATGCGCGCGCCGCGGCCGCGCCGGCGATTTTGCCGAACACGGCGCCGGACATGAGCCCGGTGCCACCGGGGTAATTGGTATAGAACAGGCCGCCGACCAGTTCGCCCGCGGCGTAAAGGCCGGGAATCGGCCGGTCGTCGATATCCATCACCTGCGCGTCGGTGTTGACCTTGAGGCCGCCGAACGTGAACGTGATGCCGGCGGTGATCGCGAACGCTTCGTACGGCGGCTGGTCGAGTGTCGTCGCCCAGTTCGATTTGTTGACGGCGAGGCCGCGTGTCGAGCGGCCATCCTTGCTGTTCGGATCGAATGGCACCGAGGCCTGCACCGCGGCGTTGTATTCGCGCACCGTTTCGAGAAACTGGGCGCGGTCGACGCCTTCCATTTTGTCGGCGAGCGCTTCGAGCGTGTCGGCGCGCAACCGCGTCGCCTGCTTCATCCGGTATTCGTCGCGCAAGAGATGCAGTGTCTTGCTGTCGAACACCTGCCACGCAAGCTGTTGCGGCTGCTTCATGACCGCCAGCCCACACTTCACGTACGTATACATTCGGAAATCCGAGCCTTCGTCGAAAAAGCGCTGGCCGCTGGAATTCACCATGATGCCGAACAGGTAGCTGTTTTTCTGGAATGCGTCGCCGAGCGTGATGTCGCCGTAGTTCGGGGTATTGATGTCGGTCGGCAGGATGTGGCAGCCCGACCAGTTGCCGTACGGCATCGCGCTTGCGTCGAGCGCCATGCGAATGCCATCGCCGGTGTTGAAGCGAGAGCCGCGTACTTTGGCGAGGTCCCAGCCCGGGCCAAGATAACGCGCGCGCATTTCGGAATTCGCTTCAAAGCCGCCGCAGGCCAGCACCACGCTTTGGCTTCGAATGTCGACCGTCTTGCCGTCGATGCGCACGCGTGCGCCATGCACGCCGCTGTCGTCGTGCAGCAGGTTCAGTGCGCGGGCGTTGAAGTGAATACCAACGCCGCGGTCGCGTGCGAGCTTGTAAAGCGCTTCGATGAGGCCCGGTCCGCCGCCCCACACTTCGAGCACGACGCCGCCCGAGAATTTGAACTTGCCGTCGACCTTGTACGCCTGCTTGCCGTACTTGGGCATGTAGCGGATGCCCATCGAGCGCAGCCACATGACGGTATCGAAGCTGCGCTTGACGAGCACATCCGCGAGATCGGGGTCGGTGCGGTTGTCGGTGACGCGCGCGATGTCGTCGAAAAACTGGTCGGCCGGATAGCTGCCGAAGTCGGTGATCGCCTTCTCGTCATCAGTGAGATCGGGCACGACTTTCAAAATATCTTCGCGCCCGTCGAACGCAAACCGCATCGAGCCTTCGGTGAAGCGGCTGTTGCCGCCACGCTCGTCTTCGGGCGCGCGCTCGAGCACCATCACCGACGCGCCGCCCGCGCGTGCCGACAGCGCCGCGCATAACGCAGCGTTGCCGGCGCCGACGACCAGTACGTCGCAAGTCAGTTCAGTCATCGGAGTGGTTTATGCCGGGAAGTGGCGGAACTCGACGTCGTCGTCGCGCCCGATCTGGGTGATGAGGTCGACTTCCCACGTGAGGTAATCTTTCATTGCCTGCTCGCGGTTCTCGGTGCGGTCGTGCGCTTTGACCCACACGTCGTCGCTCGCGTCGCTGAGGCGCTCCAAGCCCGCTTCGAGCGGCAGATTTTCGCGCTTCCACGCGGCGGTGCCGCCGGCCACGACCTTGACCGGCGCATTCAGGATTTGCGCGGCCTCCGGCGCCGCGAGCTGGGCGAGGATGCCGTCGGCGGAGGTCAACACGATCGTTCCGGTCTTCTGAATTTTCGTGAGGTTCGCGGCGAGATTGGCGCGGATCGCATGCCACGCGCCGGGAATGTGCGCTTCGCCGTAGCGCGGCTTGCTGTCGAAATCGATGACGGTGACGCTGCCGGCTTCCGCTTCGCGCGCGAGTGCGGCCGGCGCGATCATTTCCGTGCGCAGTTTGGCGAGTCCGAGCACTTCAACCGGCGCCGCACCCTTCATCAGCGGGCCGGAGCTCAGCGCATCCTTGACGACGTACACTTCTTTCCAGCCCATTTGAATGAGCCACGAAGCCGTCATCGTCGCGCGCACGCCGTGATCATCGACGAGGCAAATGCGCGCATTGCGCGTGGCGGCAAAGCTGTCTGTCGTCTGCACGAGCTGCCCGCCAGGCGCCGACACCGTCGAATGCAGATGGCCTTCGGCAAACTCTTCGGGGCTGCGCACGTCGAAGACGTAGAGCGTGCGCTTGTCCATTTCGCGCGCAAACTGCGTCACTTTGGCGACGTTGATGTACTGCACGCCGAAGCGTTTGGCGACGCGCGCCGCGGATTCACGCGCCTTGCGTAACCCGGTTGCGGTCGGCGGCGGTGCGATCAGGTCCTGATCTTTGGCGACCTTGTAGCCGGCGAGATGCCAGCCCATCGTGCCGTTTTTGAGCGCGACCACGCGATGCGGAAGGCCCGCGTTGATCAGCGATTGCGCGCCGATGATGCTGCGCGTGCGGCCGGCGCAATTAACGACGACGAGCGTGTCCGGCGTGCCGATGAGATCGTGCGCGCGGTAGGCGAGCTCGGCGCCGGGGCAGTCGACACCGCCGGGGATGCTTACTTTCTTGTATTCAGGCAATGGCCGGCTGTCGAGAATCACGATTTTCTCGCCGCGCTCGACTCTGGCTTTGATGTCGGCCGCATCCATGCGCGGCGTCTGGTAATGATGTTCGACGAATTCGCCGAACGCTTTACTCGGCACATTGACGCCGCTGTAAATTTCATAGCCGGCGGCCGCCCACGCGCCGACACCGCCCGTCAGCACCGAAACGTCGGTGTAGCCGTTGCGCGTCAGCACTTCGGCCGCGCGTTGCGCAACGCCGTCGTCGTCATCGACGAGCACGACGCGCGTTGAGCGGCGTGGCACCAGCAGCGGCATCCGCAGCTCGAGCTGCGACAACGGCGCGGTGGCTGCGAGCAGCATATGGCGCTTGGCGAACATGCCTTCTTCGCGCACGTCGAGCACGGCGATTTCGCCGCCGTCGTGCAGCAGGCGTTTTAATTTTTGAGCGCTAATTGCGGGCGCGCTGCGCGTGCGGCGCACGGCATGAGTAACTGCATCCAAGCTCGACTCCTTCCAGGGTTTGCCATTGCGAGCAGCCGCTGTATTGCTCAGGCGCGGATAACTCAGGTAGGCTATTAGAGTTGCGTTCTAATATGCAGAACGCCATTCTAATTTAAGGTAATCGCTGGAGCGCTTTCTGTCAATGTTCCGGCGTGTCGCAAGGCGCGAAGTTAGACCTGATGCGCAACCGCGTCCAATTACTTTTTGTTATGTGCAATGAACCGAATGCTAATGGCTTCGGATTAAAATCGGCGGCTCGTCTTCCGGGAGGTGTGGGTGAAATCAGGGTTTCAGATGTGCTCGCTGGCGGGCATTGCGCTTGTCGGTATTGGGGTAATCGCAGGTGGCGCCAGTGCGCAGAGTTATCCGTCAAAACCCGTTCGCATCATGGTCGGCTTTTCGGCTGGCGGCGGCACCGACGTCACCGCGCGCATGCTGGCGCAGAAACTGTCTGAATACCTGGGCCAGTCGGTGGTCGTTGAAAACCGGGCCGGCTCGGGCGGCATGATCGCAACCGAAGCGGTCGCCAAGGCCGCACCGGACGGCTACACGTTGCTGATGGTCGCGGCCGCCGATGTCGTGCAGCCGGCGATGCGCGCGAAGCTTTCTTACGATCTCGAGCGTGATTTCGCGCCGGTTTCGAACGTCGTCGTCGTGCCGTTCGCGCTCGTCACGCATCCATCGGTGCCGGCCCGCAACGTCAAAGAACTGATCGCGCTCGCGCGCACGAGCCCCGGCCGGCTCAATTACGCTTCATCCGGCATCGGCAGCTCGGCGCATCTCTCGAACGAGTTGTTCAACTCGATGGCAAAAGTGAAGATTACGCACGTGCCGTATAAAGGCGTCGCTGAAGGCGTGACGGCGCTTGCGGCCGGCCAGATCGAGATGATCTTCGGCAGTTTCCCCGCGACAATGCCGCTGTACGAAGCGCGCCGGATTCGCATGCTCGCAGTGAGCACGTTGAAGCGCACGTCCGTGATGCCGGAACTCCCGACCGTGGCCGAAGCAGGTGTGCCGGGCTATGAACGTTACGGCTGGTACGGCGTCATTGCGCCTGCCGGCGTCAACAAGGACGTCATCGCACGACTCAATGCCGGCATTGTCAAAGTGACGGGCACACCCGAGATGCGCGAGACGTTTACGCGCCAGGGGCTCGATCCGCAGACCAACACGCCCGAGCAATTCGCCGCATTTATCCACAGCGAGCTCGTGCAGACCGCTAAACTTATCAAGGCATCGGGCGCGCAGGCCAATTGACCGCGGCGCCGCCCGGCACCCAATTTCAGGAGCAACAAATTTTGATTATCGATGCCGATACGCATTTTCTTCCGCCCGACACCTACGACTACATGGGCGACGAGTGGGACGCCGTGCGTCCGCGCTTCCAGTGGGACGACAAGGGCATGGTCAGCGATGTAATCTTCCCGGGCGAGCCGCCGCTGGTGCCGGGCGCAACGCCGCTGCCGCCGCCGGGCACGGGCTCGAATTATCGCGGCATGTATTACATGGACGAGCGGCTGCGCGATTACGAAAAGCTCGGTATCGAGCAGCAATTCCTGTTTCCGCAGCTCACGGCGACCGTCTTCACGTATATGGTCGAGCCGCGGCTCGCAACCGCCATGGCGCATTCGTGGAACCTCGCTATTCAGAAACTCATGCGCCAGCATCCCAGCGCGCTGATCGGCGGCGCGCTGGTCGCGCTGCAGGACGTCGACGGCGCGATCAAAGAAATGGAATGGGCGCAGCAGAACGGCTTTCGCGCAGTGATACTCGACAAGGTTTACCCGGTGCAGGAGCACTGCTTTTCCGATCCGTTCGGCAGCCACCGCGAATTGTGGCCGTTCTTCGCGCGCGCCGAGCAGCTCGGCATGCCGCTCTTCCTGCACAACATCCAGCACGGGCATCGCATCACGAACCTGATGAATTATCAGTTCAACGGGCTCGACGTGCTGGCGCCGCAGGAAGGCCAGATGAGCCTCGTTTCGCTGATCACCAGCGGGCTGCTCGACGATTATCCGAATCTCAACTTTGTGTTTACCGAAGCCGGCGTGGCCTTTATCAAGCCGCTCGTCGCACACCTGAATGCATGGTTCGACAACTCGGTCGTCGATTACGAATCCGAAGACGCCGCGCCGCGCTTCAACTATCGCAAGCTCGCCGGCGGCAAGCGCATCGTTGCCGAGGGCGATTACAAAGCGAAGAACAAGATGTCGCCCGATCACTACTTCAAGAAAAATCTGTTTTTCACGATCGAAACCGAAGAGCGCGAATTGCCCGAAGCGATGGAATTGTTCGGCGCGTCGCAATTTCTGTTCGCGACCGATTATCCGCACGATGACCCGGGCGGGCGCATGAAGCACAAGGACGTCGAGCTGCTCGCGAACAATGGCGAGATCAGTGAATCCGACAAGGAGTTGTTGCGCTATAAAAATGCAGAGCGGCTGCTCGCCAAGGTGCCCGCCCGAATATGAAGGCCGATGCGGCGGCGCACAGACAGGCCACCGTCTCCGGCCGGCTCGCGCAGCATGTCGTCACGACGCGGCTCGAAGACATTCCCGTTGCCGCGCTCGAATCTTCAAAGCGTTTAGCCATCGACACGCTCGCGGTTGCGTGGGCGGGCTCGTCAGCACCCGGCGTGCACGAAGCGTGCGAACTCCTGAGTGAGGAAGGCGGCAAACCCGAAGCGACGGTGTGGGCGTTCGGCAACAAGCTGCCGGCGCGCGCGGCGGCATTCATCAATAGCACCTCGGCGGCGGCACTCGATTACGACGGCATGCGCGCGACTGAGCGCGGCAGCGTGCACGCCGACAGCGTCGTGCTGCCGGCTGCGCTCGCCGTCGCCGAACGCGAGTGCGCGAGCGGCAGCGAGTTTCTCGCCGCACTGGCGCTCGGCAATGATGTCGTCACGCGGCTGGGCGCTGCGTCCGGGCTGCCCCATAAAGGCTGGTATCACACGTCGATCTATGGAATTTTCGGCGCGGCCGCCGCCGCGGCGCGGCTTCTGAAACTCGACGTCGAAACAACGCAGCACGCCTTCGGCATCGCGCTTAGTCAGACCGCGGCGACGCAGTTGCCCAGCATGTCGTTCAGCCTCGCCAAGCGCTTCTCTTCGGCCTTCGCTGCGCACGCCGGTGTTTTTTCGGCGCGGCTCGCCGCGCGCGGCATCACGGCGCCGCGCGAGGCGTTCGAAGGCAAATTCGGTTTTTACAATCTATATCAGCAGGGCGATGCGGCGGCGTTGTTCTCCGATCTCGGCCGCATTTATCCGCACGTCGAAACGGCGATCAAGAAGTATCCGAGCTGCGCGTGCAATCACACGGCGATTGAAGCGGCACTCGGCCTCACGCGCGAAAACGACGTGGCGCCGGCCGATGTGACTGCGGTCGAGGTAACGATTTCTCCTTACGTGCACCGGCTCGTCGGCGCGCCGTTCGAACCCGGCGCCGATCCGCAGGTGACCGCGCAGTTCAGCGTGCAGTATTCAGTCGCGTGCGCGATATTGCGCCGGCGGCTGAGTGTCGCCGATATCCAGGACGCGGCAGTGCTCGAGCCGGCGATCGTCAAACTCGCATGCAGCGTCAAAGTTGTCGTTGACGAAGCGCGCGGCAACAGCCGCGGCGCGACGGTGCGCATTGTGACGACGCGGCACGGCCTGCTCGAGAAACACGTCGAGCACATCCCCGGCAGTCCCGGTTCGCCATTGACCGCGGGCGATATTAAAAACAAGTTTGCGGAGTGTGCGATCGCCGGCGTGGCGCCGCTCGGCAGCGTGAGCGGCGAACTCTTGTGCTCGCGGATTGAGGGAATTGCGAGCGTCACCGACATGGCGCAATTCTTCGACGGCATTATCGCCGCCCGATAACACCGCTACCGCAAAGGCGCTGCGCGGTACCCAAGTTTGAGCGATACCTGGCGCGCGGTGTCGGCGACGAGCGCGGTCAGCTGCTTCAATTTCGCGCGATTCACGCGTTCCTTTAATGCGGTGATGCCGATGGCTGCGATCCCGAGCCGATGGCTGTCGTGGATCGGCGCCGCGACGCCGCACACGCCTTCGACCCATTCTTCATCGTTGATCGAATAGCCGGCGCGCCGGATCGCTTCGAGCTTGCGCTGCACGTCGGGCAGTCGCGTCACTGTGCGCGGCGTATATTTTTCGAGCGGCTTGGCAAGATATTGCGCGGCAATCACCGGATTGTAGGCAAGCAGCAACTTGCCGCTCGCGCTGCAATGCGACGGGCCGCTGCCGCCGATCGCGGCATTGATCCGGATCGGGTAACGGCTTTCGAGCACATCGAGGTAGACGACCGCGGTGCCGTTGAGCGTCGCGAGATACACCGATTCGCCGGTGGTTTGATTGAGTTCGCCGAGATAGGGTTTCGCAATCTGCACGAAGTCGAGCCGGTTTAACACCAGCGTGCCGAGCTCCCACGACTTCAAGGTGGGCGCGTACTGGCCGTCGGGTGTCTGGTTCGCATACCCCAAACCGGTCAAGGTGCGCAGGATGCGATGCGCGTTGCTCTTAGTCAGGCGCATGCGCGACGCCAGCGCGCTCACGCCGAGCGGCGTATCGGCACGGCACAGGTGCTCATACAGACGCAGCAGTTTGACGGCGGTTTTATCCATGAGGCGCGAGACTTTACACGAGCGGGCAGGGTGCGGCAATCGCGCCGCCCGCGGCGCGGATGTTTTATTCCGGCAGGCACTCTATACTTCGCATCGTTGAAAAATCGCGAGGAAAAACATGAAATCGTGCTGGATCGTAGTCAAGGACCACAAGGCGGCGCTCGAATGGCGGGAGGTGCCGGTGCCGGCGCCGAAGGCCAATGAGATCGTCATACGCGTGCGCGCGAGCGCGTTGAATCGCGGCGAACTCGTGGTCGGCGGCGCGGTGCATGGCGGCCCTGAAAAAATCGGCGGCACCGAGGCCGCGGGCGAAGTGCATGCGATCGGCGCGGGCGTGACCGGCGTCAAAACAGGCGATCGCGTGTTCGGCCGGGTGCGCGGCGGCTTTGCAGAATATGTCGCGATGGAAACGGCGCAGATCATTCCGTTGCCGCCGAAGCTCACGTTCGAGCAGGGCGCGGCGGTGCCAATTTCTTATATCACCGCGTACGAAATGCTCTATGCGCCGTACGGCAACCTGAAGGCCGGCGAATGGCTGCTGATCACCGGCGCTTCGGCGGGCGCCGGCGTCGCGAGCATCCAGATCGCGAAACTGCTCGGCGCGAAAACCATCGGCACATCGGGTTCGGGCGACAAGCTCGCGAAACTGAAAGCACTCGGGCTCGACGTCGCCATCGAAACACGCGGCGCGAATTTTGCCGACAAGGTCAAGGCGGCGACCGGCGGCACGGGTGCGGATCTGATCGTCAATCTCGTCGGCGGCACGCAGTTCGCGGAATGTGTGCGCAGCGCCGCGCGTCACGGCCGGATTGCAGTCGTCGGTTACGTTGACGGCTCGGTGAGCGCCGAAATCGATTTGTCGGCAGTGCACGTCAACCGTCTCGAAATCTTCGGCATCTCGAATGCGAAGCTGACCGCTGAAGAAAAAGCCGACGCGACGCGCAGGTTCGTGCGCGACGTCGTGCCGGCGATTGCGGACGGCCGCATCGTGCCGGTGGTCGACCGCGTGTTCGAATTCGCCGACATGGCTGCGGCGAAAGCGCATATGGAAGCGAGCGCGATGGTGGGCAAGATTGTCGTGCGTATGCCGTAGCGCGGCGGAATCGCGTTAACATTCGGGCCGAGACCGTCTCCAAAGACGGCGTCAGGGGACCCATCAGCGAGGAGGTTTAATGAAGCTTCGTTCTTTTGTTGTCGCATCGGCGTTGCTCGCCGGCTGTATCGGGATAACCGGCGCGCAGACCGTCACATCGAATTATCCGAACAAGCCAATCCGCCTGATCGTCGGCTACACGCCCGGCGGCGGCACCGACCTTGCGTCGCGCTACGTCGCGGCCGCGCTGTCCGAATTATGGGGCGCGACGGTGCTCGTCGATAACCGGCCCGGCGCCGGCGGCGCGGTCGGCACGGAGCTCACGGCGCGCGCCGCGCCCGACGGCTACACCATCATGCTGTGCACGATCGGCTCCCATGGCATTACGCCGGCGCGCCAAAAACTGCCGTACGATCACATCAAGGATTTTTCTTTCCTGTCGAAAGTTGGTGCGACGCCGAACCTTTTCATGGCGCATCCGGGCCAGTCGTTCAAGAATGTCGGCGACGTGATCGCTTTCGCGAAAGCAAACCCGGGCAAGCTGTCGTTCGGTTCGTCAGGCGTGGGCGCGTCACCGCATTTGTCGATTGAACTTTTGAAATCGATGACGGGCATCAACATCGTTCACGTGCCGTACAAAGGCGCGGCGCCCGCGCTCGCCGACGTGATTGGCGGGCAGATTCCCTTGAGCGTCGGCAACCTGCCGGGCGGTCCGCTGTCCGCGGTGAAATCCGGGCGGCTGATCGGCGTTGGCGTTACGAGTGCTAAGCGCAGCCCGCGCGCGCCGGAAGTCCCGACGTTCGCCGAAGGCGGCGTCACGGGTTACGACGTTTCGTCGTGGTATGGGATTTGCGCCCCCGCGGGATTGCCGAAGCCAATCCTGACGAAACTAAACGCCGGCCTCGTCAAAGTGCTGAGCTCGCCCGATCTCAAAGCGCGCATGGAAGACCAGGGCATCGACGTCCAGCCGTCGACCGTCGAAGAGTTCGTTGCCTTCGTCAAAGTCGAAACCGAGAAGTGGAAGAAGGTCGTGAAAGAAGCGGGGCTGGTCGAGACCAATTGACGGAACGATCAACGGTCAATTTGAATCGATGCTTTTGTACATCCGCTCGTCGAAGAGCGCGCCGCTGATCGGCGTCGTTTTTTCGCGAAATAGTTTCGTATGAGAGGCGACGCCGTGAATGTCGACGGCTTTCGCGTCTTTCCAGACTTCAAAGAGCGTCAAATGGTTCGGGCGGCTCGATTGTTGCAGTGTCTCGAAGCGCAGGTTGCCGTCGGCCTTGCGGCTCGCTTCGCTCAACGCCTTGATGAGCTCGATGCCGGCGTCTTTGCCCGTCGGAATGTAATCGACATGCGTCACGACGTAGATCGACTCCCGATTTAAGCCCGTCGCCTGCATCGGTCCGACCGCAAGCCCCGTGTGCGGCCGTTCATCGTAAGGAGCGCGCAGCATCGATTTCAACCGGTCCTGAAATTCGCGGGTGTGCGCGGCGGCGGCGTGCGCCGCTTGCGAAGGCACGTCTTTCCAGGCTTCGACGATTGAAAAATGATTGGTTTGGCCGATGCGCTGGAGCACGTCGAACCGCAGATTGCCCGCGTCCTTGCGGCTCGCGTTGCCGAACTGGCGCGCGAGCGCTGCAGCTTCGTTCTGTGCGGCCGGCGTCGTTTCGAAATAGCTGACGATATACGCGGCGTCTTGCGCGGCCGCGATTTGCGCGGCGCATGCGAGAAGCGCAATCGCTAATACCCGGGCAAATAATTTACACATGGTCTCCTCCGATTCGTTTTATGGGCCGGCGCATTTACCGCAAGCGCCGTCATGTTAGGTGCGGGCGGGCGGCAAGCGCAAGTGCATAAGTGATTCGCTTGACGACGCCGCGGGGAAAAGCGAAAGTTGCCCGCAATACATGGAGACGATGGTGACGGAACCTGAAGTGATTGCAAAAGTCCGCGATTGGGTTGAAGCCGCAAAGCGCGTGGTGGTGTTGACCGGCGCCGGCATCTCGACCGATAGCGGTATTCCCGATTTTCGCGGGCCGAATGGCGTGTGGACGCGCGATCCGAAAGCGGAAAAATTATCCGATATCCGCTATTACACGACGGACCCCGAAATCCGCAGGCTCGCCTGGCAATCGCGGCTCGCGCATCCGGCGTGGACTGCAAAACCCAACGCCGGACATCTGGCGCTCGTTCAACTCGAGCGCCGGGGCAACCTGCATGCGCTGGTCACGCAAAATATCGACGGCTTGCATCTCAAAGCCGGCAACGCGCGCCAAAAAGTTTTCGAAGTGCACGGCAATCTGCATCAGGCGATTTGTCTCTCGTGCGGGTGGAAAGGGCCGATGCAGGCCGTGCTCGATCGCGTGCGCGCCGGCGAAGAGGATCCGCCATGTGGGGAATGCGACGGCATTTTGAAGAGCGACACGATCTCGTTCGGCCAGTCGCTGATACCGGAAGTCATCGACGGCGCGTTGCAGGCGGCGCAGGAAACCGATCTCCTGTTCGCCATCGGCACGAGCTTGCAGGTGTTTCCGATTGCCAACGCCGTGCCGATCGCCCAGCGCGCCGGTGCCCGCATCGTCATCATGAACGCCGAGCCGACGCAGTTCGATGATATCGCCGACGTGAAACTCGAAGGATTGATCGGCGAAGATTTGCCGCGGATCTGCGGCAGGTTCGATGCCGGATGACCTGGCTTTAAGTTAATCAGTTATTTAAACCTTATCGTTCCAATCATCCGCTCGATCAATTCCAGTTCCGCGCGGTCTTTTGCAGCGGCAGTCACCGTCAGCTTTAGCTTGCCGAGCGCAGTCGTTGCAACATCCGGCGCATGCAACCCGAAGAAGTACCGCCGCCCACTTTGCGGTTTTTGGAACGTAGCGAGTGTCATGCGTGCCGCTTTGCCGTCGATGCGAATGTCAGCTGTCTTGAAGTCGGTGTAAGCGCCGGTCGTCTTCAGCGGATCGGAATAGAGGCCGTAGTCGATATCGAATAAAAATCCGGGTCCTTTAAACGTGCCGGTCAATGAGTCGGCGCTTTGCGTGCGCACGAACGTCGTGCCCCGCGGAGCGCGCAGCGTGAGCGCATCACCGGCGGTCACTGTCATCCAATCTGCAGGGACGCTTTCAGCCGCAGCAACACCGCCCACCGCAAACACGATTGCGCACACCCCCGCCATCGCGATTTCCCACCGGCGATTCACCGAATGCAATCGACAATCGCGGACCATCCTGGCGCTAAGCTAATTTCAGGCTTGTGCGCTAAGCGCACGCCGCCTTGTCGTTGCGCCGAGCACCAACAAACCGGCTAGCAGCATGCCGTAGGACTGCGGTTCAGGTACCGGCGCCAGCGTCGGTGGAACATCCACGGCAGCCAACACGGCGATCGGGCGGATGTCGATGAACAAGCTGCCGTTAGTCGCGTGTTGAACGAGCGGGCTCGCCAATATCGTGGCAACCTGATCCGTCGTCAGTACCGTCGAATTCAAACTGGGATTCAGCAAGTTGCCTAATGAGGTGAGCGTGCCGACGTGCGACAGGTTGAGATTGTGACCAAGCTCATGGGCGATATCGGTCGCTCCGTTCGGTCCTGCTGCGAACGCCGAGTCGACAAGCAACTCATGACCCGGCTGGGATGCGCAGCCGATTGCATCGCCGGTCAATCCGCAGAAACCGATCGCATCAACGAAAAACGCGTCGACGATGGGCGCGGGATCGGTCGCGAGGCTGAAAAGCGTGTTGAGTTCGTTCTGGTTGTCGATGCTGGTTAATGCCGGACTGACGATGGGCGCGCCGGGCGCGAGCCAGATGACATCGACGGGCGTATTGCCAAAAGACGTCTGGCTGAAAATGCTGGTCAAGGACGGAGTTGAAATGACGGCTGCATAGGCGGATGTAGCGCTTAATGTCAGCGCTGCCGCCGTGAGCCTGATTAGTTTTCGGACGCGTGTTTTCATGGGCTCCTCTGTTTGGATTGGGAACATCAAAGCGTCGTTCACGTGCATGCGATATCGATTCTATAAACGCAGATGAAAACCGTATGTAGGATTCTCTGTAGGACGCCGCCGCGATCGGTTCGTTGTCGCTATTCGGCGACTGAACACTGATTGGTGGATGCGGCTCGGCAAATTACCGCAAAAGCTATACTAGGCCGCGCAAACAGTTCCGCGCGTTCATTAAAACAACCTGATAAACACTCAGCGAGGATTCACCATGTTCGATCTCTCCGGCAAAGTCGCCCTGATCACCGGTTCAACCAAGGGCATCGGCAAGTCGATCGCCGAAGAAATGGCACGAGCGGGCGCCAAGGTCGTTATCTCGAGCCGCAAAGCCGACGCAGTCGACGCGGTGACGAAGGAACTCACCGACGCCGGACGCGAGGCGCTCGGCGTGCCGTGCAATATTGGCGTCAAAGCGGAACTGCAGAATCTCGTCGATCAGACGCTCGCCAAATGGGGGCGCATCGATATCCTCGTGTGCAATGCGGCGATCAACCCGCATTTCGGCTCGATCACGAAAGTGTCGGACGATGTGTTCGACAAAATGATGGGCAGCAACATCCGCAGTATTTTCTGGCTCTCGAACATGGTGCTGCCGCAGATGGCGGAACGCAAAGACGGCGCGATGGTGATCATTTCGAGTATCGCGGCACTGCGCGGCAGCAACGTCAACGGACTTTACGGCGTGACCAAGGCCGCCGACGCCGGGCTCGGGCGCGCGCTGGCCGTCGAATGGGGTCCGCACAACATCCGCGTCAACAGCATTGCACCCGGGCTCATCAAGACCGATTTCGCGCGCGCGCTGTGGGAAGACGACGAACGGCGCAAACGCCGCGAAGGGATGACGCCGCTGCGCCGGCTTGGCGATGCTAAAGACATCGGTGGCGTCGCCGTGTTTCTCGCCTCCGACGCCGCGCGTTTCATGACCGGCCAATTGCTGGTCGCGGACGGGGGCGTGTCGATCGGCTGGTAACTTGCTGCCGCCGCCCCCATTAAAAACTGCGTTACGGCACGAGCGTCAGGAAAATATACGCCGCAAACATGACGAGGTGCACGACGCCTTGCAGCACGGTGAGGCGGCCGGTGGCGAGCGTCAGAATGCTGACACCGAGCGTCAACACGAGCATCACGAGTTCAACCGGCCCCAGTCCGAGGGTCAGCGGCAGTCCGAAGCCAATCGACACCATCGCAACCACCGGTATCGTTAATCCGATGCTGGCGAGCGCCGAACCCAGCGCAAGGTTGAACGACGTCTGCATCCGGTTGGCGAGCGCCGCGCGGATCGCGGCAAAACCTTCGGGCAGCAATACCAGGAGCGCAATCGCCACGCCGACCGTGGTTTGAGGCGCTCCGGCGTTTGCAAGCAAACGTTCAATGTCGGGACTGAGAATCTTGGCGAGTCCGATGACGGCAACCAGCGAAACCAGGAGCAAAGCGCCGCTCGCAAACGCGCGGGCGCCGGTGGGCGGTGCTGCATGTTCGGCGGTACCCGGTTTGCCGACCGGCAGAAAATAGTCGCGATGGCGCATCGTCTGGATAAATACAAACGTGCCGTAAAGGATCAGCGACGACAAACCGGCAAACTTGAGCTGGGTGTCGGTATAGAAAGGGCCGGCTGCGCTGGTCGTGAAATTCGGTAGCACGAGCGTCAGCGTCGATAGCGCCGCGAGGACGGCGAGCGCGGGATTGGTGCCCTCAACGCGAAATTCCGGCGCGCCATGGCGAATGCCGCCCGCAAGAATCGACAAACCGATCACGCCGTTGCAGATGATCATGATGGCCGCGAATAGGGTGTCGCGCGCAATCAGTTCCTTGCCGGTGCCGCCTGACAGCATCATCGACACGATCAACGCCACTTCGATGACGGTGACGCAAATCGCGAGTATCAACGTGCCAAACGGCTCGCCTACCCGGTGGGCGACGACTTCGGCGTGGTGCACGGCAGTCAACACGCTGGCGATCAGCGCTGCAGCGAGCACCACGCTCATGCCGCCGCCGTGGCCGGCGGCCGCGGCAAAGGCCAGCAGCGCGCAAGCGGCGAGCGGTGACACAATATTCAACATCGTTATATTCGGTTTGCCTGGAACTCTCATCCGTTTGCCTTGGTTTTACCGGCCGCGCGTTTTTGCAGCAGCATATTGACCATCCACATCGCCGCCCCCACCAGAATCAGCGCAATCAACCAGCGCATCGCGCCGGCCAGCATCGCTGCATTCAATGCCGGCAACGGAAATTGCGCGAGCTTTTCGGCGCGTTCGGTCATCCAGTGCCAGCCGGTATGTCCGATCAGCACGGACAAAATGATGATGCCGATGCGCTCCGGCACGACGCGGCCGAGGATGAAGCCGAGTATCGGTATCAGGATCGCGAGCACGAGCAATTGTCCCAGCTCCACGCCGACGTTGAACGACAGCAGTGACGTCAGTAAATGATTGCCGGCGAACTGCAGCTGCTCGCGCAGCGCGAACGAAAATGCAAACCCGTGCACGAGGCCAAACGCAAACGTAATCATCCACCGCCGCTGCACATTGGTGCCGATCACGTTTTCGATCGCCATGTACACAATCGAAATCGCGATCAGCGTTTCAATCAGCGGCGGGAACCACAACGCATCGGGCCCAAGATTGTAGGCCGATGCAATCAGGGTAATCGAATGCGCAATGGTGAACGAGGTGACGATCATCACGAGCGCGCCGAAGCGTCGGAACGGAATCACCAGGCATAACAGAAACAGCAGGTGGTCTGCGCCTTCGAGTATGTGCAGGAAACCGGATTCGACGAAGCGCAGCGCCGCCTGGTGCCAGCGCGGATCGAGCGCGACGACGCCGGGATCGCCGTGAAACTCGAACGCGCGTTCGGCGCCGCCCGGCGGCAGGAAGCGCAGCGCGACAGACACGCTCAACCCGAGCCGCTCGAGCCGCGGGTTGATCGAGAACGGGCCGGCGTCCGACTCGATCGGATACTCGAACCAAACGTCGAGCAGGCCCTGGTTCCAGAAGAGTTCCATTTTTTCCGGCAGCCGCGCGTCGCCGAAGTGCGCGCGCGCTTCCGCAAAAGCGGCGAACGACTTATCTGACGGCAGCGAGACCCTCGCATCGAGCACGCGCGGATATGCAAGCCGGGTTTCGCCTTCGTAAATCTCGATGTTGTCGGCGAGCCACAAGTTCGCCGCGTTCTTCAGCGCGGCATCGGCGCGCGCGAGATCGAGATAACCGGGGCCGCGCTTGGGCACATCGACTTCGCGCATCGCGGTCAGGGGCACCCGCATGAGCAACTGCAGCGTCTTGCCTTCGGGCTTGACGAACGCCTGCACCCTCACGTCGGCAGGAATTTCATGCGCGCTTGCCGGGCACGTGAAGAGGACCGCAAGTGCGGTTGCCAGCATGATAATCAGGCGTCTTGCGACTGCCGCCGGTTCCGATATGACGTGTAGATTGTTCATGGGTGTGGCGTAGGTTAATGGGAGAACGCCGCGACTGACAAGCAGAGAGTCCGCAACAGCCTGAAACGCACGCGCGTTTTACGCTGTTACGGACTCCTTAATCGGCCGTATAATGAAATTTAATAATACCGGTCTCAACCGGAGCCGCCCGCCGCAGTTATCAACCGCAGGAGGAGAACATGCAGACCAGACGCTCAAAGCGCAACATTTTTATTGGTGCGACGCTGTGCACGCTCATCATTGGTCTCGGCATCGGCCAGGCCGTGCTCGACAACAAGGCAACCGCGCAGGGACGTACGGTGCAGGCGCCGATGTTCGAGGTCGATCCCTTGTGGCCGAAACCGCTGCCCAATCACTGGCTGCTCGGCTGGACGATCGGACTGTGGGTCGATGAAAAAGACAATGTATGGATCATTCATCGCGGCGCCGGTGGTTTACACGACAACGAAAAAGGCGCCGAGTTGAATCCGCCGATCGCCGAGTGCTGCAAAACCGCGCCGCCGATTCTCGTGTTCGATCCCGCCGGCAATCTGCTGCGCGCGTGGGGCGGTCCCGGCCAAGGCTATGAATGGCCTGAATCGAACCACGGCGTGCACGTCGATTACAAGGGGAATGTCTGGATCGGCGGCAACGGCCAGAAAGACGCGCACATCCTCAAGTTCACCAATGACGGCAAGTTTTTAATGCAGGTCGGCAAGTTCGGCAAGAACGCCGGCAGCAACGATCTCGAAAACTTCTGGCGCGTGGCCAAAATCTGGGTCGACCCGAAAACCAATGAAGCGTACATCGCCGACGGTTACGGCAACAAACGCGTCGCCGTGCTCGATGCCGACACCGGCAAGATGAAACGGTATTGGGGCGCGTACGGCAACAAGCCCGACGACGCCAATCTTGGCAAGTACGATCCCAAGGCGCCGCCGGCGCAGCAGTTCCGCAACCCGGTGCATTGCGTCGAGCGCTCGAACGATGGTTTCGTTTATGTCTGCGACCGTCAGGGCGACCGCGTGCAGGTGTTCCAGCCCGACGGCAAATTCGTGAAGGAACAGTTTTATGCGAAGGAAACGCTCGGCTCCGGCTCGGCATGGGACCTGACGTTCTCGAAAGATCCGCAGCAAAAGTTCATGTTTCTCGCCGACGGCCAGAACGAAAAAATCCGCATCATCCTGCGTGAAACGCTCGAAGAAATTTCGAATTTCGGCGACGGCGGCCGCCAGCCCGGCCAGTTCTACGGCGTGCACAGCATCGCCAGCGATTCGAAGGGCAATCTGTACACGACCGAAACTTACGAAGGCAAGCGCGTGCAGCGTTTCGTCTACAAAGGCATCGGGCCGGTCGCCGCGGGCAGCCAGGGCGTGTTGTGGCCGCGTAAATAACGTTTCATTTGCAGGCGCCGGGACGGCTATCACGTCCCGCGCCGCGGTTCCAGCAGTTCGCGTGCAGTAGTTCCGTGCACGCCGCGTCGATGACATCCCGGGAGAAAAAATAATGCAGTATCGCGCCGCTCTTTTCGCATTCACTGTTGTCGCCTGTTTGCCGGCGTTCGCTGCCGATCCGCTGCCGCGCGCCAAACCCGAATCCGTCGGCATGTCGTCAACGCGGCTTGCGCGCATCGGCGAAGTGCTGAAAGCCGACATCGACAAAGGCCGCATTCCGGGCGCCGTCGTTGCGATCGCGCGCAAAGGCAAGCTCGTGTACTACGAAGCGTTCGGCTATCTCGACAAGGCCGCCGGCACGCCGATGACGAAAGATGCGATTTTCAGCATTGCATCGATGACGAAGCCGCTGACGGGAGTCGCTGCCCTGACCTTATATGAAGAAGGCAAGGTGCTGATCAAGGACCCGGTCGCCAATTATCTGCCGCAGATCGGCAAGATGCCGGTCGCCGTCATGCGCCAGGATGCGGCCGGGCAAACCGTGGTTGAAACCGTGCCGGTAACGCGACCGATGCAGATTCACGATCTGATGCGCCATACGTCGGGGCTCATTTACGGCGCGCGCGGCACGACCGCCGTGCACAAAATGTATCCGGGCTCGTCCGGCACGTCGGGAACGACGCTGACCGCCGCCGAATTTCTGGACAAGCTCGGTTCGATCCCGCTGATGTATCAACCCGGCTCGACGTGGGAATACGGTTTGTCGATCGACGTGCTCGGGCTGGTGGTCGAGCGCGTGTCCGGACAAACGCTCGGCCAGTATTTCGACCAGCGCATATTCAAGCCGCTCGGCATGGTCGACTCCGGGTTCAGCGTGCCGCCGGAAAAAGTGAAGCGCTACGCGAAAGCATTTGCTATCGATCCCGAAACCGGTAAGCCGCAGAGCGTGCTCGACGCAACCAGGCCGCTCAAATTTGAATGCGGCGGTGGTTGCGGCGTGTCCACCGCGGCCGATTACATCCGGTTCGCGCAAATGCTGCAGAACCGCGGCAGCCTCGGCAAGGCGCGGATCCTCACACCCCGCACCGTCGAATTCATGACGTCCGATCACATGGGACCCGAAATCCAGAACAACGTCGCGCGCACGGCTTCGACACTCGAAGGCTGGGGATTCGGCCTCACGGTGGCAGTGCGGCGTGAAACGGGCATGTCCACGATCATGGGCGCGCCCGGGGATTTCACGTGGGGCGGCGCTTACGGCACCAACTTCTGGGTCGACCCGCGCGACGAACTGTCGGTTGTTTTCATGGCGCATGCGCCCGGCGAGATCCGCAATCACTACCGGCAATTGATCAACGCGCTGGTGATGCAATCGTTCGAGAAATAATCCGGCGTACAACGAACCGCGCTCGTCATCAACGCGCGCCTCGATTAAGCTAGGCGTTCAGCCATTCGCAAGGAGCGTCCCTCATGAGTTCCAATGTGCACCAACTGGGCGCGTCGAGCGTCAAAGACCGCGTGACCGCTGACGAATGGGAAGCGCGCGTCGATCTCGCGGCCTGTTACCGGTTAGCCGCGCACTACCGCATGACCGACCTGATTTACACCCACATTTCCGCGCGCGTGCCCGGTCCGGAACATCATTTTCTGATCAATGCGTTTGGCCTGTTGTGGGATGAGATCAGCGCTTCAACGCTCGTCAAAGTCACGCTCGACGGCGAAGTCGTCGACGACCCGACCGGCAACGGCATCAATCGTGCGGGTTATGTCATACACAGCGCGGTGCATCGCGCGCGCCCCGATCTTACCTGCGTGATGCATACGCATACGGCAGCCGGCATCGCGGTCTCCGCGCAGGATGGCGGCCTGCTGCCGCTGTCGCAGCATGCGATGCGCTTCACCGGCAATATGGCCTATCACGACTACGAAGGGCTCGCGCTGGAGCTCGACGAGCAGGCGCGGCTCGTCAGCGATCTGGGTACGCACAAAGTCATGATCCTGCGCAATCACGGTTTGCTCGCGTGCGGCGAATCGGTCGCCGAGGCGTTCGATCTCATGTATTACCTCGAGCGCTCGTGCCAGAGCCAGATCAACGCGATGGTGGGCGGCGCGAAGCTGCGCATGCCGCCGGCCGCCGTTGCCGAAAAGACCGCGGCGCAATTTAAGAAACTGCCGTACAAGGCGAAAAAAACCGAGTGGAAAGCGCACTTGCGCATGCTCGATAAAACGGATTCATCGTATAAAAACTGAGGAGACTGCATGAGCATCAAGGGGCTGGTTCGATTGGGCGGCGCGCTCGCGTGCGCATTCGCCTTGCACGCGGCAAACGCGCAAACCGTCAAGATTACGCCGCTCGGCACGCACGCCGGCGAATTGTGCGATCGCGACCGCGCAACCATCTTCGAGGATCCGACCGGCGTGCGCATACTCTACGATGCGGGCCAGTCAGTGACGGGCGGCAGCGATCCGCGTCTGGGCACTATTCATGTCGTGCTGCTCTCGCATGCGCATACCGACCACATCGGCGATCGCAAGATCGCGGGCATGGACCTCGGCACTTGCGACCGACCGGAGACCGTCTCGGCGCTGCCGAACACGACCGTGGCTGAAATCGCGGCGGCGAAAAATTCGTCGCTCATCATGATTCGCAATATGGCGTTTTTCCTGAGCCGCAAAATCGAGAACATTCGCGGTAAGCCCGTCGGCACCTGTGCGGAGCCCGGCGGCGCGATTGCTGCGATACAGGCCGCCCCCTGCATTGCGCCGGTGGAACTCGGAGGCAGCAAAGTCGTCAAGGCCGCCGGCGCCGCCAACGGCGTTGAGATCACGACGGTCTATGCCGCGCATGACAGCACGTTGACACGCGACATGCTGACCGACGCGCAGAAGAAAGCGCTGGAGCCCGACAACATCAGCGTCAGCCTCGGGGCGCCCAGCGGCTATGTCATCAAATTTACCAACGGTCTCACGGTTTACCTGTCCGGCGATACCGGCCTGCACACCGAGATGAAGACCGTGGTGCGCGATTTTTACCGCGTGAAACTCGCGGTGATGAATCTGGGGCCGAACGCGATCTCGTCCGAGGCGGCTGCGTATGCGATGAATGAATTGGTCGATCCAGTGGCGGTCATCGTTTCGCATCCCAACGAAGGCGTGACCACCGGCGGCAAGCTCAAGCCCGGCTCACGCACTGCCCGGTTCATCGACTTGCTGCGAGGTAAATCCGCTTATCTCGCAAAAAGCGGCACGACGATGGAATTCAACGGCGCCGCTCAATGCGTGGGCGGCTGTAACTGATTTAATTGCGCCGTGCTGCGCGCGACCTCCGCTTTCATTTTCGCGCTCGCCGCGCTATGGGCGACCGCACCCGCATCCGCGCAGCGCGATGCTGTCGTTGTGCTGTATGAAGGCGCGCGGCTGATCCCGGGTGACGGCGGCACCGCAATCGCGGACTCTGCGCTGTTGGTCGAAAACGGCACCATCAAACAAGTCGGCAGGCGCGGGGCCATCGCACCGCCGGCCGGTGCCGCGCGGGTGAATCTCGCCGGTAAAACCGTCATGCCCGCGCTCATCAACACGCACGCGCACCCGGGCTTTCAAAGCGGCTTGAGTTACTCGCGTGACAATTACGTGCGCGAGACCATCGTCGACGACCTGAATCGCGCGCTGTACTTCGGCGTATCGACTGTCATGTCGCAGGGCGTCGAATTCGGCGACGTGATGCATGAGATCCGCGCCTATCAGCGGGCAGGCCGGCTCGGCGGCGCGCGACTGCTGTTTGCGGGGCGCGGCATCGGTGCGCCGAATGCGGGGCCCGGCGGGGCGGCGTATGCAGGCATCGCCTATGAAGTAACGACCGAAGAGGAAATCCGCCGCGCGGTGCAGGCCGAAGCCGCGCGCAAAGTCAATGCGATCAAGATCTGGGTCGACGATCGCGGCGGCCGCGCGCCGCGCTTGAGCCCGGCGTTGTCCCGCGCGGCCATCGACGAAGGCCATCGGCTCGGGCTCAAGGTGACTGCGCATATCTTCTACCACGAAGATGCGGTCGATCTCGCGACCGCCGGCGTCAACGCATTCGCTCACCTCGTGCGCGACAGGGCGATGGACGATGCGCTGATTGCGCTCATGAATCGCAACAAGGTCTACGTGATGCCCAACATCGGCACGCCGGAGCGGGCGACGCACACGGCGCCGCCGTCATGGTTCGAAGAACCTTACCTTGCGGCGATGCTGCGCGATACGCTGTCGCCGGCGGTCATCGAGCGTATCCGCACTTCGTTTACTTCGCGTGATCCCGAAGTCGCCGCGCGCAACCGGAAAAATTACGCGATCCTGCAGCAAAGCGTCGCTCGCCTCGCCAAGGCCGATGCGCTGATCGTGCTGGGCAGCGATACCGGACTCGAGGACCATATCTTCGGCTACGTCGAGCAGAAGGAGCTCGAATTGATGGTTGCCGCGGGCATGTCGCCAATGCAGGTCATCGTCGCGGCGACGAGCCGCGCGGCTGAATTCCTGGAGCTGAACGATGCGGGCACGCTCGCCACCGGCAAGCGCGCCGACTTTCTGGTGCTCGACGCCAATCCGCTCGACGATATTCGTAATACGCGGCGCATTGCGAAGATGTACATCGGCGGCCAGCAAGTCGACCGCGCGGCGCTGCGGACAAGTTTGCGAATCGCGCGTTAGTTTCGCCTTAGCAGTCTTTGTCGTCGAGGCCGAGTTCTTCGTCGGTGATGCCGAGCTGCGCTTCTTCGGCTTGATCGAGACCGCCGCCTAGTCCCGCTTCGCCGGGACCGACGATACGGTCGCTGTCCACATCCGAACTCACGCGGACGCGCGGATCTTTGCCGGCGGTCAAATGCTCGCCGGTGCCGAAGCGATCGCTGTTGTCGTCCATTCCGATATCGCCGACGCTCGCGCCATTGTCGATGACGTTGTACGAACCCGCTTCAATATCGGTGTTGGTGCCGGTGTCGAGATCGATCGCGGCATCGTCAACGAGGCCGGGACCTGCCATGTCCGAGCCGCTATCGGAACTGTCGCTTGGGCCGAGCGACTTGATGTCATGTCCTTTTAAACTCACCTGGCTGGTACCTGGAACCAGATTATCTGGATCAAGCGTGCCGCTCATGATTCGTTCTCCGTGAAGACGTGTACGGATTATTGTCAGGGTGAGCAGCTGCGCACAGTGGCGATTTTGTGAAATCTGTGTAAGACAGTACCTGCTCCTACAAGAGGTGTTCGGCGGCGTCCGACGCGTTTGCGTTCGCCGCGGTCCGACCTTTTTATCAGCGCTTGGCCATTTCCGCGCGCCGATCAAACGCATAAGGTGACAGTTATCGCCTGCAGGATCGGCGATGGCAACACCTTCCTCGTTTTACAACTGGAGGTTCTATGAATAGCAAAGTAATTGCCGGCGTAGGTGCATTGGCGCTGTGCGGTGCGATGTCGAGCGGCATTGCGCAAACTGCAACCGAGTCGCGGCAAACCACCGTAGAAGAATCGAAGTCGGTCGTTCAGGTGCCGAAGGCGCGCGCCGACGTGCGCGAGGAAACGACGACGACAACGACCAAAAAGGGGCTGTTAGGGCGCAAAAAAGAAACAACGAACTCGACTACCCGTTATGAAGGCAGTCCCGACGCGGCCAACAATGCGGAAGTGCGTTCGCGCACGACGGTCGAAACCGAGCGCAGGTCCCGGGAATAGGTTTTTTAATTGAATGACTGTTTGACCGCGGTCCGCGCCGGGCTGCGGCGCGGGAGCCCCCCTTTCCTGTTCAAGGGGCTCCCGTTTTTTTATGACGCGTTTATTTGATCAGCACGCTGTCTTCGCTGACGAGCACTTTCTTCACGGCAGGACGCTGCAACATGCGGTCCTTGAACGCCGTGTAATTGGCGAGTTCTTTCATCGGCAGTTCGGCGCGCAGACCCCAGCCGTAAAACACGAGCGCATAGCCGTCGACCACGCTGAAGTCTTTGCCCATGATGAAGTCTTGGCCGGCGAGCAGGCCGTCGATTTCCTGCAGGTGGGTCCAGAACGTTTTCTTGCCGGTTTCCTTGACGCTGGGCTGAGCGACGGCGTCGGCGGCGAAACGCTCCGGCCGCATGTAATGCGTATACGACGGATGCACGATGTTGGAAAACCAGGCCATCGTCGAAATGCCGCGCGCCGCTTCAAACGGATCGGCCGGCATCAGCTTCTTGTCGGGAAACGCTTTCGCGATGTAAGCGAGGATGGCGGTGTTCTCGGTCAAGATTTTGCCGTCGACGTCGAGCGCGGGCACTTTGCCGCGCGGATTGATCTTGAGATAAGCGTCGGTCTTTTGCTCGCCTTTGGGCAGCATGATCGGCTTCTCGACGTATTGCGCACCCGCTTCCTCGAGTCCAATGTGAGAAGCGGTCGAGCACGCGCCGGGGCAAAAGTAGAGCGTCAGCATGAATAACTCCTGGTTAAGTGAAGGTAATCGAAAGCGGCAGCGATTATAGACCGCCGCGCTGCGCCGGACTTTGCAGGTGCAAAGCCCGAGTCGCGCTATGATGGTGCGGAGCGGCACCGCCCGGAGGAGGGATCGATGAAATCGCTGCACGCATTGTGCTTCGTCGCAGTTTGCGCCGCATCGGCGAATGCCGCCGACGTGCCATTTCCGCAGCGGCCCATCCGGCTGCTCGTGCCGCAGGCGGCCGGCGGCAGCAACGACATCATGGCGAGGAATGCAGCGAATTACCTGACGAGTGTCCTGGGCAAACAGGTCGTCGTCGACAATCGTCCCGGCGCAGAAGGGATCATCGGCACCGAGATCGTGGCGCGCGCGGCGCCCGATGGCTATACGCTGCTGCTGGCGTCGGCGGCGTTCACGATGAATCCGGCGGTGCGCAAGCTGCCGTACGATCCGCTCAAGAGTTTCGATTGGGTCGCGATGCTGGGTTCCGGTCCGACGGTGCTGACGGTTGGCCCGTCGCTGCCGGTCTCGTCGGTAAGAGAAATCGTCGCAATCGCCAAAGAAAAACCCGGCCAGATCACGATGGCGACCGCCGGCGGCTTTCAGCATTTCGGCACCGCGCTGTTCAAGAGCCTGTCTGGCGCGGATTTCACGATCCTGCTCTATAAAGGCGGCTTTCCCGCGATGATCGACGTGATGGGCGGGCAGGCGCACATGACGATCGGCTCGATCGTGCAATCGATCCCGCATATTCGCTCGGGCAAGTTAAAGCCGATCGCGACCGGCGGCAGCACCCGCGCCTCGACGCTGCCGGAACTGCCCACGATTGCCGAATCCGGCGTGGCGGGCTACGACGCAAACAACTGGTGGGCGATCGCCGCGCCCGCCGGCACGCCGCACGCAATTATCGAAAAACTAAACCTGGCGACAGGTGCTTATCTGAAGATGCCGGAAACCCAGAAGCGTTTCACCAATGAAGGCGCCGAAGTTGACATCAAAACGCCCGCGCAGATTCACACTATGATTCCGCTCGACATCGCGAAGTGGGCGCGCGTCGCCAAAGATGCCGGCATGCGCGCCGAGTAATGCGCGCCCGCTGTCATTGCAATTATTGCCTGGCGATACCGACGTAAGGCTTGATTTGCTCCGCCGTTTCGGCAATGAGATCGCGATTGCGTGATGCCCAATCGTCGACCTGTTCATTCGCCGTCGCGACGTTCACGGTGCAATGACGTTCGACCATGACGACCAGCATCTCGCGCCTGGCGTCAATTTCGTCGAGATGTCCGTCCGATAGCTCGCGCCATTCGCTTTTAATCCGGTTCCTGGCCTCGGGCCACTGATTTTTCTCGAAATCCCATTCCATATCAGACTCCTTGGTTAGCGACCCGCGATCCACGCGGGGCCGGGAAGAAAACTCCATCGGGGGCCGGCCGCCGGTATCCCGGTATGGATTCACGATCGGGAATGGCCACGCCCTGTCTCTATGACCGGATCACGCCGTAAAATGTTCGCCGGTTGATCGAAACAATCATTACAGGAAGACTGAATGGACCTTGCTCTGAAAGGACGTATCGCGTTCGTGACGGGCGCGAGCCGCGGCATCGGCCGTGCGATTGCGCTTGCACTGGCTGCCGAGGGCGTGCATCTCGGCCTGTTCGGCCGCGATACTACGCGCTGCGACAAGCTCGCCGCCGATGTGCTGAAGCAGTATCCGGACCTGCGCGTGTGCGTCGTGCCGCTCGATCTTGAAAGCGGCACTGCCGCGATCAAGCCTGCGATCCGTGAGGCGGTGAAACAGCTTGGCGGTGTCGACATACTCGTCAACTGCGCGGGCGGCGCTTATCGCGGCCGGCTGGAGCAGATTCCCGACGACGCGTGGGAACGTTATTTTGCGGTGAAACCGCTGGGCTTGATCCGCATGACGCGCGAGGCGCTGCCGCATTTGAAAAAATCGAAGCAGGGCCGCGTCATCAATATCTCCGGCACGCGCGGGCGGGAGCCAGGCGGCCCGTCGGTCATGTCGGGGCCGATCAATCTTGGCACGCTGTCGATCACCAAGGCGCTCGCCAACGAGTTCGGCCCGCTCGGCATCACCGTCAATGCCATCTGCCCGGGCTCGACTGACACCGGCCGCTGGACGGAGCTCGTCAACATCACGGCCAAAGAACGCGGCGTGTCGGTCGAAGAAGCAACGAAACATCTGGTGCGCGAAGTGCCGCTGGGCCGTGTCGTCGTGCCGGACGACATTGCGGGCCTGACCGTATTTCTCGCGTCAAAGCAGGCGGCGATGATTACCGGGACTGCGATCAACGTCGATGGTGGCAGGACACGCGGGATTCCATGATTCGCGGTTTGGTTATTGCGACGCTGCTCGTTTCGTCAGCCGCAGTTGCACAAAACTTTCCGTCGCATCCTTTGCGGCTGATTGTGCCGTTAGCGCCTGGTGGGACTTCCGCGAGCAGTGAGCAGGGGCCTGCTGAGCGCGGAGGAGGGACCCGATTGCGGGATGCGACCGTGAAGCTGGCCGGAAGCGCATCATTTAATGCGACGGCCTCATGCCCATCTCCGGGGTCAGATCCAGGAGGGAGCCCTCTTTCTCCCTGCGATGCGCCCCGCTTGCGGGATGCGAACGAATCGGGCGCCGGATTTCTACGTATTGCAGCATCCGGCCAAGACTTTCCAAGCAGACCACTCCGTTTGATAGTGCCACTGGCGCCCGGCGGTGGAAATGACGGCGCCGCGCGCATAGTCGGCCAGCGTCTCGGTGAGGCGCTCGGCGAGCTGGTCGTTGTCGACAATCGGCCCGGCGGCGGCAGCATCATCGCCTCCGAACTGATGCTGAAGGCGCCACCCGACGGCCACACGCTGTATCTCGTCAGCACCGTGTTCACGGTCGCGCCGGCCTTGTACCCGAAGCTCGCATTTGATCCGCTGCGCGATTTCGCGGCGCTCACGCGCATCACCATCGCGCCCGGCGCACTGATCGTGCATCCGTCGCTGCCGGTGCGGGCGGTCAAAGATCTTGTCGCGTTGGCAAAAGCGCGGCCCGGCCAGATCACGTTCGGTTCGGCAGGCCTCGGCTCCGGCTCACACCTTGGCGGCGAACTTTTCAACCTGCTGGCCGGCGTCAAACTTCTCCACGTGCCGTACAAGGGCAGCGCGTTTGCCACTATTTCCGTATTGAGCGGCGAGACGGCCGTCGCGTTCAACAATCCGTTTTCATCGTTGCCGCATCTCAAGGCAGGCCGTTTGCGCATGGTCGCGGTCACTACTGCGCGGCGCTGGCCGCTGCTGCCGGAAATCCCGACCATCGCGGAATCCGGCGTGCCTGGTTACGAAATTCTGATTTGGAATGGCCTCGTCGTGCACGCGGCGACGCCGCCCGCAATCTTCGCCCGATTAAATCGCGAACTCGCGCGCATACTCGCTTCGCCGGCGTTGGCCGAACTGCTCGCGACCGATGGCTCACGCGTGATGGCGGAGTCACCAGCCGCATTCGGCGCATTCCTCAAGAATGAAATTTTGAAATGGCAGCGCGTCGTACGCGAAGCGGGCATCACGCCTGGCTAGTTCAAAAAAAGATATTGAACCGCAAAGGACGCGAAGGACGCCAAGTAATACGAAAAAGAGCACGCCATATAGGCCATAGAGGAGGCAGGTCGTTAACTTTTCCGATGACAATTGCATCACCGCCGACGAAGCGGTAGGGTATGGTTGACTACAATGGATGAATAATTTGTCAACTAGATTTTCAA
>JAQGMI010000026.1 GCA_028292435.1 Betaproteobacteria bacterium
CGCTCACCGTTCAACCGTGTTTTCTCTAATTGGAGCGCGAATTCCACAGCCGCCGCCCTTGTCGAGCAGCACAGGGATATGCGATCAGCACGTCTCAGTAGGGGCGGCCTCCTTTTGGTTACTTTTCGTGGCCACGACGCAGGAAAAGTGACTAGCACCGGGGCTACCCCCGGAGATTTAACACCGCCTGCGCAGCAGAAAAAAGCTACCTCGGCAACCCAAACTCCTGCGCCCAATAAACCCCCAACTCGCTTTGCCGGTTCACCGCATAAGCCACACCCATCTCGGTGTAAACCGGCTTCATCAGATTCTCGCAATGCGGTGGGCTTTTAATCCAGCCGGCAACCGCGTCCTCGGGCTTCATCTGTCCGGCGGCGATGTTCTCGCCGGTTGCGCGATAACGATAGCCGGCACGTTCGACACGCTGCTCGGGATTCGATCCATCGCGCGCTGTGTGGTTGAAATAGTTGAAACGCGCCATGTCGTCGGCGTGCGCCTGCGCGGCGGCGGCAAGCTTGTTGTTCCAGCGCAGCGGTTTCGCGGCGCCTAATTTTTTATTTCCGCATAGCCGCGGCGTCGCACGCGCCTGATTGACAAGCTCGAGCACGCGTTGGCCGGCGGCCTGCTCCGTCATGCGCACGGCGGGTGCGAACGGCGCGGCGATGACCATTCTCAATTCGTTACCTTCGACATAAAAACCGGCTTCGCTCATCTCCGGATCCATCAGCTGCCTGCATTCAACGCGAGCGGCAAACGCCTGCGCCGCAAGGGACTCGACGCCGTCGCCGCTCAGGCTGAAAAAACTCGCACTCATGGCGCGATAGCCTGCGGCAGCGAGGCTGCGTTCGAGCGTGCTGCCGCGCGCCATCTCGCGCGCCGCGCGTTCGAGCGCGGGCACCGGGCGCAGCGGCGGCAGCGGTCGCGCGCTCGCACACCGGCCGACGCCGGACCTCAGCTTGTTCGCCTCCTCGTATAGATCGGCAGCGCCCACGTGGCCCGCGACGAGTAGCCACAGACAACACGCGACTGTCTTTGCGCACATCATGGGGAATCGCTCCCGAAGCCGTAGTGCACAGGCGACATCTTAGCGTTTGGGATGCCAGATTTCGCAGGTTGTTCGAAAAACCCTGTTGGTACGTCCTGCATCAACCGAAAATTCCCACGGCGGAAGCGGCAAACGCGCGGTCTGTCGATTGCTTGCATGTCTCGGATGCGATGGCTTAGCTGAAACGAGAGCGAAATAAATCGAAATCATGCACTTGCGGGACGCACTCAAACGAAACGTCATTGTTGTTTAGCGCACAGACTTCTGCTTTGCTCGACCGTAGTGTGTCGTTGAATCCACCTGCACAAAGGTTTCGCCATGCCCGTCTGCGCCGTTGCCAATTTTTCCAGCGTCATCCGCTGCGCGACGCTGGCTGCCATTGTTCTCGCCACAGGCTGTTCTGTCATCGAACCGCAGCCGACCTTGACGTATACCGCGGATACGACGGCGGCGCCGCCGAAGAACAAGCAAATCATCTTGAACCCGTTCATCGATCATCGCGCCGATAAAACCAGCGTCGGCACGGTCAGGAGCACGTTTGGCGCGAACGCCGCCGAAGTCGTGCCCGCCAATGATGTAACGCAATGGGTCATCGACGCGATCAAGACGGAATTGCAGCAAAACGGCTACGTTGTCACGCTGGGCAGCAGCGGCAAGGACAATCTGCCTGGCGCGAGCGCCGCGATGTCGGGCGTGATCGCTGAAGTTTCGTGCAAGTCCAATCATGCCGCCAAAGTCGTGCTGCTCGGGAAAATCAGCGGCAGCGGCAAGGATGTGATGAACAAGAATTATCTCGGCGTCGCAACCGCGCCCTCGGTGTGGGGTTCGCCGGCCAAGCTATGCGCCCAATCGCTCGCCGACGCGCTCGCCAACTCCGTCAAACCTTTTGTCGCCGACCTCGAGGAAGTGCTCGCATCGCGTTAGCGGGTAACGAGCACGGCGGCGCCTGTCACTCGACTTTGATGCCCGCCTGCGCAACGATCTTACGCACGACTTCGATTTCGCTCGCAATGAAAGCGCCGAACTCGTCCGGCGCGCCAGGCGACGCGACGATGCCGTCTTTCAGTAATCGCTCTGACACATCTCTGCTGCGCAGCACTTTTGCGTACTCGGCATTCAGTCGCTCGACAATCGGCCGCGGGATACCGCGCGGCCCGACCAAACCCTGCCAGTCGAACGTGTCGTAACCGGGCACGCCGGATTCGATGACCGTCGGCAGCTCAGGGGCGGCGGGATTGCGGTTCGCGCTCGTCACCGCCAGCGCCTTCAAACGGCCGGCACGCACGTACGGCATCGCCGCCGACATGCTCGCGAACACGAGCGAAGTCTGGCCGGCAATCGTGTCGATGACGCCCGGCCCTGTGCCTTTGTACGGGATGTGCACCATTTTTGTTCCCGTGGCGTAGGTAAACATTTCGGTGACGAGATGCACGTTGGCGCCCGTACCGCTCGACGCGTAGTTAATCGAATTCGGCTTTGCTTTCGCGAGCGCAACGAGCTCTTTGATATTGTTGGCGGGCAATGAGGGATGGACCGCGATGATGTACGGCCCGCGCGAAAACCCGATGATGGGTTGCATGTCTTTGACCGGATCGTAAGGCAGCTTGTAGAGGCTCGGCAGGATCGAATACGTTGTCGATACGACCGTCAGCGTGTAGCCGTCGGGCGGCGCTTTCAATCCGAAGTCATATCCGATTATGCCGGCGGCGCCGACGCGGTTCTCGATAACGACCGTATGTCCGAGCAATTCACCGACGTGCTGTCCGGTCAGGCGCCCCATGAAATCGGCGCCACCGCCCGGCGCGAACGGCACGACGATGCGCACGGGCTTCGTCGGATACTGCTGCGCCATGGCACAGGTGCACAGTGTGAGTGCAAGAGCCGCGACCGGCGCCCACTTTCGTTTCATACAACAGGCCTTTTCGGTTGACGCTGCATTGAAAACCACAGCACCATCACTAAAGCAACGAACACGCCAGAGACGCCGATGCTGACGACGGCCGCCGCCGAGCGCGGAATAAATTTCAGCAGCGGAATCATGACCAGCAGCGAGAGCCCGGTCCAATTCAGGATCTGTGCCGCGAGCCCTGCCAGTGCGCTGATCAGGGCGACCTTTCGCAGCGGCCGCTCACGCCACTTTTTCGACGTTGCGGTGATCGCAGCAAAGAGGACGGTACCTGCGAGCGCGTACACGCCGACGAGGTAGAACATCATTGCGTAGTCGTCGAGTGACGGCTTAGCCACGTCGGAGGCTGGCGTGCTACCCGCGTAGCCCATCGCCATGACCAAAAGCGAAGGTATCGCATAACCAACGATGAAACCGCCGGCCGATGCCAGCACATTCAGGAAACCGCGTTTCAGCGGACGCACTGTATCCAATTCGACTCGCTCCCATGCTGGATGACCCCGACCTCACTTGACCGCTTCGCCACACATTGCATGCGGGCCGCCCGTATTATTTGCATATTCCCTCGCGCAAGTCGATGCCGGCGCGGGGATAAAGTAAACTTTCCGCACACCATGAAAGGAAGCGCGATGGCGCAACACGCACCGAAGTTCCGGTTTTTGCTGATCCAGGCATTTCACCTCTCGGGCAACACCAGGTATCAGCTGCGGCCGATGCAAGGCGCGAAGGAATCGATGCTGATGAATTACGCCGATTTCTCGCATCTGCTCACAGACGTCGCGTGGGAAGTGCATCCGGGCGCCACCGATCCGCACGGCAACTGGCCGGTAGAAACGCGCGAGGAATTCTGCATTGTCGGCGCAAGCCGGCTGCCCATCGTCAAGGAAGCCTGCGCGAGCGGCAAATACAACGCCATCGTGCTGCTCGGCGGCGGCGATCCCGGCTTTCCCGAGGCGCGCGAAATCGGCCGGCGCTACGGCATCCCCGTGACCGCGTGCTTCAGCGCGCAACTGCACATCGCGGCGATGCTCGGCAACAAATTCAGCGTGATCGACCTATCGGAAGCGCACAACATGCACTTGTGCGATCTGGTCGTGCAGTACCGGTTCAAGGAAAAGTGTGCGTCCGTGCGCAACATCCATTTCCCGCTGCCGCGTCCGCCCGATTTCAAGGAGCGGCCAATCGAGGACGAAAAACAAAAGGCGCAGCGCGGCGAGAAATCGGAGATGCTCGAAACCGCCGTCGCCGAATCCGTCGCCGCAATCGAGGAAGACGGCGCGGAAGTCCTCGTGCTCGGATGCTCCGGCGCGTTCTGGCTGCAGCCCTTCCTGCAGAAGCGTCTCGCCGAACTCGGCTGGGAAGTCCCCGTCCTCGAAGGTTATCGCTCCGCGATCGAGCAGGCGAAGACACTCGTCAATCTCGGCGTCGACGCCAGCGGCCTCATGCTGCCGGGCGACAAACCGAAAAAATGGCGGCGCAAGAAACTCGTTTAGCGGCGATCGGGCAAGACTGGGCATTGCGGGCATTTGCACAGGGAGCAAACATGCATCGAACGGAACATGTGATGGCCGCGATATTGAGCGTGCTCGCCATTGCCCCGGCCACCGATGTCGCCGCCCAAACCTATCCGAACAAACTGATACGCGTCATCGTGCCGCGCGCGCCGGGCGGCGGCTCGGACATCATCGGGCGGGTGCTGGCGCCGGGCATGCAGAAAAAATTAGGTCAGACCTTTTTGATCGAGAACCATCCGGATGCAGCGGCAGTCATCGGCGCTGAACTTACCGCGCGTGCAGCGCCCGACGGCTACACGGTGTTTCTGGCGGACAACGCGTTCTACCAGAATCCTGCGATCATCAAGAAACTTCCGTACGACGCAGTTAAGGAATTCAGCGGCGTGACAATGCTCGCGCAATCGCCGGTGATCCTCGTGGTTGGCGCGCCGGTGCCGGCGAAAGACTTGAAGAGCCTGATCCAACATGCGAAAACGAATGCGGGCAAGCTCACGTACGGCTCGGGCGGCATCGGCGCATCGACGCACTTGGCCGGCGTGCTCTTCAACCGCGCGGCCGGCGTCGACATCGTCCACATTCCTTTCAAATCGTCGGGCCAGGCGCTCGAAAGCCTGCTCGGCAATCACGTGACGATGCAGTTCGGCGGCATCAGCTCGGCGCGCGCGCAAATCGACGCGGGCAGAATTCGCGCGATCGCGGTGACCGGCAGGAAACGGGATCCGTCAGTGCCGACTGTGCCCACGTTCGAAGAGTCAGGCGTCAGCGGCGTCGACGTAATGAGCATCTGGGGCATCCATGCGCCGGCCGGCACGCCGCTGGCCGTACGCCGCGTGCTGCGCGACGCGCTGGTCGAAGTCATGCGCACGCCCGACGTCAATTCGAGGCTCGCCGAAGCCGGATACGACGTTTCGGGCAGCACTCCAGAGGAACACGACGCGGAAACGCGCCGGCTGGTTGCGTTCTGGATCGATCTGGCGAGCAGGGTTGCGATCAGCGCCGATTAATTGCAGGATAGCGCTGAGCTTAAACTACAGAGTCTTCACGAACCCCTCGATCAGCGCATTGATTTTCTCCGGATTCTCCGTCGGCGGAAAATGGCCGATGCCCGAGAGCTTCATATACTGCGAACCCGGCACTGCTTCGTGAATTTCTTTTTCGTACTCGGGCGGCTGCCCGGGATCGTCGAGGCCGCGCAATAGCAGCAGCTTCGGCTTCAACGTCGAGATCCGGTCGCGCACGTCAAACGCGTCTATCGTTTTGAGATCGTGATGCTGCGACATTGGCCCGACCTGGCGGTGCCGTTCCATCAGGCGCTCGCGTAAACCCGGTTCGACGAATTTCATTACGTTCAGCTGGAACGCTAGCCATTCGTCATAGTCCTTGCCCGGCCCCTTCGCCGCGCGCAGGCGCATCTCGTAAGTATCGGGCTTGCGTGTCTTTGGTTTGGCCGCCACCGTCATCAGCACGAGCCCTTTCACTTCATCCGGATAGTCGAGGCCATATTGCAGTCCGATCGATGCGCCGAGCGTGTAGCCGACCAGCACGAGGTCTTTTTTGAGTTCCTGTGCCCATAACCAGCCGCGCACCCATTCCATATAGCTTTTGACGTCAGGACACGGCAGGCCTTCGAGGTGGCCTGGCAGGGTCGGCGCGACGCTGCCTTTGAAATGCTTGAGCTGGTAGTAGTACGCATCGGCGCACGCGCCGGCGCCGGGGCCGTGAATAAAGACTAATTGAGGCATGAAACTTCATTCCTTTCTAATTTGCTTTGATACCCGCTCTTTGAATGATGTCGCGATATTTGGTGACTTCGGTGACCATGATTTCACGCAGCCGTTCGGGCGTGGATGGCGCGAAGGTCAGGCCTTGTGCGGCATAGCGCTCGACGATATCCGGTTGCGACAATACTTTGACCGCTTCGGCGCGCAGCCGGCGCGCGGCATCAGGCGGCGTGCCGACCGGCGCAACGAGCCCCCAGGATTCGAGAATATAAAAGTTGGCGAAGCCCGACTCTTCCATCGTCGGCACGTTCGGCAGGACCGGCGAGCGCTTGCGATCCGAAATGCCGATCGCGCGCAGCCTGCCGCTGTTGATGAACGGCAGCACCGAGGACACGGGATTGAACATCATGTCGATCTGACCGCTCATCACGTCCACCATTGCCGCACCGCCGCCTTTGTACGGCACGTGCGCCATGTCGGCCTTCGATTCGAGGCGCAGCAATTCGCCGGCAATGTGATTCGAGACGCCCGTGCCGGACGAACCGAACGTGAGCTGTTTCTTCGCCGCCTTCGCGCGCGAAATCAAATCCTGCACGGAAGTCGCCGGATTCGACGGATGCACCACGAGCACCGGTGCGACCTGCGCGACAAAGGTCAGCGGCAGAAAATCCTTGATCGAATCGTACGGCAGCTTTGCAATCAGCGTCGCATTCGCGGCATGCGCGCTCATCGACGGAATGCCGAACGTGTAACCGTCAGGCGGCGCATGCACCAACGCGTCCATCGAAATCACGCCGCCGGCGCCGCCGCGATTGTCGACGACGATTTGCTGACCGAGCGCGTTGCCCATCGGCGTCGCGAGCAGCCGCGCGAGCAGGTCGGCTGTGCCGCCGGGCGGGAATGGAACGATCAGCCGCAGCGGACGCTGCGGCTTCCACTCCTGCGCAAGCACGCCCGCGCAAGCGATGCCGCACAACAGGACGCAGGAAAAATACCGGACTGCACGACGTATTTGCAAGAAGCCTCCGCTCGATCCGACGGGTTCTGATCTGTGCATTTGCCTGCGCATGCATTGGGCGCAGGCAAAAACCTTACATTAATTCGGCGGAAGCAGCGAGCAGATCAAGCGGCCTCTTGAACGGCGGGCGCCGCGATTTCCTTGACAGGTTTTGGGCGATTCACGACCACCGCTGCGCCTTTGAAGTCATACTTCATCTGCTCGTAGATGGAAAGGTCTTTGGTTGTATCTGCGCACCTGGCCGCATAGTTTGCGAAAGACATCGGCGACGGAATGCCTTCCGCGAGCGTTCGGCGATTGTCAAAAATGATTCCGAGGGCCGCGAACTGCCCATATAAGCGCATCGCGCGCAGCAGGAGCCGCTTGTTCCCGGCGCCGAACAGCGTATCGAAGCTAGATTGCAACTCGCAAAGCGCTTCGTGCGAAACTTTCTGATATGGCTCGGCGCTGCGGCCGCCAATGAAAGGCGCAAGCGCACTGCATATCTCGCCATAGGTGCTGCTTGATTCGTGTCCCGCGGAAATATGGTAACGGTCGAAGGACAGATCAGGCTTCTGGAGCAAGACAAGGATGGCGTCGGCGCAGTAATCGACCGGTACCACGTCGATCTGCTGCTCCAGCTCGCAAGTGAAGCGCCGTAATGTCGCTGCCATGCCGAATACCCAGAAAATGCTCGGCGAGACTCTGCAGCCGAGCCGGGTATCACCAACGATGATCGACGGTCGCGCTACCACCAGCGGCAAACCCGGTAATTCCTGGCGTAATTTATATTCACATGTCAACTTCGAGTCCGTGTACTCGACGAGATGCTTTGCCGATGTGCCCGGCTCATAGTCTTCGCGTACGGGCGATGCAGCCTGAACGCCGCACGACATTGCAGTGCCCACATGCAAGAACCGGCGCAATTGCGCGCGCTCATGCAGGACGCGCGCGAATTCGAGCGTGCCCTCGACGTTGACCTGCCAGACCTGCGGATGGTTCGCAAAGGAAGCGAGCGCAGCACAGTTGATGACGCGAGTGACGTTCCGCAACCGCTCGTCGCCCGCAAATTTGCTGACGCCATCGAGGCTGCCGCAAATGATCTGCCGCGTCTCGACTCTCGAAAGCAACGCTTCCGGAACCATGAATGACTTCAATACGGCGAGAATCCGCGCGCGTCCGTCGGCGCCGTTCGACGCTCTGACGAGCAACAATACCGAAGGCCAGTCGTCACCGTGGATCAGCCGCGAAATGATCGCACCGCCCAAAAAGCCGGTAGCGCCGGTTATCAATAAATGGTTAATTTGAACCTTCCTGTTGTCCGCTGATTTCACCCGCCGGACTCGCCCGCTCGCAGCGGGTTTTTAGTGCATTGACAAGGAGCTGATTCCTGAGCAGCGCACGGCGGGCGAAGTATATCAGTGTCGTTCACGGACATTGGCACGATCTGAGTTTGTCCTACATAAGGTATTGACCTCCGCCGGCCTCAGACTGAATCTGTATTTTTTCTAAAGTGCGCTCAAACCTGCCGTTGTGGCCCGTCACCTGCCAGGGACGCGCCAACCGCCCCGGCTAGTCGCCCCATGAACGCTCTTTTACAAGGCCAAAGCTGGCCTGAGCGGCGAACGCAAGGCAAAGCAGCCAGACGAGCGCATCCGCGGGGCGCCGTGCAGGAGAAAGGACAAAGAGACGGGCGACTATGTAAACGGCGCCCTTGTCCCCGGTGACGCTACTTCGATTGGTCGGTGTTGCCCTTCTTGCCGCGTTTGTCGCTTTCCTGCATTTCCTCCGCGGTCGACTCGACGCGTTCCGGATGCTTGGTTTGTTCCTTGGTCAATTCACGCTGCTGGTTGCCCGAAAGCCGACGTCCGGCCTGCTGGTTCTTGATCGTTTTGTCTTTCGAAATGGATTTGTCCATACGCCCTCCGTAAGCTGAAAATTGATTCTGGCCGTGCGCGCATACTGAATATGTAGTCCCAACCCACATTAAATCGTAGGAATCGTTGCGCAGAGACGGCGATGCTAATATTTATCCATGTGGAAATCTGCGGCCGCGGCTCGCAACGCATTTTGCGCATTGCTGATCGTTCTGAGCGCGAGCGGATCGGCCCAGAACGAGCCGTCCGTGAATACGGCGCCGCGCCTGGCGCTCGTGATCGGCAACGGCAAGTATTCAAACGTGCCGCTCAAGAACGCACCCAACGACGCCAAGGCAATGGCCGAGCAACTCACGCGCATGGGCTTCAGCGTGACGATGAAAGTCGATGCGACGCGCGCCGAGATGATCGAGACGATACGCGCCTTCGGCAGCAACCTGCAGAAGCAAAAAGGCATCGGCCTCTTTTATTTCGCCGGACATGGCGCGCAGCTCGCGTGGCGCAATTATCTGATACCGGTCGATGCCGCAATCACGGACATTTCGCAAGTCAACGCTCAGGCGGTCGACATGGAAACGTTACTGCAAAGCATGACGCGCGCGAACAATCCGATGAACCTCGTCGTCGTCGACGCGTGCCGCGACAATCCATTCGGCGCCAGCGTGCCGATTCCGCAAAAAGGTTTGAGCCAGGTCGATGCGCCGGCGGGAACGCTGCTCGCTTACGCGACGGCGCCCGGCAACACCGCGGCCGATGGCTTCGGCGCGAACGGCCTTTATACCGAAAATATGCTGAAGGAAATGCAGGCGCCCAACGTCAAGATCGAAGACGTGTTCAAGCGCGTGCGGCTGAACGTGCGGCTGCAATCAAAAGGCCAGCAAATTCCCTGGGAGAGCACGTCGCTCGAGCAGGATTTCTATTTCATTCCGCCTAAAGCACTCCAATCCGCATCGCTCACGGAAACCGAGCCGCAGTTCCAGGCGGAGCTAGCACTGTGGGAAAGCATACAAAGCGCCAAAGAGCCCGCGCCGCTCGAAGATTATTTACGCCGCTTTCCGAGTGGAAAGTTCTCCGAGCTTGCGCAATTTCGCCTCGATCGCGTGCTTGCGCAAAAAGGCGAGAAACCGGTGTTGGTCGCGGATGCCTCGAGTAATGCGGACAACCCCTATACCAAAGGCACTGTAAGAATAAACACGGCGTATTCAGTCGGCGACAGCTACACCTACCGCAGAATCGACCTGGCTACGCAGGCGGAACAACGAAAATATACGCTGACGGTGACTGAAGCCACCGACGACATGCTGGTCTATAACAAGGGCGCCCAGGTGCGCGATCCGATGGGCAATGTATTCAAAAATGACCGCTATGGAGAATATAGCGGCGCCGAAGGTGGCGCGGCGCAGTTCTATGTAGCCGAATACAGCGTGGGAAAGAAATGGACGGCGCGCTACCGCGTGAAAGGCAAAGACGAAAGCTGGACGACGGAATATGAATTCAGGGTCGTCGGTAAAGAGAAGATCACCATCCCCGCCGGCGAGTTCGACGCCTTCAAAGTCGAGGGCAAAGGCGCCACCAGCACCGGCGCGATACTGCGCTTCACCTACTGGATCGCTCCAGACCGTGTCAGGCGACCGCTCGCAATCGAGTTCGTTTCGCGCGGCTCCCGCAGCGGCAAATTGTTTGCGAACGAGCGCGACGAGCTCGTGTCGTTCCGGCAGTTACGCGAAATGAAGTGAAATTGCAGCCGATTCCTGGATTGCTGCGAAAAACTTTATTCTTTCACTCTCACATAAACCGCATCCACCGCACTCAGCGGCACCACCGCATCGAAGAATTCCTTCCCGCTTACCGCACCGATCTGCACGACATTCGCATTCACGTCGCGCATCACACCAGTGATGTCCTGGCCCGAGCGCGTGCGCACGGTCACGCGCGCGCCTTTTTGAGCGGTCAATACGGTTTGAACGCCGTCGCTGGCGCCGATCTTGAGATCGGCGCTGATCGCTGGCGACACTGAGAAAGTAAATGCTGCGGCGATGACGGACAGCCTGAATGCAAGTTGCATGATGTGAACTCCCTGAAACTTAATTTTTATTTGTGTTGCCTCGACTGCATTATCCTATACCGCTGCAGGCGGCGAGATTTCACCGACAGAATTTGAGAATCCGCTCCTCCGCCGAACATTGCTTCGGCGATTTAACCGGAGCACGTGGCCTGTAACGGTTGGCGCATGCGCGAATTTCGCTGGTGGTCGGCCCGTAATACGTCCAGCCGGGCGGCAGCTCGGGCAGGTTCAAACTGACTTCGCGCCATTTTGGATGACCCTTTTCCTGCAAGACCCGAAAATTTTGGCACAGCGAACGGGCGAACTTCGTGAGATCGCCGGTGGCGCCTTTCAGGTTGAGATCGTAGGTGACGAGATACGCGCCGACGGCAATAGTCGTGAAATCGTGCTGCAGAAGTTGCGGGTAGCTCGCCGCCTTGATGGTTGCGGCGGTATAGACGGTGAGCGGCAACTTGGCCGACTGCAATGACGGATCGAACTTCAGGAGCTTGATGTAGTTCTGCGCTTCGGGCTTCATGTTGGCGATCAGCGGCGCCGGCTGCCCGCCGGCGACGACAACCACATCGACCGATTTGTCGCCGATCAGTTTGAGTAGCGCTTCCTCGTTGGAGAGGTAACTGTCCTTTGCCTCGGGTATCGGCACATCGAACATCATTCGATAGAGCGTATGCGTGATGAGCGCGGCGCCGCTTCCCAGCTCGCCGCCGTTAATCCGCGCGTCTTTAATCTCGTGGATGTAGTTGTACGGCGAGTCCGCGCGCACGATGTAGTGGATCTCAGTGTTGTAAAGCGGCAGTATTACGCGCAACGGCTTGATGATCGTGCTCGCATCGTTGTCGCGCGCGGCCGCCCGGTCGACGAAAGCCTGATAGACGTCCGCCTGCACGATCGCGAGATTCACGCCGCCGTCATAGCGGAGATGCTTGATGTTGGCGGCCGAGCCTGCAGTCGGCAACACTTTCAGCGAGATGTCGGCTTGCGGCGCGACGAACCTGGCGAGGTCGGCGCCGATCGCGAAATACGTACCCTTCTGGTTCGCCGTGGCGATCTTGTATTCGGCTCGCGCGAACGCGAGGCCGCAGCAAACGAAAAGCGTCGCGGACACGAGCGCGCGCCACCCGACACCGGGAATTCGTCTGGCCACGTCATTACCCGTTGCGTAGCCAGCGGCGGGGCTGATCCCGGCGATCTTGAATCGCTTCAATTACAAAACCCGAGGATCCGCTCTTCCGCCGAGCATTGCTTCGAAGATTTTACCGGCGTACGCGGCTTGTTCCTGCCCGTGCAAGCGCGAATCTCCCTTGTAGTCGGTCCATAGTAGGTCCAGCCCGGCTGCAGTTGGGGCAGATTCAAATTGACTTCACGCCATTTCGGATGGCCTTTCTCCTGCAGGACCGAAAAGTTTTCGCACAGCGATCGCGCAAATTTCGCCAGGTAGCCGACGGTGCCTTTCAGGTTGAAATCGTAGGTGACCAGATACGCGCCGACGGCAACGGTCGTGAAATTCTGCTGCAGGAGTTGCGGATAGCTCGCCGCCCGGATGGTTGCGGCGGTATAGATGGTGAGCGGCTGCTTGGCTGACGGCAATGATGGATCGAACTTCAAAAGCTTGATGTACTTCTGCGCTTCAGGTTTCATGTTTGAGATCAGCGGTGCCGGCTGGCCCGCGGCGACAACGACGACATCGACCGATTTGTCGCCGATCAGTTTGACCAGCGCCTCCTCATTCGGGAGATAACTGCCCATCGCTTCAGGAATCGCCTGGTTGAACATCATGCGATAGAGCGTATGGGTGATGAGCGCGGCGCCGCTCCCGAGTTCGCCGCCGTTGATTCGCGCGTCCTTGATATCGTGGATGTAGTTGTATGGCGAGTCTGCGCGCACGATGTAGTGGATCTCGGTGTTGTAAAGCGGCAGGATCACGCGTAACGGCTTAATGATCGTGCTCGCGTCGTTGTTGCGCGCGGCCGCCCGGTCGACGAAAGCCTGGTAGACGTCCGCCTGCACGACCGCGAGCTTGACGCCGGCGTCATAGCGAAGATGCTTGATGTTCGCGGCCGACCCCGCGGTCGGCACCACTTCCAGCGAAATCTCGGCTTGCGGCGCGACAAACTTTGAGAGATCGACCCCGATCGCGAAATATGTGCCCTTCGCGTTTGCGGTGACGATTTTGTATTCGGCCTGCGCAAAAGCAAGGCAGCAGTAAATGAAAAGCGTCGCCGACACGAGCGCGCGCAACCCGATACCAACAATTCCTTTAGCCACGTGAAAATTCCTTGAGTGATGATTGATGATGCAGTGACTACGATCGGCAGAGGCCGAGCGCAGTTGTTGCCGCGTTGCATCCCTGCTGGCGTGTTTGCTCCTGCGCGCCTTGCGCTTTGCGCGCTTCCTCTGTTTCGGGTCGCGGCTTCGACGCGGACGCTTGCTCAACCTTGCATAAGCCGAGCGCGGCCATCGCCTGTGTGCAGGACCGCTGCGCAGGCGGCTGGGCAGGCGGCGATTCGGTCGCGCGGGTTTCGGGCGGCGGCGCGCTTGCCGGTGCGGGCGCAGGCTGTGCGGACGCGGGGGGCGATGCGATTGCCGGTGCGCTTGCCGATGCGGGCGCAGGCTGTGCGGGCGCGGGCGGCGGTGCGTCGGTGCGCGGGGGCTCGGGCGATGCGGTAACAGGTTTCAGGGCGCGGATGTATTCCTTCACCTTCGCGACAGTCCCATCGCCGGTGTCACCACTCCCGCCGCCGGCACCGGCACTCTCACGGGCAGTCGCCTCACTGTAGGTATTCTCAGCAGTCGCTGGCGGCGGAATAAATCCGCCGTACGGTTGCGCCAACCGGATCGTGCGCTGGATATTCTCGGGCACGCCGGTGAAGAACTGCGAAACCCGGTCATAACCCTCGAATCCGAGGATCACAGCGACCGCCGCAGCGGCGATGCCGATCAGCACGCGCGACGTCGAACGTGGCGTTCGCCTCGCAATGTCGGGAGAAAACAGCGGCTCAGGCGCTTCTTGCGCCCGCCCCGGCGCCGGGATTAATAGTCCGCCGCAAGAGCTGCAAAATTTTGCGTCTGCCGAATTGATGTGTCCGCACGTCTGGCATGCGTTCGGTGGTAACGCGCCGTCGTCCATGTACCATCTTGCCCATGGGATTGCAATAAAACTATCAGGCGTTGTCCGACAGAGAGTCGGAAGCGGTCCCGATGTGCAGTGGGTCACCGCCCTGGCCGGCCTGCGTCGTTGAGAAGATTAATGGAAGAATGCGCGACGTATTTTGCAATAAGGCACCGCATGACGAACGGATCATCGTTCTCATGATTTTTTCAGCAAAAAAACGCCGACGACGAGCACCGTCGGCGAATTAATGCATAGAGCAATTAGGCACGCGATACGCTTACTGCTACGCCAGTCGAGCGCAACCGCGCGTTCACCGATCCGTACAAACCACCGGACGTGTATTTGCCATCGCCGCTCCACGCGGAAGGCGGCGCTTCGGCCTGCTTTCCGGGCACGCGCACAATGTGCCAGACGCCGCCCTGCCCGTCGCCTTTGACGTCGCCACCGACCAGGTCGCCGGCGAAGTAGTAAAGCGGCTTGCCGTTGAGCGCCCATTGCAGCGTACTGTCATCGCGCCTGAAGACGCCGACATCTGCCGGATTACGATCACCTTCCTTGACGAGGTAAGGCGGCCACGCGGTCGCACATCCGCCGTTGCAATTGCTCTTGTTCTGCGCGTCCTTGTCGAACGTATAAAGCGTGCGGCCATTCGCGTCCGCGAGCAGTCCATTCTTCTGCGTGACGGATTCGGCGATCACGATATTCGCCCAAAATGCAGCGGCCAGCGCCGCAATCAACCACTTGTTCATGTAAATCTCCTGTCTATGACTTGGGCGGCGCGTCATTGCGCTACCTGACTTCATATACGGAGCAATACAAAAAGCGGAGACAGCCGGATGCAATTATTTTTCTGCGCGATCTCTACCAAAGCTTGACGCAGTGGCCGGTGAGCACGAAGGGTGCCGGGGCCGCGCCTAGAGGCGCTGGTGCGCTTTCGATTGAAACCGCGAGCCTGGATACCTGCGACAACAATTTCTGCGACGTGTCCGCCATCTCGAAAGTGCTCTTGCCCTCCGCGGGCGCCAGACCAAGCGGGAATGGCGCGCTGTCTTTCGGCAACGCCCACAGTTGCAATACTTTGCCGGCGGGCACTTCGACTTTGCGCAGCATCTTGATCGACATGGTTTTGCCATGCCGCATCGAACTCGCCAGCACCACCGGATTGCCATCGGCGTCGGTCAGCAGCCCCACATAGCTCGCGGGGAGCGCCGCGTATTCCTGCACGACTTCGTCAATATTCAGGATTGCCGTCGGATGCAGCCGCACGAGCCCGACAGTAGCAATGACGCCGAACGTAAATCCGAGCAGCGGCTTCATCAACGATAGCCACGGCAGCCACATTTTCGATTCCGCGCGGGACGCGCCGCCGCCGATCCTGCGCTCGATCGCTGCCCACGCGGTGGCGGGCGGCTCGGCCGGCGGGATCGATTGCGCGAACGGCATCAGGCGCTGCTCCCAGGTGTGAACCGCCTGACGCGCCGCGGGTACTGCGCGCTGGATCGACTGAAATCGCGCGCGCACGCGCGGTTTCATCGTGCCGAACACGTATTCGGCGGCGAGCCGGTCAAGCAGAGGCGCGCGGTCGTAGTTCATGCAGATCCGCCAAGGCAGCGCCGCAGTTTGTCGAGTCCGCGGCGCAGCCAGACTTTGACGCTGCCGATCGGCGAGCCGACGTGAGCGGCGACTTGCGAATGGCTGTATCCATGGTAATAGACCAGCGCAAGACACTGGCGCTGCGAGCCGTCGATCGCGTTCAGGCATTCGCGGATTTCAAGCGCATCGGCCGCCTGTTCGAGCAGGACCAGCGGATTGCCGTCCGCGTCTGCAAGTTCCGGTGCGCTGTCGGTGCGCTCGTCGAGCGATTCCGCGCCGTGCCGCGCGCCACTGCGCAGTTCGTCGAGCGCGCGATTGCGCACGATCGCCGTGAGCCATGTCATCGGCTGGCTTAACGCGGCCTGATAGCCGGCCGCCCGGTTCCACGCGTTCACGAACGCATCCTGCAACACCTCTTCCGCGCGCTCTCGCTGCCTGACTATACGCAGCGCGACGCCAAACAGAGTCGGCGCTGTCGCGTCATACAGGCGGCGGAATGCGGCGCGGTCGCCGAGCGCGACGCGGGCCATGAGTTGGGAAAGATCGATTGATGCGCTGAAGGTGGCGGACATAAGAATTTAATTCGAAAACGACGGGCCGCATGATATGCCAAACGAGTCCCGCAGCGCCATCCCGCCGAAGCCCTATTGCAAAAATGTCGCGGCCCCTGTATCCAATCGGCCGTGCGCTTCGTATATGCTCGATGTGACATCAAACCACGGAGAAAACCGCCATGCAATCGAGGTCCAATCGCGACATGATCGGCAACCACAAACAGTTGAACACGTTGAAAGTTTCGGTAGCCCTGCTGTCGTTGATCGCAGGTTGCGCTCAGGCGCCACTGCGGCCGGCCGTCGACGTGCCCGACCGACTCAGGGCCGGCGCTGACGAATCGCTCGCCTTCATCGTGCCGGCGCGCGGCGTGCAGATCTACGAATGCCGTGCAAAGAAAGACCAGGCCGCCGAATACGAATGGGCGTTCGTCGCGCCCGAAGCCGAACTATTCGACGCCTACGGCGGGCGCATCGGCAAGCACTACGCCGGGCCGCACTGGGAAGCGAACGACGGGAGCAAAATAGTCGGTGCCGTGAAAGCGAATTCGCCCGCGCCGGCGGCCGATGCGATTCCGTGGCTACTGCTCTCGGCGAAATCCGTCGGCCCCGACGGCGCGTTCAGCAAGGTTACGAGCGTGCAGCGCGTAAGCACGGTCGGCGGCGTTGCGCCGAAAACCGGCTGCTCGCAGGCCACGGCGGGAACGCAGGCACGCGTCGATTACACCGCGGACTATTATTTTTTTAAGCGGCAGTGATTGGTTGGTCAGTATCTGACGCTCCCGGGGCAAACCCGGTTTTAAATCTTCCGGGTGGCAGACCCGGAGATCTAACCGCCAACCAGCAAAATCAGGCTTTAGCGAGTCTCTTCCCCGCCAGCACCGTCGCGATCGGAAACAGGCGCTGCTTGCCCGTGCGCTTGCCCTTGTAGTTATCGACGAATTCGAATTCGCCGTCGCGCAGTTCGAGGATCGCGACGTCCGCCGGCGCGCCGACGTTCAACGTGCCGCGATCGTCGAACGCGGGAAACACGCGCGCCGCGTTGACCGTTGCGCACGCGATGATCTGGCTGACCGACATGCCGAACATCAAAAACTTCGACATCACGTTCGGGAAATCGACAACGCCGGTCGTCTTCGACGTGACGCTCCAATCCGTTGAGAAGGTATCGGGCCAGAAACCCTGCTTCATCGCGCGCTCGGCCATCTCCCAGGTGAAATGCCCGTTAACGCCATTGCCGAAGTCGAAGATGACGCCGCGACGCCTTGCGGCGGTCACTTCGGGCAACAAGCGGCCCTGCTCGTCGAGGATGCTGTTCGGCGGCGGCGCGTAAAGATGCGTGACGATGTCGCCGCGCTTCAGCAGCGCAAGGATCGAGCGTATCGGCGAATGATTCTGGCCGACGTGAATCATCACCGGCAGGCCGAACGGCGCAGCCGCTTCCTGCGCGCGCCGCAGGCATTCGAGATCGTTCACATCGGCAACCTCTTTCGACATCCGGACTTTGAGGCCGGCGACGACATCGCGGTGGCGTGCAATTGCGCCGCGCGCGAGATCGACATTGGCGAGATTGAGATCGTGCAGTTCGCCTTCGGGGCTCTTTACGCCGGTGCGCGAGATGTTCACGAGCAGGCGGCCGATTTGCGGCGACGTGCGCGCGACCGCTGCGACCTGGTCGATGTTGTCGGCGCCGGCGGTGCCCGCGTCGACCCAGCCCGTCACGCCGTCCTGCAGCGCGAGCGGCGGGCCGTCTTTGCCGCGACCGGCATGCGTATGAATGTCGATGAGTCCGGGCGCGACGATCTTGCCGCGCGCGTCGATCACGTCGCCAGCATTGCCGGCGATATTCGGCTCGACGGCCACGATGCGGCCGCCCGCGATCGCGATATCGCGAATCGCATCGAGTTGCACCGACGGATCGATGACGCGCCCGCCTTTGATGATGAGATCGATGGATTGCGCAAAAACGTTTGGAATGCGCGCGAACATTGCAGCGCCCGCCGCGGCGGTGGAAATAAACTGACGCCGGTTGATCATGACTGGGTCTCCTCCCAATGATTGTCGGAACGTAACTTTTTTGACCCCGCTGAACGCCCTGGCGCGGTTTTGACCGTCTGACGGGAGGGGACGCGTGAATTCTCGGCGGCTGGCATCGGAGTGTCAACGCGCCGCCGGGCCAATTTCTGATTTCGACGACCCGGTGACGGGCGTCACGCCCGGCCGGCGCAACGTGGTTTATACTGCCGCACCTGCTGACCGTTAACGTCTGTCAGACAGGCTGGCGCCGTCGCAATAAGCGCACAAAGCTGCAGAACATCTGCTGCAGATGTAGACAGGGAGAAATACGGTTGTCTGAGATCCTGACCGGACGAAAAATCCAGCTCGCCCCGCTAGCGTCTTTGCTGCTATTGCCGGCATTGTTGCTGAGCAGCGGACTGGCGAAGGCCGACATCTATCGCAGCCTGGATCGCAATCCGCCGGTCTTTACCAATATGTTGCCCACGGAAGGCCGCTGGGAAATCTATATCAAAGACAAGTCCACCGCCGCTCCCGTCCAAGCCGCGCCCGAGCCTCGCCGTTACACCGATTACAGCGCTTCAAGCTATGCCAGTCATATCGAGGCCGCTGCGACGGCCAACAACATCGATCCCGCGCTCATCCGCGCCGTGATCTCCGCCGAATCAGGCTACAACTCGAATGCCCTGTCCCACAAAGGCGCCGTCGGGTTGATGCAACTGATGCCTGAAACCGCGAGCCGCTATAACGTCAGGAATTCGCGCGATCCCGAACAGAACATCCACGGCGGCGCGCGCTACCTGCGCGATCTGCTGCAGATGTTCAACAACGACGTGCGTCTGGCTGTTGCCGCCTATAACGCGGGCGAGCAGGCAGTCATCAAATACGGCAACCGCATTCCGCCTTACCGCGAGACGATAGCGTACGTGCCGAAAGTGATGAAGTACTACGAGCAATATCGCAGCGGCAAACCGCCGCCGATGCAGCCGAGCTACCAGCGATTTGCCTCCGTGAGGAGAAGCAATCCTCATCCCAAGCCGACCGTGATGTATCTGAGCAACGGGCCGACGCAGGTTGTTGCCGCGGCTAGCCCGAGCCTGAATTACCGGCAGGTGGTTCGGCGGTAACTGCTTTGACGTTTGCGGCGGAATGGAAACGCCGATGCAAACGCCGTACTCGACTGCCCTTAAACATTCATTGAGTGACCGCTCCGCTTTGTTTTCGGCTATCTGTTTCTAGGCGGATCCAGTCTCGGCCCGGGCGGCTCCAAAACGGGGTTCGCTGTCTCGACCTTTGTCGTTGTCGTGTTTCCTGTCGCGCCTGACGCACGATTGAATCTGTCCGTAAGCGTGCTGGGCGGCTGATTGCCGCCAGTACTGCCAGCCGACCCGGACGCTGCGGAGTTGCCGTTCGCGGCATTTTTGAATGTGGGCGTCAATGTTCCCTTCTGTCCGAGATTGATACGCGCCTGGGCCTGAGCCCGCCTTTGCGCCGCGAGTTTGTCCTGCTGTTGTTTCTGCGCTAATTGCTGTTGCTGCTGGCGATTTTTCTGCTGCTGCGCCTGCGCGGACTGCTGTTTCTGCTGGACCTGTTGCTGTTGCTGCTTTTTCTGCCGGGCCTGCTTCTGCTGTTGCTGTTTTACATTGTCGTTAGCCACTTGCCGAGCCTGGTTGTTGCTGTTCGACGGCGTGCGAGCGGCGTTGGCCGGGGGCTTCGCCGGCTGCATCGAGTTCGCTGAATTGCTGTTGGACGAAAAACCGGGCGACCGATTTGTATTGCTGTAGGACGGTGTCGAAGCCCTTGGCGGTGGTGTATATACCCGCGGCGGCGGAGGCGGCGTGTAAGCAGGCGTATACGACCTGCTCGGACTGGTGGAATACGCGGCCCACGAATTTTGGGAAACAAAAATCAACGCGGATGCTGCCATCAGCGCAGTTATCCACGTTTTCGCGTCACTCTCCCAAAGATTTGCCGGCAAGCTTTTTGTGTTTTCCAATTTGTCCTCCGCAATCCGGTGACAGGGATCATTGGACAAAGCAATCCGTCTGATGTTCAGAACTACTTAATTACCCTACCGGTGGTGGACAGGCCGAGTCGATGGTTTTTTAGTGACTCGTCTTCTTCATTCACGACATCGTGTCATTTTTACTTGCCGCGCCGCCGACGACGCGCAGCAAGTCCGAAGAATCGAAAGCCCACTCGCTTGGGAGTTCGTCCGGCAGAAGTGTCATATCGATCCATGTAAGCTTTTCTTCCATTCAACTCCAATTGCATTCGCAATCGTCTGCCCTGCCTGCGGTCGATCTCTTGTTACCGCACCCGCTGGCGGATCTGACGCGGGGGAAATACGCAGTGATCAACGATCTTTGGTACAAGAATGCGGTCATCTATTGCCTGTCGGTCGGCACGTTCATGGATGCGAACGCCGACGGCATCGGCGACTTTCAGGGCCTCATGCGCCGGCTCGATTACCTGCAGGGGCTCGGCGTTACGGCCGTTTGGCTGATGCCGTTCCAGCAATCGCCGTGCAAAGACGACGGTTACGACATCTCTGATTATTACGCCGTCGATCCCCGTTACGGCACGCTCGGGGATTTCGTGGAGTTCACCCACGCCTGCAAACAGCGCGGCGTTCGCGTGATCACCGATTTAGTCGTCAACCACACGTCCAACGAACATCCATGGTTTCAGGAGGCGCGGCGCGACCCGGCCTCGCGTTATCGCGATTGGTACATCTGGTCGAAGAAGAAGCCGCCAGGCGCTAACGAAGGCATGGTCTTTCCCGGCGTGCAGAAGACGACGTGGACGTATGACCGCGAGGCGCGCGCTTATTATTTCCATCGCTTCTACGATTTCCAGCCGGATCTAAACACCTCCAATCCACACGTGCAGGCGGAGATCCTGAAGATCATGGGTTTCTGGATCCAGCTTGGCGTCTCCGGCTTTCGCATGGATGCGGTCCCCTTCATCATCGGCACCAAGGGCGCCGCTGTGCGCAAGCCTGCCGAGCAATATGACATGCTGCGAATGTTCCGTGAGTTCCTGCAGTGGCGGCTCGGCGATTCCATCATTCTCGGCGAGGCGAACGTGCTGCCGAAAACCGATATGGAGTACTTCGGCGACGACGGCGACCGCATGCACATGATGTTCAACTTCCAGGTAAACCAGCACCTGTTTTATGCGCTCGCAGCAGCGGATTGCCGGCCGCTCACCAAGGCGCTCCATGCGACCAAGCCGCGGCCGTCGACCGCGCAATGGGGCCTGTTTCTGCGCAATCACGACGAGCTCGATCTCGGCCGGCTCAGCGCGCAGCAACGGCAATCGGTATTCGATGCATTCGGCCCCGACAAGAACATGCAGCTCTATGAGCGCGGCATACGCCGGCGATTGGCCCCCATGCTCGCGGGAGATCGGCGCCGCATGGAACTCGCGTACAGCCTCATGTTCACGCTCCCCGGCACGCCGGTCGTCCGCTATGGCGACGAACTTGGCATGGGCGACGATCTGCGCCTGCCCGAACGCAATTGCGCGCGCACACCGATGCAATGGTCGACCGAGCCGCACGCCGGTTTCACGAAGAGCGATAAACCGATCCTTCCGGTAATCGACGAAGGGCCGTACGGTTTTCAACATGTGAATGCGGCGGAGCAGCGGCGCGATCCCGAGTCGATGCTCAATTGGACCGAGCGCATCATTCGCATGCGCAAAGAGGTGCCGGAGATCGGATGGGGAGATTTCACGGTGCTCGACACGGGAACGCGCGCGGTGCTCGCAATGCGCTACGACTGGCGCAATAACTCGGTGCTGTTCGTGCACAATCTCGACGCGGCTCCGCGCGAGGTCGCGTTCTCAACCGGCCTTCGGTCGGAAAACGGATCACTGCTCGTCAATCTTCTCGCGGACGATCATAGCCGCGCCGACGCGCGCGGGCGGCATTATCTTCTGCTCGAAGGCTACGCTTATCGCTGGTATCGCGTGGGCGGGCTCGATTATCTGCTCAAGCGTAGTGAGATCAGCGTTGAGCAAGCGATAAAGCGGCGCGAGTGACTCATTGTCCGGGTGGCAGACCCGGGGCTCGTCTCAATCTTCCCCGTGGCAGACGGGGGGCTGGTCACTTTCTCTTGAGTCGCCAAGAGAAAGTAACCCAAGAGAAGGCGACCTGTATGGTTCACACTCATAGGTAACAAAGGAGTTCAAACACATAGGTAACACTTTTTTATGCTGCATGGGCATCCGACGAGGAGAAGCCCATGCCGTGGAAGAACGAGAGACCTATGGACCAGAAA
>JAQGMI010000027.1 GCA_028292435.1 Betaproteobacteria bacterium
CGCTCACCGTTCAACCGTGTTTTCTCTAATTGGAGCGCGAATTCCACAGCCGCCGCCCTTGTCGAGCAGCACAGGGATATGCGATCAGCACGTCTCAGTAGGGGCGGCCTCCTTTTGGTTACTTTTCATGGCCGCGCAGGAAAAGTGACTAGCCCCGGGTCTACCACCCGGAAGTCTGAGGCCGGGTCTGCCACCCGGAAGACTAGTCCGCCTGAATATGCGCGACCTGAACAATCTTGGAAAACTTCGCAATCTCGCTCTTGATATAGGCAGAGAACTCTGCCGGCGTGCTGCCCATCGGATCCATACCTTGGCTCGACATGCGTTCGCGAAAGTCGGCAGTGCCGACGATCTTGATGACGGCGCCGTTCAGGCGATTGACGATATCGGCCGGCGTGCCGGCGGGTGCGAGCAGGCCGAACCACGAGCCCAGCTCAAATCCCTTGACGCCCGATTCATCAATGGTGGGTACGTTGGGCAGCAGGGGGGAGCGTTTTTTCAACGAGACCGCCAGCGCTTTCAGACGGCCGGCATTCACGTGGGGCACTGCGTTATTCGTGGCGGTGAACATCATGTCGATCTGGCCGCCGACGAGATCGCTGATGGACTGCCCCACGCCCTTGTAAGGCACGTGATTGATGTCGATTTTTGCCATCGACTTCAGCAGTTCCCCAGCGAGGTGCGGCGGCGCGCCGACGCCAGACGAGGCGTAATTGAGCTGGCCCGGGCGCGATTTTGCCAGGGCGATGAGTTCCCTGATCGAATTTGCGGGCACCGACGGATGCGCGGCGAGCACGTACGAGCTGACGAGTGTCATGCTGATCGGCGCAAAATCCTTCGCGACGTCGTATTGAAGATTTTTTGAAAGCGCTGGCGCAATGGTCAGCGCACTCGCGCCGTTCAGCAGCGTGTAGCCGTCGGGAGAAGAATTCGCGACGTACTGCGAACCGATGTTGCCCGCGGCGCCAGCGCGGTTTTCGACGATGACCGGCTGCCCGAAGGCTTCCGCCAAACGCTGGCCGATCGTGCGCGCTGACAGATCGTTAGGCCCGCCGGGCGGATAAGCGACGACGATCTTGATGGGTTTCGCCGGCCATGTTTGTGCATGCGCCATGCCGCCCGCACCGATGGCGAGCGAAAAAACGAGCATGCAGGACAACGGCAGATTGATTTTCATGGGCGGGTCCAGATTATACTCAAAGGAATAGATTTTCAGAGAGCAACCGCCGTGCCATCTACGCAATTCCAAGTTCGTTATCCCGATTCGCCACTAGGCGCGGAAATTTCCGGCCTCGATTTATCGAAGGACGTCGACGCGGCGACTTTTCGAGAAATCGAAAAAGTTTTTCATGAACGCTCGGTGATCTGGTTTCGCGATCAGAAGCTGACACCTGAGCAGCATGTGAAATTCAGCCGACATTTCGGCGACGTCGAAGTGCCGACCAACCGCCAGTATTCTCTGGCGTCGTGCCCCGAAGTCTATGTCGTGTCCAACATCGTCGAGAACGGCCGCAACATCGGCAACGCCGACGCCGGCCGCGTCTGGCACACCGACTCTTCCTATATGCAGGTGCCCAGCCGCGGATCGCTGCTCTATGCGATCGAGGTACCGCAGGACGACCAGGGCGGGCCGTTGGGCGACACCTGCTTCGCCAGCATGACGGCGGCCTACGATGATTTACCGGACGACGTTAAAAAACGCGCGGAAGGTTTGCGCGGCGTGCACAACTACACGCAGCAGTACGAACGCAGGCTCGCGAAAATCAAGGCGCAGGGCGGAGTGCGCGAAGAGCTCACCACCGACTTGAAAGCGAAAGTCCCCGACGTCGTTCATCCGGTGATACGCACGCATCCCGTCACCGGCAGGAAATGCGTTTACGTGAGCGTCTCTTTCGTCATCAAAGTACTCGGTATAGACGAGGAAGAAGGACTCAAGCTGCGCGATTACCTGATCGAGCACAGCACCCAGCCGCGCTACGTTTATCGCCACCAGTGGCGCGCCGGCGACCTGCTGATGTGGGACAACTGCGCGACGCAGCATCTCGCGATTAATGACTATGCGTTGCCGCAAAGAAGGCTGATGTACCGGACGACGGTTAAAGGAACTGCGGTATGAAAAAGAACTTCGGCGTCAGATATTGGGCCCTCGCCCTGTCTATTGCCGCCGCTAGTCCCGCGTCAGGCGCCGATCAGTATCCGAACAAGCCGATTCGCATCATCGACCCCTATGCGCCGGGCGGGAGCACCGAAGCACAGGCGCGCGTCATCGGGCAGAAATTGACGGAACGTTGGGGCCAGTCGGTGGTGATCGACGGCCGCCCGGGCGCAGCCAGCGCGATCGGCACCCAGATCGTGGCAAGGTCGACGCCCGATGGCTACACGCTGCTGGTCAACAACGCCGCGCTTGCCACCGTGCCGAATCTTTCCCGGACACCGCTCTTCGATCCGATCAAAGATCTCGCGCCGGTGATCCAGGTCGGCGCGCAACCTTTGATCCTGGTCGCGCTTCCCTCGCTGCCGGACAATTTGAAGGCTTTGTTGAGCTATGCAAAAGCCAATCCCGCCAAGCTGAATTACGGATCCGCGGGGACCGGCGGCGCAACCCATCTGAGCATGGAATACTTGATGTCGATGGCGGGCATCAAGCTCGTGCATGTGCCCTACAAAGGCAGTGCGCCGTCAGCGGCCGCGATGGCGGGGGGCGAAGTGCAGCTCGGGATCTTCAGCGCGAATTCAGTACTGCCGCATATCGCCTCGGGACGCTTGCGAGCATTGGGCGTCAGCACCATCAAACGCTCACCGGCTTTGCCGGATGTGCCGTCGATTGCAGAAGCCGGCGTGCCTGGCTACGAGGTGGTGCAGTGGTCGGGGATTTTTGCGCCGGCCGGCACGCCCGCAGATATCGTCGGCAAGCTCAATCGCGAGATCAACGAAATACTCAAGGTTCCTGATGTCAGAGAGCGCCTGGGCAGACTCGGGGTCGATGCGGCGGGCGGAACCTCTCAGCAGTTTGGTGCGTTCACTGCCGCCGAAGTGCGCAAATGGGCCAAGGTGATCGCTATAGCCGGCATTCCACGCGAATAACAAAGGGGCAGGACTTGAGCAAAAGTAACGAATACTCGGTAACCGAAGCCGGCACCTTGATGGCGGCTGGCAAGCTCAGTGCCGTGCAGCTTGCCGAGGATTGTCTCGCGCGCGTCGAGCAGCGCGAGCAGGATGTGCAGGCATGGGCCTACATCGATGCGCAACACTTGCTCGCACAGGCGCGAGCGAGCGATCGCCAGCCGCGGCGCGGCCCGCTGCATGGCATTCCGTTTGCCGCGAAAGACATCATCGATACGGCAGACATGCCCACCGAGTATGGCTCGCCCATCTATGCGGGCCATCGTCCGCAGACGGATGCCGCTTGCGTCGCCATGCTGAAAAACGCGGGTGCGCTCGTCATGGGCAAGGCAGTGACAGTAGAGTTTGCCGCGCGGTATCCCGGCAAGACGCGCAATCCGCACAACACCGCGCATACGCCTGGCGGCTCGTCGAGCGGGTCGGCGGCAGCGGTGGCAGACTTCATGGTACCGCTCGCGCTGGGGACTCAAACCGGCGGTTCAGTTATCCGCCCCTCGGCTTTTTGCGGCATCGTCGGCTTCAAGCCCAGCTTCAATCTCATTAACCGGGCCGGTGTTAAACCGAATTCGGAATCGCTCGATACGGTCGGCATCATGGCGCGCACTGTGCCGGATGCAGCGCTGATGTTTTCGATACTGACGGCGCAGATCGCTCCTGATTTCGGGACATTGAGCAATCCGCGCATTGGTTTCTGTCGCACACCGCAATGGCAGCATGCCGATCAAGCAACAGCGACGGCTTTGGAGGCTGCTTTACCGCGCCTCGTCAAAGCCGGCGCGCGCGTAACGGAAGTCGCGCTGCCCGAAAAGTTCGACGACGTAGTCAAAGCCCAAGGCGTCTTAAGCGACTACGAGCTGAGTCGCGCCCTCGCCTATGAGCGGCTGACTTTTTCGAGCAAGATCAGCTCGACTCTGAACAAGAAGCTCGCGCAGAGCGATAAACGCACGTGCGATGAATATATCGTTGCGCGCAAACTCCTTAGCGAATGCCGCAAATTGCTCGACGATGTGTTCACCGACTTCGACATATTGCTCGCGCCGAGCGCGCCGGGCGAAGCACCGGCAGGACTCGAGACAACGGGCAACTCAATCTTTAATCGTATGTGGACCGCACTGTATGTCCCGGCGGTAACCGTGCCGGTGTTTACCGGATCCTCGGGCCTGCCGATCGGCGCACAGTTGATCGGGCGCTTCGGCATGGATCACAAAACGCTGGTACATGCGGAATGGGTTCGCAGGGCCCTAACCTAGGAACACACGCCTGTTGAGGCTGCTGCATAATGCGTCCCAACGCTCAGAGCGCACGAGGACGACACATTGCCATCTTCAAACATCACCCAGGCCATCGACAGCATTCGCTATTCTGATTTTGTCGTGCCGCCGGCGTACATCGACCCGAACGGCCATATGAACGTCGGCTATTACGGCGTGCTTTTCGACAATGCGCTCGATCTTCCCTGGGACAAGCTCGGTCTGGGCTCTGCGAGCACCGAAGCAACCGGCTGCAGCTCGTTTGCACTGGAATCGCATATCACCTACCAGCGCGAGGTGCACGCGGGCGATCCGCTCGATTTCACTTTTCAGTTGATCGACGTCGACGCGAAGCGCATCCATTACTTCATGACGATGCTTCACGCGCACGAGCGCTGGCTGGCGGCCACCCTCGAATCGATCTCGATGTGTATCGACATGACAACGCGACGCAGCACGAACTGGCCCGCCGACAGGTTTGTGCACCTGCAGGCCTTGCATGAGTCGCATTCGCGGCGACCTCGACCGTCGGAAGTCGGCCGCGTCATTGGCATACGCCGGAAGTGAACGGAAAAGTTGAGTAGCCGATCAATTTTGCCGGTCGGACCCACGCTCCCGATTAGCTAAATGAGCACAACACTCAGCCGAGTTATGTTTATCGCCAGAAGTCGGCGGGTCGGCGATTTGCTAATGCGCGAATGCAGCGGCGGCGAGCGTAATCCCGAAGGTCTTTTTCAGTTGAATCTCCCTGTTTTTATCGAACACAGTCTTGGGGCGCTGTTGGATTAGTTCAGTTTAATTCATCATATCGTGAATGGCGGACGTGGAATCGTATCGCGCGCCATCCGGTACATGGGCGTGATCGCGAAACACCTGATTACCGAATGGGTGTTGACCGCCGCGATCGCGGTGGATTGCATCATGCCTTGGCGCGAGACAGCGTTCCTAGAGCAGGAACTGATCGGCGACGTCACCCATGTCGCGCACTGTTTCAAGCCGGCAAAACGTGGTGCGCAGTTTCTCCGTGAGCTGCCCGCCCCACACCGGATCTCCGAGCTCGTGAAATTTCTTTACGAGCTCCGCCACGGTCACCGGGTTGTCCGGCTCGCCCTTGGTTGTCGTGCAGCGACCGCTTAGCTTGGTGCCGTCGTTGAAGACAACATCGAGATCGCAAATCTGCTCGCGCGGATATGCGTCGCTGTACCTTGTGTTCTCCGTAATTTCGACGCGTTGCGCCAGAGCCTGGATTGCCGGGTTTACCACCGCCGCATCGCCAAATGCGTCGAGGCTCGAGCGGCCGTGATGCAGTATGGTGGCCACCGCGAACGGAATCGAAAACTTGGCGCCGAAACTGTTGGTCACGTTTTTTTGCGCTTTGCTTGCTGCGAGGCGATAGGTGTCCGCCGTGATGCGCGAAATTCGCGCGGCATCGATGCCACCCGCCGGCGCCTTCGCCATTAAGTCTTCCAGCGCATCGATCGCAGTCTGGATCGAGCGCGCGGTGGGATGCAGCTTGAAATAGCCGTCCGCCACCATCCATTCGCTGCCAAGCCCGTCAACCACGCCGCGCGAATCGAACCCGGTGCCGAGAATTTCGCCGAACGTCGTCGCCACGCCGTCGCGCTCGCCCGAGAATCCGCTTTGCACCAGGCGCGCCGCGATCTGGCCCATATAGCCGCTGTGCCCGGTGTAGATATTGCGCACCGTCGCCCCGTCGGCCAGTGTGCGGTAACTCGATGCCATCGGCATGGATGCGGCCACGTTGAGAAGGCTGAGCATCTGCCCGGGCGAAAAATCCAGCAGGCGCCCGGCCGCAATCGCGGCGCCGATCACGCCGAAAGTGCCGTGCGGATGGATGATCTCGCGCACGCGCGCGGCGCGGTTGATGCGCGAAGAAATCTCGTAGCCGACCGCCACTGCCGCCAGCAACGCCGCGCCCGGCAATCGGCGCTCCTGCGCCATTGCCAGCGCCGCGGGTACGATCTGGATGCCCGGATGCCCCTTGGCGAGCGTGCTGCCTTCGTCGAGTTCGAGCCACGTGCCCGCTGTGCCGTTCAACAACGCCGCGTCGAGCGCACCGGCGCGCTTGCCAGTACCGATGATCCACGCGTTGCCGGCGGCGGCGCCGGCGAGATGGTTCCCGACGAACGCGCGCATCTCGTCCGTTTGCATGCCCGCGGCGATCACCGGCAGGCAGTCGGCGATGACCCAGCGCGTGCGCTCGATCGCGCGCGGCGCGATGTCTTCAAGCCGCGTCGCGCATGCAAAATCGGCCAGCGCTTTCAGATACGCGGGTGCGGCGCTCCCGCTCGCCTCAGTCAACGCGCGCGCCCGAGTTCTTGACGACCTTGGCCCATTTCACGATATCGGACTTGATGAACGCGGTGAATTCCGCCGGCGAATTGCCGATGATGTCCGTGCCGTTCGCCGCCATGCGCTCCTTCATGTCAGGGCGGCCCAGCGCCGCCATGATGGCTGTGTGGAGCGCGTCGACGACCGGCTTGGGCGTTCCCGCCGGCGCCAATATGCCTTGCCACACCGCGACCTCGAATCCGGGCTGGCCGGATTCCGCCACCGTCGGCACCTCGGGCATCGCGGACGAGCGCTTGATGGTGCTCACCGCAATCGCACGCAGCTTGCCCGCCTTCACGTGCGGCGCCGACGACAACACGTTGTCGAATGCCGCCGACACCTGGCCCGCGAGCAGATCGGTGAGCGCCGGGGGGCTGCCCTTGTATGGGATATGCACCATGTCGATGCCGCCCATCGTCTTGATGAGTTCCATGCCCAGATGCCCCGCGGTGCCGTTGCCCGCCGACGCGTAGAGAATCTTGCCGGGCCGCGACTTCGCCAGCGCGATGAGGTCAGCGACGGTATTCACGCCGAGGGACGGATTGACCAGCAGCAGGTACGGCGCCGAAGTGACCACCGATATCGGCCCAAAATCCTTGATGGGATCGTACGAGATCTTGCTGTACAAGCTGATGTTGACCGTATGATTGGGGCCGACCAGCAGCAGCGTATAACCGTCCGCCGGCGCACGCGCGACGATTTCCGCGCCGATATTGCCGCCCGCACCCGGCCGGTTGTCGACCACCACGGTCTGCCCCCACCCATCGCCCAGCCGCTGTGCGACCAGCCGCCCGACGATGTCCGCGCCACCGCCGGCCGCATATGGAACGATCATGCGCACAGGCCTGGTTGGAAACGTCTCGGCATGCGCATACGCTGCACCGAACGCAATCACGCACGCGACTGCAACTGAACCTCGATTTGCTCGCAATTTGCAATCTCCCTAATGGATGCGCTTATTGTATCGCCGCTCAGTCCGCGGCTGCGGCAAGACTGCGCCGCTTGTCCCGCAAGCGGGATTAAAGGATGTCTGACGACCTTGCAACTTACAGCAACATCGTTAAAGCGCGGAATTAAGGTCGATTGAAATGCCAGGCGGTTAAGGCGGGTAAGAAGGCCTTCGCTAGATCGCATTTTGTCGGACAACATCTTGATGCGGTGTCGGCTACTTTGAATTTAAATCGTTTGTCATTGCCGCGACGCATCCGCGCGGAACTGCGCAAGCTGGCTGCCGGTCACACGGTCATGTGCGCGAAAGACGTGATTATTGGATTAGTCGCAGTAGTAATTGTTGCGCTGCCGCTATCGCTTGATGCGGCGGTGGCTGCTGATCCGCCCAAGGCGGAAATGAATCAGAAGTCCGTGAATCCGCCGAACATGGACGCGCCGGTGAAACCGGGCACGGTGGACAAGCCGCCGCAGCCCGTAGCGCCCGGGACGATTGACGCACCGCCCAAGCCTGCGGCGCCCGGCACGCTGGACCGCAATGTCATCAACCCCGACGTGCAAATCCGGAAAGGCGAGAAGCCGGTCCCGAAGTAAAAGTTGGCGAAAGCTTTTTAAGCGGAAACTATTCTTCCGCCGCGCCGCCGGTGGCGACGATGTCTTCCTGTTTCACTTTCTCGGTGTTGAACTTTGCCGCGCGCTCGCGCATGGTCTTCAGCACTTCTTCGAGCGGCGGCGGATCGCCCTGGATCCAGCGCAGCGGATTGATGCGCGCGATCACGAACGCGCGCAAATAGGGGCTCACAAAGCCGCGCGCTTTGAGCTTCGCAATCACTTCGCCGACGCGCTCGTCGAGTTCCATCAGCATGTCGGCGTGCTTCTCATGCACTTTGATCGCCTGCGAGATCGGCGCCTCGGAAAATTCTTCGAGCCTGCGCATGACCGGGTTGTATGCGCCGCCCGCAAACTTGCCGTTGCGCTCGTAGCAGATGCCGATCGTCACGAGCGACGCTTCTTCGAGATAGAAACTGAATCCAGCTTCGCTGCGCCGCGCGTCTTCCATGATCAGCCCGCGATAGATGCGAATCACTTCAGCGATTTATCGCGCAGGTTGTGCGCCTTCTCGGTATTGAGCGCGAGGATCTGCCATGCGATTTCGCGCTTTGGCACCACCAGCGCCGCAATCGATTTCGCGCCGAGCCGGCGCATCGCTTCCAAACGATGGCGGCCGTTGGGCGTCCAAAAACCTTCATCGGGCGCTGTGACGGCAATGACCGGATCGAGGAAGAGACCGGTGCGATCGATGACGTCGGCGAGCTTGCGATGATGCGTTTGCGAAAGATCGCGCTGGAATGGCGTCGGCTCGATCGAGTCGATCGGCAATATCGCCATGATCAGCGGCGTTCTGCCGAGCGGATCGCAGTATGAGCCGACGATCATGCCGCCTGTCTTCTCGATGCGATCGCGGACAGCCTGCGCTTCGGGCGGCAGGTTTTCAATCCGGCATTCGTCCGGAATAAATCCGCGCGAGCGCGCAGCTGCCTTGCGGGGTGTGCGTTTGGCGAGCTTGCGTTTGACGCCGGATTTGGTTTTGGCTTTTGCGGTGGCCATGGTGAGTAATATGATCGTTGATTCGTTAGCGACGTGCAAAGGGTTGAATTTTTCGATGAGCCATTTTCAAACTCCGGGTGGCAGACCCGGTGCTGGTCACTTTCTCTTGAGTCGCCAAGAGAAAGTAACCCAAGAGAAGGCGACCCCAGCGAGACGCCGCTTTGCGGTGTCCCTGTGCTGCTCGACGTGAAAAGCGGCTCAAAAAACTCGCTCGATAAGTGAGAAAACACGTAAGGGTTGCGAGCTCAGACAGTTTCTCGCCGACTACCCTTTTCACGCCTGCGACTGCTCGGCGTCTCACGAGGGGATTAAGCGGCAAGCAGTGTCGAGACGCGAAGTGAATGAAGCGAATGAGTGCCTTACTTACCTACTAAATCTCTGCGCTGCTCACATCACGACTCAGTCCGCAATCACCCCCCTTCTGAGACGCCGAGCAGTCGCAGGCAAGGGCGGGGATTTCGGCTGTGTTTGAGCGCGAGCACGTTCAAACGTGTTTCCTCTAACTGAGCGCGAATTCCACAGCCGCCGCACTTGTCGAGCAGCACAGGGCTACCCGAAGGGCGTCTCCGCAGGGGCGGCCTCCTTTTGGTTACTTTTCCCGGCCGCGCAGGAAAAGTGACTAGCCCCGGGTCTGCCACCCGGAAGATTGAAACCTGCGTGGTCTCTTACATCATCCGAGCGATTTCAAAAACCTCAACAGCTCCTTCGCGCAGCGGTCGGGCACCGTGTCGGTGATGTTGTGCGGCAGCTTGTCGTAGACGATGAACTCGCACTGCTTGATCTCCTGCCGCAGCAGATCGTATTCGTCGATCAGGTGAATCGGATCGGCACCGGGTGCGACGACCATCACTGGGCAGCGAATCTTGTGCAGTTCCGCGGTGTGATCGACGACCGCGACGGTCGGCACGAAACGGGCGAGCGATTCGACCTTGTTGCGCTCGGCTTCGGCGATGAACCAGTCGACGAATCCGGGCTCGACCTGCGAGAGGTCGACGCGATCGGCGATCGTCTCGCGCAGGAACGCGCCCAGCCCTTTCGAGCCGATCTTGGCGAGCCAGCCGTTGTAATCCTGGCGCCCCATTTTCATGCCGGGCGGCGCGGCGTAACTCGCGAGCGACTTGACTCTGTCCGGATAGTCGATGGCAACGCTTTGCGACACGATGCCGCCCGCAGACGAGCCGGCGAGATGCACTGAATCGAGCCCGAGATGATCGATCAGCTCGACGACGTCCTTGCCGAGCCGCTTGAATGTCATTTGCTCCGGCGTCGGAATTCCCGAATAGCCATGACCGCGCTGATCGATACGCACGACCCGATAGTCACGTGCCAGATGCGGCACCCACGCATAGAAACGTCTCGACGTGCCCATGGCGGCATGCACGAGCAAAAGCGTATCGGCTTTGCGCCAGGGATCGGTGTAATCGTCGATGACATAGCGCAGCGTTAAACCATCGCTGGCGACGAAGCTTTGCATTTCTGTTTCGGTGTTGATGACTGCCTCCCTCGATAAAGAAATTTTCCGTACGGTAACATAAACATATGAAAATAATTTCGGGGTTGAGCACGTCCGGGTTAAGCGCACTGGCGTTGCTTATTGTGAACGCTCACGGCGCGGAGCTAGCGACGTTTCCAACCAAGCCGGTACGCTGCATCGTGCCCTTCGCGCCGGGGGGCGGCGCGGATGGCATGGGCCGCCTGATCCAGGCCGGCGCCGGCAATGCGTTGGGCCAGTCGTTCGTCGTCGATAATCGCCCCGGCGGCAGCGGCGTAATCGGCACCGAGATCGCGGCGCAGTCGGCGCCCGACGGTTATACCGTGCTGCTGATCACGACGACGCACACCGTCAACCCGAGCCTCATCAAGAAGCTGCCTTACGACACCGCGCGCGATTTTGCACCGGTGACGCTGCTCGCATCGCAGCCGAATATTTTTGTCGTGAACGCGACTACACCCGTGCGCTCAGTCGCCGAACTGGTTGCGCTGGCAAAATCAAAACCGGGCACGCTGACATTTGCTTCCGGCAGCACCGGCAGCTCGCCGCATCTCACCGGCGAATTGTTTTCAACCCTGACCGGCGTCAAGATGATTCACGTTCCGTATAAGAGCACGGGGCCAGCGATCATCGATTTGCTCGGCGGTCATGTCGACATGATCTTTACCGGCCCGCTCGATGTCGTCACGCATATCAAGGCGGGCCGTTTGCGCGCGCTCGGTGTGACGAGCGCGAAGCGCACGCCGGTGCTGCCCGATGTGCCGACCATGGCGGAAGCCGGCGTGAAAAATCTCGAGTCCGGAACCTGGTATGGCGTGATCGTGCCCGCGCGCACGCCGTCCGGCGTCGTCGCGGTACTCAACAGCGCTTTCATAAAAGTCATGCAGTCGCCCGACACTGCGGCGCGCATGCTCGATTTCGGCGTGACGCCTATCGGTGAAGGTCCGGAAAAATTCGGACCGTTTATCCGCGATGAAATCGCGAAATGGGCGCGCGTGACGCGCGACGCAAAACTTAGTGCGAACTGACGGCGACTGACTCGCCGGCCGCTTCCACGCCGAGCGTCTTGCGCCATTTCGCCGGCGGCATGCCGAATTCGCGCTTGAACGCGCGGTTGAACGCAGCTTCCGAATCGTAGCCGATGTGCTCCGCCACTGCGGCGATGGTTGCGCCGTCGCTGCGCAGCCTTTGCGCCGCAACCGTCAAACGCCAGCGCGTCAGATATTGCATCGGCGGCTGGCCGATGAGTTCAGTGAAGCGCTGCGCCAGCGCCGAACGCGATAACCCAACCTGACCCGCGAGCACATCGACCGTCCAGTCGTGTCCGGGCTTCTGATGCATGAGCGTCAGCACCTTGCCGACGAAGCGGTCGCGCAAACCCGCGAGCCAGCCTTTCTGTTCTTCCGGCATCGTTTCGCTGTAGCGCCGCACCGCTTCGACGAACAACAACTCCGAGAGCTTGGCGAGCACGGTATCGCTGCCCGGCCGGCGCGCGAGCGTTTCTTCAGCACCGAGGCGCAGCAGACTTTTGAGCCACGCCGATGCGGGATCGTCGCCGAACGGCACGCGCAGCATGCCCGGCAGCGCATCGAGCACTGGCTTGGAGAGACGCTTGTCGCAGGCGAGAAATCCGCACACCAGGCGCGTTGTTTCGCCGCCGCCGCCATGCTCAATGCGCAACATGCCGCCATCGGCATGCGGCTTGATGAGCGACTCGGCGGAAATCGGCTGCGCCTTAAGGTCGCTGCCCATCACGTGCGTTTCATCGTTCGGCATGAGCAGGAGATCGCCCGCGCCAATTTCAAACATGTCGCCGCCGTTCGAGAGCTGCGCCTTGCAGCTGCCCTCGATCAGCCAGTGAAAAAAAACAATGTGCTCGCCGCCGAGCGGACCTACGCCCGGCTGTCCGGATTTGGACGTGACGCACCACGGCGCCGTGAACTCCGCGTCGAGAAACACTGCGCCGGAAAGACGCAGCACGTGCAGTACATCGGACAAGGCATCCATAGGAGGCGAATTATCTCAATTCCGGCGGCTCGCGCAAAACAATTGGAGTGTCAGTCATATTCGATATGACGGCACTCATCAATACTGCGGCCATCGTGAATGCAATTGGAATGTAAGCGCATCCCACACTTGCAACACGGTCTTTATCCCATTTTTTTCAAGGAGATTCACATGAACACCGTCGCAGAACGCAAGCCAGCGAAACAAACGGAAGCAGCGGTGCCGGATTACACGGCAATCAAGCAGAAACAGCAGGCAACGTGGGCGAGCGGCGATTTCGCCATTATTGGCGTTACATTGCAGATCGTCGGCGAATCGCTCGCCGAAGCCGCCGACATTCGCGCCGGCGATCGTGTACTCGATGTCGCCGCCGGGAACGGCAATGCAACGCTTGCCGCGGCGCGCCGTTTCGCCGATGTAACTTCTACCGATTACGTGCCCGACCTGCTTGAAAAAGGCCGCGTGCGCGCACTGGCGGAAGGACTGCCCGTCAATTTCCGCGTCGCCGATGCGGAAGCGCTACCGTTCGAAGGCGGCAGTTTCGACGCGGCGCTGTCCACCTTCGGCGCAATGTTTACGCCCGACCACAGGAAGCCGGCCAAAGAAATGCTGCGCGTCGTGCGCAACGGCGGCCGCATCGGCCTTGCCAACTGGACGCCCGATGGTTTCATCGGCCAATTGTTCAAAGTCATCGGCCGCTATATTCCGGCGCCTGCCGGTTTGCGATCGCCCGCGCTGTGGGGCACTGAAGAACACATCATGGAATTGTTCGGCACTCAGGCAACCGCGATCCGCGCGGTGCGCAAGCACTTCAACTTTCGCTTTCGGTCGGCGGCGCACTGGATCCAGGTGTTCCGCGATTATTACGGCCCGACGAACAAGGCGTTTGCCGCGCTGAATCCGCTGGGCCAGGACGCGATGGCCAGAGACATCACGGAGCTTTTGAACCGCTGCAACGTCGCGGGCCCCTCGTCGCTTGTCGTGCCGAGCGAGTACCTCGAAGTGGTGATCGATCGCAAGTAGCCACTTCATTGTTGCGTAAACCAGACGGAGATAAATTCATGAACAGGTTTTTGGGATTCGCATACGGCCTCGTCGCGTATGCAATGTTCCTGGGCGCATTTTTATATGCGGTCGGCTTTGTGTCCGGTGCATGGGTGCCTAAATCGCTCGATTCCGGAGAAAGCGGCGACTTTATTACGTCGCTGTTGATCAACGCTGCATTGCTCGCCGTGTTTGCAATTCAGCATAGCGTGATGGCGAGGCCCGGCTTCAAAGCATGGTGGACGCGCTTTGTCCCGGCATCGATCGAGCGCAGCACCTACGTCGTGCTGTCGAGCCTCGCGTTGGGGCTGCTGTACTGGCAATGGCAGCCGATGCCCGAGGTCGTGTGGCGGGTTGAAGACGAAACGGGCGCAATTGCATTATGGGCGCTGCAGGTGACCGGCTGGTTGCTGGCACTCGCTTCGACCTTCGCAATCAGCCACGTCGATCTCTTCGGCTTGCGCCAGGTCTATTTGAACCTGCGCAATCAGCGATACGTAAATCTGCCGTTCAGAATCAGCGGGCTTTACAACCTCGTTCGCCATCCGCTGATGCTGGGCTTCCTGATTGCGTTTTGGGCCACGCCGTATATGACGGTCGGCCACCTGGTATTTTCGATCGCCACGACCGCTTACATCCTGATCGCGCTGCAGATCGAAGAGCGCGATCTCGTCAATCATCATGGCGACAAGTACCGCGCCTACAAAAATGAAGTGCCGATGCTGTTGCCGATACCGCACCGGCAAAGGCAGACGCGCGGCGTTTTTAAGGAGACATGATCATGCAAAAAAACCTGGCGGCAACCATCGCACGAAAACTCATGTCGCTTGCCGGGATCATCGTCAACAGCGCTGCTGCACTCGGTGCTGCTGCCGGCGGATCGCAGGCAAGCCGCTATCTGCCCCGATCGCATCCCGATACGCGGCGCGGCAGGGTGAATCGCGGCCGTGCCGTCGATCGCGTCGTGATCGACCAATGGCTGTTGTGGCGCAAGTAAACCAATTCGACTTTCAAGGATAAAAATCATGAGCAACGAAAAGACATACGAAGGCAGCTGCTTTTGCGGCGACGTTCAATTCACCGTCAGCGGCGAACCGGCCGGCATGGGTTATTGCCATTGCGAGTCGTGCCGCGCGTGGTCTGCGGCGCCGGTCAATGCATTTACCCTGTGGCCGCCGTCGGCGGTGACGATCACGCGCGGGGCCGACAAGCTCGGCACTTACAACAAGACGCGCAAGAGCAGCCGCAAATGGTGCAAGAGTTGCGGCGGTCATGTGTTGACCGAGCATCCGGGCTGGGGCGTGACCGATGTTTACGCGGCGGCGATTCCGGGCTTTCCGTATCGTCCCGGCATCCATGTGAATTATCAGGAAACAAAGCTGCCGATGAAGGACGGTTTGCCTAAAATGAAGGACATGCCCGCTGAAATGGGCGGCTCGGGCATCACAATCGCCGAGTAAAACGCAATCTGCGACGCGGCGGGCGCTTGTGCGCTCTCGCGCCGCAGTTATCGATCAGGGAGAACGTGCATGCTTGAGCTGCGTCCGACGTGCGAACACTGCAACAAGGCTTTGCCGCCCGATTCCATCGAAGCAAGAATCTGTTCGTACGAATGCACGTTTTGCGCGCTGTGCGCCGAGACAGTGCTGCATAACGTCTGTCCGAACTGCGGCGGCGGATTCGTGCCGCGCCCGATTCGACCGTCTGCCAACTGGCGCGGCGACAATTATCTGGGCAAGGAT
>JAQGMI010000165.1 GCA_028292435.1 Betaproteobacteria bacterium
CGGTGCACTTCTGGCGGGACATTTGTCACGCGTACGGCATCTGGCTTTTTCATTCAATTTCACAGACCTGCCCGCGGGGCTGCAAAGAACCGTCATGACGCGGGCGTTTCGCCGCATCGAGCGCTTCGTCGTGTATTCGAATCTCGAGAAAGATTTATACGCGCGTTTTTTCGATCTGCCACCCGAACGATTCGACATGATCCACTGGGGCGTGCAGTGCCCGACCGTCAAGTCCGATGTGCCGCCTCTCGAAGCGGGACATTACATTTGCGCGATCGGCAGCCAGGCCAGAGACTATCCGACGCTGCTCGCGGCGATGAATCGATTGCGCGGTCTGCGCCTGGTTATCGTGGCCAATGCGGGGCAGCTCGCCGGGCTTGAGATTCCGCCGAACGTGACGGTCCACACCAACATCCCGCTTAACGACGCAATCAATATACTGAATTACAGCCGCTTCATGGTGCTTCCGCTGCGCGACAACGTGGTGCCATGCGGACATGTCACGATTGTTTCCGCGATGCATCTGGGCAAGGCCATCGTCGCGACAGGATCAGCGGGGCTGCTCGATTATCTCCAGCCGGGCGTGAACGGCTACGCATGCGAGGCGCGCGATGCAGGTGCGCTCGCGCATGCGATTCGCGACTTGTATGAGAGTCCCGAAACCGCCGTGCGGCTCGGTCGCGCCGGACAGCTTTTCGCGCGCGAATATTGCGTCGAGGAACGGGTCGTCGAATACTTTCAGCGCTTTCTCGCGAGCTGACCCGCTCTCGATTTAAAGGGCGGCGCTGCGTGACATAACAGCCCGCGCCGGCCGCGTCCCGTCTCATTCCGACGTCATTGTCAGCCAAATGCGGACAGACACCCGCGGCGGGCCCCGCAATAATACCGATGCCAACTTTACGCGGCATGCTATGACACTTTGCCCGGTACACCTCGAGCCTTGCCACCGACCCGAATGCGCCGGTAAGCATTGCATCGACTCGGGCGAGGCCAGGCTGGGGCCGTGTGTGGAGTGTGGTTTCTTAATCGTATTACGCGGCGCGGTAATTTGCGTTGATTGCCTTTCGGTCGAGCGCGCGCCGGCACCGGAGGTATGAGATGGCCCGCTCGATCTGGAAAGGCGCGATCAGTTTCGGCCTTGTGAACATACCGGTTGAAATCGTCTCCGCCGAGCAACGCAAGGAATTTAAATTTTCGATGCTCGACAAACGCGATTTTTCACCCGTCGGCTACAAGCGCTACAGCAAGCAGTCCGGGAAAGAAGTCGAGTGGGCCGACATCGTCAAGGGTTATGAGTACGAGAAGGGGCAGTACGTCGTGCTGTCCGATGAAGACTTCAAGCGCGCCAACGTCAAGGCTTCGCGCACGATTGAAATAGAGGCGTTCGTGCCGGCGAAAGACGTCTCGCCCGAATTTTTCGAGACGCCTTACTATCTGGCGCCCGGCGACCGCGGGGAAAAAGTTTATGCGCTGCTGCGCGAAACGCTGCGCTCGACGGGCCGCATTGCGATTGCGCAGTTCGTGCTGCGCACGGCGCCTCACCTCGTTGCAGTGCAGCCGGTCGGCCGCGCGCTGATGATGATGACGCTGCGCTATGCCGACGAACTGCGTGATGATAAAGATCTCGAATTGCCGGCCGAGGGCCTTAAAGAGGCGCGCGTCACGGCCAAGGAAATCGATCTGGCCAAACGTCTGATCGAGGACATGAGCGAAAAATGGAATCCGGCGGCCTACAAAAATACTTATCACGAAGACCTGATGAATCGAATCGAAGAGAAAGTGAAAAAAGGCGAGACTCACGAGTTGACTGCTCCGTCGAGCGATGATGCGCAGCCGAAAACCGCCAAAATCATCGATCTTGCGGCGCTGCTCAAGCAAAGCATTGACAGCGGCAGTCCGCGCCGGGCCGGTCCGCACGGACGGACCAAGGGCACGGAGAAGCCGGCGCTGCGCGCAGTGGAAACGGCAAGGCCAGCGCGGCACGCTGCTAAACGCAAACGCGCGTGATGTAATTCGACGCCATGGGGCTGCAGCATTACAACGCCAAGCGCGATTTTAAGATAACGCCCGAGCCGCGCGGCAAGCTCGCGGCGAGCAAAGCCGGCGCGCTGCGCTATCTGATTCAAAAGCACGCCGCGAGTCACCTGCACTATGACTTCCGGCTGGAACTCAACGGCGTGCTGCTGAGCTGGGCAGTACCGAAAGGGCCGAGCCTCGATCCGGCGGACAAGCGGCTGGCTATGCACACCGAAGACCATCCGGTCGAATACGGCAACTTCGAAGGCACTATTCCGCGCGGCCAGTACGGCGGCGGCACAGTGATGCTGTGGGACACCGGCACCTGGACGCCGATCGGCGACGCGCAGGATGCGTACAAGAAAGGCCGTCTCAAGTTTGAGCTGAATGGCAAAAAACTCACGGGCCGGTGGACGCTCGTGCGAACGCGCAGCGATAAATATGGCGGCAAAACGGAAGCATGGCTCTTGATCAAGGAGGCCGACGAAGCTGCTACGCGCGGCGCGGCGGCCAAAATCGTCGACGCACAACCCGACAGTGCCGTCAGCGGACGCAGCATTGAAGAGATCGCCGCGGCTAAAGACCGCGAATGGCATTCGAACCGGTCGGTCGGCGACAACGTAAAGGCGGGCGCCATCCGCGTGCCAAAGACAACGGCTCGCGCGAAAACGCGCGCGCCGGCGGCTGCAAAGCCGGCCGCGGTCCCACCGCAGGACGTTGACCCTGCAGACGTAAAAGAAGCAGCTGTCCGAAAAGTGAGCGGCGCCACGCCCGCCGCAATGCCGGCGCAAATTGC
>JAQGMI010000100.1 GCA_028292435.1 Betaproteobacteria bacterium
ATTCGCGGCGTTGCCGCTCGGTGCGTCTAATTTTCTGCGCGATTTCGGACTCGCCGTGTTCGTCGGTATCGTAGGTATCACAGCGGGCCCGCAGGCGCTGGTCGCCATTCAGAAGCACGGGTTGACGCTGTTTTTCCTCGGCATCGGCGTTACGCTCGTGCCGCAAATCATTACGTTCTTTTTCTCTTATTACGTGTTGCGAGTGCGCAACCCGATTGAAGCGCTGGCCTGTGTCGCCGGCGGCCGCAGCGCGAATCCCGCATTCGCTGCGCTGCTCGAAAGGGCGGGCAATGCTACGCCGGTGGTCGCTTTCACGGTGACCTACGCGGTGGCCAATGTTTTCCTCACGCTGTGGGGACCTGTCATCGTCGGCATGGTCACTACCAACCCAATCCCATAAGAACCCGAGGCGCCGTCATGTTACTGGACGATTTGAGCAAATTCTCGAAGTTGAGCCCATTCGAACTGAAGGACCAGTTGATCGCGATCGCGTCGTCCGACGCGCAGCGCATGATGCTCAATGCGGGGCGGGGCAACCCGAACTTTCTGGCGACGCTGCCGCGCTGGGCGTTTGTGAGCCTGGGCGACTTTGCGCTGCGCGAAGCCGAGCGCTCGTACTCTTTTCTTGACAGCGGATTCGGCGGGTTGCCTGAGCGCGAGGGCATCGTGCAGCGGTTTGAAACTTACGCGACCAATCATCGCATGACCGACGGCGTGCGTTTTTTGCGCTCGGCCATCTCATACGTCAAAGATCAGCTCGGGCTGAACCGCGATGCGTTTCTGGCTGAAATGGTCAGCGCATTTCTTGGCTGCAACTACCCGACGCCGCCGCGCATACTTCCGCACATCGAAAAAATCGTCAAAGCGTATCTGGCGCAGGAAATGTTTGGCGGCGTGCCGCGCGCCGGCGACTTTTCGGTCTTCGCGACCGAAGGCGGCACGGCGGCAATGACTTACATATTTCAGAGCCTGCGCGAGAATGGATTGATCGAACCGGGCGACAAGATTGCAATCTCTACGCCGATTTTTTCGCCGTATCTTGAAATCCCGATGCTCGATGAATACCGGCTCGAGATTGTCGACATTCGCATGGACGAGCATCCTGACTGGCAGTTGCCGGCAACGGAAATTGAGAGATTGCTTGATCCCGCGGTCAAAATATTTTACCTCGTCAATCCGAGCAATCCGCCGTCGACCAAACTGTCGAACGCCGTTCTCGACCAGTTGACGACGCTCGTCGCCATGCGCCGGCCGGACCTCTTTATTGTCACAGACGATGTCTACGCGACCTTCGCCGACGATTTCGTGTCGCTATTCGCCCGCTGCCCAAACAACACGCTGTGTGTTTATTCGTTTTCCAAGTTCTTTGGCGCTACGGGCTGGCGGTTGGGCGCAATCGCGCTGCACGACACCAATGTATTCGATGCCGCGCTCGACGCACTGCCGGAAGTGACAAAGTTGCTGCTCGATAAGCGCTATGCGTCGCTGACCACGCAGCCGCGCAAGCTGCGTTTTATCGATCGCATGGTCGCCGACAGCCGCGCAGTCGCGTTAAATCACACCGCAGGCTTATCCGTGCCGCAGCAATTGCAAATGGCGTTGTTTTCACTCAACGGTTTGATGGACCGCGAGCATCGTTATAAAGACGCGGCCAAGCAGCTCATACGGCAGCGCTATCAAACGCTCTATCGCAATATGGGTGTGGCCGCGGCGCGTCGCGCCAACGACGTCAACTATTATTCACTGATCGACTTGCAGGAAATCGGCGGCCAGCTGTACGGCGGTGAATTCGAAGCGTGGTTTGTCAAAAGCAATCTCGGCACCAGCTTTCTGTTTCGCCTGGCGCAGGAAACCGGCGTCGTGCTGCTGCCCGGCAAGGGCTTTGAGGTCGTTAATGCTTCGGCGCGCGTGTCGCTTGCGAATCTGACCGACATCGAATACGCCGCAATCGGCCGGTTCACGCGGCAAGTGCTCGATGAATACAATCAGGATTTCAAAAAGCAGGCCGCTCAGCGCGTAGAAGCCGCCCTGATCTGAGTGCGCCCGGCCCCGCACTTACTCGACCCGTGGCACGTTTATCTCGACCGCATGTTCTAGCCGATCGTCGGTAATCGATAACGTGTCGCCGGGTTGTGCAACTCCATCCACGATAATGCGGATCCTGCCATCTCCGGCAGGCGCGTGGACGACGTTTATGCGGTAACTCGTTTCTTTAAACCGATAATGGAGCCTGAAGCCGTCCCACTCGGCGGGCAGGCAAGGCGCCAGCCGCAAACTGTCTCCCTCCAGCGTCACGCCCAGCAGTGACTCCAGAATGAGCCGGTACAGCCAACCGGCGGACCCGGTATACCAGGTCCAACCGCCGCGGCCCGTATGCGGGGCAACTGCGTAGACGTCAGCCGCGACGACATAAGGCTCGACTTTGTACGTTTCCACGGCACCCGCTGAGTTCGCGTGCTTGACCGGATTGATCAGATCGAATAATTCCCACGCGCGGCGGCTGTCGCCCACTGCGGCAAATGCCATAACTGTCCAGATCGCACCATGCGTGTACTGGCCGCCGTTTTCGCGCACGCCAGGAACATAACCTTTGATGTAACCGGGGTTCACATCCGACTTGTCGAACGGCGGGTCGAGCAGCTGGATAAGTCCGGTTTTGCGGCGTACGAGCCGCCGGTCGACGGCAGCCATCGCGCAGCGCGTGCGGCGCGGGTCGCCCGCGCCGGACAGCACGGACCAGCTTTGAGCGATCGCATCGATCTGGCATTCGACGTTGTCGGCCGAGCCGAGCGGAGTGCCGTCATCGAAGTAGGCGCGCCGGTACCATTCGCCATCCCAGCCGTTGCGTTCGATGCTCTGCCGCAGCTGCGCCGCTTCGCGCTGGCAGCGTTCGGCGAATGGCACGTCGGCGTGCATCCGTGCAAGCGTTGAAAATCGCATGAGCACATCGTACAAGAAGAAGCCCAGCCAGACGCTTTCGCCTTTGCCGTTGATGCCGACCAGATTCATGCCGTCGTTCCAGTCGCCCGAGCCCATCAACGGCAGGCCGTGTTCGCCGAAGCTCAAGCCGCGCAAAACGGCGCGCACTGCGTGCGCATAAAGCGTTGCCGACTCCTCCGCGCGCCCGGGCAGGTTGTAATAAGAATCCTCGCCCGGATTGAGCGGACGGCCTTCGAGGAACGGCGCCTGCTCGTCCAGCACGCCGATGTCGCCGGTCGCTTCGACGTAGCGGCACAGCGCAAGCGGCAGCCACAGAAAATCGTCCGAGCAATGCGTGCGCACACCGCGTTCCGACACCGGGTGCCACCAGTGCTGCACGTCGCCTTCGCGAAACTGGTGGGCAGCACAGCGCAAAAGATGTTCGCGCACGAGACGCGGCTCGGCATGCACCAGCGCCATCACGTCCTGCAGTTGATCGCGAAAACCGAAGGCGCCGCCCGATTGATAAAAGCCGCTGCGCGCCCACAGCCGGCACGCGAGGGTCTGATACACGAGCCAGCCATTGGCGAGCAGATTGAGGGAAGCATCCGGTGTTTCAACCTGCACCGCGCCGAGCGTGTGGCGCCAGTACTTGCGAACCTTTTCGAGAGCATCACGGGCGGCGGCCGCGCCGCGGCTCGCGTGGGCGAGCTTTCGCGTGTCGCCGAGATTGCGCGCGGCGCCTAACCTGAAAACGAGCTCGCGCTCTTCGCCGTCCGCCAGTTCGATCTCGAGCTGGATGGCAGCGCACGGGTCCAGACCGGCGCCGGTCTTGTTCGACAATTGCGTGCGCGACATGGCCGCCGGATTTTTCAGCGTGCCATTGCGGCCGATAAATTCGGCGCGGTCGCCGCTCACCGTGCGTGCGGCGTCATCGATATCGAAGAAAGCGATACGCCCGGCGAATTCCGAGTTGTAGCCATTGCGTGCGAGCAGAACACCGCCCGGCTGATCGATTTCCGTCACCACATGCATTGCCGATTTTGCACTCAGGTCACCGAGGACCCATTCGACATAACCGGTGGCCGTGAGCCGGCGCGTGCGGCCTGAATCGTTGCGCAGTTTCAATACGGAGAACTTGACCGCTGCATCGAGCGCGACGAACACCGTCAATTCCGAATTGATGCCGGCTTCCGCGTGCTCAAAAATGCTATAGCCGAAACCGTGCCGTGTCACGTACGGGGTCGCGCCGCGGCATGGCAGCACGGTGGGCGACCAGAAATACCCGGTTTCCTCATCGCGCAGGTAAAACGCTTCGCCGCTGGCATCGCTGACCGGATCGTTGCTCCATGGCGTGAGTCGAAACTCGTGCGCATTCTCGCCCCACGTGTATGCCATTCCGCTTTCCGACACGACGCTGCCGAACTCGGGGTTTGCCAGAACGTTCACCCACGGCACCGGTGTCATCTGGCCGTGCACGGTGGTGATTACGTATTCGCGGCCATCGGCGGAAAAGCCGCCCAGACCGTTGAAGAAAAGCAACTCGGCGGGTGCCGGCGGCAGAGCGGGCGGCACGCTCGCGCGATAGACGCGGCCTGGCCGCAGTCGAGGGACATTCAGATGCGGCGCCCGCACGTCCATCAGCGTGCGGCGGTTGATTTGCTCGTCGAGCGGCCCGCGGCGATCGCTGATGATCGCCCTCGCAACGGCTTGTACCAGGATGCGGTCTTCGTCCGAAATCTGCTCCGCGCGGCGGACGAAAATGCCGCCGGGCTTGTCCATCACATGGGCTTCGACGCCTGCCGCGATGAGTCCCATGATCTGCTCCTGCAACAACTGGCGGTAACCGGCGCGATCTTCGTTCCAGATAACGAGATCCACGGTGAGTCCCTTGAGCCGCCAATAGGCGTGCGCCTGCACGAGCTGGCGCACGAGATCGATGTTCGCGACGTCTCCGATCTGCAGCAGCACAATCGGCAGATCGCCGGAAATCGCATAACCCCACAAGCCCGATTGGCCGCGTCGGTTTTTTGCGAGGATCGCCGTTTCTGCGCGCAGCCCCGGGTTTGCGTAGATCGCCGAACCGGCGAGCCGTCCATACATCTGCGCGTCGACATCGGTCGCGTTGATCTGGCGCAATACCACCTGGCTGTGCGTCCACGCGAGTTCGAATACGCGGTCGGCGAGGTGGCGGTCCTGATATTTGTCCGCGAGCTGCAGGGCGTCGTCGCGCGTCGCCCCGATGCCGGCGACGAAATCGAGTATGACGGTCTCTTCCGGGTCGAGCGCAATCGAATGACGGATCGCCATCACCGGATCGAGCACCGACCCCGCGCTGCCTGACAGCGCGGTGCCATCGTCGAGCGCTTGCGGGAACGCTACGCTGCGACCGCGGCCGATAAACCGCATACGGTCTGTTTCGTACGAGCTCGCGGCTGGCTCGGCGCCGCGCACGACCATCAGGTTGAAAAGCCACGGCGAGCGCTCATCGACCGAGCGCGGCCGGCGCGTGCACAGAACTGCCTGCCGTTCGCTCAGGATTTCGGTTTGCACGAACAGATTGCTGAACGCCGGATGCAGCGCATCGGCGGCTGGCGCGGCAAGCACCACTTCCGTATAGCTCGTAAGCTCAACCACGCGGCGGCCGCGGCTGCGGTTCGTGATATGCACGCGGCGCAATTCGATGTCGTCTTCGGGCGAGACCACGATTTCAGTATGCGTAACGTAGTCGAGGTCGCGCCGGCGGAATTCCGCGCGCCCCTCGGTGAAAATCGCTTCATAGGCTTGCGCGCGTTTGAGCGTTGGCTGATGTGTATTCGACCAGAACACGCCGCTTGCGACGTCGCGGATGTAACAGAACGTGCCCCAGTTGTCGCACGTCGGATCTTCGCGCCAGCGCGTGACCGCGAGATCTTTCCAGCGGCTGTAACCGCCGCCGGCGTTCGTGACCATCACATGGTAGCGGCCGTTCGACAGCAACTGCACCTCCGGCACCGGTGTCGAGGGTGTTGCGATAACGCGCATCGGCATGCCGACGTCTTCGGGTGCCACACGCGCGGCGGCGAAGTCCACGTTGTGCAACTGAAACGAACCCGCTTTGGGGACGCGTTCCTGCAACAAGAGCGTGGTCGCGCGGAACATTGGATCGGCCTCGAAGCGCTTCTGCATCGGGCGCTCGAGCAGCACATAGGCGAGCGATAAAAAGATCATGCCCTGATGGTGGGCCATGTAGGAGCGGATGACCGCGCTCGACTGGCCGCGCGGCAAACGGGCCGCGGTGTAATCGACTGCTTCATAAAAGCCATATTCGCCGGCGACGCCTTCCCCCGCGAGCCGTTGCAGGTTGGCGCACGATTGCTCGGGCTCCACCATGAGCGCAAGCGCGGATGCATAAGGCGCAATCACCAGGTCTTCGCCAAGCCCGCGCTTCAGGCCCAGGCCCGGGGCGCCGAACGCGCGATACTGATAGTTGAGCGCGGCGTCGACCGCGTTGTAGCCGCATTCGGAGATTCCCCATGGCACACCGCGCTGAGCGCCGTAAGCGATCTGGCGATTTACGGACGCGCGATAGGTGCGATCGAGCAGCGTGTTCTCGTAATTCGGCATTACCAGCAGCGGCATCAGGTATTCAAACATCGAACCGCTCCACGACAGCAATGCGGGCTCGCCGCCCGTATTCGAGAGCTGGCGGCCGAATGCGAACCAGCTTTCCTGCGGCAGACGGCCTTGTGCAATGGCGACGAAAGTCGTGAGGCGCGCTTCCGATGCGAGCAGATCGTAATAGCTTGCGTCGCGCCGCCGGTCGTCGACGTTGTAGCCGATCGCGAGCAGATGACGTGCAGGGTCGTACAAGAAGTCGTATTCCATGACCGCGAATTGAGCCGCTTGCCCGGCAAGTTGCTCGATGCGCGCGAGGCGCTCGCGCGCGCGGTCCCCCGCGGCGGCGAGATGGCGGCCGAGCGCGGTGAGCCACTCGTGTTCCGCCGGCGTTGGCGTGGGCACCAGTTGCTTTGCAAGCGCGTGCACGCGCGGCTCATTGTCTTCGGCGAGCTGGCGCAGCGTTGGATTCTCGAACGTCTCGAGTATCGGGCGTAACCGCGCGGAAGAGGCGGGCATATCGAGCCACGGGGCGAGCAGGGCAAGCTCGCCGAGCGCATCGCGGCACTGGCTAAGCAGGGCCTGCGCCCACCTCTGCGCATCATCGTGCGCCGTGGCGGGCGCCCGCAACTCCAGGCTAACAAGCGCTTTCTCGGCCGACCGGGCGAGCCGCTTCAGCCATGTATGCAGCGCCGCGAGCGTTGCCGGCCGGGCATCGCAGGCGGAGTCCAATTCGGTTTGCAGCCGTGCCAGTTCGGCCGGCGCATTAAGTCCTGCCGCGTCGACGAGCAGCCGCAACGCATCCTGCAGGCCATCGAGACAACGCGCGCCAACAATCGCGTGATCGCCGAGCGCGAGAAGTCCCGGCCGCAAAGTCAGGAGATGACCGGCGAGATTGCCGCTGTCAACCGATGAGACGTAAAGCGGCGCGAGCGGCTGCAATGTCCGGGTGTCGTACCAATTATAAAAATGGCCCTCATGCCGGCCGAGCATCGCCATCGTGCTCAACGTGTCGGCTGTGCGGGCAAGGAGTTGGCCCGTCGCGATGTAGCCAAAGTCGTAGGCGGTGAGATTGGCGAGCAGCGACAGCCCGATGTTCGTCGGCGAAGTGCGGTGCGCGATGACTGGCGCCGGATGCTCCTGAAAATTGTCGGGCGGCAGCCAGTGATCGTCGGCGCCGACGAAGGTTTCGAAGAAGCCCCAGGTCCGGCGCGCGGTGTTGTGGAGAAAAATGATTTGCGTTTCGGCGAGGCGCGACGCGCGCGGCGCGAGCGGCCGGCTCACCCACCACGCAATCAAAGGCGCGGTAAACCACAGCAGCAATACGGCGGCCGCGACCGGCATTGAGGCCGGCGCGCGCACAGCGAGATAGGCGCCCGCCGCCGCCGCGATGCAAGGTGCAATCCACATTGCGCGATAGGCGTTAATAAGCGACGTCCCGCCGTCGCCCGCGCTGCTGCCCGACGGCGTCCATTCAAGCAGACGCCGGCGTGCGAGCAGAATGCGCCAGTTGGTGCGCACGATGGCATCGAGGCTGAACCAGGCTTCGTACGGCAGGCACGCGAGCGTAAACGCGGCCTGCGCAAGGCGAGTGCCGAGCCCCCGCCACGTCGCAGCGATATGCTGTCCCACCAGCGTGTCATCGGGCTTGCGCACGATGTCGACCATCGAGGCGATCAGCGGCGGGATAGCGATGATAGCGATCACAGCGAGCGTCCAGAACCACGCCGGCGAAATCACCGTCCAGCCGAGGAGCATCAGTGCGAGCAGCGCGGCTGGCGCGAGACTGCGCCGCAGGTTGTCGAAAATTTTCCATTGCGACAACGCCGACAGGGGATTGCGCTGGCGCGCAGCCGCATTGCCGGGCACGCGCGAAAGCAGCCACGAAGCGATCTGCCAGTCGCCGCGGATCCACCGATGACGGCGGCTGCTGTCGGCCGGATACGTCGCGGGATATTCTTCGTACAACTCGACGTCGCTCAGCAACGCGGCGCGCGCGTAACAACCCTCGAGCAGATCGTGGCTCAAAATCCGGTTCTCGGGAAAGCGGTCTTTTAACGCGCACTCGAACGCATCGACGTCGTAAATGCCTTTGCCGATGAACGATCCCTCACCGAACAGGTCCTGATACACGTCGGATACGGCTCGGGTGTAGGGATCGATGCCGGGCTCGGCGGCGAAGAGCCGCGCGTAACGGGTATGGTGCCGGGCAGGCACGCTGATGGCCACGCGCGGCTGCATGATCGAGTAACCGGCGGTGACGCGTTGGCGCGCTGCGTCGTAGTGCGGCCGGTTCAAGGGGTGCGCCATTGCGCCCACGAACTGGCGCGCTGCATCGCGCGGCAGTTGAGTATCCGTATCGAGCGTGATGACGTACTTCGTGCCCGGCAAGAATTCGGTCGGACCCACGACCAGCGAGAATCCGGCGTGCGCAGGATCGCGCAACAGCAGATTCAGATCCGCGAGCTTGCCGCGTTTGCGCTCATAACCCATCCAGCGTTCCTCGCGGCTGTTCCAGCGGCGTGGACGGTGAAAAAGAAAGAATGCGCCTTGGCCTTCGCGGCCGTATTTCTCGTTCAGTTCGTCAATGCGGTCTTGCGCGAGCGCGAGCAGCGGCGCGTCTGCCGGCAGCGTTTCAGCGGACGCATCCGTCAAATCGGTCAGCAGGCCGAAGTGCAGGTTGGCGTCGCGATTGGCGAGGAACCGCACTTCGAGCGCCTCGACCAGGTCCTCGACGCCGGCCAAATTCGTCAGCATCGCCGGCACCACGACCAGCGTGCGCAGGTCGGACGGAATGCCATGCGCGAAGTCCAGCCGCGGCAGCAGGCGCGGTGTCGCCAGCAGGGTGGCAAGCCAGTTGGCAGTGGCAACCGCGAACTGGCTCGCGCACACGAGCGCCGCGGCGAAGGTCACCGCAAGCCAGACGCCTTGCACACCGAATCCCTGCGCAGCCTTTACCAGGCCGGCAGTCAGCCCGAGCGTCAATAAGGCAATGGCGCCGATATAAATCGGCAGCGGGATGCGACCGGCCAGGTTGCCTATGCTCATACCGAATGAAGGGTGCACTTCGGCGGCATGTTGCAAGCGCGAGCGTCCCTGGTCGATCAGGTAGTAACCGACGTGAGAAGTGCGTGCGGCCTCATTGGCGCCGCTGCCGTGCGCCGCGACTGAGCCCCGCCCCGCGTGCGCCAACTGGATGGCTTTGCGCGCGATCTCGATCTCCGACAGGCGGCTCGCGTTTGCCAGTTTTTCGATCGCATGCCGGTAGCGGTCGCGCGTGGCGAAATCCATCGCGGCGTAAACTCCGTGCGGATCCTCGCGCAGTTTTTGCTCGACGCCGCTCAACGACTCGACGAAGTCGCGCCAGTCCATCGCACCGAGCAAGCGCAAGCTGCCGATACTGTTGGCGATCGAGACTTGCGCCGAAGCCTGCTTTTGCGTTTCGGATTGCACCAGCTGCTCGATCGTCAGGCCCAGCTCGGACAGGCGCTGTTCGATCCATGTCAGCGGCAACGCGAGCGCCGCACTCTGGCCCTGCAAGCGGCGCGCGAGCTCGGCGACGAACGAGCTCGCCATCGGCGGGTTCGAGCGTGCCATGTCGGCGATGATGAGAATCAGACTCTTCGGATCTTGTTCGGCTGCGAGCATCATCTGATCGGCCCACGCGTCCGCGCGTTCGCGGTCTATCGTGCTCGCGGTAACGCGCGCACCGACGCGCCGCAGATTTTCTATCAACGCGAGCCGAAGCATGATGGGGATCGCCCACAGTTCGCCCAATTTAAGCGGCGTCGCCTTTTGATAAGCGGCGACAAATCGCCGCAAGTTCGCCGGATCCACCCAGCCGTCGCCGTGAGAGATCGCCTCGAGCGCAATGTCGTACACACGCGGAAAGCCAGCCGACGGGCCGCGCGCAAGACGCGGCAACCCGCGGCTATAGCCCCTCGGCAGATGGCGCCTGGCAGTGCGTATCTGCTCTTCGATCAGGTAGAAATTGTCGAGCAGCCATTCCCCCGCCGGCGAAATACGGCGATTGGCTTTGACGGCGACGGTCAGGAGCTTGCAGCCCTGCAAAAGTCCCGCCGCGTTGGCGGCGAGTTGCGGGAGCAGTTGATCCGGCGCGCGTCTTTCGCTGATGCGATGCGCGCCGGCGAGCACGATGCCATGCTGCTCCATCTGGTCGGCGCTGAATAATTCCGCCCGCAATGGAGGCGCATCGCCGTTCAGTGCCGCTCGCGCGCCGCGCCGGCGCGTGATCAGATTGTTTACTGCATCGCGGATGCCGCTACCGATCAATTTCAAATGGGGATTCCTGATTATGGCGGCGCATCACGAAAGCGCGCGGGCGCGCGGCATCCGCAGCGTGGCAGAACAGCGCTTATTGCGCCAGCGAGGTTTTGCGCGGCTGCTGGCGCACGTCCACAAGCAGACGATCGATTTCTTTTTTAACGACGGCGTAACATTCGCACGACCCGGTTTCCAGGCCGGCGCGCTTGAGCACCGAAATATGACCGCGCCGATAGCTGATGATGCCGGCGCGCTGAAGGTTGCCGGCGGCTTCGGTGACGCCTTCACGGCGCACGCCGAGCGCGTTGGCGACAAGTTCCTGCGTGATGACCAGTTCATTGGTCGGCATGCGGTCGAGCGTTAACAGCAGCCAGCGGCAGAGCTGCTGCTCGATCGAATGGTGGCGGTTGCAGGCGCCGGTCTGGAACATCTGGGTGACGAGCGCCTGCGTATAACGCAGAAGCAGGCGCTGCACCGGGCCCCCGCGATTGAATTCCTCTTTCAGGAGCACCGCCGGCAAACGATAGCCTTGCCCCGCGGTCTGCACCACCGCCGAACTTGGCGTCGTGTCGCCCCCCATGAAGAGTGAAATTCCGAGCACGCCTTCATTGCCGACACTGGCGCTTTCGGTCGATACGCCGGACTCCATGACGTAAAGCAGCGATACGATTGCAGTCGTCGGGAAATACACGTGCGCGAGTTGACCGCCCGGTTCATAAAGCGTTTCCCCAAGCAGCATGGGTACCGCTTCGAGCGCCGTGGCGAGGCGATTAAATTCCGCGTCGGGCAGCGCCGCCAGCAGGTGGTTCTGTTTCGGGTTCGGGAGTGTCGCCATGATTTAGTTCCCTTTGCCCACGGACAACTGTACGCCGATGCCGCGATAGCCGATGAAGCGGCAGGTGTTGTTGAACATCGGCTCGCCGCTCACCTGGTATTGCAACCGGCCGCCGTCCTCGGTCATGCGGCTGAACATAAAATCCAGGAAGGGCTCGCGTGCGTCGATCTTGGCGCGCAACGCGGCGCGTTGCGCGATATCCCACCCGGCGAGGCCATCGTCGCTCTGCTCGCCGGTCAGCGGGTCAACCCGCAGTCCAAGCATTTCGAGCACCGGACCGGACGTCTTGGTGAACGCGCCCTTTTCGTCCTGCTCCCAATACCAGTCGGAAGAAAGCTCGGCAAGGCTGCGAAACCGTGCTTCGCTTTCACGCAATTCAGCGGTGCGCTCGGCGACTTTCTGCTCGAGTATCGCGTTCTGGTTGGCGAGTTGTTTATAGAGCAGCCGTACTTCAAGCATGTTGTAAATGCGTGTTTTCACTTCGACCAGATCGAACGGTTTACTGATGAAATCCTTGGCGCCGGCCTGCAATGCGCGCACCTTGTGGCCGGGTTGCGCGGTCAGCACGATCACCGGGAGGTAGGCGTCGGTTGTGTTGGTCTTCAAGCCTTCCATGACCGCAAATCCGTCCATGACCGGCATTTGCAGGTCGAGCAGAATCAAGTCGTAGGGATTGGTCCGGTGCAGCGCGCAGACTTCATCAGGCTTCATCGTGGAACTGACAGCGGTGTAACCGGTGTCGGCCAGCAATTGCTCGAGCAAAGCCACATTGGATTCCTGATCGTCGACGATCAGGATCCGCGCACTGAAGATATCGGGAGTAAGGTTCATTTGATTAGATCCTATCTGAAAGCAAGCGCTGCGGAAGACTTCGCGTAGACGAGCGCCGCATCGAGCGTCTCCATGAATTCGTTGACTCTGATCGGCTTGGTGAGATAACGGAAGAAACCCGCTTCCAGGCCTTTTTCAATGTCGCGCGGCATCGCGTTGGCGCTCAATGCAATTACCGGGATATGCGCCGTCGCAGGGTCGCTTGCCAGCACGTGCAAAGCTTCAATGCCGCTGATGCCGGGCAGGTTGATATCCATCAGGACAACGTCGGGCTTTTCCGCGTGCGCCATTTCTATGCCGCTGATGCCGTCGCGTGCAGAGACGAGACGAATGTCCGGCCGGCGGGCGATCAGATCCTCGACCAGCATGAGATTGGCCGGATTGTCCTCGACGTAGAGCAGCGTGCGCACCGTCCCGCTCCCGGTATCCGGCGACGCGGCGATGGCACCCGCCGCGACGGCGACGCCGGGCGCTTGTGTGGTGACGTTGAACTCGACCCAGAACACGCTGCCCGAGCCGACCGTGCTTTCGACGCCGATTTTGCCGCCCATCAACTCGATCAGCCGCTTGCACATCACGAGCCCGATGCCGGTGCCTTCTTCAGTTTGCGCTTCCTGGCCGAGGCGATTGAAGGGCTCGAACAACTGGGTAATCTTTTCCGGCGCCAGGCCGGCCCCGGAGTCGGTGAAGCTGAGCCGCACGCACCGCGCGGAAGTAGAAATGCACATGATGACTACGGAGCCGCCCGGGGTGTTGTACTTGATGCCATTGGAAAGCAGGTTGACCACGATCTGCTTGACCCGCGTGCGGTCAGCCTGGATCAGGCATGGCTTGTCAAAGCGAGGGAAGGTGACGCGGATGCCGCGCTTGCGCGCCTGCGGCTCGATCATCGCCTCGCACTCCTGCATGACTTCAGCCAGCGAGATCGGTTCCATCGAGAGCGACAGCTTGCCGGATTCGATCAGCGCGAGATCGAGGATCTCGTTGATGAGATCGAGCAGATACCAGCCGGCCTTCAAAATCTGATCGATGCTGCGTTTCTGGCCGACGGTTGGCGCCGGCTGGCCGGATTCGAGCAACTGGGCAAAACCCAGGATCGCACTGAGCGGCGTGCGCAGTTCATGGCTCATGCTCGACAGGAAGTCCGATTTCGCGTGGTTGGCTTTGTCGGCCATCGCCATCGCCTCTTCGAGCTCGGCATTGTGGTCCTGCAGTACCTTGTCCAGCCGCGTGCGCTCGGTGACGTCGCGAAACACGAGTACCGCGCCTACCACCTGCCCGGCGCGCGTGCGGATCGGCGCGCAACTGTCGGCGATGTCGCATTCCGTTCCATCGCGGGATATAAGGACCGTGCGGACTTCGAGCGTATGAGCGGCGTTGCGCATCAGTGTGTCGCGAACCGGCACCGGCGCGGGCAGGCGCGTCTGCTGGTTGATGATGCGGAAAATTTCCTCGACGGGACGCAGGAGTGCGTCCTCCAGTGTCCAGCCGGTCAGACGCTGGGCAAGCGGGTTCAACAGCGTCACGCGGCCGTCGGCATCGGTGGCGATCACGGCATCGCCGATGGAATTTAACGTGATGGCGAGCTTTTCTTCGCTGATTTCGGCCGCGACAGTGCTCTGCTGCAACTGCTTGTTGAGTTTCTCCTGCGTGCCGAGCAGATGCTGCGTTTCGAGGTGAACGATATCTTTGACCCGGTAGCGGCTTTCCCGGTAGATCAGGTAGGCGAACGAAATCGCGAGCAGGAACATGAAGAGGCTGGCGATGACGATGGAGGCGAAGAGGCGCCGCATGTTCGAGCGCAATAATTCGTCATTTTGCTCGAGCACGGCTTCCTCGATGCGGATGTAACTGTTCATTTCGATCCGGATCGATTCCATCAACTTCAGGCCCTGGCTGCTGCCGCCGGCCGCTGCGAGCTGGGAAGTCATTTTGCGGTCGCGCCGCGATTCGACGACCGTCGATAATTCGACCAATTTCGCAGATACGAGCGGAATCAGCACATCCAGGCGCTGCTGCGCGGCGCTGATGAATGTAAGCGCGCGCAGCTCTTCGAGAGCGGGCGTAATGGTCTTGCGCACGGCCAGATATGGTTTTAGAAATGCTTCATCGCCCGTCAAGGAATAGCCGCGCTGGCCGGTTTCCGCATTCGTGATGTCGGACAGCAGCGCGTTTGCTTGGCTGATCAAGGTGTACGTCTGTAGCCGGTCTGCGACAGAAGTCTCGATCTGGCGGAATGCCCAGAAGCACAGCACGACAACCAACGCTGCGAGCAACGCTGCGCCGCTCAGGGATGCGACGATAACGCCCGTCGACGACCACTTGGCGACCGTGACACCGGCTGCCTTGCTTGAAGCATCTGTTCGTTCGAACATGGCCGGCCTTTTTCGGAATGCTTATTAAGGTTCTTAGTGCATATCCCACGCCGCTTGGAGAATCGGCCGAGCCGCTGACAGAGTGACGCGGTGGCCCCTGTGCCCACCGGCGCGCTGACTGCCTGTCTGCGGAAACCATGCAGATTGCAATCAAGGCGAGACCACGCGCCATTATCGCACTCCACGGCTGCTTACCTATGTGTGCCAGCCAACATAGTGCGGTTTTTTTGCCGCTTTTTGCGGGCGCAAAGCGATTCGAGTCTGCGTATCAAATGGACGGGTTACGCGCCGCTAATCACTTTCTTCCATTTCGCATAATCGGCTTTGATCAGCGCCGCGAATTTCTGCGGCGTCGGCGGCGCGGAGCCAGGTGTTACGTCGATGGATAGCCGGTCTTCCCCACGCGGCCATTTGCTTCGACAAACCAGCGCTCGCTCTCAAATGGCTTACCCGCGAGTCGCGCTTGCATCCAGTCGGCGGTGAGCACGGCAGGCGTCGGTCCCAGGTTGGTCGAAGGAACGTTGCCGACCGAATGGCGTGAATCCTGATAAATCACGAGGCGCTTCGGCGCCGTGATCTCATTCAACATGGCTTCGGTGTGCTCGAGCGGACAGAGTTCATCCGCTTCACCGGCGATGCAATGAAACGGCATGCGAATTTTTTCGGCGTGACCATGCCAGGTAAGCGTCTTCGCGAACTGATCAAACGCGTCTTCATCGGTGTAGCCCGCCATGTACATGAAGCGCTGCTTGAACGTCGGCGACGCTTCCTCAAAAATCGTGTGGCAGCCCGGCTCGAGGCAGGTCGCGGTGACCGCGCAGGCACTGAACCGCGGTTCGTTCGCGGCGACGATGGTGCCGAAGAAAGAGCCGAAGCTCTGGCCGGCGATGCCCATGCGCCCGCTGTCGATTTCAGGCCGTGCGGTGAGCCAGTCCGCGACCGCATGCGCCGCCGCTATCCAGTTCGGCACGCTTGCATGAATCCCGAGCACCGCGCTTTCGTACTGGCCCGGCCCTTCGAGCGCGAGCACGGCGATGCCGCGCGTGAGCCAGCGGTCGCCGTGCATCGCGACGTTCGCTTCCTTGAAGCTGTCCATGCCCGGCATAACCCAGACGACGGGCAACTGGCCGCCGCTGTAACCGGGCGGAAAATGCAGCCAGCCGGGTAGTGCTTTGCCCTGAAATTGAACCCAGGCCGCTTCGACGCGATGGTCGGTGAGTTGCGAATAGCGCGCATAGCATTGGCGCTTTCTCGCGTTTAGCGCGAGATTCTGCTTGTTGTTCTCGTCGAAGCTCCACTGCGCTGCCGCGTAATGGACTGCGGCCATAAAATAATTCTGGCGCGCGGTGATGGTTTCGCCGGCGTCATCGGCTTCGCGCGCTTTGATTTCACGCCGATGCGCGGCCGCCTGGAATGCGGGCGATATGTCCGCAAATTTCTGCACCTTGGCGCGGATCGCCGCGAAGTCTGCGTTCGCCTCAGGACCGCACGGCGCGTTGTAGCTCAGCGTGCGCGGCTGGTCCCAATCGACGCCGACCGAGCGGATAATGTTGTCGAGCAGCCAGCGTTGTTCCTGAAAGCGGCGGGTCATCGAGTTCTTTTCGGATGAGGTGCAGCGTTGAGTTTACTTCGCGCCCAGTACCGCTTTCCATTTGGCGTAATCGGCTTTGATCAGCGCCGCGAATTCCTGGGGCGTCGACGGCGTTGGATTGAGTCCCTGACTGCGCGACAGGCGCGCGACTTCCGCATCGTTGAGCGTTTCGCGCAACTGCTTGTTGAGCAGCGCGATGACCGCGGGCGGAGTTCCCGCCGGCGCGAGCAGGCCGAACCAGAACGTCGCATCGTAATTTTTGACGCCTGCCTCGTTAAGAGAAGGCACGTCCGGCAAACTTGGATCGCGCTTGAGACTGGTCACCGCGAGCACGCGCGTGCGATTGCGCAGCATGCCGGCGGTCGTCGAACTGACGAAGCCGAACTGCAGTTCGCCGGCGAGGAGGGCGGTCAGAATTTCACCGCCGCCTTTGTATGGCACATGCGTGAACGCGGCGCCCGTCATCGACTGCAGCATCTCGCTCGACAGATGGCCGGCCGAGCTGACGCCTTGCGTGCCGAAGCGTAATTGCCCCGGATTCTGTTTGGCGAAAGCGATCAGCTGCTCGATCGATGTGAACGGCGAATCGTTGCGCACGACAATTGCATTGCAGAACGTGAGCGCAAGTCCGATTGGCGCAAATGCCGTCGCCGTGTCGTACGGCAGATTTTTTTCGATAATCTGGCTGATTGTCAGTGCGCCGGGACTCGACCACAGGAGCGTATAGCCGTCGGCCGGCGCGCGCGCGACGATTTGCGCCGCCACGCTGCCGCCGGCACCGCCGCGGTTTTCGATCACGAAAGTCGTGCCGAGCGCTTCACTCATGCGCGTTGCAATGCTGCGCGCGGAACCGTCCGCGCTGCCGCCCGCGCTGAAACCAACGAGCAGGCGCACCGGTTTGGACGGATAACGCTGCGCTTGCGCGACACTCACGCATGAAACGCAAACCAGGGCGATCACGATGCGCATCGCCACGGTCTTCATTGCGAATTCAACCCGCATTGAGGCTTTGGTTGCTTTCGGGCGTCAGCACGCGGATCGGTTTTCCCTTCGCAAAAGCGGCGATATTCTCGACGACGTCGGCGTAGGCGACTTCGTAAAATTCGCGAACGTTATGGCCTTGATGCGGCATCAGCACGACATTGGGCAGCTTGCGCAGCGGGCTGTCGTCGGCGAGCGGTTCGTGCGTGAACACATCGAGCCCTGCGCCGGCGATGCGCTTCTCCTGCAGGATTTTGATCAAGGCCGCTTCGTCGACCAGCGGGCCGCGCGCCGTATTGACGAAAATGGCGGACGGTTTCATGAGCGCCAGGTCGGCTGCACCGATGATGCCGCGGGTGCGCTCACCGAGCACGAGGTGCACGCTCACGACATCGCTTTCCGTGAAAAGCGCGCCTTTGTCCACCCGTTTCACGCCGGCGTCCGCCGCTCTTTCATCGGTGAGATTGGGGCTCCACGCAATGACGTTCATGCCGAGCGCTTTGGCGACCGGCAACACATGCCGGGCCTGGCGCCCGAGGCCAACGAGGCCGAGCGTGCGCTGTGCAAGCGTGATGCCGATTGTCGATTGCCAGCCGCCTTCGCGCATGCGGCACGCTTCGTGCGGAATATGCCGCGCGACCGCCAGAATCAGTCCCCACGTGAGTTCGCTGGTCGCTTTGCGATAAGTACCGCGCAGTTCGGTGAACGACACGACGATGCCTCTGCGCGTTGCCGCCGCGACATCGAGCGTGCGGTTATAGAGACCGGTAATCGCGATCATCTTCAAGTTCGGCAATTGCGCCAGCAGCGCGTCGGTGATCGGCATGCGCTCGCGCAGCGTGCAGATGACGTCGAACGGCTTCAACACTGGTGCCGCTTCAGCCGCCGCAAGGTGACGGTCGAACACCGTAATCTCGCACTGAGGCTTGAGCGGCGACCAGTCGGCTACGGTTTGCGACAGGTGCAGATAATCATCGAGGACGGCAATTTTCATAAGCGGTGCTGCGGACCTTATCGAGCGCCGATCGCCTTGTTCACGCGCGGCATGACTTCGGTGGCCATCAGTTCCATCGAGCGCTTGCCAAGCGCGGGGTCGACCCAGTCCATGCCGGCGTAGACGAGCTCGCCGAAGTCGCCCGCTTCTTCGCGGAGCTTTAGTATCTGGTCGACGACATTGTTGACGGTGCCGCACAGCACGAGCCGGTCGACCATATAGTCGTCGGTCAGCTCACGGTCGTCCTGCTGCTCGCTCGTTTTGAAAATAATGTGGCGTTTCGAAATCATCATTTTCCTGAGCAGCATGTTCCAATAGTAGCGATACGGGCTGTTGGGATCGCGCCTGCCGTATTGGAGCGCGGTTTTCTCATCGTCGGCGACGAAGATCGTGCGCGCGACGCGCCAGTCGTCGACTTTGGCGGCGACACCTGCGCGCTTCTTGCCTTCGACGTAATTCGTCCAGTGGCTCGGCAGCCACTTCGACAGCAGAAAATTCGCCGACAGCGGATGAAAATCGCGCTCGCCCATCGCGATCACGCCTTTGGAAAACGGCGCGACCACGGTGCCGACGATTTCAGGACGCGGCTGCTGGAACGGCTTGTACATGACGCCGCGCTGGATTTCGGCCACGCTCGTCTTTTGCGTCGTGACCTTGAAACGGTTGTTCGGCAGATCGATATCGTACGGCGCGTTGCGCTCCCAGATTGCAAGAATCACGTCGATGGCTTCAGCGAAAATCTTGTTGCGGTCTTCGCTGAGCAGGCCGAGTGCTTCGGCGTCCGACGACAGCGCGCCCGGACTGATGCCGAAAATGAAACGGCCTTGCGCTAGATGGTCGAACATCGCGGCATGCGCCGCGACCAGCGTCGGGTGCGTATGCGAAAGATTCGAGGTGCCGGTCGCGAGCTTGATGTTCTTGGTCGCGTGAATCAGAGTGGCGAGGAAAATAAAGCTGTTGGTAACGTTTTCGGATTTTTCAGTCAGGTGCTCGCCGACGAATGCATCGTAAAAGCCCAGCTTGTCCGCGAGGATGATCGCCTCGCGGTCTTCCCCCAGTGTTTCAACGGACGGTCGATGGGCCGGATGCATGGGCATCGTGAAGTAACCAAGTCGCATGATTCGTTTTTCCTGTGCGGGTAGGGCCGGCGAAGCCAGATAATAATATGAATCAGGCGGTCGACGCAGAGGCGCGACCGAAAATGTTATCTTGCGCCTAAGTGTTCAACAGGAGTGCGTATGCCACGCATCGCGGAATTGCCGGCGGAAACCAATCCGGATTTAAAGGAAACCCTCGGCGTCTATAAAACGCATTTGGGATACGTGCCTAACAGCGTGCTGATCATGCAGCGCACGCCGAAAGTCGTGAAGGCGCTTGCGCAGCTTGCGTCGGCGGTATGGGACAAGGAGAGCAGCGTCGATCTTGGCTTCAAGCGGCTGGTTGCTTATATGGCGAGCCGCACGCATGGCTGCAACTACAGCATGGCGCATGCCGCCGAAGCTGCGCACCGTATGGGAATCGCCGACGAAAAACTCGCCGCCGTGTGCGAATACCGCACGAGCGCGCTCTTTAACGAAGCTGAACGCGCGGCGCTCGACTTCGCGGTGGCCGCGGCATCGCAGCCCAACGCGGTGACCGACGCCATGTTCGCTCGCATGCATGAACATTGGACCGAAACGCAAATCGTCGAAATCGCCGCCGCGGTCGCGCTGAACGGCTTTCTCAATCGCTGGAACGACACCATGGCGCCTAAGCTCGAGGCCGAACCGGTTGAGTTTGGTTTGAAGCACCTGGCGCCGCATGGCTGGCGCGTCGGCAAACACCAATAAAATTTATTCGGGATTGATGCCCGCGGCGCGCGCAACGCGCGTCCACTTCGCGGTCTCTTCGCGGATGAAGCGCGCGAATTCGTCGGGCGTATTGCCGACCGGATCGGCGCCGTCGCCCAGCAGGCGCGATTTGACATCAGGCGTTTGCAGGATGCGTACGAGTTCGGCATGAAGCTTCGTCACGATCTCCGCCGGTAGTTGCGCGGGACCGAGCACGCCGTACCACTGCACGGCGTCATAACCGGGCAGCGCCGCTTCGGCCACCGTTGGCACCTCGGGTGCAGCAGCGGTGCGCGCCGCGCTGGTCACCGCCAGTGCGCGCAAACGTCCGGTGCGCACATGCGGGATGCCGGTCAGCGCGGTCGCGGCCATGACGGTGATGTGCCCGGCGACGAGATCGATGACCGCGGGCGCCGAGCCTTTATACGGCACGTGCACCATGGCGGTTTTAGCCATGTTGCAGAAAAGCGCCATCGCGAGATGCGGATTGGTGCCGGTGCCGGGCGAGCCGTAGGTCAACTGCCCGGGATGCGCGTGGGCGAATGCGATGAGTTCCTTGACGTTTTTCACCGGTACCGACGGGTGCACGACCAGAATGTTCGGCAGCGATGCGATCTGAGTGACTGGCGTGAGATCGCGCTGCGCGTCGTACGGCATTTTCCTGTAGATGACCGGATTAGTTGCGAGCGTCGAGATCGCCATCAGCAGCGTGTAGCCGTCCGGCGGCGCCTTCGCGACGATATCGCCGCCGATGATCGTGCCGGCGCCCGGGCGGTTATCGACGACGACCTGCTGGCCGAGGCGCTCGGCGAGCCTGGGCGCGATCACGCGGGCGACGATGTCCGCGCCGCCGCCGGCGGAAGATGGAACGACAATGCGGACAACGCGATTCGGATACTGCGCGAGCGCTGCCGTGCTAATCGCGCCAAGCAAAAAGACGCACAGACAGCAGGCGAGGGTGCGACACGACACGATGTTTTCTCCTCCGCGCGCCGTGCGCGGCTTATGTGATCATATTATCCTGTGTTGTCATACCAATGCACGACGGAGACATCACGGCATGAACGGACAGCTGGCAGGCAAGGTCGCATTGATTACGGGCGCCGTGCGCCGCAACGGCCGCGCGATGGCACTGTCGCTTGCGCGCGAAGGCGCGGCAGTCGTGATCAATACGCGCAGCTCGCGCGACGAAGCGGAATGTGTGCGTGCCGAAATCGAAGCCGCTGGCAGCGCGGCGCTGGTGTGCATCGCCGATATCACCGACGAACTGGCGGTGCGCGGCATGTTCGAGGCGATCGTCGCGCGCTTTGGCCGGCTCGACATCCTCGTCAACAATGCCGCCGACCGCAATCAAGTGCCGTTTGAAGAAATGACGACGGCGCAATGGCGGCACATCGTCGGCATAATCCTCGACGGTACCTTTCATTGCACTCGCGCGGCGATACCGCTCATGCTGAAAACCGGCTGGGGGCGTGTCGTCAATATCACCGGCGACGGCAATCATATGGCGACCTATACCGCACGCGCGCATTCGGCGGCCGCGAAAGCCGGCGTTGAAGGCTTCACGCGTTCGCTCGCGGCGGAATTCGCGGCGCGCAACATCACGGTCAATTCAATTTCACCCGGCCGCATCGGCGGCGAGCGCGCGAAGTCCGCAGGCACCGCACCGGAACCGGATCTCGTGCCGCCGGTCGGGCGCACCGGCGTGCCGCAGGATGTTGCCGACGCGGTGCGTTTCATCTGCCTGCCGGGCTCGAGCTTCATCACTGGCCAGACGCTCCACGTCAACGGCGGCCAGTTCCTGCCGTGATGCGTCTTGCGAGACCGCCGACAAGCGCGTAGCCTTTTGCACTTGTGGCGCCGGCCAGAACTGCGTATCCAACCGCGGTGCGGTGACCTTCAAGAACGCCGTCGTCATAAAAGCAAGGAGGAGCCATGACATACGCACGTTTGGGGATTGCATTTGCGTTCGCGGTACTGCTGGCCGGTTGCGCCACCCCGCCCGAAAGCAAAGGGAAACTCGATCCGGCGAGCGTGTCTTTCATCGAGCCCAAAGACCTGAAGTGGGTGCCCAATGCGGCGGGCACGGCGTTAACGGCCGTGCTATACGGCGATCCGAACAAGCCGGGGCTATATGTCGTGCGCTATATATGGAAGGCCGGCAATATGAGCCGGCCGCACTTTCATCCTAACGACCGGCTGATCGTCGTGTTGTCAGGCACCTGGTGGGTCGGCACCGGCGAAGTGTTCGATCCAAGCAGCACGGTGCCCATGCGCGCGGGTACTCAAGTCGTGCATTACGGCAAACAAATCCATTACGACGGCGCCAAGGACGAAGACGCGGTCATCCAGATCCTCGGCATCGGGCCGGCGACGAGCACGCCCGCTGAGCGCAAGCTTTAAACAGAAACGCACAGCTTTGCCGCCAAGGACGCAAAGGAAGGCAAAAGCAAAAGATGCTTATTGTTTGTCGCCGTTTTCCTTTGCGACCTTCGCGTCCTTGGCGGTTAACGATTTTTGTATTTGAAGGAGGAGATATATGAGTGAAGACAATTTCGGCCGGCGTGATTTTCTAAAAAGCGCCGTCATCGGCGGCGCAGCCGCAGCAACTGCGACTTTGCCCGTTCCCGCCGGCGCGCAGTCAAATGCCGTAACACCGGCGGCGGGCTATTCCTATTTGACGCCCGAAGAAGCTGCGTTCGTCGAAGCGCTCGTCGATCACATGATTCCCGCCGACGAGCACACGCCGAAAGGCACGGTCGTTGGCGTCAATATTTTTATCGACCGCGCGCTGGCCGGCGGCTGGGGCAAGGGCGACCGCCTTTACATGCAAGGCCCGTGGGCGCCCGGCGTGCCCGAGCAGGGTTATCAATTGCCGCTCCTGCCGGCGGACCTTTATCGCAACGGCATCGCGGACACCAATCACTATTGCGTGAAGGCGTACGGCAAGCCGTTCGACCAGATCACTTCGGTGCAACGTGAAGAAATCCTGACAAATCTCGACACCGGCAAAGTCACTTTCGACAGCGGCCTGTCCTCGCGCGTTTTTTTCGGCATCGTTTATCAGACCGTCATGGAAGGCCTGTTCGCCGATCCGATTTACGGCGGCAATAAGGACAAGGTCGGCTGGAAGATGATCGGTTTCCCCGGCGTGATCCAGGTCAATCAGCAGAACATCGTCAAATACAAGAACAAAAAATTCCCGGTCGATCCGACCAGCATCGCGGACATGAGCTAAAGGGCTGCCATGGTTACCAAACTTAAAGAAGTGGACATCGTGCTCGTCGGGCTCGGCTGGACCGGCGGCATCCTCGCCAAAGAACTCACCGCGGCGGGACATAAGGTGGTTGCGCTCGAGCGCGGCGGCATGCGCTCGACCGAAAACGATTTCGCCGTGCCGCGCATTCGCGATGACCTGCGCTATGCATCGCGCAGCGATCTCATGCAGAACCCGGCCAAGGACACGCTGACGATCCGCAACAATCCGGCGCAGCTCGCATTGCCGATGCGAAGGCTGGGCTCGTTTCTGCCCGGCGAAGGTGTGGGCGGCGCCGGCGTGCACTGGAACGGCGTGACGTGGCGCTGGAACGACAACGAATTCAAGATCCGCAGTTTGTACGAAGAGAAATACGGCAAGAAGTACATTCCGGAAGACATGACGATCCAGGACTGGGGCATCACGTACGCGGAACTCGAGCCGTATTACGATAAGTTCGAGCGCACCGCCGGCGTATCGGGCAAGGCCGGCAATCTGCGCGGCGAAATCCAGAAAGGCGGCAATCCGTTCGAAGCGCCGCGTGCGGCGGAGTATCCGCTGCCGCCGCTCGAAACGAGCTATGCCGCCGAACTCTTTAATACCACCGCGAGCAGCATGGGCCACAATCCTTTTCCGTGTCCTACGGCAAACGCGTCGCGGGCCTACACGAATCCCGATGGCTCCAAGCTGGGCGCGTGCCAGTACTGCGGTTTCTGCGAGCGCTTTGGCTGCGAAGCGAACGCGAAAGGCAGCCCGCATATCACCGTGATTCCGATCGCGATGAAGAATTCGAATTTCGAGCTGCGCACCCATTCATGGGTCACGAAAGTGCTGAAGGACTCGACCGGCAAGCGCGTAACCGGTGTTACGTACACGAACGTGCTGAACGGCCAGGAATACGAGCAGCCGGCCGGCATGGTCGTGTTGAGCGCGTACGCGATCAACAACGTTCACATCATGCTGCTGTCGCAAATCGGCAAGCCGTATGATCCCGTCGCGCAGACCGGCGTTATCGGCAAGAACTATTGCTATCAGACCGGCGCGTCGGCGACGCTGTTCTTCGAAGGCAAATACTTCAACCCGTTCATGGGCACCGGCGGACTCAACGCGCGCACCGACGATTTCCATTCGAACTGGGGTTTCGACCGCAGCAAATTCGGCTATATCGGCGGCGCAACGCTCGGCGCCGGCATGACCAATGGTCGGCCGATTGCCTATCGGCCGATGCCGGCCGGTACGCCGCGCTGGGGCAAGGCCTGGAAAGACGCGGCGGCCAAGTGGTACAACAGCGCAATGAACGTCAACGCGAGCGGCAGCGTGATGGCCAATCGCTATAACTATTACGATCTCGATCCAACCTATCGCAACGCGTTTGGACAGCCGCTGATGCGCATGACCTTCGACTACAAGGAGAATGAGCACAAGATGGGGCGGCACATCGCCGGCGTGATCAATGAAATTTCAAAGGCAATGAACCCGACGCATCTCAGTCCCGCGTCGGCGCGCAGCGGCTCGTGGTCGGTGGTGCCGTATCAGAGCACGCATAACACCGGCGGCACGATCATGGGCACGACGCCGGCCAACAGCGCGGTCAACAAATACTGCCAGAGCTGGGATTGCCACAATCTGTTCGTCATGGGCGCGAGCCTGTTCCCGCACAATGCCGCGTACAACCCGACCGGTCCGGTCGGTGCGCTCGCGTATCGCGCGGCGGACACGTTGAAAAACGTTTATCTGAAAAATCCCGGCCCGCTGGTATCGGCGTAGCAGCCATGAATAAACTCATCGTTGGCTTAATCGTTTTGACCGGGGCGTTCGCCACATCGTGCGCTTATGCGGATGGCGACGCCGCGCGCGGCAAGAAAATTTTCGAAGAATGCGCGGCGTGCCACTCGCTGGAAAAAGGGGTGAACGCTGTCGGCCCGACGCTGCACGGCGTCTTCGAGCGCAAGGCTGGCGAGCTTACGGAGTTTCGTTATTCGCCCGCCATGAAGCGCAGCGCGCTGCCCTGGAGCGCGCGCACGATGGATATTTTTCTCACCGACCCGCAGCAGGAAATCAAAGGCAATCGCATGCCGTACTCGGGCATTGCCAATGCGAATGACCGCGCGGATCTCATCGAGTATCTGCGCACCGCGACGAAGTAATCAGTTTTCGGGCTTGATCCCGGCGGCTTTCACGAGCGCATCGAATTTCGCAACTTCGGCGCGAAAAAATGGCGTGAACTCTGCCGACGAATTGCCGCCCGGCCGAAATCCCTGCTTCTCGATGATGCCGCGGATCTGCGGGTCGCGCAGGACCTCCGCGAGCACGGCGTTGATGCGCGCGATGACTCGCGGCGGCGTCTTTGCCGGCACGAACATCGCAAACCACGCCGTCACGTCGAACCCCGGCAATCCGGATTCGTCGAGGGTCGGAATGTCGGTGGCGAGCGGCGAGCGCTGCAGCGAACTCACCGCGACGCCGCGCAGGCGTCCGGCGCGCGCGTGCGGCAGCATATAAGGCGTGCCGCCGAACACCATCTGCGTTTGCCCGGCAATTGTTTCCTGCACTGCCTGGGGCGTTGCCTTGTACGCGATGTGCACGATTTCGGTTTTGCTCGCCTGCTTGAATAATTCGCCGGCCATGTGGGCGATGCTGCCAATGCCAAACGACGCGTAATTGAGTTTGCCGGGATTCGCTTTCGCGTAAGAAATCAGTTCACTTACGGTCTTCGCCGGCACGTTTGGATTGACGCCGAGCAGCAAATCGACGTCGGCCAGGTTCGACACGGGTGTCATGTCGGTGAGCACGTTGTATGAAGGCTTGTAGAGACTCGGATTGATCGCGATGGCGATCGACGTGACGAGCCAGGTATATCCGTCCGCCGCCGAGCGGGCGACCAACTCTTCGCCGATGACGCCATTGGCGCCGGGCCGGTTGTCGATCACGATCTGCTGGGAAAGGCTGTCCGACATTCTCGGCGACAGCGTACGCATCAGGATGTCGCTCGAGCCGCCGGCCGCCATCGGTATCAGCAGGCGAATCGGCCGGTTGGGCCACGCTTCCTGTGCATGCAGTATCGATGAAGCCAGGAGCAGCGCTGAAGCGAAAAGCAAAACCGCCGCGGGAAAAGCTTTCATGGCGAGACCGTGTTGCGATGGCTTCTGCATGCGACACTCCTCCGAACTGCGCTCGCGCACGATAGCAAGCGCCGCTTGTCGATGCAACCCGCGGCGCATACACTCACGGCTCCAAAATAATTGCCAAGGAACACTGCTCCATGACCACCATCGCCCGCGCCGTCGATGCGCACGCGCACGTTTTTGGCGGACCCGAATTTCCGTTTTCACCGCATACGCTGTACACGCCCGATCCGAGCCAGATGGGAACCGCGGAAAAATTTCGCGCGGTGCTGGCGGCACACGGCAGGACGCATGGCCTGCTCGTCGGCGCCGGTCCCTACGAATACGACAACACGGTCATGCTCAAGGCGATTGCCGAATCGGATGGCCATTTCAAAGGCGTCGGGATCGTCCGGGCGACCGTGAGCGAAGCGGAACTCGCGCAACTCAAGGCGCAGGGTGTGGTCGGCGTGCGCATGAACCTGATGGGACACGGCATGCGGCCGCTGACCGAGCCGGGCGCGGACACATTGCTGCAGCACTTGAAGGCGCTCGACATGTATTTGCAGCTGCATTTTCAAAAAGACGAATTGATTGCGGCGGCGCCCACGCTGATGAAATCCGGCGTGAAGCTGATGATCGATCACTTCGGCCGTCCCGACATCAAGGCCGGCGTGAAGGGCAAGGGCTATCAGACGGTGCTCGAATTCGGCAAAAACGGCCAGGGCGTGGTCAAGCTATCGGGTCCGTTCCGATCGTCGGTGCAGGGCTATCCTTACACCGACACCGATCCTTTTATCGCGGCGGCGGTCGAAGCGTTCACGCTCGATCACTGCATCTGGGGTTCCGACTGGCCGTTCGTGCGCATGCCCGAGCGAATGGATTACGGCCCACCGGCGACGTGCCTGCCGCGCTGGCTGCCCGACGTCAAGGATCGGCAGAAAGTATTGTGGGATACGCCGGCGCGATTGTTTGGTTTCAAATAGAGTAAACCCGATGGGCATGACGCTGACTGAAAAAATCCTGGCGCGCAAAACCGGCCGCGCCAAGGTCAGTCCCGGCGATCTCGTGACTGTCGGTGTCGATACCGTCGTGCTCGTCGACACGATGTTCGCGCCCGGACGCTGGCGCAAGATCAAGCGTCTCGATCATCCCGAACGCGTCATCGTCGTGTTAGATCACCGCGCGCCGTCGCCCGACAAGCAGGGTGCCGCGTCGCATCAGACCGCACGCGAATTCGTGCGCGAGTTCGGCATCGAGCGCTTTCACGACATCGGCTACGACCAGGGTATCAGTCATCAGCTCGTTGCCGATCACGCTTATGCATTGCCTGGCTCGTTGCTCGTCTGCAGCGATTCGCATACCGGCAGTGCGGGCGTCTTCAACTGTCTCGCGCGCGGCGTCGGCGTGCCGGATGTCGTGTATGCGGCGACCATCGGCGAAACCTGGTTCATCGTCGGCGAAACCATCCGCTATGAGCTGGCCGGCAAGCTTCTGCGCGGCGTCACCATGAAAGACGCGTTCCTGCAGATCGCGGGCCACTACGGCGACCATACCAATACGAACATCGAATACGGCGGTCCGGCGCTTGCGCATCTGTCGATACCCGCGCGCAAGACGCTGACGACGATGTCGACCGAGCTCTCCGCGGATTTTTCGATTTTCGATGCGGACGACGTGATGGTCGAGTGGCTGCGCGCGCGCACCAGCGTGCCGTTCGAATGTTTTGCGGCTGACCCCGATGCGAAATACAAAGAATTGCGCAGCGTCGATCTCGGCACGCTGCAGCCGCTCGTCGCGTTTCCCGACAGCGTGATCGAAAATTCGCAGCCGGTCGCCGCCGCCGCCGGCACGCGCATCGACCAGGCGTTCGTCGGCAGTTGCGCCAACGGCACGCTCGAAGACCTGGCGCTTGCGGCGGAGGTCGTGCGCGGCCGGCGCGTCGACGCGCGCGTGCGTTTCATCGTAACGCCCGCATCGCAGGCCGTTTACCGTGCGGCAAGCGAGCAAGGCATCATCACGACGCTCGTCAATGCAGGCGCAGTCGTCACCGCGGCCACCTGCGGCGCATGCGGCGGTACGCACATGGGTATCCTCGGCGCCAACGAAACTTGCATTACCGCGTCGACCCGTAACTTCAAGGGCCGCATGGGGGAATCAAGCGCGAAGATTTACATGGGCTCGCCGGCAACCGTCGCGGCGTCGGCCATTCGCGGTGTCATCACCGATCCGCGCGAATTCCTGAACTGAGGCTTAGAGCTTTCACCGCTAAGGACGCCAAGGACGCGAAGGAAATGCAAAAAATGTCTTCATGTTTTCCTTTGCGACCTTCGCGTCCTTTGCGGTTCAAGCTTGAGGATTGAATGAAATTCGAAGCTAGAGTCTGGAAATTTCCAGCCAACATCAATACTGACCTGATCCTGCCGAGCGGTTCGATTTATTTGTCCCAGGCCGAGCAGGTGCAACTCATTTTCAAAGCGAACCGTCCGGGCTGGGTCGATCTCGTTAAACCTGGTGACATCATCGTCGCCGGAAAAAATTTCGGGTTGGGGTCGAGCCGGCCGGCGTCGCGCTCGCTTAAAAATCTTGGCGTGAGCTGCGTGCTGGCCGAATCGATCAACGGGCTCTTTTTTCGCAACTGCGTCAACTATGCATTTCCGGCGATGGAATGTGCGGGCGTGGCGGACTCGTTTGCCGAAGGCGATATTTGCGAGGTCGATTTCGCCGACGGCAATGTGCGCAATCGGACGAGCGGCAAATCGCTCCAGGCAAAGGTGCTGCCCGAAAAACTGCTCGATCTCCTTAAGGCGGGGGGCATTTACCCGCTGCTCGAAATGAAAGGTATCATCGAGCCTCAAACCTAGGAGCCGGCGCGTTTTCAGTTCGTTGCGGCGTCCAGATTTCTCCAACTATTCGCAATCCATACAGGTGACGACATGAGCGGCTATCCGAAAATCATTCATACCGAAGAAGGCATGCGCGACGGGCTCCAGATCGAGAGTCCCGATATTCCGCTCGAGGCCAAAGTAAAGCTCTTGAATGCGCTGTCCGAGACCGGGCTCAAGGAAATCGCGGTCGGCTCGTTCGTGAGCCCGAAGTGGACGCCGCAAATGGCGTGCATGGACGATCTCGTGCGCGCGTTTACGCCGAAGCCGGGCGTGCGCTACACGTACACGGCGTTGAACGACAAAGGCCAGGATCGGGCCGCCGAATTCACGCCGCCGCTGTCGCCCAAAGCGCATGAGTACTCGACGCGCGCGGATATGTGCGACGTATTTGCCCAGCGCAACACCAACCGCACGCAGGCGCAGCAGATCGCGTCGTGGCCGAAGATGATCGAGAAAGCGCTTTCGAAAGGCGCCAAAGACGGCGGCATGAACGTCAGCAATTGCTTCGGCTCGAACTGGACCGGTGAAGTGTCGACCGAAAGGCTGATGTCGATGTTCGACCAGATGGTGCAGGCGTGGAACGAGGCCGGATTGCCGGTAACACGTGTCGGATTTTCCGATGCGACGGGCTGGAACATGCCGCACCAGGTCGAGCGCACAATCGTGGAAATCAAGAAGCGCTGGCCGACAATCACCGACTTCAATCTGCATTTTCATAACGCGCGCGGCGTGGCGCTTGCGTCTATCTACGCCGCAATGCGCGTGCTCGACAGCAACGACACGATGCGCCTGCAAACGGCGATCGGCGGCATGGCCGGTTGCCCGTATTGCGGCATGGGGCAGGCAGCGATGATGATCGCGACCGAAGATCTCATGCACATGCTGCAGGAGATGGGCATTCATACCGGCGTTGATCTCTATAAACTGATCGAAGTCGTGTGGATGGCAGAGGAAGTCGTCGGCCATCCGCTCTATGGATTCGTCTCGAAAGCAGGCCCGCGTCCGCATTTCGACAAGCTTTATGCGATGGACATGCCGCGCATTGAAACGCTCGCGCAGGCGCGCCATTTCATTCTCGGAAAGAAAGCGTATGAGGGTGCTGCGTCGCCGTGGGTCAAGCCGATCACGAGCTGGCAGCGTCCCGAATCTCTGAACGGAGAAGCGCCGCAAGCCGCGGCACCCGCGCCATTGCGCGTCGCGAAATAAGCATGGCAGCGAGTGAAGCTGCGCGGCAGCAGAAGCTGCCGCTCGAGGGCGTGCGTGTTCTTGAATTGAGCCACATCGTCGCCGGCCCGTCGGGCGGCGTGATGCTCGGCGATCTCGGCGCCGAAGTCATCAAGATCGAGCATCCGGCCAGCGGCGACACCGCGCGCAGCCAGTCGAACGGCGGCCAGACGTTTTATTCGTTCAACCGCAACAAGCAGTATCTCGCGCTCGATCTGCGCAAAGACGCCGGCAAGAAAATTTTCGGCGAGCTCGTCACCAAAGCCGACGTCGTGCTCGACAATTTTGCGCCCGGCGCGATGAAGCGCCTCGGTCTCGATTACGCATGGGGTCGAGGCATCAACAAGCGCATCATTTATTGCTCAGTCAAAGGTTTCTTGCCGGGACCGTCCAGCGACCGGCCGTTTCTCGACGAGCTCGCACAGATGGAGGGCGGACTTGCCTATCTCACGGGATATCAGGACCAGCCGATGCGCGCGGGTGCGTCGATCACCGACATCGGCGCTGCCACTTACGGCGTGATCGGCATCCTGTCGGCGTTGTATCGACGCGAGCGCACCGGCGAAGGCGATCATATCGAAGCCGGGCTCTACGAAACCATCGTGTTCTGGATCAGCCAGTACGTGCTCGGCGCGCAACTGACTGGCGTTAATCCGCCGCCGCGTGGCTCGCGCTCGAGCGGCATGGGCAAGAACATGGGCTGGGGCGTTTATCGGTTGTTCCCGACGCGCGACGGCAGACAGATTTTCATCGCGGTCACGGGCAACCGGCACTGGACCGGCCTTTGCGACGTGCTCAGCTTCACCGACTGGCGCGATTCGACGGAATTCAACAGCAACAAGAAACGCGGCGCACACAAACCGCGCATCAACGAGCGAGTTGCGGCAGCGGTGATTCAGATGGATTACGACGACATCGCCGCGCGTCTATATAAAGCGCTGGTGCCGTACTCGCCGGTCAACACGCCGCTCGATCTCGTCAACGAGAAGCACATGACCGAAGGCGGCCATTGGATGAACCTCAAAGTGGGCGACAAGCCGTTTCGCGTGCCCAAGCTGCCGATCACGATGGAACGCACGACCGCATTCTCCGTGCGCGAGCAACCGAACACGCTCGGCGCGCACACCGACGCGATTCTCGCGAACCTCGGTTACTCAGGGCAGCAGATTGAAGCATTGAAGGCCGATAAGATCGTGCTGAAGTCGGATCGCATGCTGAATACCGATCCGAGCGACGCTTAAGGGCGTTTTAAAAACATTCCCTTGTTCCGTTTCACGGGACGAGGGTCGTGGTGAAGGAAACGGCTTGCGTCGAACATATATTTTTTTCGCTGCTGTGCTCACCACGGGTGCGTTCGCCCAGGACTATCCGCTGAAGCCCATTCGCATGGTCGTCACGGGCGGCGCGGGCGGCAGCACTGACGTCGTCGCGCGCATCGTCGGCGACAAGCTCGGCGCAGCACTCGGCCAGCCGATCGTCTACGACAACCGCCCCGGCGCGTCGGGCATCATTGCCGCCGAGATCAGTGCGAAGTCGCCGCCCGACGGTTACACGATGTACGTGGGCACGACAGGCGGACTCGCAATCAACGTCAGCCTCTACAAAAAACTGCCGTACGACCCCGCCAGAGATTTCGCGCCCGTGTCTCTCGTTGGCACGCAGCCGTACATGCTCGTCGTGCATCCGTCGTTACCGGCCAGGAACGTGAAAGAGCTCATCGCGCTGGCGAAGAAGACGCCCGGGCAGATTTCTTTTTCGCACACGGGCGTGGGCTCGGCGACGCATCTCGCCGGTGCGTTACTCGAAGGCGACACCGGCGTCACGTTTTTATCCGTCCCTTACAAATCGCCCGCGCATTTCACCGCGGTGATATCCGGCGAAGTATCGTTCACGATCACGAGCGTGTATTTGTCGTGGACGCAGGTGCAGGCCGGCAAACTGCGCGCGCTCGCCGTCACAGGCAAACAACGCTCCGCGATTGCGCCGAATGTGCCAACCATGGCGGAGTCGGGCATCGCCAATTACGAAATGGGCAATTGGTACGGCTTTCTGATGCCGGCCGCAACACCGGCGGCGATTGTGAATCTCGTCAACGCTAAGACACTCGAAGCGCTGAAGCGGCCGGATATACGCGCCGCGCTCGCAAAAAGCGAAATCGATCCGGTCGGCAGCAGCCCGCAGGAGTTCGGCAAGTTCATCGCGGGCGAGACGGCCAAGTACGCGGCGCTGATCAGGCAGGTCGGTATCAAACCCGAATGAAATCGCAGCGCTACTAGGCAGGCTGCTGTTCGAGTGCCTCGCCGAGCTCGACCGGGTGCGCCATCGTGTCGTGAAGTTTCTGCTTGTCGAGCTCGCCTTCCCAGCGACTGATCACGACCGTTGCAACGCCGTTGCCGACGAGATTCGTCAGCGCGCGGCATTCGCTCATGAACTTGTCGATGCCGACCAGGATGGCGAGCGATTGAATGGGAATATCGGGAATGATCGAAAGGGTCGCGGCGAGCGTGACAAAACCCGCGCCGGTCACGCCGGATGCGCCCTTGGATGTCAGCATCGCCACACCGAGTATCGTCAGCAGATGAACGAACGTGAGATGCGTGTTGGTGGCTTGCGCGAGAAACAAAGTCGCCAGCGTCATATAGATATTCGTGCCGTCGAGATTGAAGCTGTAGCCGGTTGGTATCACGAGGCCGACAACGGGCTTCGACGCGCCGAGCCGCTCCATTTTTTGCATCATATGCGGGAGCACGGTCTCTGACGAACTCGTGCCGAGCACGATCAGCAATTCGTCTTTGATGTAAGCGATAAAGCGAAAAATCGAAAAGCCCGCGAGCCGGGCGATCAAGCCCAGCACCAGCAGCACGAACAGCAACGACGTCACATAAAAAGTCAGAATGAGCTGCCCGAGTTGCACGAGCGAACCGATACCGTAAGCGCCGATCGTGAAGGCCATCGCGCCGAATGCGCCGATCGGCGCCAGCCGCACAATCATGGCAATGATGCGAAAGAGCACCTTGCCGATCGTGTCGATCGCCTGCAGCACGCCCGCGCCCACGCTGCCCAGCCGCGCGACTGCAAAGCCGGTCAGGATGGCGACGAGCAGCACTTGCAGCAGGTCGCCGTTCGCGAGCGCGCCGACGAACGTGTTCGGAATGATTGCCATCAGATGCGCGACGACACCTTCTTCCTTCGCGCGCGCTACGTAGCCCGTCACCGCTTTGGGGTCCAGCGTGGCCGGATCGATGTTGAAACCGCCGCCGGGCTGCACAAGCTCGCCGACGATGAGGCCGATGATGAGCGCGAAGGTCGAAACCAGTTCGAAATACACGAGCGTCTTCAGGCCGACGCGGCCGACCTTCTTCAGATCGCTCATCGATGCGATACCGTGCACGACCGTGCAGAAGATGACCGGCGCGATCATCATCTTGATAAGCTGGATAAAGCCGTCGCCAAGCGGCTTCATCGCCGCGCCCAGGTGCGGGTAAAGGTGGCCGAGCGCAATGCCGATGGCAATCGCAATCAACACCTGCACATACAAAATTGTGTACCACGGCCGCCGCACGGTCATAAGACCCCCACTAATCAGCAATTCCTCTTGCGCACTGCTTTGCCGCTGAATGGGATGCGGTCTCACCGCTGCAGTTGTTGCGCTAGCTGATAATACGCGGCCCCGGTCGGCGAGAAAGCCGGTGGGTGCGCAGTGGATTTGTCAGAATGGGATTACGAACCGCCGCGCTGCTATCAGGTTTTTTGGGCGCCGCGGCCGGTGCTGCCGCGATCGCCGGCGAGCTCAAGCGGGCGAATGACCCAGAATACGGTGAGCGCAGCCAGCATCAGCACGGCGATCGAAAAGAACGCAACGCTCCAGCCGAGCCGCGACATGCCGCCTGCCAGATCGAGCACGACGCCGATCATCAGCGGTCCGATGAATCCGCCCGCATAGCCGAGCGACGAGTGAACGGCGAGTTGAGCACCGCGCCGTGACGGCTCCGCGGTGCCGGCGGCGCCCGCAGTCAGGGACGACGAGTCGAGCCAGATCACGAATCCGTACACAAGCAGCAGCAAGGTGGCGATCCAGTAGGCCTGCGTGCCGACCACGCCGATCAGGCAGCCGACCACGATCGAGCCCAGCATCGCGATTGCAACGAGGTTGCGCCGGCCGATGCGAATCGCTGCCTCGTTGCCGGCCACGCTCGCCACGGTTCCGATAAGCCCGAGCGCCGTCATCACGAATGCAGGGGAGAGCGCCGAATCGCTGGCGCCAGTGCTCGCCGCGACGTAACCGAGGAAAGCAACGCCCCAACCGCGCAGGCTGTTCATTTCCAGCGTATGGATGCAATAGCCGATCGAGTAAGCTATTGCCGAACGGTTGCGCAACACCGGGCGAAAATCAAACAGCGCACCGCCGTCTTTCGGTTTCGCCACAGTGCCCTGACGCTTGGGCACCCAAAGCGCAATCAGCACCCAGGCGATCGCGGCGCAAATGCCCGCGGCGATGAATGCCGCGTGCCAGCTATAGTGTTGAGCAATCAAGCCCGCGCAGGAGAAAGACAGCGCGCCTGAAATACCGATACTGGCCGCATGGCCTGTCACTGCGCGCGACATGAGCTTCGCATCGACCTGGTCCGCGAGCAGCTTCACGCCGGTCATGTAAGTGCCGGCCCAGCCGAGGCCGGTCAGTGCGCGGGTCCAGAACGCCGACCAGAAGCCGTCGGCATAAAATCCAAACAGCGTGTGGCCGACGATCGTGCAGGCGACACCGAACAGATAGACGAGCCTGGCATCGAATCTGTCAGTCAGCGTGACCAGCACGGGCACCGACAACAGGTATGCCCCATAAAAACTCGCGGTAATCCAGCCCGCTTGCGTATTGGTCAGGCCCCATAGCGGCATCATCTCCGGCAGCAGCGCCGGCCAGAAGAAAGCGCCGATCTGCACCAGCACCTGCGCGCCGCAAACGAGCGCTACCAGGCGTTTGCCGGAGAGGGCGCCCGCTGTCATTCCGATTTAGGCGACCGCATATTTTTTGATGATGTCGCGGTTGAACTTGAGTCCGAGGCCGGGCTTGTCCGGCACGACCAGGTCGCCTTTCTCCATCGCCGGAATTTCTTCCCATAGTGGAATCGACCACGCGATGTACTCGACGGTGAGCCCGTTGGGGATACCGGCGATCAGGTGCACGTGCAGTTCGGGCAGCACGTGGCTCACGACCGGCACGTTGAACGCTTCGGCCATGCCCGCGATCTTCAGCCACGGCGTAATACCGCCCGCGCGCATCAAATCGATCATCGCGATATCGACCGAACGCGCTTCGAGCATGTGGCGAAACGGCACGATGCCGTATGTGTATTCGCCGCCGGCAACCGGTGTTGAGAGTGCTTCGGCCACACGCGCAAGGCCGTCGAAGTCGTCGTGCGCCGTCACATCTTCAATCCAGTACAGATGCACGTCTTCGATGCGCTTGCCGATGTCGATGGCCTGATGCACGCTCCAGTTCTGGTTGATGTCGCACATCAGATCGATGTCCGGTCCGATCGCTTCGCGGATCAGGCGCGCGCGCTCGACTTCGCGCAGCGGATTGGTATTGCCGGGAATCGCCAGCTGCATCTTCATCTGGCGAAACCCTTTCTCGACGAGTTTCGGCGCCGCTTTCACGCAATGATCGTTGGTGTAGCCGCGCATCAGCGCGCCGCTCGCGTAAGTGACCACGCGATCGCGATGGCCGCCGACCAGTTTCGCCAGTGACAGATTCGTGGCTTTGCCCTTGATATCCCATAAAGCGATATCGATTGCCGCGAGCGCATGCGCGAAGACGCCGCCCGGTCCGAGGTTGCCGTTCAGCGTGCGCAGCTTTCCGGTCACCGCTTCGATGCGCAGCGGATCCATGCCGATCACGATTGCCGCGAGCTGCTCGACCATGCTGGTGAGCGATGCGATCACTGGCCCGCCGTAGAAGCCGCCATAATAAGTAAGGCCGATGCCTTCGATCCCGTCGTCGGTGCCCAGCGTGAGCGTCACGATGTCGCGCGATGCGCCGTGCGCAACGGGGCCTCCTGCGAGCGGTTCGACGGCGGGCAGGCGAATAGTCTGAACTTTGGCGTGGGTGATCTTCATTGCGTCCTCGTTGAAGTGAAATTCACAGCATGGAGCGGGATTGCTTGAGAGAGGCGGCGGGCGCACACTATTGCAGCGCCCGGCTTAGGGGCGGGAAATCCGCAACGCCGTTTAATTCTTGTTGCAGCGATTATCGGAAACCAGACAAGCTCGTGTCAACGAAAACGCTTATCGCAGTCCTTGTATTCCTCACGCTGTGCGCGGGCTGGTGGTATCGCGACTCGGCGCCGATGCGCAGTGTCCAGGCAGCCGTCAAGGACGCGCTGCCTGATAACAGCTATACAACGACGAAAAAGAACGGCGACAAAGCCGCCGTCAAAAGCGAGAAGCCGAAAGAAGCGCATTCGCTCAAGAAATGCGTTTCGGACAATGGCACCATTTATACCGATGAAAAATGCCCGGGCGGCAGCCGCGAGGCGCCGATCAGTGAAGGCAATGTGACGGTAGTGCCGGGGCAGCGTCCCGCTGCGAAGGCGAAGAGCGAAGAAAAAGCGAAATAGGCAAGGCGGAAATCCGTCGTCTCAATTCCTTGTCAAAACATCATCTGCCCGCCGTTGATCTGAATCGACTGGCCGGTCAGAAAGCTCGCGTTCGGCCCTGCTAAAAAGCGCACCACGCTTGCAATTTCTTCCGCTTCGCCATAACGCCCGAGCGGAATGTTGGTCGGCGCAGGACGCGGCGCGCGTCCCGGCGCACGCGTGGTGTTCATCGTTCCGGGTGCGATGCAGTTCGCGCGAATATTGCGATCGCCGAATTCGCGCGCGATACCGCGGGTGAAGCCAACCAGGCCATGCTTCGCGACAGACCCGTTAATGCGGTGCTTGGCGCCGGACAACGACTGCATGCCGCCCAGCGTAATAATCGCGCCGCCGCCGTTCTCAAGCATCGAGGGAATACAGGCCTGTGCGCAATAGAACGCGCCGTCGAGCGTGATGCCGAGCGGCAGCCGCCAGTCGTCGTAGGTGAGTTCGAGAAAAGGCTTCTCGGAACGAACCGCTGCATTGAGCACGAGAATGTCGATGCGGCCGAAGCGCTTCAATATTGCGTCCGTCATCGTCTTGACGTCGGCTGCCTTGCCGATATCGGCGACATACAATTCGGATTGTCCGCCGGCCGCCTGAATCTCCTGCGCAACTTTCAGCGCGTCTTCTTTTGAGGAGCGCGTGTTGACTGCAACGGCGGCTCCGCCGGCCGCGAGCGCGAGCGCGGTGGCGCGACCGATATTTTTTGCGGCGCCGGTGACGAGCGCGACCTTACCTGCGAGCTCACTGCCTTTTACGAATGCACCTTCTGTGCTGACTGCCATAACGTCTCCCGTGAAATTTGAATCCTGGTTCAAGGATAGCCGATTGCCGGCGCCTGCGTGATGAGGCGTCGCCGTGTGTATTGAGTTACCATGCGAAAAAATTTATTTCAGCAACGGAGCCAGGATGAAAAAAGTTTTGCGCAGTGCCGGTGCACTGCTTGTACTGTTGGCATTGCCTCTCATTGCGTGCGCGCAGGGCTATCCGGATAAGCCGATCCGCGTGATCGTGCCGGTTCCCGCGGGCGGGACGCCCGACGTCGTCGCGCGCATGGTCGCGCCGGGACTCTCGAATCTGCTCGGTCAACAGCTCGTGATCGACAATCGAGGCGGCGCCGGTGGTTTGATCGGCGGCGAGATGGCGGCGAAGGCGGTGCCCGACGGTTACACGCTCTTTTTCAGCAGCCCCGGCGCGCTCACGATTCTGCCGCATCTGCAGAAGCACGTTAATTACGACACGCTGCGCGATTTCGCGCCGATCAGTCTCGTGTCGGTGGGACCATTTTTGCTCATTACGCATCCGTCAGTACCGGCGAAAAGCGTCAAGGAACTGCTTGCACTCGCCAAGGCGGAGCCGGGCAAACTCAATTACGCATCGGCCGGCAACGGCGCCGCGAATCATCTTGCGATGGAACTCTTTAAAAGCATGGCAAACGTCAATCTCACGCATGTTCCCTACAAGGGCGCGCCGCAGGCGGTCACCGATCTGATCGGCGGCAGCGTCAACCTGATGTTCAATTCGATTCCGCCGGCGATTCAGCACATCAAGGCGGGCCGTCTGCGCATGCTCGCGGTTTCGAGCGCCAAGCGTTCGCCGCAGTTGCCCGACGTGCCGACGGTCAGCGAAGCAGGTGTGCCGGGTTATGAGTCCATCACCTGGTTCGGCCTGCTCGCGCCGGCCAAAACGCCGGCGGCCATCCAGGCGCGCTTGCATCGCGAGATCGTCAAGGTCGTGCATACGCCGGAAATGAAGTCGCAGCTCGAAACCCAGGGCTATGATGCCGTCGGCGGCGGTCCCGCGGAATTCGCCGCGTTCATTCGCGCGGAGTCGGAGAAATACGCGAAAGTCGTTAAACTGTCAGGCGCCAAAGTCGACTGATCTTTCCTCGCGACCGCGCCGTCTCTGATCGTTCGCACTTCCACTATTACTTCGAACCAAGATCCCATGCCGCAACCGATCGTGCTCGTGACGTCGGACAAATTGTCCGATGCCGCGCAGCGAATACTGCAGGATGCCGGCGCCGCCGTTACTTACGTGACCGGCGCGATTACCGAAGCGACGCTGCTGCCGATATTCGCCGCCGCTGAAATCAACGCAATTTTGCTCCGTGGCTCGCCGCCGCTGACGCGGCGCGTGCTTGAAGCGGCGACCCATCTCAAAATCATCGCCAAGCACGGCGTCGGTGTCGATAGTGTCGATATTGAAGCCGCGACTGAGCACGGCATTGTGGTCGTGACCGCGGGCGATGCAAATGCCGACGCGGTTGCCGAGCAGTCGATCATGTTCATGCTGGCACTCGCACGCCGGCTGCCGCTCTTTCAGCGCACCTTGCGCGAGGGCAAGTGGGAAAAGGGCAGCACGGTGGGACGCGAGTTTCGCGGCCGCACCGTCGGCATCGTCGGCTATGGTCAGATCGGCAGTCGCACGGCGCGCATGGCGCGTGCGCTTGGCGCAAACGTGGTGCTCTATTCGCGCTCGCGCATTGCCGACACGGGCGGCATGGAAGTTGAAACGAATTTCGACAGCCTGCTCGCGCGCGTCGATATCCTGAGCCTGCATTGCCCGCTGACCGACAAGACACGCCGCATGCTCGGCGACCGCGAGCTGCGCATGATGAAGCCGACGGCACTCGTGATCAACACCTCGCGTGGGCAGGTCATCGACGAGCCGGCGTTGATCGATGCATTGCAGGACGGGCGCCTGGCCGGCGCGGGACTCGATACCTTCGCGCAGGAACCGCCGGATCCGAAGAATCCGCTGATTTTCATGGATAACGTGCTGTGCACGCCGCACGTCTCGGTGCTCACCGCTGAAGCGATGAACCGCATGGGCACGGCCGCCGCAACCAATATTGTCGGCTACATCGAGAGCGGCGAATGCAATACGGCGAATGTCGTCAATCCGGCGGCTTTGAAGCGCTGACTGTTTGAACAGGAACCGCAGCAATGAGCGAATATAAAAGCGAAGTCCGCGACGGCATGCGCATCGATTGGGATGTGCCGATCGCGATGGATGATGGCATTGTGTTGCGCGCAGACGTGTTCCGGCCGGTTGAACCGGGCAAATATCCGGCGCTCGTGAGTTACGGGCCGTACGGCAAAGGTCTCGCGTTCCAGGAAGGCTACAAGACCGCGTGGGACATCATGTTCCGCGAAAACCCCGATGCGGTTGCCGGCTCGACCAACAAGTATCAAAGCTGGGAAGTCGTCGATCCCGAGAAATGGGTTCCGCACGGTTACGTGTGCGTGCGCGTCGACTCGCGCGGCGCCGGACGTTCGCCGGGTTATCTTTGCCACAATGGCGCGCGCGAGAACAACGATTTTCACGACTGCATCGAATGGACCGGCACGCAATCGTGGTGCAACGGAAAAGTCGGCCTCAACGGGATTTCTTATTACGCGTCGAGCCAGTGGCGCGCCGCCGCCACGCAGCCGCCGCACCTCGCAGCAATCTGCGTGTGGGAAGGCTGGGTCGATAACTATCGCGACTCCGCGCGGCATGGCGGCATCATCTGCGTGTTTCGCAAGAATTGGCAGGAGATGCAGGTCAAAACCGTGCAGCACGGCGTGGGCGAGCGCGGTGCCAAAAGCCGCATCACCGGCGAACTCGTGTGCGGCCCTGAGACGTTGAGCGAAGAGGAACTCGCGCAGAACCGCGAAAACATGTGGGGCGCCTTCCTGGCGCGACCGCTCGATGACGATTACTACCAAGAGCGCAGCGGCGATCTCGCGAAAGTGAAAGTACCACTGCTGTCCGCGGCCAACTGGGGCGGTCAGGGACTGCATCCGCGCGGCAACTTCGAAGGGTATACGCGCGCCGCGTCGAAGGAAAAATGGCTCGAAGTGCACGGCGGTTCGCACTGGGCGCCGTTTTACACCGATTACGGCATCAAGCTTCAAAAGCGTTTTTTCGATTTCTTTCTCAAGGGCGAGCAGAACGGCTGGGACAAGCAACCCAAAGTGCTGCTGCAGGTGCGCCATCCCGGCGAAAAATTCGTCGAGCGCGCCGAGAACGAATGGCCGCTCGCGCGCACGCAGTGGACCAACTTCTATCTCGATCCGAAGAATAAACGCCTGTCGCCGACGCCGGTCACGACCGACGAATCGATCACGTACGAAACCATGGGTGACGGCGTCGCGTTTTCAACGCCTCCGATGGAGCAGGATACCGAAATCACCGGGCCGTCAGCGCTGAAGCTGTTCATTTCGTCGGCTACTTCGAATGCGGACATCTTCGCGGTCATCGGCGTCTACGACCCGCAAGGCCAGGAAGTCGTGTTCCAGGGCGCGCTCGATCCGCATACGCCGGTCGCGCAAGGCTGGCTGCGTGCCTCCCATCGCAAGCTCGATCCGAAATTGACGCTGCCGCACCGGCCTTATCATGCGCACGACGAAGACCAGCCGCTGAAACCGGGCGAAGTTTACGAGCTCGATGTCGAGATCTGGCCGACCTGTATTGTCGTGCCCAAGGGTTATCGCCTCGTGGTGACGGTGCGCGGAAAGGATTACATCTACGCCGGGGAAGCTGCGACGCTCTCCAACATGAAAAACCCGATGCGCGGCTGCGGCCCGTTCGAGCACGACGACCCGACCGACCGGCCGCCGGCGATTTTCGATACCCAAGTGACGTTGCATTTTGGTGCAAAGCGGCGGGCTGCACTGTTATTGCCGGTTATTCCATCGAAATAAAAAACAACCCGGTGAAATAGCGCCTCCGGGGTAAATGCGCTAAGCTAGAAATCAGCTGGAGCAGGCCCGTGCAACCCGCACGCGGCATGCCCGCGTTCAGCGAAAAATCTCGCAGGTCAAATCGCCGTCAAGGCAAGTCGTGGAGGATGAAATGGCAAAGCTCAACATCAATGGCAAGGTACGTGACGTCAACGTGGAGCCGGATACGCCGCTCTTGTGGGCGATTCGCGAACAGGTTGGTCTTACCGGAACGAAATATGGCTGTGGTGTCGCTCAGTGCGGCGCCTGCACGGTCCACATCAACGGCGAAGTGCGGCGCTCGTGTTCCGTCCCCGTTAACAGCGTAAAGGCCGGCGACAAGATCGTCACGATCGAAGGCCTGTCGAAGAAGCGTTCGCATCCCGTGCAGCAGGCATGGATCGAAGTCGACGTGCCGCAATGCGGTTACTGCCAGTCCGGCCAGATCATGGCGGCGGCGGCGCTGATCAAGAAAAATCCGAATCCGAGCGACAAGGACATCGACGAAGCGATGACCAACATCTGCCGCTGCGGCACTTACCAGCGTGTTCGCGCCGGCGTGCATAAGGCGGCGCAGCTCGCCGCCGGCGGCGCCAAAGCCAAAACCAAAGCAGCGTGAGGAGAACGATCATGACAAAAATCATCAAGGCTGAAGCAACCAATCTCTCGCGCCGCAGTTTCATCGTGTCTACCGCTGCGGCGGGTACCGGTCTCGCGCTTGGTTTCAATCTCCCGCTGGCTGCCGCTGCAACCAAGCGCGCGGCGGCGGGCACTGAGGTCAATGCATGGGTCGTCGTCAATCCCGACAACTCCTGCCTTATTCGCATCGCGCGCTCGGAAATGGGCCAAGGCACCGAAACCGGCCTTGCCCAGCTCGTGGCCGAAGAACTCGAGTGCGGCTGGAAAAACGTGAAGACGGATTTTATTACGCCCGGCCAAAACCTTTCGCGCAAGCGCGTGTGGGGTGAAATGGGCACCGGCGGCAGTCGCGGTATCCGCACTTCCGAAGACTACGTGCGGCGCGGCGCGGCAGCAGCGCGCATCATGCTTGTGCAGGCGGCAGCCGACGAGTGGAAGGTTCCGGCATCGGAAGTGACGGTCTCGGATGGCGTCATCACGCACGCCGGATCGAAGCGCAAGACGACGTACGGCAAAGTTGCCGGCGCCGCGGCGAAACTCACGCCACCCGACACCAAGGGCATCCAGCTCAAAGATCCGCGCCAGTGGAAGATCGCCGGCAAGCCGCTGCCGCGCCTCGACACGGCGCAGAAGACCGACGGCAGCCTCGTTTACGCGATCGACTTGCAATTGCCCGGCATGCTGAATGCCGCCATCAAGCAGTCGCCGGTATTCGGCAGCAAGCTGGTGAGTTTCGACGAAGCAAAAATCGCTTCGATGCCCGGCGTCAAGAAAGCAATCAAGGTGAACGACTACGCCGTCGCCGTCGTCGCGGATACCTGGTGGCATGCCAAAAAAGCGCTCGACGCAATGCCGATCGAGTGGGACGAAAAAGAGAACGGCACGCGTTCGACCGCCACGATTCAAGAGCAGATGATGGACGGGATCAACGCGCCGACCGCCTATGCGTACCGCAATGAAGGCGATGCGCCCAAAGCGATTGCAGCCGCGGCAAAAAAAGTCGAAGCGACTTACAGCACGCCGTTCCTCGCGCACGCGACGATGGAGCCGATGAACAGCACCGTCAAATTCTCCGGCGACAAGGTGGAATGCTGGGCTTCCACCCAGAACGCCGAGGCGACGCTGGCTGCGCTGTCGGAAGAAGCGGGCCTGCCGCTCGACAAGTGCGAGGTGTACCGGCACGTGCTCGGCGGCGGCTTCGGCCGGCGCGGCGGCAACCAGGACTACACGCGCCAGGCGACGGCCATCGCGAAACATTTTCCGGGCGTGCCGGTGAAGCTCATCTGGAGCCGCGAAGAAGACATGACGCATGACTTCTACCGGCCGATTTCGATGTGCAAACTGACGGCGGGCCTGGATGACAAGGGTAACGTCGTCGGCATGCAGGTGCGCGTGTCGGGCCAATCGATCAACGCACAGGTCAATCCCGCGTCGATCAAGAACGGCGCCGATGCGAGGCAATTGCAGGGCTATGCGAAAGAGCCCGGCGATGCGCAGCTCGGCTACGACTTCAAGAACCTGTTGGTCGAGTACTCGATGCGCAACACCCACGTGCCGGTCGGTCCATGGCGCGGCGTGAATACCAACCAGAACGGCGTCTACATGGAGTGCTTCGTCGAAGAACTCGCGCGCGCAGCCGGCAAGGATTCGCTGGAGTTCCGGCGCGCAATGATGAGCAACTTCCCGAAACATCTCGCCGTGTTGAACGCAGCGGCGGAGAAAGGCGATTGGGGCAAGCCCACGCCGCCGGGCGTGCATCGCGGCATTGCGCAGTTCATGGGCTACGGCAGCTACTCCGCCGCGGTCGCGGAAGTTTCGGTGAGTCCCGAAGGCAAGCTGAAAGTGCATCGGCTGGTGCTGGCGCTGAATTGCGGTCATGCGGTGAACCCGCAGCAGATCGCAGCTCAAGTCGAAGGCTCGGTTGCCTACGGGCTGACGGCCGCGCTTTACGGCGAGTTGAATGTCGACAAGGGCCGTATCGTCGAAGACAACTTTCACACTTATAAAGTCATGCAGCTCGCCGAAATGCCGAAAGTCGAAACGGTCATCGTGCCGACGTACGATTTCTGGGGCGGGGTGGGCGAGCCGACGATTTGCGTGGTGACGCCGTCGGTGCTCAATGCGATTTATGCGGCGACGGGCAAACCGGTGCGCAGCCTACCGCTGAAAAATCAAAAGCTCGTGTAGTCGAAGCGAGCGTACCAACAAAACGGGCAAACGATTTTTTTCGTTTGCCCGTTTTTTTTTCACC
>JAQGMI010000127.1 GCA_028292435.1 Betaproteobacteria bacterium
CGACTCGAAAGCGACGGCGTTTTCTATTTGCGCAACGACATCGGCAATACAATCTATTCGCTCGACAATCACGAGCCCATGCCATTCGTGCCCGAGCAGATCAAGGTCTTGATGACGAGCGGAGTTACGTTTCTGCTGGACGTGCCTTGTGTCGCCGAGGGAATGAGCGCATTCGAAGGCATGCTGGCGACGGCGCGTGCTTTCGCGTCCACGCTCGACGGCACGCTGGTGGATGACAATAAAAATGCGCTCACGGACGAAGCGATCGATAAAATCCGGCGCCAGTTGGCAGGAATCCTGGCGAAGATGGAGGCGGGCCAGATTCCGGCCGGCGGAGCACGCGCGCTGCGTCTGTTTTCGTGAATGGCCGGTGCACCGCAAATCGCCGCGCGCGTGCTGCAGTTGCGCGCCGAGCTCGATCAGCATAATTACCATTACTATGCGCTTGACCGGCCCGTCATATCGGATGCCGAGTATGACCGCTTGTTTCGCGAACTCCAGACTCTCGAAGGACAACATCCCGAACTTGTAACGCCCGATTCGCCCACTCAGCGGGTGGGGGCTGAACCGCTCGCCGAGTTCGCGCAGGTCACACATCGCGCGCCGATGCTGTCCTTGAACAACGCGTTCACTGACGATGAAATCGTAGCGTTTGATAAGCGCGTGCGCGAAGGGCTGGACGCCGAAGCTGTCGACTATGCGGCGGAGCCCAAATTCGACGGACTTGCAGTAAGCCTCGTTTATGCGGATGGCCGCCTGGTGACGGCGGCGACGCGCGGCGACGGCTATACCGGCGAAGATGTCACGGGAAATCTGCGCACTTTGCGCGCTATTCCGCTCAGATTGCGCGGTGCGCGGCCGCCCGCGGCGCTCGAAGTGCGCGGTGAAGTATTGATGCTGCGCGCCGACTTCGAACGTCTTAATCAACGGCAGCGCGAAATGGGCGCGAGGGAATTCGTCAATCCGCGGAACGCCGCGGCCGGCTCGCTGCGCCAGCTCGATCCGCGCATCACAGCTACGCGCCGGCTCGCGTTTTACGCTTACAGCACCGGTGGGCCGCTCGGCGGCGGGCTGCGCAAGCACTCGGAGGTCCTCGAGCGGCTCGCCGAACTCGGCTTTCCGGTGACCGAAGAACGCGCCGTCGTCACCGGCGTAGCCGGTATGCTCGATTACTACGCCACTATTGGCGCAGGACGCAGCAAGCTGCGCTTCGACATCGACGGCGTTGTATACAAGGTCAACGATCTCGCCGCGCAGAATACTCTCGGGTTCGTGTCGCGTGCCCCGCGCTTCTCGATTGCGCACAAATTTGCCGCCGAGGAAGCCATGACGGTTGTTGAAGGGATCAACGTGCAGGTCGGTCGCACGGGCGCGCTGACGCCCGTTGCGCGCCTTAAGCCGGTATTTGTGGGCGGCGTTACCGTAACGAACGCGACATTGCACAATGAAGACGAAGTGCGGCGCAAGGACGTGCGGATTGGTGACACCGTAGTGGTGCGGCGCGCGGGCGATGTGATCCCTGAAGTTGCGCGGGTCGTCATCGAACAGCGGCCGCCGGATACGCGCGAATTCGTGCTGCCCGCGCGCTGCCCGGTATGTGATTCGGAAGTGGTTCGGTCCGCGGATGAGGCGATTGCGCGCTGCAGCGCCGGCCTCTTCTGTCCGGCCCAACGCAAGCAGGCGCTGCTGCATTTTGCCAGCCGCCGTGCAATGGATATCGAAGGCCTCGGCGACAAACTGGTCGAGCAGCTCGTCGACAGCAGAATTGTGCATACGCCGGCAGATCTCTACAGGCTCGGCGTGATCAAACTGTCGGCGCTTGAGCGCATGGCGGAGAAATCCGCATCCAACATCGTTGCTGCGATCGAAAAAAGCAAGCGCACGACACTCGCGCGATTCATTTATGCACTGGGTATTCGCAACGTGGGTGAGAGTACGGCGCAAGACCTCGCGCGCTCCTTCGGCAACATCGAGCACATTGCCAGCGCAAAAGTGGAAGCTCTACAGCAAGTGCAGGACGTGGGTCCGGTCGTTGCCCAAAGCATTGCGGAATTCTTTGCTGAGCCGCATAACCGCGAGGTCGTCGCGCAGCTGCTCGCCGCGGGCGTTTCGTTTGAGGAGACAGCGGCGAGAGAAATCGATACCGCGAGTCCCGCATACGGCAAGACGTTCGTGCTGACCGGCGCTTTGCCGCGCCTCACGCGGGACGAGGCGGCGCAAAAGATACGCGACCACGGCGGCAAGGTCAGCGGCAGCGTATCGAAAAAAACTGATTTCGTAGTGGCGGGAGAAGATGCGGGCAGCAAGTTGCTCAAGGCGCGCGAGTTGGGTGTTGCTATACTCGACGAGGCGGCATTGCTCAAGCTGCTGGAGCCATGACGACATGAAAAACGAAATCACGAAGGCAGTCTTTCCGGTAGCCGGGCTCGGCACGCGCTTCTTGCCGGCGACGAAAGCCAGTCCGAAAGAAATGTTGCCCGTGGTCGACAAGCCGCTCATCCAATATGCGGTCGAGGAGGCGGTCGCCGCCGGCATCACCGAACTCGTGTTCATTACCGGGCGCAGCAAGCGCGCAATCGAAGACCATTTCGACAAGGCGTTTGAAGTCGAAACAGAGCTGACGGCACGCGGCAAGCATGAAATGCTCGCGATGGTGCGCGACGTGGTGCCGCGCAATGTCAAATGCATCTACGTGCGCCAACAGGAGGCACTGGGGCTTGGCCACGCGGTGCTTTGCGCGCAGCCCGTCGTCGGCGATCATCCGTTCGCGGTGATTCTGGCTGACGACCTCATCGATGCGGCGCCGCCGGTGATGAAACAAATGGTCGATGTGTACCGGCATCAGCGTTGCTCACTGCTCGGAGTTCAGCAAATCGCGCGCGCGGAGAGCCGGCAATACGGGATCGTGAAGCCGGGACGCCGCGAAGGCAATTTGTATCCGGTAACTGCGATCGTTGAAAAGCCGCTCCCCGCCAAAGCGCCATCGCGTCTTGGCGTGGTCGGCCGCTATATTTTGTCACCGCGTATTTTCGAGTTCCTGCACAAGGTAAAGCCCGGGGCCGGCGGAGAGATTCAATTGACTGACGCGATCGCCGGTTTGCTCGGCGAAGAGCGCGTGCTTGCGCATCAGTTCACCGGTATGCGCTACGACTGCGGCAGCAAGCTTGGATATCTCAAGGCAAACGTCGCCTACGGACTCAAGCACCCCGAAGTCGCGCGTGATTTCGCGCGGCACATTGCGTCATTGCGGCGTTCAAAGCAGTAAGTTTTACTGCACATGCACTCTGACGAAGCAAGGCGGATTCTGCACGCCGCAGATCGCGTCTATACGGCCTACGAAGTATCGGCGGCGGTGCGGCGTGTCGCAGACGAAATTACGACCGTGCTGGCCGAGGCGAACCCGCTGGTGCTGACAGTGATGAGCGGCGCCATCGTGTTTACCGGCCAGCTGCTGCCGCTTTTGGAATTTCCACTCGATCTCGACTTCGTTCATCTCACGCGCTACGGCGATGCGACCGTAGGCGGACGGATCGAGTGGAAAGCATTTCCCGAAGGCAGGATCGCCGGACGCACTGTGCTGATCGTCGACGATATTCTGGACGAGGGGCATACGCTCATGGAGATAAAGCGCCGCGTGCTCGAAGGCGGCGCCAGTCGTGTTTACGCCGCCGTGTTCGCCGACAAAAATATCGGCATTGCGAAGCCGATTGCCGCTGATTTTGTCGGCGTCGCTGTGCCAGACCGCTATGTTTTCGGCTTCGGCATGGACGTTAAAGGTGCATGGCGCAATCTGCCCGCCGTATATGCAATGAAGCAGGAGTGAACGGATGTTAGCGATCATCGGCGGCAGCGGATTTGCGCAGATTCCGGGGTTTGAGCTTGAGCGTCGCGAAGTCACGCGCACGCCGTATGGCGAGCCATCGAGCGCGCTGTCGTTCGGCGCCATTGCCGGGCATCCTGTCGTCCTGATTGCACGTCATGGTTACGGCCATACCATACCGCCGCATCAGATTAATTACCGCGCCAACATCTGGGCCTTGCAATCGTGCGGCGCCAGCCGGGTGCTCGGTCTCGCCACTGTCGGCGGGATACGTGCAGACCTGGCGCCCGGCGTCCTAATGGTCCCCGATCAGATCATCGATTACACGCACGGACGTGCGGCGACTTTTTTTACGCTCGCTGACCGCGGCGTGCATCACATCGATTTCACCTTGCCTTACTCGGCGGAACTGCGGCTCGCGTGCGTGAATGGCGCCAAGCGCATGCGGGAACCAATCGTCAATGGCGGGGTCTACGCGGCTACGCAGGGGCCGCGGCTCGAAACCGCGGCAGAAATTAACCGGCTCGAACGCGACGGCGCAGACGTGGTGGGGATGACCGGGATGCCCGAAGCCGTGCTGGCAAAAGAGATTGGCTTGGCGTACGCCGCGCTCGCGATTGTCGTGAATTACGCGGCCGGACGGGGCGCCAGCGAAGCGGGCATACCGATGGAAGACATAGCAGCGGTCATGCAGCAGGCCACCGGCAAGGTGCAGCGGATAATCGAAGAGGTAGCGAAGGACAATGGCGGTTAGAGAAGTTTTGAGAATGGGCGACGCACGGCTCCTCGAAAAGGCCCAGCCGGTCGGGAAGTTCGACACGCCCGAGCTGCATGCGTTGCTTGCCGATATGCAGGACACGATGGCGGCCCTCGACGGCGCCGGACTCGCCGCACCGCAGATCGGCATCGGCCTGCAGGTCGTGATTTTCGGCATCGAACATAACCCGCGTTATCCCGACGCCGAAGCGGTGCCGCAGACGGTGCTGATCAATCCGGCGCTGACGCCTCTCGGCGAGGATGTCGACGAAGACTGGGAAGGGTGCCTGTCGGTGCCGGGCATGCGAGGCGTGGTGCCGCGCTTTTCACGGCTGCGCTATCAAGGTTTCGACCAATACGGGAAACCGATCGATCGCAGTGTCGGCGGTTTTCATGCGCGCGTTGTGCAGCATGAATGCGACCATCTGATCGGCGTGTTGTACCCGATGCGCATACTCGACTTCAGCCGCTTCGGTTTTACCGACGTGCTGTTCCCCGGCGAGGATGTTGCTGACGACTGAAGCGCGGGATTAAGGATTCAGGATTAAGCGTAGGGCTCTACTTTCCGTCATCGTCCGTCGTCTCTCCTGAACTTCAAGTCTGCAATTCGCGCACCAGATCGCTTTCGAGC
>JAQGMI010000138.1 GCA_028292435.1 Betaproteobacteria bacterium
ACTGAATTTTCCCTAGATAAGCGCCGTAGCCTTCAGCTTCCATATCGTCGCGATGAACGAAGCGCAGCGACGCCGAGTTGATGCAGTAGCGCAATCCGCCGCGCTCGCGCGGGCCATCGTTGAAGACATGGCCGAGATGGCTGTCGCCGGCGGCCGAGCGCACTTCGGTGCGGGCCATGCCATGCGACGCGTCGCGCAACTCGTTGACGTTCGCCGGCTCGATCGGTTTGGTAAAGCTCGGCCAGCCGCAGCCCGATTCGAACTTGTCGCTTGATGCGAACAGCGGTTCGCCCGACACGATGTCGACGTAAATGCCGGGCTCGTGGTTGTCGAGCAGTTCGCCGGTGCCGGGCGCCTCGGTGCCGCTTTTCTGCGTGACGCGAAATTGCTCCGGCGTGAGGCGCGCCACGGCTTCAGGGGTTTTTCGATAGTCGGTCATGTCAGCATTCTCCTTGCAAGCGGTTCGACCGGGAATGTTCGGCTGCGTTCCTCATCGCGGTCACCACCGGTCCAGAACAACTACGAGCGCCAGCGGAGCGAAGTTCATATCAAGCCTGACTGTCCGCGCCGAGCATAGCTTCTGCAAGTTCCGTTTCACCCCGTTTGCGCAGTTCTTCAGCGGCGCCCACGCGGTCGCGCGCCTCGCGGTTCTGGCTGACCTTCCATTTGCCGACCATTCGGGTGATTTCAATTTCGATGCCGACGATCGCGCTTAGCATGCGGTCGATGTATTCGGGCGCCGAATCGGTCATCTTCCACGGCCGCGCGGCGCCGGTGCGGCCTTCGTGCGTGCGCGTAAGCCGCGCCACCACGCCGCGCACGAAGCGCTCGTCGTCGCGGATCCTAAGCTTGCCGTGCACGTGCACGACGCGGTAGTTCCAGGTCGGCACCTGGCGGTGAGTTTCGTGCTTGCTCGGATACCAGTTGGGCGACACGTACGCATGCTCGCCGCGAAAAATGACGAGCGCGTCGGCGCCGGCGCTCATTTCCTGCCAGACGGGATTCGCGCGCGCGACATGCGCGATGAGGCTGCCCTGCCCGCCCGCCTGCGCGACGAATTCAAATGGAAGATGGTTCGCATCCAAACCTTCCGGGCCGTTGACCACTAAAGCGCCCAGCGGATGCCGGCTCAAGAAGCGGTGCAGTTCTTCGCTGCGCGTCTCAGCGAAATGCGCGGGCACATACATATGATGTCCTCAGATTTGCGACACTCGGGTAAGTCGCGGCGTCATGCTGCCCATCGTACTTCAACCACGCCGATGCGAGAAGCATCCTTGGGCAGCACAAGCTCCGCCGCGCCGCCCTGCTCTTTCTTTATGTACAGCCGCTGGGGCAAGCGCAGCAAGCGCGAAGCGCACCGCGACCGCAATCGAACATTGCCGCGATCAGCTCACGCCGGGCGGTGCGCGCGCATGAACGACCTCACCTGCCGCACCGCGAGCGGAATCCGCTCGACCGGATCTTTCCACGGAAACATGCTGACTTCGGCTTTCGGCGCGAGCATCGCGGCTTCCATCGCGACGACGTAGGGATGCGGCGGCGAGTCGTCGGGCATGATGAGCACCGGCGTCTGCACCGACTTCACGAAATCGCGCGTGACGCTATAAACGAAATCCGGATTGGTGCCGTACATTTTCTTCAGGTAACGCTCGACCGTTTCCATCTTGATATTGGGCTGATGCTTGACGAGGTCCGGGCCCCAGCCTTTCATGTTGGTGTCGTACGAAGACGTGGGCGTCTCTTTGCGAAAGCCGCTCGGCTGCGCGAGCACCGCGGCGACGATGCGGTCGGGCGCGCGCCTGATCAGGTTCCAGATCATCGGGCCACCGATGCAGAAGCCGATCACCATCAACTTCTTGTGGCCGAGGTGATCCATGAGGCCCAGCTGATCGTCGGTGTGCGAATCCCACGGGCGGTCGGCATCTACGGGCCCGGTGGACTGGCCGTCGTAGGCGTTGCGCAAATCGGCGGTAATGACGCGATATTCGTTCTTGAATTCCTCGGGCGCATTGAACGGCGCGCCCTTGGCCATCCAGCCGATCGTTGAATTCAGACCGCCGCCGGGGATGCATAACAGCGGAAAGCCCTTGCCGACTTCGTCATAGTGGATGCGCACGCCGCCTTTTTCATAGGACTTTTTGGCAGTCGTGCCTTGTGCGCCCTGCTGCGCGAACGAGCTTGCTGCCGCCATCGCCGTCGCTGCAGCACCGGTTGCCAACAGCGTGCGTCTTTTTGAATCCATGAGACTCCTCCTTCGCTTGGTTGTTGTAACGGCGTCTGAATCATGCGAGACGACAAGGTATTGCCTCTAACACTGCGGCGTCAAGCCGTACAGAATCGGTCATCGCCGTTGTGAAGCGTAGAATCAGCAGACGCTGTGAGAATAAACCGAAACACAAACTCAGGGAGAGCCACACCGTGATTCAATGCCGTCATATTTCTCGGGCGCTGGCAACAGCTGCGATCGCTTCAATTACGTTCACCGCGTTCGCACAACCGGTCGAGCCCGTGTGGTCGCTCGCGCAAAAAGAAAAGCCTGCGATGCTCGACACGCTGAAGGAGCTCGTCAACATCGAGTCGGGCAGCCGCGAGCTCGACGGCCTCGACAAAATTGCAAACGTGCTGGCAAGGCGCTTTGAAGCGCTCGGCGCGAAAGTCGAGCTCATCGATCTCGGCACCGATTACATTAAGTTTACCGACACGCCGCCGCAGGTGGGCAAAGCCCTGCGCGCCACATTCACCGGGACGGGCGCCAAAAAGATCCTGCTGGTTGCGCACATGGACACCGTTTATCCGCGCGGCATGCTCGCGCAGCAGCCGTTCAAGAATGAAGGCGAGAAGGTGTGGGGCCTCGGCATCGCCGACGACCGCCACGGCATTTCGGTCATCCTGCATTCGCTCGCGATTCTCAAGGCGATCAACTTCCGTGACTACGGCCGCATCACCGTGCTCATCAACCCGGACGAGGAAATCAATTCGCCCGCGTCGCGCCATCTGATCACGCAGATGGGCAGCGAGCACGACGCGGTGATGTCGTTCGAAGGCTCGGGGTCCGAAACGGATCAGGTGCGTCTCGCCACGAGCGGCATCGCGCAGGCGGTGCTCAACGTAAAGGGACGCGCATCGCATGCGGGCAGCGCGCCAGAGCGCGGCATCAACGCGCTCACCGAGCTCTCACACCAGATTCTGCAGATGGGCGACCTGTCCGACCCTGCGCGCAACATCAAGGTGAACTGGACCAGGGCATCCGCTGGCAGCGGGCGCAACATGATCCCACCCGCGGCGCAGGGGTTCGCCGACGTGCGCGTCGTGCGGCTCTCCGACCTCGAT
>JAQGMI010000141.1 GCA_028292435.1 Betaproteobacteria bacterium
GTCGGCTCGAAGCGGCCGCGAAATTCCGGCTGGAACAGCACCTTGCGGGTTTCGCGATAAAGCTTGTCGATGATGCGCGGATTTGTTTTCGCCGGCGCGAGCATGCCGTACCACAGATCGGTCTCGAATCCGGCAAGCCCCGGCGTCTCGGCGACCGCGGGGACATTCGGCAATGCCGGCGAGCGGTGCAATCCGCTGACCGCGATCGCGCGCACGCGATTCGACTCGATCAGCGGGGTCGCCGTCAGTATGCTGACGAACATGAACTGCACTTCGCCGGAGAGCAGCGCCACGAGTGCGGGCGCCGCGCCTTTGTACGGCACGTGGGTCATGTCGATCTTGGCCGCAGTCTTCATCATCTCGCCGCCGAGATGCGCGCCGCCGCCGCCGCCCGACGAGCCATAATTGAGCGCCCCCGGCTTCGACTTAGCGAGCGCAATCAGTTCCGGCACCGACTTGACTGCGAGGCTCGGATGCACGAGCAATACAAAAGGCAGGGTCGCAACCTGGCTCACCGGCGCCAAGTCGCGCACCGGGTCGTAGGGCAGTTTCGACAGATGCGGATTGATCACGATGGTTGCGTTGGTCGTCAGCAACAACGTATACCCGTCGGCCGGCGCTTTAGCGACGGTATCGGCGCCGATGTTGCCGTTGCCGCCCGCGCGATTGTCGACGATGACCGGCTGACCCCACGCCTCGGTAAATTTAGCCGCGATCGCGCGCGCGAAGATATCGGTACCGCCGCCAGGTGCGAACGTAACGATGAACCTGATCGGCTTGTCCGGGTATGGAATAGTGTCCGCAGCAGCGCCGGCGGCGGCCAGCATTAACGCCGCCAACAGCGGAACACGGGCATGCTTTGTCATTGCGAACATCCTCCTGATACGCGCGTGCGGCCGGATGGTTTAATATGCCCGTTCGCGATTTACCGAATACGAATTACTGCGCCGGCGCAACGGAGCGAACTCTCGCGCGACGGATACCGATCATAACAAAAGCACCGTGCGATTGCCGCTCGACCACGTCTAGCCGGCACCTCCAGCCAGAGGAGCTTTAGCAATGTATGTATCAAACGTTCCGCCGAGCGCGGAATTCGATTTCATCATCGTGGGCTCCGGCTCGGCCGGCTGCGCGGTCGCCAACCGGCTCACCGCCGACGGCCGTCACAGTGTGCTGCTGATTGAAGCCGGCGGCCGCGACAGCAACTACAACATTCACATTCCGTTGATGGTCGCCAACGTGTTGAACGACACGCGCTGGACGTGGCCTTACATGACGGAGCCTCAGACGCATCTCAACGGGCAAAAGCAGAAATGGGCGCGCGGCCGTGTCATCGGCGGCTCGAGCTCGGTGAACGGCAACCTGTTTGTGCGCGGCGATCCGCTCGAATACGACAACTGGCGCGACCAGGGCTGTCGCGGCTGGGGCTATTCGGATCTGCTGCCGATTTTCAAGCGCCTCGAAGATTTTCCGCAAGGCGATCCGGCGGTGCGCGGACGCGGCGGCCCCATTCATTGCACAAGTCTCGAAAATTTCGATCCGCTGTCGAATGCGTTCGTCGACGCGTGCGAAGAGGCCGGCTTCAAGCGGCTCAAGGATTACAACGACGGCAGCTACGAAGGCGCGTTTCAGTTGCAGTACTCGACGCGCAATGGCTTGCGCAACAGTTCCGCGGCCGGCTATCTGAAGCCCGCAAAAAATCGCCCCAACCTCACGGTACTGCCGAATGCGACCGTGACGCGCGTGCGGCTTGACGGCAAGCGCGCGACCGGGGTCGAATACCGGCTTGCCGACGCGACGCTGCGTGAAGTGCGCGCCCGGCGCGAGGTCGTGTTGTCGGCAGGGCCGCTCGCCTCGCCTCAACTGCTCGAACTGTCCGGGATCGGCAACAGCGAAATTTTGCGGCGGCACGGCGTCGATGTCGTGCACCATCTGCCCGGCGTCGGCGAAAACCTGCGCGATCATCCGAATACACGGCTTACGTTCGAGTGCACGCAGCCGATCACGATCAACGACGTGCTGCAAAGCCCATGGCTCAAGTTCAAGGAAGGTTTGCGCTTCATGTTCAAGCGCGAAGGCCTGCTCACCATTTGCTCGGCGACCGCGCAAATGAATTTCCGCAGCCAGCCCGATTTGAGGCAGCCTGACCTGGTGCTGCGCCTGCTGCCGTTGTCGGGCAAGGACCGTTACGCGCGCACGCCTGGCTATGGCATGGACCAGTTTCCGGGTTTTACGTTTGGCGTGACGGTGCTGCAACCGCGCTCGCGCGGCGCCGTACATCTGCAGTCGAAAGATCCGCTGCAGCAGGCAAGCATGGACCCGCGCTATCTGTCGCATGAAGCCGATGCACAGCTGTTTCTTGACGGCGTGCGGCTTGCGCGCAGGATTTCGCGGATGCCGGCCCTGCAGCCGTTGATCGTGCGCGAAACGCGGCCGGGGCCTGACGTGAACGACGATGCCGGATTGCTCGATTACATGCGCGGCACGATACAAACGAGCTGGCATATGGTCGGCACCACCCGGATGGGCACCGATGCGGCAGCCGTCGTCGACCCGGAACTCAAAGTGTTCGGCATCGCGAACCTGCGCGTGATCGATTCGGGCATCTGCCCCACGATCCCGTCGTCGAACACCAATATTCCGTCGATCGCGATCGGCGAAAAGGGCGCAGATATGCTGCTTGCTGCGCATGCTTAAGGCAAAGAATGCCGCGGATGAGCGCAGTTAAACGCCGATAGTTCAAAGGCAAAACGTTTTTTGGCATGCGTCAATGCGTTTTTGATTCATCTGCATGTATCTGCGTTCATCGGCGGCTAATCATTTCACCTGCGGGAGATAAGATGGGCTTAATGATAAGGCTGTGTTTTTTGGCGTTAGCGTGGATTCCACTCGCCCATGCCCAACCCTATCCCTCAAAACCCACCCGCATCGTCGTTGGCTTCACCGCCGGCGGCCCCTCCGACATCGTCGCGCGCATCGTGGCCCAGCAGTTGACCGAGCGCATGGGCCAATCGTTCATCGTCGAGAACCGGGTGGGCGCGACCGGCACGATAGGCGCCGAACTCGTCGCCAAAGCGCCGCCCGATGGTTATGCGTTATACCTCGCGAGCCAGACGACCCACGCCGTCGCGCCATACATGTACGCGAAGATCGGCTACGATCCGCTCAAAGATTTCGTGACCGTGGTGCGCGTCGTGCACAACCCGCTGCTGATGGTCGTCAATCCGACCTTTCCGGTAAAGACGATCAAGGAATTCATCGCGCTCGCCAAATCGCGGCCCGGGCAGATCAACTTCGCGACCGGGGGTATCGGCTCATCGCCGCATATGTCGATGGAGCTCTTCAAGAGCATGACGAAAATCGACATGGTGCCGATCCACTACAAGGGCGACGGCGCTGCAATCATCGACGTGGTCGGCGGCCAGGTGCCCCTGCTGACGTCGAGCATGTCGGCGCTGATGCCGTATGTGAAAAGCGGCAAAATGCGCGGCATCGCCGTGACCGGCTTTAAGCGCTCGAGCGTTGCGCCCGAATTCCCGACCATCGCCGAATCGGGTCTGCCCGGATTCGAAGTGATCACCTGGTTCGGCATTCTCGCGCCCGCATCGACCCCGAAAGACATCGTCAATCGCCTCAACAGCGAGATCGTCGCATCGGTGTCGTTGCCGAACGTGCGCGACCAACTCATGAAGATGGGTTTCGAAATCGTCGCCAATACGCCCGAGCAGTACGCAGTATTCCTGCGCGAAGAGAACGTCAAATGGGGCAAGGTCGTCAAAGATCTGGGGCTGCGCGCCGAATAGCCGCAGGCAATTCACGTGCGTGCAAGACGCCGAGCCGCATAGCACTTCGGGGCGAATAAAGCGGCTAATCCTTGCTGCCACGCTACGTTTTGCAAACTGCGATCAGCGTCGTCGGCGGCCATGGAAACGCGCGGCTCGCTAAGGGGGCAATAACATAATCGCCGGCATACGAGTCGGCTTCACCGCTCATGATCGGCGGGTCTTCGCTTGTCTTGCCGGCGATTCGTTTGATCAGGCGCCCGGCGCGCGCCAGCGGGTTGAAGTAAGCGTCCGTGAGTTGCGCGAACAACTGATGCGCCCTCAGCCTGCGCAATTGCCCTGGTGAGTGAGCCAATGTCCATATAAGGACACCGCCGGGAAATAGCCTGAGAGAAACGACTTGAATCCGTCGGCTGAATAAGTTGTGTATTGGTAGCGATACAGCGGCTTGCCCTCCTCGTCGATCTTGACCAGTTCCCCGTTCGGAGTACTCGTTATGAAGGTGCCGCCCGCGTTAAGCGCCGACTTGACGCCTGCCAGGAATTTTTTCGGGTCGGGCAGATGCGCGAGCGTCTCAAAATTGACGATGACCTCGGGACCGTCGAGCGCGCCAGCGTCGAGACGTTGAAGGTCGCGCACTTCAAAGCGCAAATTGTGGTTCTGGTATTGGCTCTTGGCTTCGTCGATCGCATCGTTCGAAATGTCAATGCCGAGCACCGACGCGGACCCGTTGCGGGCCAAAAAATAAGCCCCGTACCCGCTGCCGCAACCCGCATCGAGTACGCGCCTGGCGCGGCACCACTCAAGCGCAAATTCGAAGCGCTGAATATTTTCGGCATAGCCGGCGATCAAAGAATGGTCCGTCAGTGAGAGGCGTTCACTCATGCTCCCTCCGGGTTCGCGAATTCATCGCTCGATTATCGTCACGGTGCTGGCATTGCAGCGGGGCTCAGAGCGAGTGGCCTATTCATGGAAGCTGGTTTTGCAGCGTTGTAAAATTTACTCGCCAAGGCATCCTTTGCGCAGACACCGGTCAAAATAATATCCGTCCTGCCCGCGTACCTACATGTCACTACCGCATTCAGAGGAGTGCCGGGAATTCGCTTCAGTGCTAATATTTTAACGTGCC
>JAQGMI010000161.1 GCA_028292435.1 Betaproteobacteria bacterium
GCCCGTGATGCGATGGATCGGCGCGTGGATGCACTGCGCCGAGCGCTCGACGTCGCCGACGCCTTCGAGCGTTTTGCCCGACTCGTCCCACACGATCATGTCGCTCGCGCGCGCTTCCGACCAGTGCAGTCCAAACGGCAGGATCAGGTAGCGGTCCTCCGCGCCCGGCACGGTCACGGTGAAATGATTGTCGATGCCTTGCTCGAGGTCGTGAAACACGGCGAGCCGGTGAGCGGCGGCAAGGTGGATTTTTGCCTGAGTGAGCGGGTCGGTTTCAGGTGCGGACGACAATGAATGGACTGACATCGAATACTCCCGGAGAAAACGTCGAATGATTATAGCAACCGCGCCCGCGAATGGGCGCGGCCGCGTTTTCGGTCAGCCCAGCGCTGCGATCAGCGCGGCAACCTCGGCCGCGCCTAATCGGTCGAGCCCGTTCAGCCGCTCGAGCACGCCGTCGACGCCAGCGGAGTCGAGCCGGATAGCGAGGCAATCGCGCAGCTTGCGCGCATGCAGCGCCGGCTCGACCGGCGCGCCCCATGCGCCCGGCGGCTGGGTGCACACCGCGCGGTGACGGGTGCCGCCCTGCATTTGTGCTTCCATCTCGACCCGCATCGTTCGCGTGTCGCGCGGAATGTTCGGGTCTTTGGTAAGCGTAGTCCTGCCGAGCAGGGCGACGACATCGGCGCCGAAGCGACGGGCGTCGGTAAACGAGCCGATGCCGACTTCGCCGTCGAGCAGCGCAATCGCGGCCGTGTACTGGAAGCTGAATTTACCTTCGAGGCCCGAGCGCGGTTGCGGTCGGTCGGCGTCGTCTATTTCGGGCGTCACGAGCCGGAGCGCCGTGATGTCCGTCGGATCTTTGATCTGCTTGCGCAATTCAAGCGCCGCGCCGATCGCGTAATGCGTCGGATATTTCGACGGATAAAATTTGATCGCCATGCCGGGATCGACGCAGCGATACGGCTTGCCGAACGCGAGCAGCGCGGCGTAATCGAAGCCCGCATCGAAAAATGTGGCGACATAGCCCGCCCGTGCTTCGAAAATCGCGGGATTCGCGCTAAATCCGCGGTGCGCAAGCAATGCGGCGTCGACGCCTGAAGCAGCGGCGTTGCCGCAATGCGTGGCCTTTACCATCGAACCCGTGTTCGCCGAAACGCCGCTGCAGCGCGACGCCGCGATGCCGAGCGCGTTCGCAAGCTGCGCCGCATCGAGTTTCAACAAATGCGCGGCCGCCACGGTTGCGCCCATCACGCCGACGACACCCGGCGTATGAAATTTCAATTTGCCGCGCTCGATGTTCGCCGCATACAGAATGCGACCCTGCATTTCGAATCCCTTTGCGCACGCGGCGACGATTTCGCGTCCGTCGGCTTGCAGCAATTCGCCGAGCGCAAACGCGGCCGGCACCGTCGGCGATACCGCGTGCGTCGGCGGATTGGACATCGGCTCGAAGTCGAGCACGTGCATCGACATGGCGTTGAGGTAAGCGGCATTCTGCGCAGTCGTCTTAAATTCGAATCCCCAGGCGGACGCCTGTTCGCTGCATCCCATTGCGCGGATATGTTCGGCGGCAATGGTCGGCGCTGCTTCGCGTGCACCCGCAATCGCTACGGCAATGCCGTCCGCGACCAGGCGCTTCGTTACCGCGATGACTTCCGCATCGAGCGACTGCGCCGTGATTGCGCAGATGCGCGCGGTCAGCGCGGCGGTAGCACCGTCAGCATTGCTTTTCGACTTCTCGGTCATTGCAGGTTTCGTCCGGGCTTGCACGGGTAAAATAGCTCCGCGAGCGCGAAATCATAACATCGGCTTTGACGCGTTCGCTCCGGAGGAAACCGTTCATGTTGCAGGTTCGATGCTTGCTGTTGCACGGCGCGCTGCTGCTGTCGATTGCATTGAACGCGTACGCTGCATATCCCGACCATCCGATCCGCCTCGTCGTGCCGGTCGCGGCCGGCGGCGGCAACGACATCGTCGCGCGCATGCTCGCGCAAAAGCTGACTGACGCCTGGGGCCAGGCCGTCGTCGTCGATAACCGCCCGGGTGCGGCAACCGCCATCGGCGCGGAGATCGTCGCCAAAGCGATTGCCGACGGTCATACGATCATGCTGACGTCGGTGAGCTTCGCGATCAACGCCGGCATGCGGTCGAAGCTGCCGTTCGACGCCGTGCGCGATTTTGCGCCGGTGACGCAGGTCGCGCGCGTGCCGCAGATCATGGTCGTGAATCCGGCGCTGCCCGTCGCGACGCTGCGCGAGTTCGTCGCGCTCGCCAGGTCTAAACCCGGCCGGATCAATTACGCGTCGGCAGGCAGCGGCTCGTCGACGCATCTCGCGATGGAAATCTTCATGGACATGACGGGCGTCAAACTCAATCACGTCCCGTATAAAGGCACGGCGCCGGGACTCACCGATGTGATCGCCGGTCATGTGCAAGCCACGTTCGATGCGATTCCGCCGACGCTGCCGCATGTCAAAAGCGGCCGCGTGCGTGTACTCGTCGTCGGCGGGCCGCAGCGCTTTCCGACGCTGCCGGAAGTGCCGACCATGGCGGAGTCGGGGTTTCCGAACTACACGTTCCAGTCGTGGTTCGGCATCCTCGCGCCGGCGCATACGCCCGAGGCGATCGTGCGCCGGCTTAATCGCGAGCTTGTGCGCATCATCGGGCTGCCCGAAACGCGTAAATTATTTATCGAACTCGGCATCGAGCCGCTCGGCACCACGCCTGAGGAATTCGGTGCTTATCTGCGAGACGAGATTGGGCGCTGGGCCGAAGTCATGCGCGCGCACGACATCCGCGGCGATTGACGCCGCGGCGTCGATAGTTGGTTACAATGAATCAAACAACGTAACGGAGGAGAGCACCCGATGTCAGTCATTCTGGGTAGCGGCGAGCATCGCTACAAGGTCATTGAGAACTGGGCGAAGCTGCCCGACGGCTGGGAATTCAAGGACGTCGGCGCGGTTGCGGTCGACAGCAAAGACCAGGTCTATGTGTTCAATCGCGGCGAGCACCCGATGATGGTGTTCGACCGCGCCGGTAATTTCCTGCGCTCGTGGGGCGAAGGCCAGTATCCGCGCGCGCACGGCCTGCACATCGATGTCGACGACACCTTGTATCTGACCGACGACGGCGGCCACGTCGTGCGCAAGTGCAGCCCCGACGGCAAGGTGCTGCTCGAACTCGGCACGCCGGGCAAGCCGACGCCGTACATGAGCGGCGAGCCGTTTCATCGCTGCACGCACACCGCGCTGTCGCCCAAGGGCGAAATCTACGTGTCCGACGGCTACGGCAATTCGAAAGTCCACAAGTATTCGCCCGACGGCAAACTCATCAAGTCGTGGGGCGATCCGGGCACCGATCCGGGCCAGTTCAATATCGTGCACAACATCGTGACCGACGCCGAAGGGTGGGTGTACGTCGCCGACCGCGAGAACCATCGCGTGCAGGTGTTCGACGGCAACGGCAAATACGAAACGCAGTGGAACAACATGCACCGGCCGTGCGGGTTGTTCTGCCATCGTGGACCGCGGCTCGAATTCATCATCGGCGAACTGGGTTCCGGCATGAAGGTGAATCGCGCGCATCCAAACATCGGGCCGCGCGTTTCGATCGTTGACAAGCACGGCGCACTGATCGCGCGTCTCGGCGGCAAGGACGGTCCGGGCACCGAACCGGGCAAGTTCATCGCGCCCCATGGCATTGCGCTCGACTCGCGCGGCGATATCTACGTCGGCGAAGTCAGTTACACCGAATGGCCGACGACGCATCCTGATCAGCCGATCCCGAAGGGCCTGCGCTCGTTGCAGAAACTTGAAAAAGTGAGCTGACCGAAATGAAACAAATGCAGCCAGCTACGACCGCCGCGATTCGATGCAGTGCGGCTGCGTTGCTGGTTGCGTGCATCGGCAGTGCATCCGCGGCATGGGAACGCGCCGCGTCGATGGACGACGGCATGGTGATTTACTTCGATGCGGCCACTGCGCAGACAACGGGCGACATCGTGAAGATGTGGGGGCTGCTTGACTACAAGGTGGCGGAGAAGGATCCCGCCGGCAAGCCGTATCAATCGGTGAAGCTGCTGCAGGAATTCGATTGCAAAGCCGCGCAGGGGCGTACGCGCTACTATTCATTTCACTCGGCACCCATGGGCGGCGGCCAGCTAGTGCACAGCGAGGCGCGTCCCGATGCTGAGTGGCTGCCCGCGAATCGCGCGCGGCCCGGCGAAATTTTGTGGAAGGCTGCCTGCGTAAAAAAGTAGTTATTTCGAATCACCCGTGAAGGAGGTCATCATGTTCAGTCAATCCCCGCGTTTTTATGCCTGGTTGTTGTCGTTAATCGCCGCCGCGATGCTTGTCCACGCCGGCGCCGCGCGTGCCGCCGACGACAAGCTCGCGCTTACGGGCGTCAATGAAGCGAAGATTGCGTTCGATATCAAGGAAGGCGAAGGCAGGGCGCTGCTCGCGCGTCTCGACTCGATCGATGAAACGCGGCAATCGCTGATCCAGCAGGGCATGACGCCGCATTTCATCCTCGCCTTTCGCGGGCCGGCGACGCGCCTCGTGCAAACCGATCCCGAGAAAATCAAGCCGGAAGACCGCGAGACCGCGCAAAAAGTCGCCGCCAAAATCAAGGAAATGAGCGCCGCCAAAGGCGTCGATGGATTGGAGCAATGCTCGCTCGCCGTGCGCCAGCAGGGCACGAACGCGGACAAAGTGCTGCCGCAAATTCGCGTCGTCGGCAACGGATTCATTTCGCTGATGGCGTATCAGTCAAAAGGCTACGCTTACATCGCACCATAAGCCGCGTCAGCACGTCATCGGGAGGAACCCATGAACTGCCGTACTACAGCGTATTTCGTTTTGGTTGCATTCGTTATCGCTGTGCCGGCAGCAAATGCCGACCCCTTGATGCCGGGTCTCGTCACGCCGGATGAACTCAAATAGTCAAGCGGGCCGACAGGCAATCCACAGGCAAAGATCACCGGCGACGCGACCAAGTCAGGTGTTTACATGTACCGCTCGCATTTTCCGGCGAACTATAAAGTGCAGCCGCATTTCCATCCGGATGAGCGGATGGGCATGGTGATTTCCGGCACGCTGCTCGTCGGCTACGGCGAAGTGTTCGACGAGAGCAGGATGAAAGTGATGCCGGCGGGCAGCATCTGGAACGAGCCCGCGCGCCAGCCGCATTTCGTGTGGGCGAAAGACGGCGAAGTCATCATTCAAATCGTCGGCGCGAACGGCCCCAGCGGCACGACGCAAATCAAAGGTAAATAGTCATCGTGAACGCAGTGTGTTTTTGTACGCGGGCGACGGCAATCGCGCTCGCAATCGTTTCAGCCGACGGTCTCGCGCAGGATTATCCGAACCGCTTGATCAAGATTGTCACGGCCGCGGCAGGCGGCGGCAGCGATTTCATCGCGCGCATCGTTGCGCAGGGAATTTCCGCGCCGCTCGGCCAGCAGATCATCATCGAGAACAAAGGTACGGGCGTCCTCGCGGGCGAAGCGGCCGTTAAGGCGCCGTCCGACGGTTACACGCTGACCGTGCAAGGCGGCGCATTCTGGATCGGCCCGTTGCTGCGCAAGACCGCGTACGATCCGGTGAAGGATTTCCTGCCGGTTTCGCTGGTCGTGCGCGAAGTCAACATTCTCGCGGTGCATCCGGCGGTGCCGGCGCAGTCGGTCAAAGAGTTGATCGCCTATGCCAAAGCGAACCCGGGAAAACTGAATTATTCGTCGCCGGGTGTGGGCTCGACGACGCATCTCGCGTCCGAGCTTTTGAAGTCGATGGCCGGCGTCAACATCGTGCACGTGCCGTATCAAGGCAATCAGCCGGCGATCTCCGCGATGATGGGCAATGAAGTGCAGATGGCGATTTTCGATGCCGGGTTAATAGCGCCGCAAGTGAAGGCCGGGCGTCTGCGCGCGCTTGCCGTCACGAGCGCCGAGCCGACCGCGTTGGCGCCCGGTCTGCCGACGATGGCCGCTTCAGGGTTGCCCGGCTACGAATCGATCGGCATGACCGGCATTTTTGCGGTCGGCGATAAGGTGCCGAAGCCGATCATCAATCGGCTCAATCAGGAAATCGTTAAATTCCTGGCCAAGCCCGAAATCAGGGAACAGTTTTTGAAGAGCGGCGTCGAGATGGTCGGCAGCACGCCCGAGCAATTCGCCGAAGCGATCCGCGCCGACATCGCGAAGACCGGCAAGCTCATCAAGGATATCGACCTGCGCGTCGAGTAGCGCCGCACCAACTCACCGATCACCGGTTTTCGGTGGTCGACCCCGGAAAACGATCGTCGAAAATCGGCGCAGGTTTCCTCGCGATGGGCGCCACCGCCGGTGAGGCAGCCGGCACGGCCTGCGCCGGCGTTTTCACTGATGGCGCGGACTGCGCGGCGGCGGGTGGTGCGGCTTCTGCTTTTTCGGCCCCCGGCTTGCCGGCGACGTTGCTTGCCGGTTGCGGCGCAGCTGCAGGTGCTGCAACCGGCGCCTCCGTCTCTTTGTAATCGTCGAGCACGCCCTTGCTGTCAAAATAAAACGTGGTGGAATTTCTGGGCGTGGTCGCAATCAGCGTGATCATTGCATCACCTGCACCCGGATCGCTGAAATAATAGATCGCCGCTTGCGTGCCGTCAGGATTGCGCGAGATGACGCTGGGCCGTCCGAACTGGCGTACGACTTCGTCGACCGTCGTCTTGCCTTTCTGCAATCCGGTCAGGCGCGCGGGATCGATTTTCGCGGTGGTCGCGGCACAGCCCGCCATGATCAGGGTCATCATTGCGACCAGGAAAGTTTTCATTAAAAGCATCTTTCAAAGTAAGGTTGGCGCGCGCCACCGGATGCACAATAATGTGGCGTGACAGTGGAATTGTTGAAAAAAACGACCGCAATTGGTGCGGCATCCATCGCAGTGCGCTTTATCAAGGGGGAATTCTCCATGCAACGAGCTCGCTCACTCATTTTTTCGCTCATCGGTGTGCTTCTGCTTGCAAGTTCCGTGCACGCGGCGGGCCGTAATCTCGAAATTTACTGGATCGACGCCGACGGCGGGGCGGCCACGCTCGTCATCGCGCCGTCCGGCGAATCGATGTTGATCGACACCGGTTATCCGGACGGCGGCCGCGATGCGACGCGTATTGCGGCAGCGGCGAAGCACGCGGGCTTGACGAAGATCGATCACATGGTCATCAGCCACTATCATCGCGACCACGTCGGCGGCCTGGCAGCGCTCATGAAAATGATTCCGCTCGGGCGCTTTTACGGCCCGAACGATCGCGTTGAACTCGTCAATCGCGAGTGGTACGACAGCTATGTCGCTGCCTCCGCCGGCAAACGCACGATCGTCAAGCCGGGCGACCGCATCCCGCTCAAGGGCGCGCAGGTTCGAGTGGTGACTGCGGACGAAAAATTTATCACCAAACCAATCAATGGCGGCACGGCAAATCCGCTATGCGCGAATGCGGCCGACATGTCGCCCGGCGGATTCGAAAACACGCGCATGGTCGGCGTGATGCTCAACTACGGCAAGTTCAGCTATCTCAACCTGATCGACATCGACTGGCATGCCGAGCTGGCGCTCGTTTGTCCGGTCAACAAGCTCGGCAAGGTCACGCTGTACCAGACGAACCGCCATGGCTCCGACGTCGGCGGCGCGCCGGCCTTCGTCGGCGCAATCCAGCCGCAAGTCGTGGTGGTCAATAACGGGCCGCAAAAAGGCATCGGCGCCGGCGACAAGCGCCTGCAGGCCATCGTCGATCTGGCGAAGCCGGCGCCGCCTTTCCAGACCAATACCTATGCGCGACTCGCCGCGCTGCCCGGCATGCAAGGTATCTGGCAGGGACATCTGTCGCTCGTCGACAAGGATCCGGCGCACAATACCGCGGAAGACATGATTGCGAATCTCGAGGACACGGCCGATTGCAAAGGCAACTGGATCAAGGCATCGGTGGCAGCTGACGGTAAGTTCACGGTCACCAATGGCCGCAACGGCTTCAGCAAAAGCTACGTAGCGCGCTAGCGAATCACATGGTCAACTTGCACAGAATCCGCGCGCTTGGTTATGCCACTGCACTCGTGGTTGCCGCTACCGGCGTCGCGCCGGCGCAAACTTTTCCCGGCAAGCCGGTGCGCATCGTCGTGCCGTACCCGGCCGGCGGGCCGATCGACATGACGACGCGGCCGCTCGCGCAGCGATTGACCGATGCGATGGGCAATCCGGTCGTCGTTGACAATCGCGGCGGCGCCAACGGCATCATCGGCACCGACAACGTGGCGAAATCCCCGGCGGACGGCTATTCGCTCATCGTTGCGTCGGGCGGCGGATTTGCCATCGGCCCGCATGTGTATTCGAAACTGCCGTTCGATGTGTTCAAGGATTTCGCGCCGGTCAGTTTGTTCGTCACTTTGCCTGAACTGCTCGCCGTGCATCCATCGTTGCCGGTGAAGTCGGTCAAGGAACTCGTTGCACTCGCGAAACAGCGGCCGAATCAACTGAACTTCGGCTCGTCGGGCACCGGCAGCACGCCGCAGCTTGCGGCGGAAATGTTGAAGAGCGCCGCCAAGATCCAGATGGTGCACGTGCCGTATAAAGGCATGGGGCCGGCGACGATGGATTTAATCGCGGGGCAATTGCAACTGGTGTTTGCCGACATGCCGGTGCTGATGCAGCAGGTCAAAGCGGATAAATTGCGCGCGCTCGCCGTCGGCACCCGGCAGCGCTCGCCGAGCCTGCCGCAGGTGGCGACCATGAACGAAGCGGGGTATCCGCAAGTCGAAGCGTATAACTGGTATGCGCTATATGCGCCGGCGGCGACGCCGAAACCGATCATCGCCCGGCTCAACGCCGAAATCGTCAAAGTTATGAGCCATCCGGACATGAAAAGCTTTAATCTGGCACAGGGTGCGGATGCGATGGGCAGCACGCCGGATGAACTCGCAGCGCTGCATAAGCGCGAGTTCGATAAGTGGGGCGTCGTCGTTAAAGCCGCCGGCATCAAACCCGAGTAACCCCGCGCGGCCGGCGTGCCGCGCGTCATCAGCCGCAACATCAGGGAGACAGCATTGCCGCGCACTAAATTTGCCCGCCGCCGTACCGATCCCGATGCGAACGACAAGAATCTCGCGCTGATCAAAGACGTCCGCCTGCTCGGACGCCTGCTCGGCGAAGTCATCCGCGAGCAGGAGGGTGCCGAAGTGTTCGAGCTGATCGAGCGCATCCGCCAGTTGTCGGTCGGGTTTCGTCTGAAGCGCGACGCAACCGCGGGCGCGGCGCTCGACCGGCTCCTGAAGAAGCTGTCGGATGCGCAGACCTTGAGCGTGATTCGCGCCTTCAGCTATTTCTCGCATCTCGCGAACACGGCCGAAGACCGCAACATGGTGCGCCGTCGCGAGCACAACGAACGCCTCGGCCGCGTGCGCCAGGGTTCGCTCGCGATGACTCTGACGGAACTTGCCGCCGACGGCGTCAAGAGCGATGACATCGCTAAAACGCTCGAGCGCGCCTATATCTCACCCGTGCTGACCGCGCATCCGACGGAAGTGCAGCGGCAGAGCATCCTCGACGCCGAGCGCGCGATCGCCAAACTGATGGAAGCGCGCGACAATCTGCACACCGAACGCGACTGCGCCGCCAACGAAGCAATGCTGCGCGCGCGCGTCACGCAGCTGTGGCAAACGCGCATGCTGCGATATTCGAAACTCACGGTCGCCGACGAAATCGAGAACGCGTTGAGCTACTACCGCTCGACTTTCCTGCGTCAGATTCCGCGTATGTACGACGACCTCGAACAGGCGCTGCCCGGACACGAGATCGCAACTTTTTTCCGCATGGGCAACTGGATCGGCGGCGACCGCGACGGCAATCCGAACGTGAGCGCCGCGACGCTCGAGATGGCGCTCGCACGCCAGAGCGAAACGGCGCTGCGGTTTTATCTCGCTGAAATTCACGAGCTCGGCGCCGACCTGTCGCTCTCGGACATGCTTGCACCGGTCACGCCGGACATGCATGCGCTGGCGCAGCGCTCGCCCGATCACAGCGACCATCGCGCCGACGAACCGTACCGCCGCGCGCTGATCGGCGTGTATGCGCGGGTCGCGGCCACGCTCGAAACGCTGACCGGCACCGAGGCCGTGCGCCACGCGGTGGCGCCGCAGGAGCCGTATACCGGCGCCGACGAGTTGCTCGCCGATTTGCGGGTGATCGAAGCGTCGCTGATTTCGCATCATGCGCAGGCATTGATTGCACCGCGATTGAAACCGCTGATGCGCGCGGTGCAGGTGTTCGGTTTTCACCTCGCGACGGTCGATCTGCGGCAAAGCTCCGACAAGCACGAAGCGGTCGTCGCCGAATTGCTGCAAGTCGCGCGCATCGAAGCCGATTACAGTGCGCTCGCCGAATCCGCGCGGCGAAAACTGCTGCTGCGGTTATTGAACGATGCTCGCGGGCTGCGCGTGCGGGGCACGGTGTATTCCGACCTGGCCCGCGATGAACTTGCAATCTTCGAGACCGCCGCCGTCATGCTCGCACGCTACGGCCGCGCCGCGTTACGGCACTACATCATTTCGCACACCGAGGACGTGAGCGACTTGCTCGAAGTGCTGCTATTGCAGAAAGAAGCGGGTCTCATGCGCGGCACGCTCGACGGCGAAGCAGTCAACGATCTTATCGTCGTGCCTTTGTTCGAGACCATTGGCGACCTGCGTAATGCGGCAGCGATCATGCGCGGTTTTTACGCGCTCCCCGGCATCGCCGCGATGGTCGAACGCGCCGGCGCGGTGCAGGACATCATGCTCGGCTACAGCGACAGCAATAAGGACGGCGGTTTCTTCACGAGCAACTGGGAGCTCTATCGCGCCGGCACTGCGCTGGTGGAATTATTCAACGGCGTGCGGCGCAAGCATCCGGTTACGCTGCGTCTCTTTCACGGCCGCGGCGGTACCGTCGGGCGCGGAGGCGGACCGAGTTACCAAGCAATACTTGCGCAGCCGCCAGGCACGGTAAACGGACAAATCCGCCTTACCGAACAGGGCGAAGTCATTGCGTCGAAGTATGCGCATCCTGAAATCGGGCGCGGCAATCTCGAGACGCTGGTTGCGGCGACGCTCGAGGCAACACTGCTGCGGCCGACCGGCACGGCGCCGGCGGAATTTTTCGAGGCGGCGCAGGCGATCAGCGCGGCCAGCATGTCGGCGTATCGCAAGCTTGTTTACGAAACCAAAGGCTTCACCGATTATTTCTTCGCGGCGACGCCGATCCGCGAAATCGCCGAGCTCAATATCGGTTCGCGTCCCGCTTCGCGCAAGGCCACGCGCGACATCGCGGATCTGCGCGCGATCCCGTGGGGATTCAGCTGGGGTCAGAGCCGCGTCGCGCTGCCGGGCTGGTATGGATTCGGCTCGGCCATTGCAGCGTTTCTTGCCGCGGGTAAAGCGGGTGCACGCGGTAAGACTGGTGGGCAAAAGCAGCGCATGGCGCTCCTGAAACGCATGCACAACGAATGGCCGTTTTTTCGCACGCTGTTATCCAACCTCGACATGGTGCTCGCGAAATCCGATCTTGCGATCGCTGCGCGTTACGCCGAACTCGTTGAAGACCGCAAGCTCGGCCGCCGCATCTTTGCCACCATCGATACCGAATGGCGCGCCACGAATGAAGCGCTCTCCGCCATCACCGGCGAGACAAAGCGGCTGGCGTCGAATCCGTCCCTCGCGCGCTCGATCGAGCACCGTTTTCCCTATCTCGATCCGCTCAATCACCTGCAAGTCGAATTGATGCGGCGTTACCGCGCCCAGCGCGAAGGCGAACCGGTTGATCAGAGTGTTCAGGTCGGTATTCACATCTCGATCAACGGGATCGCCGCAGGTCTTCGTAACACGGGTTAACGACGTGTCAGACTGTCATGCACGCTCTTTGCTTGCTACTGGCTTAATCTTTGCCTGCCCGCCGTTTGCAGGAGTAGAGTTGCAGGCGATGAATACGCGATTTTCTTCGTTGCTGTTAGTACTGTGCTGCGCCGGGCTGCTCGGCTCGACGCCGGCCGCTGCCGTGCTATACAAATGGGTGGACGAGCGCGGTGTGACCAATTATTCGAGCGAACTGCCGCCCGGCGGCCGCGGCGCGAACAAAGTCACCCAGGTCGAAAACAAGATGTCCGTGTACACGCCCGATGCGAATTTCATGCAGGCGGTAAAGGTCATGCGCGAGCGATCGCTGAGAACGCTCGCCGAGCCCGAAGCGCCGCGGCCGCCGGGCATGCAGGTCGAGCGCATCGCGGTCCAGCAATCGGGTTACGAACAATGTCTCGCGTCCGGCCGCCTCGGTTGCGACGATTTGTGGGGCGCCCACTATCCGTACTATTCGGTCGGGGCGCCGTATTTTCCGTACTACCGTGTGCCGGCGCGGCGGTTCCTGACGCCGCGCCCGACGCCGCACGTCGGCCGAATGGGGCATATCCGCCGTTAAGTGCCGGGCCGCAGTGCGGCGGCTGTTTGCCATTGTCATACGATTCCGCTTTTAGCCAAAACGCCCATCGCAAATTGCAGCAGCCGTCAAGGATTGCCAGAATCGCGATTCGAGTGCATTGTGGCTGCCGGCGTCGCAACGCTGAGCGGCGCGAGCGGCATGGAGGGATTCGCCGCGCCCGCAAAAATAGCCAGGGAGAATTTTTAAGATGTCGCTCGAAACGCGCTTTCAGTTGCGCGAAAAGCTGGGGGAAGGGGCAACCAGCGAAGTCTATGCCGCCTATGACCGCAACCTGCGCCGTCACGTGGCGATTAAGCAGTTCAAGAAATTTACGAGCCGCGGTGGCGTGCTTGCGGAGACCAAGGAACGGTTTCTCGTCGACGCGCGCGCAGCGGCCGGCGTATCGCACGGCAACATCGTGACGATCTACGACGCCGGCAGTTACGGCGACGGCATCGCTATCGTGATGGAACTCGTCAAGGATTCGCTGCGCAAGGTGCTCGACCGCACGCCGCTGCCGCCGCTCGATGTCGTCGTCAATATCACCGCGCAGCTCGCCGACGGACTTCGGTGCCTGCATGCAAATGGCATCTTTCATCGCGACATCAAGCCGTCGAACATTCTGATCGCGCCGGATAACGTCGCAAAAATCGGCGACTTTGGTCTGGCGCATCTGCCGATGTCCGATTTGACGCGCACTGGCACCGTGATCGGAACGCCGCGCTACATGTCGCCCGAACAGGCACAAGGCCAGATTGTCGATTACCGCACCGACATTTTTTCGCTCGGCGTCGTCATGTTCGAGATGCTGACCGGCCAGACGCCGTTCGAGCGCCCGTCTTGCAAGGACCACGAATTGCTGACGCGCATCGTGACCGAGCCGGCGGTAAAGCCGTCTCAACTGAATCCGAAGGTGCCGCCTGAACTCGACGCGATCATCGCCTGCGCGCTTGCGAAGACGCCGCAGGCGCGCTATCAGACCGCGGGCAAGTTCGCCGAAGCCCTGCGCGCGCTCAAGCTGCCCGCCTGAACTCGACTGACAGCGGCTGCAGTAAAATGCGGTCATGAACCTCGAGCAGATCCGGATCGATTTCATTCCCGAGCAGGACCGGCTCCTGATGCGGCTCGCGAGCGGCGATCGCAGCGAAGTCCTGCTGTGGTTGACGCGGCGTTGCGTGCGGCTGATATGGCCGCTGCTCATCAAGATGACCGAGTCCGTGCCGCAGATTGCGCAGCAGCCATTGCCCGAAGCGCGCCAGGCGCTGCTTGGCATGCAGCGCGAGCAGGCATTGTCGAAGGCAAATTTTTCGCGGCCCTATGATGCGGCGAACCGTGAGCGTCCGCTCGGCGCCGACCCCATTATCGTGGCGCGCGTGAATACCGGCCGCAACGACCAGGGCAAGCACGTGCTCGCATTGCTGCCGCAACAAGGGCAGGGCGTCACGCTGGGCCTCGACGACACCCTGCTGCACGGTTTGTGCAAACTGCTGCAGGATGTCGTCGCGAAAGCCGAGTGGGACATGGTGCTCGCGCTGCCGGCGCAAACGCAGGCAGCGGTTCACGAAGCGCCGCGCGTATTGAACTAATCAAGTTGAACTGACGGCCGCGCGGCGCAATACGCGCGGCCAACAATAAATCTGGAGATCCAATGACGAAACGCTGGCAGCAGCGCCCCGCGGGTTCAAACTGGGGCGAATTCGGCGACGATGATCAGCATGGCCGCATGAACCTTTTGACCGCGGAGCGCCGGTTGCGCGCGCTCAAGGAAGTGCAGACCGGCGAAGTGTTTTGCCTCTCGCATCCGCTGGACCGTCCGGGCGGCAACCTGCTAAATCCCGGCCGCTACCCGCCGGAGTTTCATCCGGTATTCAGGCCGGGCGGTGAAGTGTATTTCAATCTTGCGATGCAGGAGATCGATCCGCGCCTGACTGACGTCGGCTCGGACGAAGCGATCATGCTCTATTCGCAGTACTCGACGCACTGGGACGGTTTCGCGCACAAGGGCACGCTGTTCGATGCGGACGGCGACGGCGTCGCCGAGAAAGTTTCATACAACGGCTTTCGGCTGGTCGACGATGCCGGCAACGGTCTGCACGGAAAGATCGGCGCGCTCGCGTTGTCGGTGGACGAAATGGCGGAGACCGGCGTGCAGGGCCGCGCGGTGATGCTCGATCTGCGCCATCATTTCAACGACGAACGCGTCGCAGTTACTTATGAAATGCTTGAGCGCGTGATGCAAGACGATGCGGTCACCGTGGAAAAAGGCGACATCCTGGTCATTCACACCGGCCTCGGGCAATTGATTCGCGACGCCGACGGCAAGCTCGACCAGTCGATCAAGACGCAGTGCGCGGTGCTCGACGGCTGGGATCAGCGGCTGCTCGAGTGGATTGCCGATACCGGCATCGCGGCGATTGCGGCCGACAATCTCGCGGTAGAGCGCTCGTCCACTCTCGGACTCGATCCGCGCATGCCGCATCGCGGGCCGCAACTCCCGCTGCACGAGCATTGCCTGGTCAAACTCGGCATTCACTTGGGCGAACTCTGGTATGTCACCGAACTCGCGGCATGGCTGCGTAAAAACAAACGCAGCCGCTTCCTGCTGACGGCGCCGCCGCTGCGAATGCCGGGCGCCGCCGGTTCGCCAGTGACGCCGATTGCGACCGTTTAAACTCACAACGCCTCAAGATTAAACCAATGCCACGCTACAACAATGCGCTGTCGACTATCACGGCCCTTTTACTGTGCGGAGCGGTCGCGCACGCCGCCGATCCGGCCTATCCGACGAAACCGATCCGTTTTATCGTGCCGACCGCGCCGGGCGGCGGTTCGGATTTAATCGCGCGCACGCTCGGCAACAAATACACGCAGGCGTGGGGCCAGCAGGTCGTCGTCGACCATCGGCCGGGCGCCGGCATGACGATCGGCATCGATCTCGTTGCCAAGGCGACGCCAGATGGCCATACCGTTGTCCTCGTCAATCCATCGCACGCGATCAACGCGACGCTGATGGCGAGATTGCCGTACGACCCCGTGCGCGATTTGACGCCGGTCACCGTGATTGCAACGCAGCCTTACGCAGTCGTCGTCTCGCCGACGCTGGCGGCCAAGAACGTGAGAGAGCTGATCGCGCTTGCCAAAGCCAGGCCGCGCGAGCTTTCCTATGCATCCTCGGGGCCCGGTTCGGCCTCGCATCTCGCCACCGAAATGTTGAGCGGCATGGCCGGCATAGAAATGAATCATGTGCCTTACAAGGGCACCGGCCCGGCGATTCCCGATCTGATCAGCGGCCGCGTGCAGCTTTACATCAATCCGCTGCTGGCGGTGATCGGCGCGGTCGAAACCGGGCGTCTGCGTGTGATCGCCGTGACTTCGGCAAAGCGCGTCAACTCGTTGCCCGACATTCCGACCGTCGCGGAATCCGGCGTGCCGGGTTATGAAGCAATCGCTTGGTACATGTTGCTCGTGCCGTCGAAGACGCCGGCCTTCATCGTCAATCAACTCAATGCCGAAACGCTCAAGGCGCTGAAGTCCGCCGAAATGATCGACATGCTCGCGCGTGCAGGTACCGATCCGCTCGGCAACACGCCGCGCGAGGCGGCGGAGTTCCTGAAAGTCGAAATTGCGCGTTGGGGCAAAGCGGTCAAGCAGGCGGGCGTCAAAATCGAATAAGCAGTGCGCTTGTGCAGTCATAGAACAATCGGAGAGGGGAACACCATGCAAAAATCAATGTGGACGCGGTTCGCCGCGATGTTTGCCGCCAGCGGCATTCTTGCCATAGCGGGCTGCGCGCACCAATCGATGCCCGGCACCGCGCCGGAATACAAAGTCGATGCGGCGTGGCCCAAGCCGCTTAAAGGCGACTTAATATGGGGGCAAGTGTCGAGTGTGGCGGTGGACCGGTACGATCACGTCTGGGTCTTGCATCGGCCGAACACGCTGCTCGACGACGATAAGGGCGCGCAGCAAAAGCCGCCCGTGAATCGCTGCTGCGTGGCAGCGCCCGCCGTCATGGAATTCGATCAGGCCGGCAATTTCGTGCAAGGGTGGGGCGGCCCCGGCGAAGGTTACGACTGGCCGAAAAACGAACACGGCATACACGTCGACTGGCAGGACAACGTGTGGATCTCGGGCAACGATCCCGCCGACAATCACCTGCTCAAATTCACGCGCGACGGCAAATTCCTGCTGCAGATCTGCAAGCCCGGCAAATCCGAAGGCAGCAACAGCCGCACGCAGCTTGGACGCCCGGCGGCGATCGAGTCGGATGCGTCCCACAACGAGATTCTGGTCGGCGATGGTTACGGCAACCGCCGCGTCATCGTGTTCAACGCGACGACCGGCGCGTACAAGCGGCATTGGGGCGCGTACGGTGCGGTGCCGAGCGACGAAAAAGTCGCCGCTTACAAGCCGGGCGCGGCGCCATCGAAGCAATTCGGCAATCCGCATTGCGTGCGCCGCACGCGCGACGGCCTGCTTTACGTCTGCGACCGTCCGAACAACCGCATCCAGGTTTTCCTGAATGACGGCACGTACGTGCGCGAATTTTTCATCGACCCGTCGACGTTGAGCGGCCCCGTCGCCGACATCGTAACGTCGCGCGATGCAGGCGAGCGCTTCCTTTTCGCGGCCGACGGCTCGAATTCGGAAATCAACATCCTGCGGCGCGCCGACGGCGTCAAAGTCGGCAGTTTTGGCCGTCCCGGGCGCATGGCCGGCGAATTTCGCTCGCTGCACAACATGGCCATTGATTCGAACGGCGACATATATACTGCCGAAGCTGGCTACGGCCGGCGGGTGCAGAAGTTTAAGTTGCAGTGAGCCGGCGCGCGGGCTGGAATAAACGGTGCCGGCCGCGTGTTTACGCGTTTACAGGGATTTTCCTGTGTAAAAAGCAAAGTGAGGGAGCAATGACTGCAATCGGAAAATTAATCGCGGCGATCGGGGTGACGATGTTGCTGACGGCGTGCGCGGACCTGTCGTACGCGCCCGTCAAATACACGAGCGGGCTCATGACCGGCGGGAACGGCATGACGCTTTATACGTTTGACAAGGACGCGGCGGGCAAGAGCGCCTGCAACGGCCAGTGCGCGACCAACTGGCCGCCGTTCATGGCCGGCTCGAACGACAAGTCGGGCGGCGACTGGACCGTGGTTACGCGCGACGACGGCTCGAAGCAGTGGGCGTGGGCAGGCAAGCCGCTCTACTACTGGAATAAGGACCAGAAGCCGGGCGATGTGACCGGTGATAACTTCAACAACGTCTGGCATGCAGTGCGGCCCGAACCGCGGCCGTTGACCGGCAACATGTCGCTCTAAGGCGGCGCACGCGCAGCGCGCACTCGCGCGCTGCGCAGTTGGTTCGATCTTTGCGATAACAATGAAAATCCCACGTAAATTAATTATCGGCACCGCGGCATTGGTGATCGCCGCAGGCTGCGCGCCGCTGCCTTACGCGCCAATCAAGCTTTCCAGCGGACTCATGACCGGCAATAACGGCATGACGCTGTACACGTTCGACAAGGACGCCCGCGCCACCGGCCGCAGCGAGTGCTCCGGGCAATGTGCAACCAATTGGCCGCCGTTGATCGCGGGCGACAGCGACAATTCGGGCGGCGACTGGTCGGTCATTACGCGCGACGATGGCAGACGGCAATGGGCGTGGCTCGGCAAGCCGCTTTACTACTGGTCGAAAGACCAGAAACCCGGCGACACCACCGGTGATAATTTTAATCAGACATGGCATGCCGTGCGGCCGGAACCGCGCGACATCAGCGCGGGGAACATGAACGGGCCGTGATCAAACGGCTTTACTATCGACCAGGGGGAACGTTGTGATGCGCTGTAATCTGACAGCAGTAATTGCATTCACCATATTTATCGCTTGCAATCCAATCGCAAGCCAAGCGCAACCGAAGTTCACGCCGCCGCCGATTACCAAGGACAATGAAATTTACGTGCGGCCGTTCCCGCCGCTGCACATCGTCGGCAACCTGTATTACGTCGGCACTTACGATCTCGCCGTTTACCTGATCGTCACGCCCGCGGGCAGCATGCTCATCAACACGGGCGTCAACGATTCGGTCGCGCCGATCCGCGCCAATATCGAAAAGCTCGGCTTCAAGGTAAGCGACATCAAGCTGCTGCTGGCGACGCATGGCCACTGGGATCACGCTGCCGGCCTGGCTGAATTGAAGCGTCTCACCGGCGCCAGGATGCTGATGCAGGAAGCCGATGCGGGCATGCTCGAAGACGGCGGCAATTCGGATTACCGCTATGCGAATGGCCGCGGCTCGACTTACGAGCCGGTCAAAGTCGATCAGCGCTTGAAAGACGGCGACAAGGTAAAGCTCGGCGACACCGAACTCACCGTCATGCATCATCCCGGCCATACCAAGGGTGCAACGAGCTTTTCATTTACGACGCAGGACGCCGGGCGCACGTACCGCGTGCTGATCGCCAACATGGGATCGATCAATCCGGGCGTCAAGGTGAGCGGCATGCCGGCATTCCCCGGCATCACTGAGGCGTATGCGCAGACCTTCGCGAAGCAAAAGCAGATCGTTCCCGAAGTGTGGGTCGCTTCGCACGCGAAGCAGTTCAATCTGCATGAGAAATACAAGCCGGGCGACGCCTACGATCCGAACCGCTTCGTCGATCCCGACGGATATCGCGCGGCCGTTTTGAAACTCGAGAAGATCTATCTCGACCAGCTTACGCAGGAGCGCCAGGAACAGAAGAAGTAGGGAGGCAGGCTTACTGGAACAGCGTTTCCGCTTTGAACAGCGTGAGCGCACCCATCACGGCGAAGATCGCCGCGGCGATCGAGTGAACAAGCTTCATCGGAATTTTGGCGGCAAACCGGTTGCCGATAAAGACCGCGGGCACATCGGCAATCAGCATGCCGAGCGTGGTGCCGATCACCACCACCACAGGCGCGGCATAGTGGGCGGCGAGCGCTACGGTTGCAATCTGCGTTTTGTCGCCCATTTCGGCGAGGAAAAAAGTGACGAGCGTCGCGCCGAACACACCGAACTGCTTTGCGACTTGCGTTTCCTCTTCCTCGATCTTGTCGGGAATCAGCGTCCACGCGGCCATGCCGATGAACGACGCGCCGAGTATCCAGCGCAGCAATTCCGGACTCACGACGGTCGTTATCCACGCGCCCAACGCGCCGGCGATGCCGTGATTGAAGAGCGTCGCGATGAGTATGCCGGCAATGATCGGCACGGGCTTCTGAAAACGCGCGGCGAGAATAAAGGCGAGGAGTTGCGTTTTGTCGCCGATTTCGGCGAGGGCGACGACGCCGGTAGAAATTAACAGGGCTTCCATGGTGCGGTATAAGTTCTTTTTGTTTCGATGCCGCTTAACGACGCGGCGACAATTGCCGCCGCGTCGAAAGCGTTAGTGCTATTTTACTTCGGCGCGTAGGGTCCGGCTTCTGGTTTTGCCTGGGTATTGAAAAGATCGCCCAGTTCCGCGCGCGCGCCGCGCATGATCTGCACCGACTCGCTTTGCGCCTGGAAGCACGTGAAATCGGGGCGGTCTTTCCACGCGAAAGGTCCGCATAGTTTTTTGCCCGCCTTGATCGCCGCGTCGTGCACGATGTTGATGGCGCGCTCGTAATCCGGATCGCCCTGCTTGTAGCCGCTGAAATTGCCGAGGTCGCCGCTCGCCGCGAAGATCGCGGTGACACCCGGTACTTTTGCGATTTCATCCGCGTTCTTGAGCCCTTCGAGTGTTTCTATCATCAGGATCAGCACGAGATTATCGTTGATCGTATTGCGATAACCGCCGGGCACGCTGCCCCACATGCCGGCTTCGAATGCATTGCCGCCGCCGAGACTGCGCCGGCCGAGCGGCGGGAAGTACGCCCACTTCACCGCTTCACGCGCTTCTTCCACGGTATCGACCGTCGGCACGACCAGCACGAGCGCACCGCCATCGAGCGCCTGCTGAATTTCACGCTCGTCGGTATAAGCGACGCGCACGCCGGGCACCGCTTTCGCGCGCGGACAGGTTTGCCACGCGCGCCAAACTTCCGCCCACGATGCGCCCTGGTGCTGCATTTCGGTCCAGATGAAATCATAGCCGGCGTCGGCCATCGTGCAGTACGTGCTCGGCGCCACGACGCCCCGCACCGTGCCGCCGACGAGTTTGCCGCCCTGCATGAGTTTCAACTTTGCGGGGTTCCAGATCTTGGCGCCGGCGGGTGCGGTGAACGCGTTGCCGTATTTCCACGTCGAGTCGAAAAACGGGCCTTGATTGACTGCGCCCGCGGGTGCAACCTGCCGCGCGTTGCTGTCGGTGCCGGCAGGTGCGGCGAGCGGAAACTTTTCCTGGGCGCCGGCCTTGCCGGCCATCGCCAGCAGCAGTGCGCAGGTCATTAACAGCGCGATCGAATGACGCATAGTGGAATCCTCCGTGATTTTTTGGTTTTTAGTGATAGCGGCGAGGCCGGCTACCTGCGCAGAATGCGCCTTCCGCGGCGGCATGGCAATCGTCAGTGCGCGGGGGCAGCGATTGGCCGGCGTCGATGGCGCCGATGAATTACTTATGCGCCGCCGATCACTTTTTTCCACTTCTCGTAATCTGCCTTGATGCGCGCGGAGTATTCCTGCGGCGAGGACGGGGAGGGATTGAGGCCCTGCGCCTGCACCGGCTTCGTGACTTCGGCGTCGGCGAGCGCGGTGCGCAAATGCTGATTGAGCTTGTTCACGATCGCGGGCGGTGTGCCGGCGGGTGCTAACAAGCCGTACCAGAAAGTCGCATCGTAGTTTTTGATGCCGGCTTCGTGCATGGACGGCACGTCGGGCAGGCTCGGATCGCGATTCAGGCTCGTCACCGCAAAAATTTTGATCCGGTTCTTGAGCGAGCCGGCTGACGTGGCGCTGATGAAACTTGTCTGCAGTTCGCCACTCAGCACCGCCGTCAAAATTTCACTCGCGCCTTTATAGGGGACGTGAATGAAGCGCGTACCGGTCATGCTCTTCATGAGCTCGCCCGACAAATAGCCCGCGGAGCCGATTCCCTGCGTGCCGTAATTCAGGGCGTCGGGTTTCTCTTTGGCGAGCGCGATCAACTGCGCGAGCGAATTCACGAGTGAATCCTGGCGTGCGATCAGCGCATTGCAAAACGTCAGGGTGAGGCCGACCGGCGCAAACGCGGTCTGCGTGTTGTAGGGCAAGTTTTTCTCGAGGATCTGGTTGATGGTCAGCGCCCCGACGCTGCCCCATAGCAGCGTGTAGCCGTCGGGCCGCGCGACGGCGACAAGCTGCGCAGCGACGCTGCCGCCGGCGCCGCCGCGGTTATCGATGACTACCGTCGTGCCGAGCGTTTCGCCGAGTTTCTTGGCGATTGCGCGCGCTGAAACGTCGGCGCTGCCGCCCGCTGAAAAGCCGACGAGCAGGCGTATCGGCTTTTCGGGATAGTCGGCGGCGGTTGCAGCACTGGCAGCGAACATCAGAACTCCGCCCAAAATGAATTGCGATGCAGTGTTCATGAGGTTCAGTCCGCGCGAATGCCCGCGCTCTGCACGATTTTCACCCAGCGCGCGATGTCCGCCTTCATCAAGGTGCCGTATTCCTCCGGCGAATTGCCGACCGGCTGGGCGCCCTGTGTGGCCAAACGCTCGCGCACGTCGGGCAGTCGCAGTATCTTGACGATCTCCGTATTCAGTCGCGTCACGATTTCGCGCGGCGTCTTTGCCGGCATCAGCAGGCCGAACTCCGAGCTGAACACGAAATCGGGCACGCCCGATTCGATGAATGTCGGCACCTGCGGCACTGCGGCCGTGCGCGTCTTGCTGGTGATGGCAATCGCGCGCACGCGTCCGGTAGTGAGGTGCGGCATTGCCGACGGCAGTGCGGAAAACATCAGCGAAACATGACCGCCGAGCAGATCTGTCAGCGCCTGCGCATTGCCCTTGTAAGGCACGTGTACGAGCTTCAATCCGCCGACGAGGCTGCTCAGCCACTCGGTCAGCAAGTGCGAGACCGTGCCGTTGCCCGAAGTCGCATAACTCAACTCACCCGGCTTCGCGCGCGCGAGCGCGATCAGTTCCTTGATATTGCGCGCCGGCAACGACGGATGGACGACGAGAATGTTCGGCACCGCGGCAAGCAGGATCAGCGGCGTGAAGTCGTTCACCGGATCGTATGGCGGCTTTTGCAGCGCCGGCGTCATCGCAAAAGTGCTGGTGACGAGCACCATGGTGTAACCGTCGGACGGCGATTTCGCGGCGGCATCAGCCCCGATGACACCACCACCGCCGCCGCGATTGTCGACGACGACTTGCTGACCGAGCACTTCACCGAGTTTCTGGCCGACCGTGCGCGCGATGATGTCGGTGCCGGCGCCGGGCGGATAGGGCACGATGAGGCGAATCGGTTTTGCCGGATAGTTTTGCGCACAGAGCGTTCCCGCCGTCATGCAGGTGCACAGCAACACCGCCCATCGCAGCATAAAAATCCGCATCGCCAATTAATCGATATGTCGCGCGGCGCGTCCGGCGTCCGCGGTGACGATGGTGCCGCTGATGAACGAAGCGCGCGGCGAAGCAAGGTAAGCGACGAGGTCGGCGATTTCCTGCGGCTGGCCCATCGGGTTTTTGAGCAATTCTTTCCAGCGCGACGCGTCCTTGAAAGCGATCTCCGCTTTCTTTTGCAGCCGCGTGCGCAGACGGTCTGTTTCAATCTGGCCGGGATTGATGCCGACGACGCGCACGCCGTAATCCATGCTGTCGCCGCCAAGCGTGCGCGTGAATGCCATCAAGGCAGCATTGCCGGTGCTGCCCGCGATGTAATCCTGGCGCGGGCGTTCGCCGGCGACGCCGATCACATTGATGATGACGCCGTTTTTGCGCGCGCGCATGCGGCCGTAAATTTCGCGCGTCAGGTTAATGTAGCCGAAGAGTTTCAGCTCCCAGCCCTGGCGCCACTGCGTTTCGTCGATCTTCAGCAGTTCGCCCGAAGGTGTCACGCCCGCGTTATTGACGAGGATGTCGACGTCGCCGGCGCGCTGCACCAGCGTCGCGATATTGCGCGATTCGCCGAGATCGAGCGCATGGCATTCGATCTTCACCTTGAATTCTTTCGCGATGCTCGCTTTGGCTGCCTCGAGATCGGCTGCGGTGCGCGACGCAAGGTGAAGATTGCAGCCTTCGCGTGCAAGCTCGTGCGCCACCGCGAGCCCGATGCCGCGGGAAGCGCCCGTCACGAGCGCGGTCTGTCCCGTTAATTTTAAATCCATGCGTGAACTCCGGAGGTTTATTGTTGTGCGTGCGCCGATTTGAATCTTACTACGGCCGCCGCGTTGCATAGCCGGCGCGGGCGGTGTATGTATCAATCATTCTTTCAAGAGGACTTAACATGAAAAACAAACAAGTGTTGCTGGCATCGCGTCCGCGCGGGCGGGTCGAGGAAAGCCATTTCCGCTTCGTCGAGTCGGCAGTGCCGACCGCCAATGAAGGCGAATTTATCGTGCGCGCGCATTACCTGTCGCTCGATCCCTATATGCGCGGACGCATGGACGACGCGAAATCGTATGCGAAAAAAGCCGAGGTCGACGAAGTGATGGTCGGCACCGCGGTTGGCGAGGTCATCGAGTCGCATCACGAGAAATTCAAAGTCGGCGATTTTGTCGAGACGCGCACGGGCTGGCAGCAGTTCGGCAAAAGCGACGGCGGCGGCGTGCGCCGGATCGATCCGCAGTACGTGCCGATTTCCGCCTATCTCGGCGTCGTGGGCATGCCCGGCGTGACGGCATGGATAGGACTGAACGAGCACGGCCGGCCTAAGGCAGACGAGACCGTCGTCGTATCGGCGGCGAGTGGCGCGGTTGGCAGCGCGGTCGGCCAGCTGGCGAAATTGCAAGGCTGCCGCGCAGTCGGCATCGCCGGCGGCAAGGAGAAATGCGAATACGTGGTCAACGAACTTGGGTTCGATGCCTGCGTCGATTACAAGGCGGGCAGGCTCGATGCAGATCTCGCAGCCGCATGTCCGAAGGGCATCGACGTGTACTTCGACAACGTCGGCGGCCCGATTCTCGACGCGGTGCTGTTGCAGACGAACGCATTTTCACGAATCGTCCTTTGCGGGCAGATTGCCGGCTACAACAATCCCGACGCGCTGACGTTGCGCAATGCGCGCTCCTTTCTGGTGAACCGAATTCAGCTACGCGGCTTTATCTGCTCGGACCACATGGATTTATGGCGGCCTGCGTTGAAGGAACTCGGCACGCTCGTGCACGAGGGCAAGCTCAAGTATCGCGAGAGCATTGTCGATGGACTGGAGAATGCACCAAAAGCGTTCATCGGCATGCTGAATGGAAAGAATTTCGGCAAGCAGTTGGTGAAATTGATTTAAAACTCTTTGCAATATAGGGGAACCTCTCGCGACGTGGAGAGTTCTCATTTCCACCGATGCAGACGTGCCGATTTCCCATGTAGGCAATTTTCCCATCGGCCCTCCTACAAATCCCGCGACTTGAGTGTGCAAACATTCCGGGTTGCGCTTGGTCTAACCGCTATCCGATAAACCGAAGGGGCTTCCATGAGAACCGACAACACAGATGAATCGGCGCTGAAACTGCTTGCCCGGAAAACGAATACACCCAGTGAAGAAGTCATGAAAGTATACAAACGGGAAATCGCGGCTCTGGAGGCCGACGCGAAAGTGAAGAGCTTTATTTCGGCGCTCGCATTGCGCCGGGCGCGTGAAAGATTGCACCCCGCCGGCACGCCTGACTGAATGGAAATTTATGCAGGTTTCGCGTCTCCAGCGCACGTTATGCACGGCAGTCACGAATTCTGCGCAACTGCTTTCGAGGCAGCATGCGCTCGACAGCGAAGCAGTGCACAACGCGCGCAAAGCCTTAAAGCGTGCCCGCGCGGGATTGCGCCTGCTGCGTGATGCGGAAAATAGATCTTTTTATATTTCCGACAACGCGCGGTTGCGCGATGCGGCGAAACCGCTGGGACGATTGCGGGACGAAGTCGTCCTGCTCGAGAAGGTCGGCGGCATTCGAAGTAAAGCCACCGGCGGCGTAAACCGAAAGCTGCTGGCTGCCTTGCAACACCGCATCGAAGCGGATTGCCGCCGACTGCATACCGAAGCCCGCGACGCCCGTTTGCCGCAAGCGAAGGCCAAAGAGATTCTCGACGTCGCCGGCGGCATCAAGCGTCGTCCGCTCGCTCACCAAAAATCCGGTGCGATCCTGGCGGGATTGAAGCGCATCTATCGGAAGGGGCGCGCGGCTATGAAGCTCGCTGGCGGTAAGCCAACCGATTTAAATTTGCATGAGGCGCGCAAGCAGTCAAAGTATTTGTTTCATGCGCTCGAGCTCGTCATGAATGACGGCGGCGACCGCGCCAGGAAATTGCTCAAGCGCTCGAAGTCGGTGGGCGAAAAGCTCGGCGACGATCATGATCTGGTGCTGCTCGAAGAGCGGCTCTCGAAGCTCACATCGCAACCGTCACGCGCGCGCACGGCGCTGTCGAATCACCTCGACAAGCACCGCCGCAAGCTGCAGAAAAAAGCGTTCAGGAGAGCGCGCGTGTTGTATGCCAAAAAGCCCAAGGCGTTCGCGGCACTCCTTGCATCGAACCTCGACTGAACCGCGCCGGATGACCGGCAGCTGTGGGAAATTGCGATTGACCGCGGCGTGGCTCGCCGGTAAAACGGCTCACCAGGTTTAAATTCGTTGGTCAGGGGAGAGGGCGCAATGATGATCCGATCGAAATTCAAACTGTTCGCGTGCGCCGTCGGCACGGCTTGCTTCGGGCTATGCGTATTTTCGAGCGTTGCGCTTGCCCAGCAGCAACCCGCCGCGCCAACGAGTGCGCCGATCAGCGTGCCAACCAACACGCTGCCCAATCCGTACGGCGGCAGTCAATTCGGCAAACTACCCGACGGCCGGACATGGGGCTCGACGTCCGGCGTTGATATCGATCCCGATGGCAAAAGCATCTGGGTCGCCGAACGCTGCGGCGCGTTCGCGCCGCCTTCAGCGATGAAGCCCGGCGTGCCGTTCGCATGCGAAGGTTCGAAGCTCGATCCCATTCTCAAGTTCGACGAGAACGGCAACCTCGTGAAGAGTTTCGGCGCGGGATTGTTCGTGTTTCCGCATGGCCTCTATGTCGATCGCGGCGGCAATGTATGGGTCACCGACGGCGTTGGCAAGGAAGGCAAGGGCCATCAGGTCTTCAAATTCAGTCCCGATGGAAAGCTGCTGATGACGCTCGGCAAAGCCGGCGTTGGCGGCAGTGCCATGGACGAATTCAATGCGCCATCCGCGGTAGTGGTTGCCGCGAACGGCGAAGTTTTTGTCGCCGACGGTCACGGCGGCGCCACCAACGCGCGCATCATGAAATTCGATTCGACCGGAAAATTCATCAAGACGTGGGGCAAGAAGGGCAGCGGGCCGGGTGAACTGGACATTCCCCATGCGCTCGCGCTGGATTCGCGCGGGCGGCTCTTCGTCGGCGATCGCGGCAACAATCGAATTCAGATATTCGACCAGGACGGCAACTACATCGACCAGTGGTCGCAGTTCAGCCGGCCGAGCGGCGTGTTTATCGACCGCAACGATGTTCTCTATGCGGCGGATTCGGAATCCGGATCGGTCGCCAAAGCGCGGACCGACTGGAAACGCGGCATCCGCATCGGCAGCGCGAAAGATGGCAGCGTGACGTCATTCATTCCCGATCCCAATCAGCAGGCAACCGGCACCAGCGCGGCGGAAGGCGTGGCGGTGGACGCCAAAGGCAACATCTTCGGGGCGGAAGTAGGGCCGAAACGGGTGATGAAGTACGTGACGAGGTAATCCGCCGCTTTACTGCCGTTTTATGACAAATGCAAGCGGCTGATTGTAAGGAAAGGGATTGGCGGGCATTTGGCAGGGTGTGGCCAAAAAAACATATCCACAATTTCGGTGGATAACCCTGTGCACAACCTGCTTATGCTTTTTTCCGGCGCCGTCAAACAGGGGGGAATTTGTTAGCTTGAATATAAATTGTGCAATCGACAGACGCCCGCATTTTTTTACTTGACTTGGCGTCCCTTGACGAGTCGGAAACGTAAGCGGAAGCTCGCGAGTCAAGAAAAGTAGCTAACAATTTAACTAGGGAGCAATAAAAATCATGTGCGACAAGATCGAACATTCATGCGAGGGCGCGACGCGCCGCGGTTTTCTCAAAGTGGCAGGCAGCGCGGCGATACTCGGATTCGCCGGCAGTTTCGTCCCCGGATTTGCCTACGCCGATTCGCTGACCAAGGCGCAGCGCGACAAGATGTCGCCCGACGACGTCCTCACAATGATGAAGAAAGGCAATGAACGTTTTCTGCAGAACACCCGTAGAAACCGCAATTCCCTAAACGAACAAAAAGCCAGCGCGAGCGGCCAGTTCCCCGCCGCGGTTCTCCTTTCCTGCATCGACTCACGCGCGCCCGCCGAAGTCATCATGGATCTCGGCATCGGCGATGTCTTCAATACCAGGGTCGCAGGCAACATAGAAAACAGTGACGTCCTCGGCGGCATGGAGTTCGCGTGCCAATTGTCCGGCGCCAAAGTCGTGCTGGTGATGGGGCACACCTCATGCGGCGCGATCAAAGGCGCAGTCGCCAATGCCGAGCTCGGCAATCTCACCGGATTGCTGGCCAAGATCAAACCCGCAGTGGCTGCAACGACCTACTCGGGTGCGCGCACGGCGGACAACTACGATTTTGTCGATGCAGTCGCGCGCAAAAACGTCGAGATGACGGTTGCGGGCATTCGGAAGAATAGCCCCGTGCTGGCGGCGTTGGAATCGAAGGGGACGATCAAGATTGCGGGGGCGATGTACAACTTGAAGACGGGGGCGGTGGAGTTCCTCGCCTAAACCCGAAGGGCGCTTCTCACCTTACCATGCTCACCTTTCCATTGACGCTAACCTCGCGGGACAAGGGGAAGGTGAGATCAACACGCCGCGCGATCGCTTTGCGCGTGTACTAGAAATTCACGCTCGTCCGCCTCTGCTTTAGCGGAATAATCACCGCTCCATCGAACGTCGGTTTCCCCAATTTAACGGCCAACTTCGCAGCCTCCGCGCGGCCTTCCATTCGCACGATCGCATTCGGCCGCGGGGAGCGGTAAAGATTGACGGACTTGATGGCGCCGAACGGCTTGCATTTGGCGGTGATCAATTCGACGAGTTCTTTGTCGGGCTTGCTAAGGTCAACTTCCAGCATGGCGTGCCTCCGATCGATTCGCCTGCCAATTGCTTTTCGGCTTAGCGCCTGCCGGCGGCAAGCCGCTTCGCGTTTGCGACCGCTGCTTTGTGCACCGGCTCGATACCTTTGACCATCATGCCGAGCGCGGTGGATTGCAGTTGCTGAGTGCGCGGCCAGAACTGCTGGGCAGTCGGCCAGTTAAGGCCCGACAGGCTGAACCACGATTTCCACCACGAGCCGACCATGTTCAACGCCGTCTGCTGATTGGCGCGTATCAGGTAAGCGCCCATCGCCATCCACGATTCCATGAAGGCGGTGGTCTTCTCGGACGACATCAGATTAAATTCGCGCAGATCGCGCGCGTCCGGGGTGGAACCGGCAGCAATCATGCGGGTGACACGGTGACCGACGACTTGCGGCACGGCGAGCGCGAGTCCTGCGGACTGCGCGCCGATGCGGGTCAAGCTCCTGCGGGATGATTTGGACATAGGGTTCTCAATTGTGAAATTAAAGATGGTTTGACCAGCGGCACCTTATTTGATTCACTGCCATTGATATGTACTTCAGCGCACATAGCATGCAGAGCAAGCTGTCCCGCTTTCAAACGCGGACTTGGTTATGAACCGCGCCGGTGCAATCCGGCGCCGCATGCACTGCGATATGGCGTTATCAGTGCATCCGAATGCGGTAGTACGGCGTCGTTACACGATGCTCGCGCCGAAACGCTCTGGCACAGCGCTTGCATGAGTAGCGCATGCGCGATTTGCGACGTAGCGGGACATGCTCATGAGTTTCGATCATCAGGTTCTTGCCGATTTGATTGTCTTTGGCATCGCCTGCGGTGTCTATCTTCAATACCGCAGTGTAAAAGCAATCGTCGATGTGCCGACCAGGTCCGAGCGCGGATACCGACTGCTCAATCGGGCGGAAGCGCTGAAAATAGTCGAAAGCATTTGTTACGCAGGCCTCGGGGTCGTTTTCGAAACACTCAGTCTGTCCCACGCCGCGTTCTATTAGCGCAAAAGATTTCTCCGCTGGCTCGTCCGCGTTCATTGCGTCAGCCGATAGAAGCGTCCGGTAATTTTTCGAGCTACCATGCTGCTCCCGTCACAACAGGAGGAGCCATGCCCATCACCGGCAACTACATCTTCACTGCATCGATGGACGTCGATGCGGACAAGGAAGCTCTCTTCAACGAGGTTTACGACACGGAACACATTCCGCATCTTTCAAAGGTCCCGGGGGTTGTGTCCGCAACGCGCTTCAAGATCGATACGCTGCGCGTGACAATGGGCGGCGAGACCAAGACAATCGAGCCGACCGGCCTGCCGCGCTATACGTGCATACTTGAGCTTGAAACGCCCGATGTTCTGACGAGTGCCGCTTTCGCCAAGGCAGTCGATGCCGGACGCTGGTCAGCGCAAGTGCGGCCGTTCACAAGGAACCGGCATCACACGCTGCACAAAGTGATGAAGTGACGGCTTATGAGCACCTTTGAATGGATTGCTGTCGCGGCGATAGCGGTTGTGGTGGTGTACCTGCTCGTGATGCGGGTCTTCGCCCGCGACAGCCGGGAAGCGGATAAGCACATCGATTACAGCAAAGTGAAGGAATGGAAAGACGAAGACTGAAGTCCGGCTGCGGGATACCGCGTTGAACGCGATTTGAAACACGCGCCGGGCGAGTCGGCATCGGTGCTCACCTCACCGAGCTCGGCGACGGCCTATGCGGTCCGTAAAAACTTACGGGAAACCTGCGCTTCTTGGTATGTGCGGCCTCCTACCGCACACACGCGTGCGCGCGGATGATCAACTCGCTTAAGCGGCATCACAGGAAAGCTATGCGCGCCGCGCTGGGCGGTCTTAAGTTTTCTTGACCCAGGCCGAGCACCAACCTTTGTTGGCAACTTCTTTACCGGCGAAGATCGTGCAGGGCGCCCACGCTTCCGTCGCCTTGCCCTGGAACTGCTGGCAGTTCGCGCAGGTCTGTCCGGGCTGATAGCTCGCAAACTTCGCTTTGTCGACCTTGGTTGCGTCGTGCTTGTAACCGAGGCTCTGCGCGGTGGGGTCTTTTTCGTCCACGCGGTTGCCGCCGCCGCCTTTCTTGTCCTGCGCCAATGAGTGCGCCGCTTGCGATCCCATTGCGATCGTTACGACCGCGATCGAGCCAAGTTTCAGCACGCCGCGGCGACCGGCATTAATTTGGTCTTCGTTCATGGTGGTCTCCTTCGAATTGCACGAAAATAGCGCCGCGCTACCACCTCAGCTATCGGCAGGAATGTGATTCCACCGTAAGCGCATTCGGACAGAGCACCGCGTTAGCCTTTCGGCGGCGCGCACTTTTTCGAGATGCTCAGCGCCTTGAGCTGCTCCAGGCGCTGGCCCGCGCTCTCGATTGCGGCTTTCTTTTCCCACTCGTTGCCGATGCCGTTATCGATCGCCGCGGCAACGACGTCGCCGCTACTGAATTGGCTGCCTTTGGCGACTTTGTTCGTGAAGTCGAAATTCTTCTGAATTTCGGTGTAGATGTCCTGGCAGGTGAAGCTCGCTTTTTCAGCTTCGGTCAGAGGATTCACGCGGCCATAAACCTTGGTTGCGCAGCCGTTGAGCGCGAGAACCGATGTCAGGACAATCAGGGCAGTTAATTTCAAAGTCATATGAATCCTTGTTGCATCAGTTCACTCGTTTAATGCGGCTCAGCACGGCCGATGGCGCAACCAGCTCGGCGACATAGGGATGATTCGGCTTAGTGTATATGCTCGTAATCCTGCTCACGTAATCGCGCGTTTCCTTGTACGGCGGAATGCCCCGATAGCGTTCGACGGTTTCTTCGCCGGCGTTGTATGCGGCGAGCACGAGCGCGACGTCACCCTTGAAATACGCCATCAGCCAGCGCAGGTACGAGAGCCCGCCTTTGAGATTGTCGGTCGCGTTAAACGTGTTCTTGACGCCGAAGCGCACCGCGGTTGCGGGAATCAGCTGCATCAAGCCCTGCGCGTTTTTGGGCGAGACCGCAGTGGTGCTGAACCGCGATTCGACATTGATGAGCGCCATCACCAGATCGGGATCGACCGAATACTGCGGCGCCAACTGCTGCACCAGCAGCTCAATGTCTTTGCGCACGCCGGTAACCGGCAGCGATTGGGTCACGGCGGCGGCGGCCATTTCGGCGGTCAGGCACGCCGGCACGAAACTGCCGACGCCGCGGCTGATGTACGGCAGGATTTCTTTTGCGCGCTCGCTGCCGCGCTCCGCAGCCATATTGATCAGCAGCGCGCCGACGCCGTCGTTGGGAATCATTTCGCGTCCCGACGCGTGGATCAGGCCAAGCTCGAGCAGCGCATCGACGTTGCCGCGGCCCGCCGCTTTGCAATAGAGCGCGTTCGATTTGAGGATATCGCGCGTCACTTCGCCGCCGCGCTTGTACTTTTCAGCGAGCGTCATCAGCGCCGTCGCATTGCCGCGCTTTGCCGCCGCTTCGAGTGATGCCATGTCGTCCGCCGCTGTCGCATTGCCGAACAGCAGTGCGCCGCACAACGCGAGGCTGCCGAGCGCGGCAAGGCGCCGGGTCAGGTATGGACGAGGCAGCATGATTTTCATCGGTGCGAATGATAACCGAGCGCAGGATGACTGTGGAATGAGGGCAATAACGGGCATTTCAACTCTGGTAACGGCGAATCCCGCGTGCGTCGGCGTAAAACGTTGTTTCGGATAACGCTTTGAACGTGTGACGAACCGAATGGTTCTGGGTTTGTAGGACGGAAACACGGCCGTCGAGTCGAACGAACGTCGTGCTCATGCGAACGGGTATTATTTTGCGGTGGGCAGAGAGTTGTGCCGCCCCATGTGCAACGAGGAGAAGTTCATGCGCTACCAACTTTACTATTGGCCGACGATCCAGGGCCGCGGCGAATTCGTGCGGCTGGCGCTCGAGCAGGCCGGCGCCGAGTACATCGACGTCGCGCGCATGTCAGGCAAGGATCGTGGCGTCAGCGCGCTGATGCATGGTCTCGCCGCCGGAGGAACGACGCCGTTCGCGCCGCCATATCTGAAAGCGGGCAGGCTCGTGATCGGCCAGACTGCGAACATACTTTTATATCTCGGCGACCATCACGCGCTCGCGCCGAAAGACGAGACGGGGCGCTTGTGGACGCATCAACTCCAATTGACGATCGCTGACTTCGTCGCCGAAGTGCATGACACGCACCACCCGCTTGCAGCGTCGCTGTATTACGAAGACCAGAAACCGGCCGCGAAGCGTTACTCAAAAACATTTCTTGCCGAACGAGTGCCGAAGTACCTCGGTTATTTCGAGCGCATATTGAAGCGCAATCCGCGCGGCAAGCGCTTTCTGGCGGGCGCGCGCCTGAGTTACGTCGATCTCTCGATGTTTCAGGTGATGGCCGGGCTTGACTACGCGTTCCCGAACGCGATGGCGAAACGCCGGCGCAGTTATCCGCTGCTGCGCGAATTGAGCGCGCGCGTCGCCGCTTTGCCGCGCATTGCGGCCTATCTCGGCTCGAAGCGCCGCATTCCGTTCAATAACGACGGAATATTTCGCCGCTATCCGGCGCTCGACACGCGCAAATGACGAGGCAGGCGTTGTCGCTTCCCTCTGTATAACGTAACATGGCAGTTCGTCGTTGCGTCACCGCACGACCGATCAAAAAAGCAGTCCCCACTGGAGGAACACGCATGAACAAACTACTGACGGCAGTGCTGTGCTCGTGCTGCGCGTTCGCGCACGCGCAAACCGCGGACGATCTCATCAACAAAAGCGGCAACACGGACAACGTGACGACGTTCGGCATGGGCTACGACATGAAGATGTACAGCCCGCTAAAGCAGATCAACAAGTCGAACGTGAAGAAGCTGGTGCCGGTGTGGAGCTTCAGCACGACCAACGACATGGGCGACCTGTCGCAGCCGACCGTCTACAACGGCGTGATGTACGTCGTGAACGGCAACTGGACATTCGCGATCGATCTCGAAACCGGCCGCCAGATCTGGCGCGCGCCGATGAACTACGACCGCGGTGCGTTGCGCGTGGCGGGCGGCGGCGCATTGATGCGCGGCGCGGCGACCATTTATAACGGCAAACTGTTCCGCCAGTCACTCGACGCGCAGGTGCTGGCGCTCGATATCAAGACCGGCAAGGAAGTGTGGAAGCAGAAATACGCGGAGTGGAAAGAAGGCTACAAGGGCGTGATCGCACCGATGATCGCGAACGGCGTGCTGATCAACGGCACGGGCGGCGGCGAGAGCACGACGCGCGGCTTTGTCGAAGGTTACGATCCGGAAACCGGCAAGCGCTTGTGGCGCACGTGGACAGTTCCCGCGCCCGGAGAACCGGGCTCGGAGACGTGGCCGAATGCGACCAAGCCCGATGCCTATAAATATGGCGGCGGTTCCACCTGGCAATCCGCGTCGTACGACCCCGAACTCGATCTGATCTACGTCGGCACCGGGAACGCGGAGCCCTACAACCCGGTGTATCGCGAAGGCGGCGACAGCCTTTACACCGCGAGCATTCTCGCCATCCGGCCGAAAACTGGCGAGATCGCCTGGCACTACCAGTACGTTCCGAACGACACCTACGATTTCGATTCGACCGCGGAAAGCGTGCTCGCCGACATGACCATCAAGGGCGAAAAGCGCAAGGTGCTGATCAACGCGCACAAGAACGGCTTTATGTACGTAATCGACCGCACGAACGGCAAGCTGATCGCCGCCAATGCCTATGTGCCGGTGAATTGGGCATCGCATGTCGATTTGAAGACGGGTCGCCCTGTGCCGACCGACCTGCTCGAACGCGCAAAGAAAGGCGAAACCGTACTGCTGACACCATCGCGCGGCACCAACGCGACGCTGATCGCTTACAACCAGAGCAAGAATCTGGTTTACGCCAACACGTGGAATTTCCCGCGCACCTTTTCATTTACCGACGCCAAGTTTGTGCCCGGCGCCGACTACACCGGCATGAAGTCGACGATGGCCGTGCCGCCAGGCGAAGCGGCGGGCTATCACGAAGCGATTGATCCATTGACCGGCAAGGTCGCGTGGAAGATTCCGATGATGGACATGCCGAGCTCGGCCGCCATGCTGGGCACGGATGGCGGACTGCTTTTCACCGGCCTCTTGTCGGGCGAAGTGATTGCGCTCGACCAGGATAACGGCAAGCAGTTGTGGCAATTCAAGACCGGCTCGAGCGTCAACGCGCCGCCGATCACATACACGTACAAGGGCAAGCAATATGTCAGCGTGCTTTCCGGACGCGGCGGCAGCAATGCGGCGCGCTTCGTCAATGAAAAGGTCCCCGCCGGCGGCATGGTGTGGACGTTCGCGTTGATGCCGGACTGATTCGCGGTAATCATCTCCCTTCCCGGTTCGCGGGAAGGGAATCCATCTTCGGGGGGAGCCATGAAAAAATCATTCGCAGCGCTGCTTTGCCTTGCCTGCCTGCCGGCGTACGCCCAGACCGCGCAGGAATTGCTGAACGACGGCAAGAACACTGAAATCGTGACGACGTACGGCCAGGGCTATGACATGAAACGCTATAGCCCGTTGAAGCAGATCAACACGTCGAACGTGAAGCGCCTGGTTCCCGTCTGGAGCACGAGCCTCGCCAACGATCTCGGCGAACAGGCGCAGCCGATGATTTACGGCGACGTCATGTACGTGACCAACGTCAAATGGACGTTCGCAATCGACATCAAGACCGGCAAACAGATCTGGCGCACACCGGTCGATTACGATCCCGACACCCCGCGCGTCGTGTGCTGCGGCGTCTCGAACAAGGGCGCGGCAATTTACAACGGCAAGCTGTATCGCGTGACGCTCGATGCGTACGTCGTCGCGCTCGACATGAAAACCGGCAAGCAGATATGGAAAAGCAAATTCGCCGAATGGAAAGAGGGCCACTCGTCGATCGTTGCGCCGCTCGTTGCCAACGGCGTGTTGATCACCGGCATGTCGGGTGCCGAATTCGGCGTGCGCGGCTTTCTCGACGGTTGGGATCCCGAGACGGGCAAATCGTTGTGGCGCCGGTACACCGTGCCGGGACCGGGCGAAGCCGGCGCCGAAACCTGGCCGCCTGAATCCGATGTTTACAAGCGCGGCGGCGGCACGACGTGGGTCACCGGCTCGTACGATCCCGATCTCGATCTCACGTATTGGGGCACCGGCAATGCGGGGCCTTGGAATACCAAGTATCGCGGCAAGGACAGCCTCTACACCGCAAGCGTGCTCGCGATCCGTCCGAAAACCGGCGAAATCGTCTGGCACTACCAGTTCACACCCGATGATTCATTCGACTACGACGGCGTCAACGAGAACGTGCTCGCCGACCTCAACGTCGACGGACAGATGCGCAAAGTGCTGCTGCACGCAGATCGCAACGGCTTTTTCTACGTCATCGACCGCACCAACGGCAAACTGCTGCGCGGGTTCCCGTTCGGCAAAATCAACTGGGCTACGCACATCGACATGAAAACCGGCCGGCCGGTCGAAACCGACGTGCGCAAACGCCTGCTCGCCGGAGAAGAAGTCGAACTGTGGCCGGCGTTCGGCGTGAAGAACTGGGCGCCGATGTCGTTCAATCCGAAGACCGGCATGGTGTATATGAACACCATTAATTTCCCGCAGATGATGAAGCTCGTGCCGGTCGAGTACAAGGCAGGCTTGCGCTATACGGGCGCCGAGAGCCGCGCGTTCCCGCGCGCAGCCGGCGACGACACCGAGGGCTATCACGTCGCGATGGATCCCTTGACCGGCAAATTCAAGTGGCAGATCAAGCTGACGGATTTCGTCACTCAATCGGGCATGCTGTCGACCGACGGCGGTCTCGTGTTCACCGGCCGCACGACCGGCGAGTTCATCGCGATCGAAGAAGCGACCGGTAAAGTGCTGTGGCAGTTCCAGACGGGCTCGGGTGTGAATTCGCCGCCGATCACGTATACGCACAACGGCCGCCAGTACATCACCGTGCTGTCGGGACTTGCCGGCGATTCGCGCGGACGCAAGGCCTCGCCCAAAGTGCCCGCCGGCGGCGCCGTGTGGACGTTCGCAGTGATGCCCGACTAGATGAACGCAACAAGTGGAGGAGTCATGAAAAAAATCCTGGCGCTGGTCCTGTCGGCGGCATGCGGGGTTGCGTGCGCGCAGACCGCGGATGAATTGCTGAATGCCGGCAAGAACACCGAGAACGTCACGAACTACGGCATGGGCTACGACCTGAAGATGTTCAGCCCGCTGAAAGAGATCAACAAGTCGAACGTCAAGCGCTTGGTGCCGGTCTGGAACTTCATGCTGACGAGCGACATGGGAGAAATGTCGCAGCCGACCGTCTACAACGGCGTCATGTACGTGGTGAATGGCAACTGGACATTCGCAATCGACGTTGCGACCGGCCGCCAGATCTGGCGCACGCCGGTGACTTACGATCGCGCCGTTATGCGCGTCGCCAACACCGGTGTGATCATGCGCGGCGCGGCGACGATTTACGACGGCAAGCTTTATCGCACGACGGTCGACTGCCATGTCATGGCGCTCGATCTCAAAACCGGCAAGGAGCTGTGGAAAACCAAGTTCGCCGAATGGAAAGAAAGCTACGTCGGCATCGTCGCGCCCATGATAGTCAACGGCGTGTTGATTTCCGGCATGGCGGGCGGCGATCGCACGGCGCGCGGCTTCATCGACGGTTACGATCCGCAAACCGGCAAGCAGCTCTGGCGCACGTGGACGATTCCGGCACCGGGCGAAAAGGGTTCGGAAACCTGGCCCAACAAGGACCTGCCCGACGCGTGGAAATACGGCGGGGGCGCGACATGGCAGCCGGGCTCATACGATCCGCAGCTCGATCTTTTCTACATCGGCACGGGCAATGCAGAGCCGTACAACCCGAAGTATCGCGCCGGCATGGACAGCCTTTACGCGGCGAGCCTGCTGGCGATCCGTCCGAAAACCGGCGAAATCGTCTGGCACTATCAGTACATACCAAACGACAGTTACGATTTCGACGGCACCGCAGAGAGCATCCTTGCGGACATCCAGATTGACGGCAAGCCGCGCAAGGCGCTGATCAACGTCAATAAGAATGGATTTGTCTACGTGCTCGACCGCACCAACGGCCAACTCATTGCCGCGCATCCATTCGTCAACCAGAACTGGGCGAAGTATATCGATCTCAAAACCGGCCGGCCCGTGCTGACCGATATTCTCGATCGCGCAGTGAAGGGGGAAACCGTCGATCTGTTGCCACGGCACGCAACCAATGCGACGCTGTCGGCGTACAACCCCAAAACCGGCATGCTGTTCCTGAATTCATGGGAATACATTCGCAGCATGAAGTTCGTCGACGTGAAGCTCGACATCGGGGCCAGCTACATCGGCATCGATTCGTCTACCAAAGTGCCGGATGAGGCGGGCTATCACGTCGCGATCAATCCGCTCACCGGTAAAACGGCGTGGAAGATTCCGCTGGAGAAGTATGGCTCTTCCGCCGGCACGCTCGCGACCGACAGCGGGCTGCTGTTTACGGGCTTGCTGACGGGCGAATTCATCGCGCTCGATCAGGACAACGGCAAGCGGCTGTGGCAATTCAAAACGGGCTCGGGCATCGTCGGGCCGCCGATTACTTATACGCATAAAGGCGTGCAATACGTAACGATCCTGTCGGGCCGTGGCGGCGCAGTGTCCGGCCGCGCACTCGGCGACACAGTTCCCGCCGGCGGTTCGGTGTACACGTTTGCGCTGATGCCGCAGTAACGCTGCTTAATCTGGAGAAAATCATGAAAAAAATTATCGCTTTGGTATTGTGGGCGTCGTGTGGAGTTGCGTCGGCCCAAACCCCGCAGGACCTGCTGACCGACGGCAAAAACACGGAAAACGTGACGACGTTCGGCATGGGCTACGACCTGAAGATGTACAGCCCGTTAAAGCAGATCAACAAGTCGAACATCAAGCGCCTGGTCCCGGTGTGGACCTTCAGCCTCTCCAACGACATGGGCGAACTGTCGCAGCCGACGGTTTACGACGGCGTCATGTACGTAGTCAACGGCAACTGGACTTACGCAATCGACCTCGCAACGGGCCGCCAGATTTGGCGCACGCCGGTTACTTACGATCGCGCATCGCTGCGTGTCACGACGTCGGGCGCCTACATACGCGGCGCTGCGACCATTTATAACGGCAAACTCTTCCGCCAGAACGTCGATGCCTATGTGCAGGCGCTCGACATGAAAACCGGCAAGGAAATCTGGCGCGAGAAATTCGGCGAGTGGAAAGAAAGCTATGGCGGCATCGTCGCGCCCGCGATCGTCAACGGCGTGCTGATTTCGGGCATGGCGGGTGGCGACCGCACCGCGCGCGGTTTCATCGAAGGCTACGATCCTGACACCGGCAAGCGCTTGTGGCGCACGTGGACGATTCCCGAGCCGGGTCAGAAGGGTTCCGAGACCTGGCCGAACAAAGACATGCCCGACGCGTGGAAGTACGGCGGCGGCGCAACGTGGCAGCCCGGTTCGTACGATCCGCAGCTCGATCTCTTCTACATCGGCACCGGCAACCCCGAACCGTACAACCCCAAATATCGCGCCGGTATGGACAGCCTGTTCGCTTCCAGCCTGCTTGCGATCCGCCCGAAAACCGGCGAGATGGTCTGGTATTACCAGTTCACGCCGAACGACACCTTCGACTTCGACGGCACTGCCGAAAGCATCCTCGCCGACGTGCAGATTGACGGCAAGCCGCGCAAGGTGCTGTTCAATGTAAACAAGAACGGCTTCGTCTACGTGATCGACCGCACTGACGGCAAATTGATCGCCGCGCATCAGTTCATGCGCCAGAACTGGGCCAAGTACATCGATCTCAAGACCGGCAAGCCGGTGCTGACCGATCTGCTCGACCGCGCGCTGAAGGGCGAAACCGTGGACATGTCGCCGGCGCGCGCGACCAACGCGACGCTGTCCGCGTACAACCCGAAAACCGGCGTGCTGTTCCTGAATTCGTGGGAAGCGATCCGCGTCATGAAATTCATCGACCAGCCGCTCGTCGTCGGCGGCGGCTACACGGGCATCGAGACCAGCTACAAGAACCCAACCGACATCGCGCCCGGCTATACGATTGCGATGAATCCGCTGACCGGCAAAGAGATGTGGAAAGTGCCGCAGCAGGAGTTTGCGATATCCGCCGGCACGCTCGCCACCGACGGCGGCCTGCTGTTCACCGGCAAGCTCACCGGCGAATTCATCGCGCTCGACCAGGACAATGGCAAACAACTGTGGCAGTTCAAGACCGGCTCGAGCGTCAACGCGCCGCCGATCACTTACACCTACAAAGGCAAGCAGTACGTGACCGTGTTGTCAGGCCGCGGCGGCAGCAACCCCACGCGCTCGGCCGGGAACGTCGTGCCCGCGGGCGGTACGGTGTACACTTTTGCACTGATGCCTGAGTAGTTTTTTTCCTCACCCAGCCCCTCTGCCCGCGTCACGAGCGAGGGAGTTTTTTTTCGGAGCACTATGCCGTCAGTCAAATATTTCGGTGCGCTGCTATTCGCAGGCGCCGTTGCACACAACGCGTGTGCGCAACAATTTCCGCCGGAACAGGTTAAGCGAGGCGCGGCAATCTACTCCGCCAATTGCGTGACGTGCCATGGCGAGAACATGAAGAACCCGCCGTGGGCGATCGACCTCGCGACATTTCCGCGTGACGAGCGCGCGCGTTTCATCGATTCGGTGACCAATGGCGTGCGCAACATGCCGCCGTGGGGCGACGTGATCAAGCCCGACGGGATTGAAGCGCTGTGGGCTTACCTGGTAGCGGGCGAGAAGTAAGTAGATAGCAGTTCTCGGTAACGCAAGCGCGCGCTGATTTTGCCGCTCAGGCGCATGCCTTCATTCTTCAAGCCATTTGTACATGACTAGAGCGTCGACGTATCCGATGGAAGGATGGTTGAACGCTCGCGGTAGTCTACCGACAGTGGAAAAGCCGAGCCGGTTCCACAAGCGCACGGCGCCGTCATTCGTCGAAACGACGAAGTTAAATTGCATCGCCTTGTAGCCGAGTTTTTTTGCGGCATCCTGCGAATGCTCGCACATCGCCCCTGCCAGGCCGCGGCCGCGCGCGGTGGATGAAACCATGTAACCGCAATTGCAGACGTGATCGGCTCCGTCGGTCTGATTCGTCTTGATGAAATAGGTCCCGAGGATTTCGCCGTCGTCCTCCGCAACGAACGTAAGGCGCGGCGTGTCCATCCAGAGCTTGAAAGCTTGTTCTTTGGTGGTGTCGCGGGGGTAGGTATAGGTTTCGCCGGCGGAAACGATCTCGTGGAAGATCGGCCAGATCGCGCCAAAATCCTGGGGTGTTGCTTCCCGGATGTTAATCATTTCAAGCTTGCCGGATTAGCGAACTGATGGGGGCGCTACGCCTTCGCTCTCTTATCCGAAACGATTTTGCCTTCCTTGAACACGAGCTGAAGCTTGCGCACGTTGTTGATGTCGTCGAGCGGATTCGCTCCGACGACGATGAGATCGGCGAGCTTGCCGGTTTCGACCGTGCCGAGATCGTCTGCCGCGCCGCAGACTGCCGCGGCATTTCTGGTTGCCGCGAGCAGTGTCTGCCACGTCGTCGCGCCGTCCTTTACCCACAATCCCATTTCGAGCAGCGCGGCATCCTTGAGCGGCCGGATGTCGGAGCCGAGCGCCATTTTTACGCCGGCGTCGAGCGCTTTTTTAAACCAGCCCGCATGCACGTCCGATGCGGCGTCGGCGCGGCAGCAATGGGATTGCAGCATATTGCGCTGCTTTACCCACGCGCGTTCCCAGTCGTTGTCGACCTGCTCGGGCGTGAGATGACTGATCGCAAGCGTCGGCACGTACCAGGTGTTGCGCTTGAGCATCAGTTCGATGCATTCGTCGTCCATGATGTAGCCGTGCTCGACGCTGTGCGCGCCGAGCCTGATTGCATTCTTGACTGCGGCCGGGTTCGTCGCATGCGCCATCACTTTGAATTCGCGCAGGTGCGCGATATCGAACGCGGCTTTCAGTTCGTCATCGAGCAGGAACGAATGCTTATGCAAATCCCACGGCGGACCCATGATGCCGCCCGACAGATTCAGCTTGATGTGATCGACGCCGTTTTTGATCTGCTCGCGAATTGCTTTGACGAAGCCATACGGGCCATCGCATTCCTGCGCATGGCCTGACGTCAGGAAGTGGCCGCCGGTCGTCGTCAGGAAATGGCCGGCCGCATAGACACGCGGGCCGATGTGCTGTCCGGACTCGAACGCGCGTTTCCACGCAACGTCCATGTAATGATGTGCCCCGGCGCAGCGCAGGCCGGTGATGCCCGATTCCGTGAGCGCCGCCATCAGACGATGACCGAACAGCGCGACCTGCTCGGCGAGCGGCATGTCCGCGAGCGACAGGTAGTCGGGATGAATGTGCGCGTCCCACAGGCCGGGCAGCAGGTACGCGCCTTTGAGGTCGACGACCGTTGCGTCACCCGTCGTAGGCTTTTTTCCGGCAGGCAAAATTTCCGCGATACGGCCCTTGTCGATGACGAGGGTGGTGTTCGGCGCCGGCTTGGGATCGACGCAGTCGATCAGCGTCGCGTTGGTGAGGATGGTTCTATGGGTGCTCACGATGGTCCTTAGATGTTCTGAGGGCGGGACGTTTATCCAGTCAAACGATCATTCCGGCTTCACGCCCGCATCCTGTGCGACCTTCAGCCAGCGTCGCGATTCCGCTTCGATGAATGCGCGAAACTCGGCCGCGGTATTGCCGATCGGCTCGATGCCGCGCTCGTTGAAAGTCTGCACGACGTCGGGCGCGCGCAAGACTGCGGCGATGTCTTTATAGAGCCGCTCGACGATAGGCGAGGGCGTGCGCGCGGGTGCCAGCACGCCGAACCAGGTGCCGCCCGAAAAACCCGCAACGCCGGATTCATCCATCGTCGGCACTTCGGGCGCGAGCGCCACGCGTTTTGGTGTTGCCACGGCGAGCGCTTTCAGTTTGCCGGCCCGTACTTGCGGCAGCACGACCGGCACGGTATCGAATGTCATCTGCACCTGGCCGCCGAGCAGATCGGTGATCGCGGGCGCGCTGCCTTTGTACGGAATGTGCACGATGTTGATGCCGGCTGCTGCACGGAATGCTTCACCGACGAGATGGTTGGATGTGCCGTTGCCGAACGACGCAAAGTTAAGCGCGCCGGGTTTTGCTTTGGTTAACGCGATCAGGTCCTTCACCGAACCCGCCGCGACCGACGGGTGCACCACCAGCATGAATGGCACGCGGCCGACCAGCGTCACCGGCGTGAAATCCTTCAGCGAATCGTACGGCGGATTTTTCATGAGCGCGCGATAGATGGCGACTTCGGGCGAGGCGGCGAAAGAAAGCGTATGGCCGTCCGGCTCGGCCTTGAGAACAATCGTCGCGGCGATGGTGCCGCTCGCGCCGGCGCGGTTGTCGATGACGACGGTCTGATGCAGAAGCGGGCCCAGCCGCTGACCGACGAGCCGCGCCGCGATATCCGTCGTGCCGCCCGGCGGATAGCCGACGATCATACGCACCGGCCGCGTGGGATAAGCGTTATCGGCGGCGGTTGCAGTGGCGGCAAAAAATGCGACGGCCAATGCGATGATGAAACCGGATCGCATGCAGATGTCCTCAATCAGGGGGTTGGCCGCTACTCTAGCAGAAAATGTAAAATCACTCGCCGCCCGCAAAGCCCTCACTCAAGAATCGGACTCACATGAAAATAATTTCTGCTGTCATGATCATCGCCATCGGCGCATTGCTTTCGCCGCTCGCGCCGGCGCAAACCTATCCGTCGAAGCCCGTGCGCATGATCGTGCCTTTCCCGGCCGGCGGCGCTACCGATATCGTCGCGCGGCTTGTCGCGCAGAAACTCGGCGATGCGTTCGGCCAGCAAGTGGTTGTCGACAATCGCGGCGGCGCAGCTGGCACCATCGGGTCCGACCTCGCGGCGAAATCGCCGCCCGACGGATATACGATTTTGATCGGCACCAGCAGCACGCATGCGATTGCGCAAAGTCTGTACACAAAGCTGCCGTATGACTCAATCAGGGACTTCGCGCCGGTGATCGGCATTGCGACGGCGACGATCGTGCTGTCCGCGCATCCGTCAGTGCCCGCGAGAAACGTAAAAGACCTGATCGCGCTCGCGAAAGCGAAGCCCGACGCGCTGAGCTTTGCTTCGAGCGGCAGCGGCGGCGTGTCCCATCTGGTGGGCGAAATGTTCAAGGCGCAGGCCGGCGTGCAGATGCTGCATGTGCCTTATAAGGGCGACGCGCCGGCGCTCGCCGATCTCGTCGGCGGCCAGGTGTCGCTCGAATTCGGCACGGCGCTGTCGTTTCTGCCGTATATACAGTCGGGCCGGTTAAAGGCGCTCGCGGTGACGAGCCTCAAGCGCTCGCAAGTGCTGTCTGATGTGCCGACAGTCGCTGAATCCGGACTGAAAGGATTCGAAGCGCTGCAATGGTTTGGCGTGTTCGTACCTGCCGGCACGCGGCCTGAAGTCATCACGCGTTTAAACACCGAGGTTGCAAAAATTCTGCACACCGCCGACATGCGCGAGCGGCTCACCAAGCTCGCGAGCGAAGTGATGGCCGATACGCCGGAGCAATTTGCGGCGTTTCAAAAAGCGGAAATCGGCAAGTGGGCCAAAGTCGTCAAGGCTTCGGGCGCGCGGATCGACTGATGCATGAAAGTTGAAATGTCTTTCTTCAGGTTTTTGGTTTTGTTCACAGCTTGCGCATCCAGCCTCGGCGCAGCCGCGGCCGATGATGTGTTTCCATCGCGGCCGATACGCTTGATCTCGCCATTCACGCCGGGCGGCGGCAACGACCTCGTGTCGCGTGCGGTCGCGCTCGCGATGTCGCGCAATATCGGCCAGACGGTCGTCGTCGATAACCGGCCGGGCGCCAATACCATCGTCGGCATGGAACTCGTTGCGAAGGCGGCGCCTGACGGCTACACCATCATCATGACGAGCAGCACGCAATCGATTAACGCGACGCTGTATCCGAAGCTGCCGTACGATTCCGTCAAAAGTTTTGCGCCGGTCACGCTGGTCGGCTCAAGCCCGCTGATCATCGCGGTGCCGCCTTCGTCGCCAATCAAGAACGTCACAGATCTGATCGCGGCGGCACGCGCCAAGCCCGGCGAGCTCACTTATCCATCCGCAGGCACCGGCAACGCGACGCACCTCGGCGGCGAACTGTTCGCCTCGATGGCAGGCGTCGCTCTTACGCACGTACCGTATAAAGGCAGCGGTCCCGGACTGACGGATCTCAGCGCCGGCCGTCTCGCGGTTGCATTCAGTACGGCGTTGTCGGTGGTGCCGTTCGTGAAAGGCGGCCGCCTGCGCGCAATCGCCGTCACCAGCAGCGCGCGCTCGTCGTTCATGCCTGAGTTGCCGACGGTGGCGGAATCCGGCTTGCCGGGTTATGAGGCCGGCAGCTGGTATGGCGTTGTCGCGCCTGCCGGAACGCCGCGTCCCGTCGTCATGCGCTTGAATGCGGAAATCATCAAAGCGCTCGTGCTGCCTGAAGTCAGAGACCGGCTCGTGAGCCAGGGCATCGATCCGGTCGGCAACACACCGGACCAGTTCGCCGCTTACATCCGCTCGGAAATCGTCAAGTGGGCGAAGATCATCAAGTCGACGGGCGTCACCGCCGAGTAATCAGGCTTTCTTCGTGGCCTTGCCGCGCTGCCGTGCTTTGGTTTTTCCTGCGGCATCGCGGCGCAAAAAATCGAGCATGATGCGCGCGCATTCGTCGGGGTCTGTCGCAGCGACGTGATAACCGTCGACCGGCAGGGCGGCGACTTCGGCGTGCGGCAGTTTCTCGCGAAACGTTTCGGCATCCGTTTTGCTGTAAGCGCGGCGCGGCGACGTTGTCGTCAGCACGAGCGCCGGACAGTTCACGCGATGCAGGTCGGCCGCGACGTCGATCGTGCTCACCCAGCGCAGGTACACGTGCGCGGTATCGATGGCGGTGCTGCCCATCATGTCGACCCACCAGTCGGTACCGCGCGCCGGCATGCGGCTGCCCAGACGCGGCGGCATCGTCATGCGCGCCCAGCTGCGCATGCCGTGGCGCTCCATGTGCTCGAGCCAGTTTTGCGGCTGCGGCGGCGCCAGCGGCGTCGAGGCGAGCGTAATCGTCTTAACGAGTTCGGGCCGCATCGCCGCGAGCTCGATGGTGATGAGGCCGCCGCTCTTGGCGCCGATCACGTGTGCGCGCCCGCCCGCGAGATGCTCGATCACGCGCGCGGTATTGTCGACGAGCAGTTCGGTGGTGAACGTGAAATCGCGCGCCACCGGCGTCGAGCGCCCGAAGCCGCGCTGGTCGAATCGAATGACGCGATAGCGCCGCGACAGGTGCGGCACCCACGCGCGCCACGAGGTCGTGTTCTCGGTGAAGCCGTGCACCATGACGATGGTTTCGGGCGCCGCCCACGCATCGGTGTGATCGTCGATTTCGTAATAGAGCTGAAAGTCGGGCGTGAGGTCGAGATAGGGCATGGGTGCTCGCAGCGAAAGTCCGGCGATTGTATATACTGCGCGCTGGCTTTGCATCCGGTTATTCAGACAGTGCGCATCACTTTCATTTTGCTCGCAGCATTTTGCGCGAGCGCCGTTCACGCCGCCGACGCTTATCCGAATCGTCCCGTCCGCGTCATCGTGCCGTATACCGCCGGCGGCTCGGCGGATGTGTTTGCGCGCGCGGTCGGCGTGAAGCTCTCGGAAGCGTGGGGCCAGCAGATCGTCGTCGACAATCGCCCCGGGTCGGGTGGTGTGATCGGCACCGAAACGGCAGCAACCGCACCGCGCGACGGCTATACGCTGATGATGGGCAACACGGCGAACATCGCGATCAATCCGGCGCTTTTCAAAAAAATGAGCGTCGACACGGTGCGCGATTTCATCCCGATCACACTCGTCGCCACCGCGCCGTACGTGATGGTCGCGCCCGTTGCTCTGAATATCGCGAGTCCGCAGGCGTTCATCGCGCTGGCGAAGGCCAGGCCCGGGCAATTTAACTATGCATCGCTCGGCAACGGCAGCGCGAGCCATCTCTCGGGCGAACTCTTGCAGACGATGACCGGTATCAAGCTCCTTCACGTGCCGTACAAAACGCTTGGCAGCGTATTGCCCGATCTCATTGCCGGGCAGGTCCAGGTCTTTTTCCTTGGCATGGTCTCCGCGCAGTCGCAGATCAAGGGCGGGCGCCTGCGCGCGATCGGCGTCACGGGGCCCAAACGCTCGGCCGCTCTGCCTGATGTGCCCGCAGTCGCCGAAGCAGTGCCGGGATTCGACGTCGTGGCATGGTACGGTCTCTTTGCGCCGACCGGCACGCCACGTGCGATCATCATGCACGTGAACGCTGAAGTGAAACGCATCCTCGCGCTGCCGGAAGTTCGCGATCGTTTGGCCGGCGAAGGCGCCGAAGTTGCCGCGAGCACGCCCGAAGCGTTCGCCGCATACATCAAGACCGAAATGACCAAGTGGTCGCAAGTAGTCAAACTATCAGGTGCCCATGCCGACTGACCCGAAAACCGTTTCACCGCTGACCACCCGCGTTGCGCAGTTCGTGAGCGAGACGCGTTACGAAGACATCCCCGCCGATGTCATCCGCATGAGCAAGCAGGCAGTGCTCGATTGCCTGGCCGTCGCATTCGCGGGATCCGTGGCCGAAGGCAGCGCGATTCTGCGCCGCCACATCGCGGGCTTTGGTTTCGCCGGCGGCGTTTCGACGATTTACGGCAGCGGGATGCGCGTGCCGGCGCAGTTCGCCGCGCTCGCGAACGGCACGTCGATGCATTCGGACGATTACGACGACACGCACAACCCGACGCGCATTCATCCATCCGCTTCGGTCGCCGCCGGCTTGTTTGCAGTGGCCGAAGCCGAGAACCGCACGGGCAGGGAATTGCTGACTGCGTTTAACGTCGGCGTCGAAGTCAGCTGCAAAATCAGCATGGCGACGGCCGGCGAGCACTATGCGCGCGGCTTTCATTCGAGCGGCACGATCGGCGCGTTCGGCTCGACGGCCGCCGTCTGCAACGTGCGCGGCGCTTCGCAAGACGTGACGTTGATGGCGCTCGGCATAGCCGGCAGCCAGTCCGCGGGCGTGCGCGAAAATTTCGGCACGATGGCAAAGCCGCTGCATGCCGGACGCGCGGGTGAAACCGGCGTGCTGGCAGCGGATCTCGCGGCGATGGGCTTCACTTCGGCGCCGAGCGTGCTTGAAGGTCCGCGCGGATTTTTCGAAGCGTATGCGGGGCGGTGCGATGAAGCCGTCATCATGAATACACTCGGCAAGCCGTGGACATTCGCAACCGACGCCAGCATCGCGATCAAACCGTTTCCGTCGGGGCGGCTCACGCACCCGGGCATCTGCGAGCTCGAAAGAATCGTGCTCGCCAACAACATTACGCCTGACCAGGTCGAGCGTATCCACGTGAAAACGAACCGCCAGTTGCCGGGAAATCTCACTTATCACCGGCCGGTGACGGGGCTCGAAGCCAAGTTCAGCATGGAGTTCTGCCTCGCGTCGATGCTCGTGCTGCGGCGCGCAGGCCTCGCCGAATTCACCGACAAGGTCGTCAATCAGCCCGATATTCAGGACGCGATTTCGAAAATCGATTACACCTGCTATAGCGACGAAGAAGCGGCGGCGAACAACTATCCGTTGCTCACGACCTTTCTCGAAGTCGTGCTCAAAGACGGCCGCAAGTTCACGGGGCGCGCTGACCATGCGCGCGGCAGTCCGCCCGCGCCGATGACGTGGGAAGACATCTCGAACAAATTCATTGGCTGCGCGCTGTTCGCGCGCTGGCCGCAGCCCAGCATCGACCGTATTCTGCAATCCGTCTTCGAGCTGGAAAAAGTCGACAACGTCGCCGACCTCGCTGCCCAGCTCAAAATTGCGGGGAACCCGGTTTGAGCTGGCGTTTAATCGCCGCCGGCTTGCTGTTGGTTGCGGCAACCCATGTCGTAGCGGCCGACGATTATCCGAATCGGCCTCTGCGTCTGGTGGTGCCGACCGGCGCCGGCGGGAATACCGATACCTTTGCGCGCATCGTGGCAGACAAGCTCAAAGGCTCCCTCGGCCAGCAAGTCATCGTCGACAACCGCAGCGGTGCGAGCGGCATTGTCGGCTCCGACATCGTCGCCAAGGCCGCCCCCGATGGTTATACGCTGCTGATGGCGTTCCCGTCGCACCCGGTGAACCCGAGCCTGTATACGGATCTGCCGTACGACACGCTCAAGGATTTCGCGCCGATCACGATGGTGACGTCGGTCACTCAGGTGCTGGTCGTGAATCCGAAAGTGCCGGCAACGACGGTCAGGGAACTGATCGCGCAGATCAAGGAAAAGCCAGGCCTGTATAACCACGGCGTCGTCGCGCGCGGCAGCCTCGGCGACCTGTCAGCCGAGGTGTTTTCGGCGATGTCGGGCGCGAAGCTGACGCAGATCTCGTACAAAGGCGCGCCGCAGGTCATGACCGCGCTGATCGGCGGCGAAATCCAGGTTTACTTCAGCGCGCCGGTCGTCGCGATTCCGCAGATGAAAGCAGGCCGCGTACGTGCGATTGGCGTCAGTACCAAAAAACGGCTCGCGGTCATTCCGGAAGTGCCGACGATCGCCGAGTCCGGCTTGCCGGGTTACGAGGTCGTCGGCTGGAACGGCATCCTCGCGCCCGCCAAAACGCGGCCCGCCCTGATCGACAGGCTGCATGCCGAAATCGTCAAAGTCATCCGCATGCCGGATGTCGAGGCGGCCATCCTTGCGCAGGCCATCGAGCCGATCGGCAATACGCCCGAGCAGTTCGGCCGCATCATTCGCGCCGACGTCGAGCGGTGGGGAAAGATCCTGAAGGGGACGAAGACGAAGGTTAACTGACGGCGCGCAAAAAGCGCGCCGGGTCAGTCGGTAAAGTCGAGCTGCGTGTCGAGCTGCACGCCGTAGAGCTGAATCGGCTCGCGCTTCGAGAGTTCGAGCGGTTTCAATTCTTCGGCTTCGAGTTTGACGCCGCCCTTGATAAGCGCGTCCATGATCGGCTTGGAAAACACGAATTCGCCCGGCCGCGCGCCATGCAGCAGGCGCTCGGCGATGCTCAAGCCATCGCCGATGATCAAAGGATAGCCCTCGATCGAGCCGATCACCGCATCACCGGCGTGCAGCCCGATGGCGACCGCGGTGCGAAAACCATAATCGCGCTGCCATGCCTCTTCCAGCGCGCCGAAGTCGCGCTGAATTTCCTGCGCTGCTTCGATTGCGTGCTGGGCCTCGGCTGCGCCCGCAAATGTTGCAATCACATTGTCGTTAAGCAGGCTGCGCACCTTGCCCTCGTGGCGCTCGACGGCCGCGGTGACCAGCGCGAAAAATTCGGCGATGCGCGCGAGCACGATGGCCGGCTCGAGAATTTCTGACATGCGCGTGAAGCCGCGAGTTTCAGCGTAGAGGACTACCAGCGTTGCACGTACGGGCTCGCGTTCGTCGGCTTGCGGTGCATTCACGCCGTTCCCCTGTTTGTTATGATGTTGGTGCTCCCCTTGCACGAACAGGGTCGATGCTAGGCGGCGTGCGCGATTCAGTCAAGCGGTGCAGTTCGCACAACCGGTATTAATTATCAAATTCGCATAAAAAGATCCGTCGTGAAATTCCTCATCGCTGCGTTTCTCGCGTTCATCGCCGTGCCCTCGATTGCACAGACCTATCCGGCGCGCACCATTCGCTTCATCGTGCCGGTTCCGCCCGGCGGCGGCGCGGATGCCGTTGCGCGATTGCTCGCACCGAGACTGAGCGAGCTGCTCGGCCAGCAGGTCATCGTCGACAATCGCGCCGGCGGCAACGCCACGATAGGCGCCGAGCAAGTTGCAAAGTCGCCGCCCGATGGCTACACCTGGCTGCTTGGCACTTCGCAGCACACGGTGACGCCCAGCATCGTGAAGCAGGTGCCCTACGACATAGCGGCCGATTTCGCGCCGGTTACGCTGGTGGTGCGCGCGCCGCAGCTTTTGATGGTGCATCCGCTGGTGCCCGCGAAGACCACTGCGCAGTTGATCGCGCTCGCCAGAAAACAGCCCGGCCGGCTCAATTACGGGTCAGGCGGGCTCGGCAGCGCGTCGCATCTCGCCGCGGCCGTATTCAGCAGCATGGCGGGAATCAGCATTACGCACATCCCTTATAAGGGCGTCGGGCTCGCGTTCGTCGATCTCATCGGTGGCCAGCTCGACCTGTCGTTTCCGGCCATACCGAGCGGCGTGCCGTATCACCGGTCGGGGCGCCTGCGTGCCTTGGGGGTGACGAGCCTGAAGCGCCATGCGTCGATCCCGGACGTGCCGACGATTGCGGAAGATGCGCTGCTCAACTACCAGGTGCAGTCGTGGTACGGCGTGCTGGTGCCGGCCGGCACGCGCGCCGACATCGTCAGCCGCATCAACACCGCTTTCACGACGGCGCTCAAAGCGCCGGAAACCAAGGCTGCATTGGTCGCCCAAGGCGGCGATCCCGATCCCGGCACGCCGGAAGAGTTTGGGCGCCTCATCAAAGACGAACTCGCGCGCAACGCGAAAATCACGCGCGCCGCCGGCATCGTGCCGGAATAACTACTCCGGCTTTACGCCGACGCTCTTGACGATCTTGCCCCACTTCGTGCTTTCCGCGTGGATGAAAGCTGCGAATTCGTCGGGGGTGCTGCCGGCCGCTTCGGCGCCGCTCGCTAGCATGCGTTCGCGCACGTCCGGCACTTTGAGTATCTGCGTCACATCGGCGTTGATCTTGACGACGATTTCGCGCCGCACGCCTTTGGGCGCGAGAATGCCCAGCCAGTTGATCACTTCGTAGCCGGGCAGCGCGGCTTCCGACATCGTCGGCAGTTCGGGTACCGACGGCGAGCGCTTGAGTCCGGTGACGGCGAGCGCGCGCAACTTGCCGGCGCGCGCCTGCGGCAGCGCCGAGGTCAGGCTGTCCCACATGATGCCGACTTGTCCCGACAATAAATCAGTCATCGCCGGCGCGCTGCCTTTGTACGGAATGTGCGCGAGATCGGTCTTCGTCATCGCCTTGAATAATTCGCCGGCGAGATGTGAAATGGTGCCGCTGCCCGACGACGCAAAGTTCAGCGCGCCCGGCCGCGCTTTGGCGAACGCGATCAGTTCTTTCGGCGTTTTCACCGGCAGCGAAGGATGCACGACAAGAATGTTTTGCGTATCGACCGCGCGGATGATCGCGATGAAGTCTTTTTCGCCATCGAAGTTCAGGCGCTGGTAAACATGCGGCCCGACCGCGAGTACGCTGGTGCCGGCCCAGACAAGCGTATAGCCGTCGGGCGCGGTCTTGGTCGCGAGCTCCATGCCTATTTGCCCGCCCGCGCCCGGACGGTTGTCGATGATCGCGGTTTGATGCCACGCCTCAGTAAGCTTCTGGCCGATGATGCGAGCATGCGTGTCGATGTTGCCGCCCGGTGGAAACGGCACGATGAAACGCACGGGTTTGGATGGAAAAGTCGCGTCGGCGTTCTGCGCCTGTACGGGCGTTGCGGCAGCCGCGCCTAGGAGTGAAAGAAGGATTACGGTACTTTTACAGCGCGGATTCATGTTGGCTCAATTGAAAGTAAAGCCAGGCAAAAGCAGAAACCATGCCGGATGCGAGTTGCGCCTTGACGTTGCGTCATGCCGCACGTTTAATCGGGGTCGAGGAGGAGTAGATGATCGCGAGCATTAAACAAATTATCGCTGCGTGCGTCATCGCAGTGCCCGCATTTGGTGCGCACGCGCAAGTCGATTACCCGGTGAAGCCCATCAAAATCGTCATCGGCTTTCCGCCGGGCGGCCCGACCGATATCGTCGGCCGTCCGGTGTCGGCGAAACTTTCGCAACTGACGGGTCAACAATTCATCATCGAGAATCGTGCCGGCGCCAACGGAATTCTGGCTGCGGACTACGTCGCCAAATCACCCGCCGACGGTTACACCTTGTATCTCGCGACGACCGGTGCATTACTAAGCCCGATTTTGACGCCGAGAATTTCGTACGATCTCATGAAAGACTTTACGCCGGTCGCGCTGGTGGCCACGGTGCCCGCGTTGCTCGTCGTTCATCCATCGCTGCCGGTCAAAACGGCGCGCGAACTGGCGGCGCTCGCCAAAGCGCGTCCGGGCCAGCTGGCTTATGCGTCGTCAGGCAATGCAAGCATGGGTAATCTCGGCATGGAATCGTACAAGCTCGCCGCCGGCATCGACATCCTGCATATCCCGTATAAAGGTGCTGCGCCGGCGA
>JAQGMI010000172.1 GCA_028292435.1 Betaproteobacteria bacterium
GTTTATCCGACGCTCCCATCGCTCGATGTGCTGACCGACTATCAGCCAAAAGTTCCGCTGCGCGTCTATAGCAGCGAAGGTTTGCTGATCGGAGAATTTGGCGAAGAACGTCGCGCGGTCGTCAAGATCAACACTGTGCCCAAGCAAATGCAGGAAGCGATTCTCGCTGCGGAGGACGAGCGTTTTTACCAGCACGGCGGTATCGATTACGTCGGCGTGCTGCGCGCGGCGTTGTCCAATTTCATGTCCGGCGGCGCGCGGCAGGGCGCCAGCACAATCACTATGCAGGTCGCGCGTAACTTTTTCCTGTCGAAGGAGAAAACGCTGACGCGCAAGTTCAATGAAATGCTGCTCGCGTTCAAGATCGAGCACAGTCTTTCCAAAGACCAAATCCTCGAACTCTACATCAATCAAATTTATCTTGGCCAGCGTGCGTACGGGTTCGCTGCGGCCGCGCAGATTTATTTCGGAAAATCGCTCGATCAGTTGAACGTCGCGGAAATGGCGATGCTCGCGGGATTGCCGAAGGCACCGTCGAGTTTTAATCCAGTGGTGAACCCCAAGCGCGCCAAGTTGCGCCAGCAATACGTGCTACGGCGGATGCGCGAACTCGATTTTATTTCGGATGACCAGTGGCAAGCGGCCGACAAGCAAACGCTGGCGGTGAAGAGATATGTAAACGAATTTCCCGTTAAAGCAGAGCACTTTGCCGAAATGGTGCGGCAGGTCATGTACGAACGATTTCAAGACGACGTCTACACGCGCGGCTTGAAGGTCTACACCACGCTGTCCGCCGTTCATCAGAACGCGGCGTATGCGGCAGTCCGCGCCGGCGTGCTCGAGTACGATCGCCGCCACGGTTATCGCGGCGCCGAAAGTTACGCCGAACTCGGGGCGCATCCAACGGACGAAGATTTTGAGGATGCGCTGCAGGACGAAAGCGAGAACGACGATATTTATCCCGCCCTCGTACTGGATGCGAGCGTGCGCGCGGTCAAAGTGTATCGCAAGGGCGGCGAAACATTGGAGATCAGCGGCGACGGGCTGAAATTTGCGCAGAGAATGCTGGGTGACAAGGCGCCCGCAAATCAACGCCTGAGGCGTGGCGCGATTATCCGGATTCAGAAAGACGACAAGGCGCACTGGCAGATCGGTCAATTGCCGCAAGTGGAAGCGGCGTTTGTCTCGGCCAATCCGGCCGACGGCGCCATACGTTCGCTCGTCGGCAGCTTCGATTTCGCGCGTAATAAATACAATCACATTACGCAAGCGCTGCGGCAACCCGGTTCGAGCTTCAAGCCGTTCATTTACTCGGCTGCGCTCGAAAAAGGCTTCACGCCGGCGACCATCATCAACGACGCACCGCTCGTCTTTGACGCGAGCCAGACCGGCTCCGAGCCATGGGAGCCGCACAACTTCGACGGCAAATTCGATGGCCCCATGCGGCTGCGGATGGCGCTCGTGAAGTCGAAGAACCTGGTGTCCGTACGCATTTTGCAAGCGATCACACCGCAATATGCACAGGATTACATCACGCGATTCGGCTTTGACGCCAAGTACCATCCGCCGTATCTGACGATGGCGCTCGGTGCAGGCAATGTAACGCCGATGCAAATGGTCGGTGCCTACTCGGTCTTTGCCAATGGCGGCTATCGCGTGACACCGTACTTCGTCACGCGCATCGAAGACATTAAAGGAAACGTGGTGATGCAGGCGCGGCCCGCTCAGGCCGGCGAGTCAGCCGAGCGCGCAATCGATGCGCGGAACGCGTTCATCATGACCAACATGCTGCAGGACGTCGTCAAGATGGGGACCGCAACGCGCGCGATGCAGCTCGGACGCACCGACCTCGCCGGTAAAACCGGCACCACGAATGATTTTGTCGATGCTTGGTTCTGCGGATTTGGCAGCGGGCTCGTCGCCGTGGCATGGATCGGCTTCGATAACCCTCATACGCTAGGCCACAATGAAACCGGCGGGCAGGCCGCACTGCCCATGTGGATTTCGTACATGGGAAAAACCATGAAAGGCGTTGAAGAGCAGCCACGCATCGTTCCCGAAGGCGTCGTGCAAGCGCGCATCAGTCCCGAGTCGGGACTGCGCGATCCCGGCGGCCGACTCGCCGAATACTTCTACCAGGAATTTCTGCCGGCCGAACGCGAGGGCGAAACAACGCCCGCGGCAGCCCCCGCGCCGGCCAAGCCGCCCGAAGAAGTGAAAAGCCAGCTCTTCTAAAGCCTTATGGCGCGCGATACCGGCCGCAGTTCGCTGCGCGATAACATCGCGAGCATTGCTGCTCGCTTGATGGCTGAGGACGGTATTGAAGATTACGCGCAGGCGAAACGCAAGGCAGCGCGCCAGGCCGGCGCAAGCGACACGCGCCAAATGCCGACCAATGATGAGATCGACGTCGCGCTCGCGGCATATCGGGCCTTATTTCAGCACGACCACGCGCTGCAATTGCGTGAACTTCGCGAACTCGCGGTTGCCGTCATGGCAGAGATGGCGGCGTTCAATCCCTATCTGACCGGCTCGGTACTGCGCGGCAGCGCCGGCAGATATGCCGACATCCAGTTACAGCTGTATTGTGAAAACACAAAAAGCGTTGAGCATCACTTGCTTGGCCGGGGCATCCAGTTTCGCAGCGCCGAAGCACGGCTTTATGCGGGTGACCTGCCGGTCGTTGCGCCGGTGCTGATTTTCAACCGCGAAGGCTACGATGTTTATCTGACATTACTTTCGCCGCGTGACCTGCGGCTGCCGCTGAAGATAACGCCTGCCGGCAAACCGATCGAACGCGCGAAACATGACGCCGTGGTGCGATTGCTCGCGGAGCAATAAAAGCTCAACGCTGCTTTAGCCAGGTCGCCGCTGATACTGCGAAGTAAGTGAGAATGGCGTCCGCGCCCGCGCGCTTGAACGCGGTCAGCGCCTCCAGCACGCATTTCTCTTCGTCGAGCCAGCCGTTCTTGACGGCCGCCATCAACATCGAATATTCGCCGCTGACTTGATAAACACAGGTCGGCGCCTTGAACTCGTCTTTGACGCGTCTGATGATGTCGAGATAGGGCATGCCCGGTTTGATCATGACCATGTCGGCGCCTTCCGCGAGGTCGAGCCCGACTTCCCATAGCGCTTCGTCACTGTTCGCGGGGTCCATCTGGTAATTCAACTTGTTGCCACGGCCGAGTTGCTTCGATGAGCCGACCGCGTCCCGAAATGGACCATAAAATCCGGACGCATACTTGGCCGCGTACGCAAGAATTCGCGTGTGTACAAATCCTTTGTCGTCGAGTGCGGTTCGAATCGCACCGATGCGCCCGTCCATCATGTCCGATGGCGCAACAATATCGACACCCGCTGCTGCATTGACCAGCGCCTGGCGCTGGAGCACGGCTATGGTTTTGTCATTGCGTACGTAACCGGACGCATCGATGACGCCATCCTGGCCGTGCGTCGTGTAGGGATCGAGCGCGACGTCAGTGATCACACCGAGTTCCGGAAATCGCTTTTTCAAAGCCGCGACCGTGCGCGGCACCAGTCCTTTAGGATTCGTTGCCTCGCGGCCGTCGGCAGTCTTCAGACGCGGTTCGATGGCTGGAAAAATCGCGAGCGCCGGAATCCCGAGCGCAACGCACTGCTCGGCGTGCGCTAACAACTTGTCGACGGTATAGCGTTGGATGCGCGGCATCGATGCAATCGATTGCGTGCGGCGCGTGCCTTCCATGACAAACACCGGATAGATCAAATCATCGGTCGTCAGCCGATTTTCCCGCACTAGCCGGCGCGAAAACTCGTCGCGGCGATTACGGCGCATCCGCCGCTGCGGAAAACTGCCCAGAATCTTCATCGGTGATCCAAGTAATTGAAACGTTAACGCAATTTTTTTCGATCGGGTGGGAACTCACCCGAATTATAGTAGTCCTAATATGCAGACGGCGTTTATCGTCTCCCGCTTCTCCTCCCTGAGCGGGCGCCTTAATCTTAATTAAGGCTTCCCCCCGGTTTTACTCCCCTGTACCCGGGGGTTTTTTATTCGATCCAACGTTGAGCCAACGTTGGATCTGTTTGGCGGCCTCCACGATACCGATTTTGCGAGTGCTCGAAAAGAGTTGCGCGGTGCAATTGGGAAAGCGCCGCGCTAACGCAGCGTTTACTTCGCGCAACGCGAGGCTCGCTTGTTCGCGGCCGAGCTTGTCTACCTTGCTCAAGAGTATGTGTACGGGCACATTCGTCGGCCGCAGCCAGTCGATTAATTTTTCGTCGAGATCAGTCAGCGGACGACGCACGTCCATGATGAGAATCACGCCCTGCAGACATTCGCGCGTTTGCAGATAACCGCCCACCAGATCATGCCAATGCGCGCGCGCCGCGGCCGGAACCGCTGCGTATCCATAACCGGGCAAGTCGACGAGATAACGTTCGGGACCCACGCTGAAATAATTAATGTGCTGAGTGCGGCCGGGCGTTTTGCTCACGAAAGCCATGCGGTTGCGCTGCGCGAGCGCATTGATGGCACTCGATTTACCCGCGTTGGAACGGCCGGCAAACGCTACTTCGGCGCCGTGAGGCGGCGGCAGTGTATGCAACTCGGCAACCGTGGTGACAAATTCAATATTGCGTAAGGTGGACATTGGGAAGTGTGCTGCGCCTAGCCTGTAAAGGGGTAATTCGATAGAATACGGCCTTTTCGTCCGCTTGCCATGTTGTCAGGAGATCCAATGAGATTTGTCACGGCGCTGTTCGGGATAATAAGCGCTGGCTTGATGTCATTCGGTTACGCCGCCGAACCGGCCAAAGCCGACCCCGCGCAGGCACAGCAAATCGTCACCAAGGTGTGCGCGGCCTGTCACGCGACGGACGGCAATAGCGTGAGTCCGGCAAATCCGTCACTCGCCGGACAGCACGCCGAATACGTCGCCAAGCAGCTGGCCGATTTCAAGGGCGGCAAGAGCCGCAAAAATCCGGTCATGCTCGCCATGGCCGCACCGCTGACGCCGCAAGACATGCAGAATCTGGGCGCTTATTTTGAAAGTCAGAAAGCCAAATCCCGCGTCGCCAAAGACCCGGCGCTCGTAAAACTCGGTCAGCAGATTTATCGCGGCGGCATCCTCAGTAAAGGCGTCGCTGCATGCTCGTCATGCCATGGTCCGACCGGCGCCGGCGTGCCCGCCCAGTTCCCCCGGCTCGCAGGTCAATATGCCGAGTACTCGACCGCGCAGTTGCAAAGTTTTCGCGCCGGCGACCGCGCCAACGATCCGAACAACATGATGCGCGCGATCGCAGGCAAGATGTCCGATGGCGAAATCAAGGCCGTGGCTGAATATATCGCGGGCTTGCGCTAACAGTTTTTAGCGCGCTACAAATAAAGGGCGGTGTAGACCGCCCTTTTTTATTGGCGGGCGCGTTTATGCGCTTTGCGCAAAATACTGATCTGCTGCTGCGAGCGTTTTCTCGATGTCAGCGCTTTTGTGCGCTGACGACACAAACCCCGCTTCAAACGCGGACGGCGCAAGATAAATGCCGGCGTCGAGCATTGCATGGAAAAAACGATTGAACGCCGGCACGTCGCACTCCATGACTTCGGCGTAGCTTCGCGGCGGTTGTGCGCGAAAGTAAACGCCGAACATGCCGCCGATCGATTGCGCCGAAAATACGACGCCGTGCGCAGCCGCAGCGACGGCGAGACCCGTCGTCAACGCGTGCGTAGCGCTAGCCAGTCGCATATAGAAATCCGGCGCTTCGAGAAGCTTCAACGTTGCGAGACCCGCGGCAACCGCAATCGGATTGCCTGATAAGGTGCCGGCCTGATACACAGGACCGAGCGGTGCCACACTCGCCATGATGTCGCGCCGTCCGCCGAATGCCCCGAGCGGCATTCCGCCGCCAACGATTTTGCCGAGCGTGACAAGATCCGCCGTAATGCCAAACAATCCCTGTGCGCCGGCGGGCCCCACCCGAAACCCGGTCATCACTTCATCGAATATCAGGACGGCGCCATGCCGCGTGCACAACGAACGAATCGCTTCAAGGAAGCCCGGTGCAGGCTGCACGAGATTCATGTTGCCGACGACCGGCTCGACAATGACACACGCGATTTGATCGCCGTCGCGAGCGAACGCCGCGTCAAGCATTTCGAGATTGTTGTATTCGAGCACGAGTGTCGCCGCCGCCGTTTCCGCCGGCACGCCGGCAGAACTGGGATTGCCCAGCGTCAGCGCGCCCGAGCCGGCTTTGACGAGCAGGGCATCGGCATGGCCGTGATAACAGCCTTCAAATTTAATGATGCGCGAACGCCCGGTATGTCCGCGCGCCAGCCGAATTGCGCTCATGGTCGCTTCAGTGCCGGAACTCACCAGCCGCACTTGCTCGAGTCCCGGCACGCGTCGGCACAAGAGCTCCGCAATTTCGACTTCGCCGGCGGTCGGCGCACCGAAACTCAAGCCTTCGCTGACCGCTTGCTGCACCGCTGCGATCACCGATGGATGCGCATGCCCGAGGATGAGCGGCCCCCACGAGCCGACGTAGTCAATGTACGCTTTGCCATCGACATCCCAAACGTGCGCGCCGCTGCCGCGTGCAAAAAAAACCGGCGTGCCGCCGACCGAGCGAAATGCGCGCACCGGTGAATTTACGCCGCCCGGGATCACACGCGCGGCGGCCGCGAATAACTGCTCGTTGCGCGAAGTCATGCGGATTGCATTGCGAACATACGGCCGAATGCCTGCGTCGTCGCGCGAATATCGGGCGCCGAAAAAAGCGCGGAAATCACGGCGACCGCATCGGCGCCGGCGCGAATCAGTTCGCCAGCGTTGGCGAGCGTAATGCCGCCGATTGCAACTACGGGCAGGCCAAGTTCGCGTGCCGCCGCCAGCAGTGACACAGGGGCTCGCACGGCCTGCGGTTTGACCGAGGAAGCGAAGAAGCTGCCAAACGCCAGGTAGTCGGCGCCGCCTGCCGCTGCATCGCGCGCCCGCGCCAAGTCCGCATAACAAGAGACGCCGATAATCTTGTCACGGCCAAGCCGTGCCCGTGCCGTCGTCAGCGCCATGTCATCGGCGCCGACATGCACCCCGTCGGCATCGACCGCGGCAGCCAGCTCAACCTGATCATTGATGATGAAAGTCGTCCCATGGCGGCGACACAATTGTGCCAGTGCCAGCGCCTGTTTCCCGCGCGTCGCATCGTCGGCGGTTTTATTGCGGTACTGCAAGAGGCCTGCGCCGGCCGCAAGCATGATTTCCACTCGCGCAACGAGGCCCGCGGTGTCCGCAGTATCCGGCGTGACCGCGTACAAACCCTTAATCGGTTGCATCCGTGGTGGGCTCATCTTCGCGCGCCCAGAAGAGGCGGTCCGGAATATGCTGGCCCATGCCGGGCCTGAACGCCGACTTAAGCGTTTGCCAGGTGTATTCCTGCGCGTCCTTCACCGCATCGCTGATACTCAATCCGTTGGCGATGGTCGCCGCAATCGCGGAAGCAAGCGTGCAGCCTGAACCGTGATAGCTGCCCGGCAGCCGCTCCCAGCTATCGGAGCGCACGACACCGTCCTGACCGTAAAGCGTATTGACGACCTGAGTCGTATTCTCGTGCGTGCCGGTGATGAGTACGTATTCGCAGCCCATGGCAAGCAGGCGCCGCGCACACTCGGCCAGATCGAGATCCTCCTCACCCTCTTCCTGCACGAGACGGCGCGCTTCGATGCTGTTCGGCGTCAGAATCGTCGTCTGCGGAATCAATAATTCGCGCACCGCCGTAATCATTTCTTCGGTGACCAGCTCGTCGCCGCGGCCCGAAGCGAGCACCGGGTCGAGGACGAGCGGTATTTCGGGGTAATCCGAAACGACTTCCGCAATCGCCGATATATTCTCGGTGCTGCCGAGCAATCCGATTTTGAATGCGGCCACCGGCATGTCTTCGAGCACGCACCGCGCCTGATCGGCGACCCATTCGGCGTCGAGCGCCATGACTTCCTCGACGCCCATCGTGTCTTGAATCGTCACTGCCGTCACGACGGAAAGCGGGTGGCATCCCATGCTGGCAAGCGTCATTACATCGGCTTGCAAGCCGGCGCCGCCGCTGGGATCGGTCGCCGCGAACGCAAGCACGATCGGCGGCAGTGCAGAAGGCGCGGGGGAATCCATTTATCGGCGGGATTTATTGTTCAAACGCGGGGCATGTCGCTAAAATAACATTTTAACCTTATTAGTACTCGACCATGACCACCGCGGACGTCAATGTTTTCAAAACTTACATGTGCCTTATTTGCGGCTTCATTTACGATGAAGCGGCCGGCTTGCCCGACGAAGGGATTGCCGCGGGCACGCGGTGGGACGATGTGCCGATGAACTGGACGTGCCCTGAATGCGGCGCGCGCAAAGAAGATTTTGAAATGGTTCAGGTGTGAGAGTTTTGCACACCATGCTGCGGGTCGGCGATCTCGACCGCGCGATTGGTTTTTATACACAAGTGCTCGGCATGCGTCTCTTGCGCCGCAAAGATTACCCCGATGGACGATTCACCAACGTGTTTGTCGGCTACGGTGATGAAGCCAACGAAGCGGTGATCGAGCTTACGCACAATTGGGACACCAAGAGCTACGAGTTAGGCACGGGCTTCGGTCATGTTGCGGTCGAAGTCGACGACGCGTACGCGGCGTGCGATGAGATCAAGAAACGCGGCGGCAAAGTCGTGCGCGAGGCGGGTCCGATGAATCATGGTACCACCGTGATCGCATTCGCCGAAGATCCGGACGGCTACAAGATCGAACTCGTCCAGCACAAGCCGTAGCGCGTGAGCGTACGCTAAGAAGTATTTTCTTCCGCTGATACCCGGTGCCCGGCGAGATAATCGGCGAGTGCTACAAATTGCGCGACCGACAGTTCCTGCGCACGCGCCGTCGGACTGATGTCGAGCGCATCGAATACCGGTTCCGGTATCAGTTTACGCAGCGAATTGCGCAGGGTTTTGCGACGCTGCGAGAATGCCGCGGTCACGACTCGCGCGAGCTGTGCTTCATCGCGCGCCAGCGCCCGCTGCGGCCGCCAGGGAATCAGGCGTATCACGGCCGAGTCGACTTTCGGCACCGGATCGAAAGCAACGGCCGGCACGTCGAGCAGTTTTTCCATTTCAAAACGATATTGAAGCATGACGGACAGCCGTCCGTATTCGCTATCGCCGGGTGCCGCGACCATGCGCTCGACCACTTCCTTTTGCAGCATCACGTGAATATCGCGCAAGCGTGCAGTGTCCTCGCTCAGATGAAAGAGCAGCGGGGTCGAAATGTTGTAGGGCAGGTTGCCGATTACACGCAAGTCGCTACCGAGCGCGGCAAAATCGAATTTGAGCACATCGGTTGTATGAAGCTTCAACCGGTCGCCGAACTCTTGTTGCAACGCATGCGCCAGATCGCGATCGATTTCGATCGCATTTAACTGTCCGCCCGCAGCGATCAACGGACGCGTGAGCGCACCGAGGCCCGGGCCAATTTCAACCAGTGTTTCGCCGGGCGCCGGCTTGATGGCGGCAATGATGGCCGCGATTGCAGCCGCATCGATCAGAAAATTTTGGCCGAACCGCTTGCGTGCCTGATGCTTCATCGGCAGCCGGCAGCAGCGATCACGCGTGGCCGCGTGCGAGGCCCGCCGCGAGTGCGATCGCCGTCCGTAAACTGCCGTCGTCGATCTTGCCGGTACCGGCAAGGTCGATCGCCGTCCCGTGGTCCACCGACGTGCGGATAATCGGCAGGCCCAGCGTGACGTTTACGCCGCTGCCGAAGCTCGCGTATTTGAGCACCGGCAATCCCTGGTCGTGGTACATCGCCAGTACGCAATCGAAGTGGCGCAGGCGCTCGGGATTGAACAATGTATCCGCCGGCAGCGGTCCACTTAGCTGCAGGCCTTCGGCGCGCAGCCGCTCGAGCAGCGGGACGATGATCTCGACCTCCTCGCGCCCGATATGTCCCGACTCACCCGCGTGCGGATTCAAGCCGGCAACCGCGATGCGCGGTTGGGCAACGCCAAACTGGCGCGCGAGATCATGATGCAGCACGCGTATGGTCGCTTCGAGACTTGGGGCGGTGATGTGACTTGCGACGTCTTTGATCGCGAGGTGCGTGGTCGCCAGCGCCACCCGCAGGCCGCCGCCGACCAGCATCATGACGACATGCGGCGCGCCTGTACGTGCCGCGAGAAATTCGGTGTGCCCGGTAAACGCGATGCCGGCATCGTTGATAACGCCCTTATGCACCGGTGCGGTAACCATCGCGTCGAAACGGCCGCTCGCGCAGCCATCGGTCGCGATTTCGAGCGTCTGCAATACGTACTGCGAGTTAGCGGCATTGAGCTTGCCGGCCACGACGTCGGCCACCAGAGGCACGTCGATCACTGCTACGGCGCCGTCGCCGGCCGCCATCTTGTGGCGCCCGGTGAACATCGACGCGCGCCACGGCAGCTTCAACTGCTGCGCGCGTTGAGCCAGCAATGCGGCATTCGCAATGACGACGAGCTTTTCGGCGGGCGGCTTTTGTGCGAGCAGCACGCACAAGTCGGGTCCGATGCCGGCCGGCTCGCCAGCCGTAACGACGATGACCGGTGTAGCGTCAATTGGACGAGTGCTGATCAGCGTTCCCCATGATTGTCATGCCGCGAACGTTCACTCGCGGCGCAGATAAAGCGCCGCGATTATCTTTCTTCGAGCCTGAGTTCGACGAACGCCTTGTCGCGCAACTGGCGCAGCCATTCCTGATAAGCCTCATCCGCTTTTTGCTCGCGCAGCGACATGCGCGCTTGCAGGCGCTGCTGTTGCTTGGACATGTCCTCGTTGCGGCGCTCAATCACCTGGATCAAATGCCAGCCGAAGGACGAGCGCACGGGCCCGCTCGTTTGCCCGACTTTCAAGGCGTCCATTGCTTTTTCAAATTCAGGCACCGTGTCGCCCGGCGACAACCAACCGAGGTCACCGCCGCGCGAAGCGCTGCCATCCTCCGACTGCAGCCGTGCGAGCTCGGCAAAATCAGCATTGTTGTCGAGTCGTTCCTTCAATTTGACGAGGCGCTCGCGGGCTTCTGTCTCCGACACGACTTCGCTCGTCTTGATCAGAATGTGGCGCGGATGGGTCTGCGATACGATGACCGGCCCTTCCTGGCCGCGGCGTCCGTTCAACTTCACGATGTGCAGGCCGTTGGGGCTGCGCAAAATTGAACTCACTTCGCCGACTTTCATCGGCTTGACCACCTCGGCAAAAATGCTCGGCAGCCGCGCGAGTTCGCGCCAGCCCATCGTACCGCCCTGAACCGCGTCGGGCGCTTCGGAAAAGCTTGCCGCGACCTGCCGGAAATCGGTGCCGCTGCGAATTTGCGCCAACGCCTGTTCGGCGCGCGCTCGCCGGTCGCGCAACTGCTCCGGGCTCGCCTGTTCAGGCACGCGAATCAGAATGTGCGACAAATCGAACTCGTCGGATTTGCCATCCTGCGACTGGAGCGTCGCAATCACGTTGTCGACTTCACTGTCGGTGATGGTGATTTTGTTGTCGACTTCCCGCTCCTTGAGCCGCGCCATGACGATTTCATCGCGGATGTCCTCGCGGAATTTGGCGAAGGTGACGCCGTCACGCTCGAGGGTCTCGCGCAATTGCGCCGGCGTGATTTTATTATTTTCCGCAATCCGCCCGATCGCAGTATCGAGCTGCCCGTCGTCGACGCGCAAGCCGGTCTCCTTGGCGAATTGCAACTGGACTTTGGTGTAGATCATGCGGTCGAGCACCTGCTTTTCGAGCACATCGGCCGGCGGCAGGGGCGTGCCCTGCTGACGTAACTGCGTATTCACCACTTTCATGCGGTCGTCGAGATCGCGCCGCGTGATGACATCTTCGTTGACGACCGCAATAATTCGGTCGAGAAGAATCACGCGGCTGCCAGTTGCCTGCGCAGCGGCGGCAGGACCGCCCGCCAACAGCAAAGTGCTGAGCATCGCGATGGTTGCTGAAACCCGGAAGTAATTCATAGCAGAACTAACTGAAACGTAAGCAGTGGTTAATGCGCGCTTAGCGCAGCGGAAAGACGTTATCGTCGGTGCGCACTGACTGCGCGGTACCACGGTAATATCCGGCGATGTTCCGGCGCAGGAGTTCGAGAGGGTTGGAGCCGATTTTCGAAACTCCGTTCAACTCAAGCTGCATAAAAAAGGAATTGATCGAGGTGGTCGAGGTTGTCGCGAAGCTGTGACCGACCACGCGGATGATCCAGCAGCCGCCGTCGTACTCGATGCCGCCGAGTCCTTCGAGAACGCGGCCGTCCGCGATCGAGTAATTCATGCGGGCGATCGCCGAGAGCCGGCGGCTCAACGGCCACTGGGTTGAAATGTCCACCTGCCGCAACGTCTGGGACGGATTGGTTGCGCTCGCGAGCGTCGTGTTGCCGGTCGTCGTAACCAGCGCGCCGTTCGTGTACCGATAGGCGGCGTTAACGACTTTTCCAGGTTCGGGCTCGTAGCGCACACCGGTGTTCAGACGCTGGGTTTGCGACAAGTCGGTCGTGTATTGCCAACCCAAGTCGGCGGTCCAATTGGGCACGATCGTTCCGCTCAGCGCCGCAAGCAAGTCGGAGTTGTTGCTGCCGCGCGCAACCACGCCGGGCAAGGTGACTTCCTGGCTCTTGAAATAAAACCGCTGCGCGATACCCGCCCGCAGCCGCTCGACGCCATTGCTTTGCAGGAACCGCGAGGTAACGCCGGTTGTAATCTGGTTGGCATCGTTGATGCGGTCGTTACCGCTGAACTGATTCTCCGTATACAGCGTCGCGAAGTTCGTGTTCTGCAGCGAGGAATCGAAGACGGGTAACTGGTTCTGGTTGCGCGTGGGTATGTACACGTAGTACATCTTGGGCTCGAACGTTTGCACCAGCGATTGGCCCGACAGCTTCATGTCCCGCTCGAAAATAACGCCGGTCTCGGTGGAAAAAATCGGCACCGTGCGGGTCTGGTCGCCCAGCGCCGTGTTCGTCTGGTCAAAGTTGTAGCGGGTCATATGCACGCCCACTTTTGGCGTCACGTACGCAAACGAAGTCTGCAGCGGCAGGCTGAGCGTCGGATATGCAAACGTGCGTGTGCCATTGATCAACGTCGGGTGACTGAACTGCGCGACATTCGCGGTAACCGCGGTGTCGACGATGTCCGCGACCGGTTTGACCGCGCTAAATGACGCCTGCGTCGCGCTATACGGTGCGACGATCGGATTCAGCGGATCGGTATTCAGTGTCTGCCAGCGTTGAATACTGGTCGAAACGCCCCAGCTCCCGTCGGTGCCTATCGCGCCGCCTTTGCTGAGCGATCCCGTGCGCGGCAGCAAGACCTGGGAGGTCGCGGTAATCTGCGTCCCCAAGTCGGTGAAATAGTTGTCGTCCGAAGCTTTTTGCACGTTTAACGCGCCGACCCAGCCGTTCGTCAAAGTCTGCGTATGAATGACCGACAGCGCGCTGCGCGTGTCGCCGCCACGCACACGGTCGTTCGGCAGGACTTCATAGCGCATTTCGCCGCGATAAGCCGGATCGAGGTAACGGAATTCATTCAGCAGCTGGACGCCGCGCTTGGTCATTACCCGCGGTGTAATGGTCGCGTCGCGGTTGGGCGCGATGTTCCAATAGTAGGGAATCGAGAATTCAGTGCCCGAGTTGCCGCTATTGCCGAACGTAGGCGCCAGAAAACCGGACTTGCGCTGGCGGTCGAGGGAGAAACTTAAATACGGCGTGTAAAGGATCGGCACGCCCAAAAATTCGACGCTCGCGCTGTGGGCGGTGCCGATCTGGCGTTCCTTGTCGATCTCGAAATCTTTCGCGCGCACGAACCAGTCGTTGTTCCCGACTTCACACGTCGTGTAATTGCCGCTCAGCATGCGGTACTTGTTTTCGCCTTCGAAAACCAATCGCTCGCCTTCGCCGCGCCCTTTGGTCGCGCTGACCTGCACCTGATACTTCGGCTTTTCCATGGCGCCGCGCTCGGTGTCCATGTTGAAGTTAAGCTCGGTGCCTTCCATGACGTCGCCGCGTTGTTGCAGGCTGACGTTGCCGCGCGCGTGAAGCTCGGCCGCCGGCTGGTCGTAGCGCAGCCAGTCGGCATACACCGCTTTGCCGCGCTTGCGCAGCCGCACCGTGCCTTCCGCCTCGATTTCCGCATCGTGATGCCCCTGAATGCTGTCGGCATCGACGAACAGCGGCACCAGATCCTTATTTCCAGGCGGAATCGGCATCAGATTCGGCTGCAACTGCAAACGCAGTCCGCCGCCGTCCGGTTTTAGCCCGAGCGCGCCGTCATCGGCCGTCGCGTAACCGCACGCAAACAGCACGTAAAACACCGCCGGTTTTGTATAAAAAAGCCGCATTAATCAACATCGTGCATGAGGAGTGATAAAATCGCACACTTTCCCGAATTAGGCAATGCACGGCGTGGACCGACAAAGTCAGTTGCAGCGCTGGATCGAGAGTCGGTTGGATGTTTCACCGCTGGTGCTTGAACCCGCGTCGGCCGACGCGAGTTTTCGGCGTTATTTTCGTGTGCGCGACGCGGGCGAGTCCTTGATTGCGATGGATGCGCCGCCCGCACACGAAGATTGCCGCCCGTTTGTGCGCATTGCAGGCTTGATGGCGGAGGCCGGGCTCAATGTGCCGCGCGTGATTGCGCAAGATTTCGAGCAAGGGTTCTTGCTGCTTTCAGATCTCGGCACGGCGGGCTACCTGCAGGCGCTTAATCCCGACACCGCCGATGACCTGTTTCGCGACGCGCTCGACGCGCTCCTGCGCTGGCAAGCTGCGAGTAAGCCGGGCGTACTCCCGCCGTACGACGAAGCGTTGCTCAGGCGTGAGCTTATGCTGTTTCCGGAGTGGTATATCAGCCGTCATCGCGGCATTACGCTCGATGCAGCCCAAAGCGCGGCGCTTGACGGGGTGTTCGCATTGATCCTGAAAAGCAATCTCGCGCAGCCGTCGGTCTATGTTCACCGCGATTACATGCCGCGTAACCTGATGGTGTGCGAGCCGAATCCGGGTGTGCTCGATTTTCAGGACGCGGTCTACGGGCCGATTACTTACGATCTTGCGTCGCTCTTCAAGGATGCGTTCATCAGCTGGGACGAAGCGCGCGTACTCGACTGGACGGTGCGCTATTGGGAAAAAGCCAAACGCGCGGGGCTGCCGGTCGCCGCCGACTTCGGTGAGTTTTATCGCGACTTCGAATGGATGGGTTTGCAGCGTCATCTTAAAGTGCTCGGGATTTTCGCGCGCCTGAATTATCGCGATGGCAAAAGCAATTATCTGGAAGATACGCCGCGGTTTATCGGCTATGTGCGAGCGGTCGCCGGGCGTTATGCGGTGTTGAAGCCGCTGCTTAAACTGCTGGACGACATCGAAGGCCGCGCGGCTGCGAGCGTCGGTTATACGTTTTGAAAGCGATGATCTTGGCCGCCGGCCGCGGCGAGCGCATGCGGCCACTGACTGATCGCCTGCCTAAAGCGCTGTTGCCCGTCGGCGGCAAACCGCTGATCGCATGGCACCTGGAAAAACTCGCCGCGGCCGGCTTCACCCGCATCGTCATCAACCATGCACATCTCGGCTCGTTGATCGAAGCCGCACTTGGCAGCGGCGAACGTTACGGTGTTGCGATTCAGTATTCGCCGGAAATCGAAGCGCACGAGACCGCTGGCGGAATTGCATATGCCTTGCGATTGCTCGGAACAGCGCCGTTTGCAGTGGTCAACGCGGACGTGTTCAGCGATTTCGATTACCGCCAGCTCGCCATCGCCGTGGACGCAATCGCCGCGGGCGGCCGGTTTGCGCATCTCGTGCTGGTCAACAATCCGGAACACAATCCGGCCGGCGATTTCGCGCTGCATGAGGGCGGCGTTCAAAGCGACGGCACCCGTCTGACCTTCAGCGGCATCGCGGCTTACAGCCCGGCGATGTTTGCCGCGATCGCGCCCGGCGCCAAGGCCAAACTCGCGACGCTGTTACGCGAACACATTGCCAGACAACAAGTCAGCGGTGAGTTTTTCGGCGGACGGTGGCGCGACATCGGAACGCCCGCGCGGCTTGCTGCACTCGACGCCGAACTCAACGCGCGCTGAAGCGGCGCGTCAAGAGCGCGGCGTATAATTCATGCATGGCTTACCCTCCGACTGCCGCGCCGGATCCGCGCGTTTACGCGGCGCGTCGCGCACGTCTCGCACAGCGCATGAAACACGGCATTGCGATCGTGCCGACCGCGCCTGAGCGAACGCGCAATCGCGATTCCCACTACCCATACCGGTTCGACAGCTATTTTTTTTACCTGACGGGTTTCGTTGAACCCAACGCGGTGCTCGTCTTGATTGCCGGCGCGCAACCGCGCAGCGTGCTGTTCTGCCGCGACAAGGACAAGGAACGCGAAATCTGGGATGGGTTTCGTTATGGTCCTGACGCAGCGCGCAGCGTCTTTGGTTTCGATGAAGCGTACAACATCGCCGAACTCGATGCGCGCATGCCCGCGTTCCTGGCCGATCAGCCGCAGCTTGGTTGTCATCTGGGCAGCGACGAAGCGTGGGATACGCGCGTGCTTGGCTGGCTGAATGGCGTGCGCATGCAAGTCCGCGCCGGCATCGCCGCGCCGGAAGCCATCACGGATGTTCATGCCTTGCTCGACGACATGCGGCTCATCAAGGACGCGCATGAACTTGATACGATGCGTCGCGCCGCGCAGATTTCGACCGCCGCTCATCAACGCGCGATGCGCGCAACGGCGCCGGGCCGTGGCGAACATGAGATCGAAGCCGAACTGTTGCATGAATTCAGGCGCGGTGGCGCGCAGTCGCCTGCTTACACGTCGATCGTCGCCGGCGGTGCGAATGCCTGCGTCCTGCATTACGTGCAAAACGATGCCGTGCTTAAGGCGGGCGATTTGTTGTTGATCGACGCCGGCTGCGAGCTCGACGGCTATGCATCCGACATCACACGGACGTTTCCCGTCAACGGCAAATACAGCGCGGCGCAGCGCGAGGTGTATGAAATCGTGCTCGCGGCCCAGGCGGCCGCTATTGCGGAAGTATCGCCCGGTGCCGAATGGAACGCCCCGCACGACGCGGCAGTGCGCGTACTCGTCCGCGGCATGATTGACCTCGGCCTGTGCAAAGGTAGCGTCGACGCGGTAATTGAAAGCGGCGACTACCGGCGGTTCTACATGCACAGGACCGGTCACTGGCTCGGCCTCGACGTGCATGACGCCGGTGACTACAAGCGCGACGGCCAGTGGCGTAAGCTCGAGCCCGGCATGGTGCTCACGGTCGAGCCGGGCTGCTATATACAAGCGGGCGATGGTGTTCCCGCGCAATACGCCAATATCGGGGTCCGCATCGAAGACGACGTGGCGGTCACTGCAACCGGTAACGAGGTATTGACGCAGGCAGCACCCAAAACGGTCGCTGACATCGAAGCGTTAATGCGTGTCTGAGCCGTACGCGATCGTCATCGCCGGTGGCGGTCCCGTCGGCGCCGCACTTGCGCTCGGTCTGCGCGACAGCTCGCACCGCGTGGCGTTGCTCGAGTCGCGTGCCGTGGATACCGTAACCGACGACACGCGCGTGATTGCGCTCTCGCACGGCAGTCGCTTGATCCTCGAGCGGCTCGGCGTATGGCAAGCCTTGCGCGATGTCACGCCGATACAGACCATCACCGTCTCGCAGCAGCGACGCTTCGGTCGGGTCGAACTGACCGCTGCCGAAGCGCGTGTGCCGGCGCTTGGCTATGTCGCGAGTTACGCCGCGTTGCAACGCACGCTGATGAGCGCTGTTACGGGTGGTGGGGTTGACGTTCTGAGTGGATGCACGGCGCGCGAGTTTAATAGTACGGCCGATCACGCAACTGTTACGGTTGATGACGACGGCGTGACGCGGCACTTGTTGACAAGCCTGCTCGCGCTCGCCGATGGCGGTGAGAGCCTGCGCTTGGCGCCGATGGAAGAACGCGATTACCGGCAGTCGGCACTGGTGTGTGACGTCATCAGCGAAGCGCCGCACGAAAATCGGGCGTTCGAGCGCTTCACGCCGCAAGGCCCGCTGGCGCTGTTGCCGACGCCGCGCGGCTGGTCGCTGGTGTGGACGGCGCGGCAGGCGCGCGCAAATGCGCTGGCGATGCTCGACGACGCGCAATTCAATGCCGAATTGCAGGCGGCGTTCGGCAACTTGCTCGGCGCTCTGCGCGTGTCAGGTGCGCGCCAACTGTTTCCGCTCAAACTCAAGCACGCGCGGCGACCGGGCGCGCCGCGCGTCGTGCTGATCGGCAACGCGGCACAATCCTTGCATCCGGTTGCAGGCCAGGGCTTCAATCTCGGCTTGCGTGATGCATGGGAACTCGCGCGCGCGGTTCGCGACGCGCACGATCCGGGTGATCCGCTGCGCATTAATACCTATTTCGGAGAACGACGTTTCGATCGAACCGCGACCATATTATTCACGGACACACTGATCCGGTTGTTTTCCAACGACATCCCATTGCTTGACCGCCTGAGCAGCGCCGGCATAAGTGCGCTGGCTGCAATTCCGCCCGCGAAAAATTTGCTGGTACGCCGCATGATGTTCGGTGCGCACGGCTGATAAAAATTTTTTTCACGCGCCGCTTTTCTTGCCTGGATGACGCGATTACAATGACGCCCTTTCCCCGCATTTTTTGCAGCCATTAGAACAACAATTTCATGCGCGTCGGTCCTTATCAGCTGAAGAATAATCTGGTCGTTGCGCCGATGGCAGGCGTTACCGACCGGCCGTTTCGGCAGTTGTGCAAAGTGATGGGCGCGGGCATGGCGGTGTCTGAAATGGTTGCCAGCAATTCGCTGTTATGGGGAAGCGAGAAAACACGCCGCCGCGCGAATCATGAAGGCGAAGTCGATCCGATCTCGGTGCAGATCGCGGGCGCCGACCCGGCGATGATGGCAGAAGCCGCGCGATACAACGTCGACCAGGGCGCGCAAATCATCGACATCAATATGGGCTGCCCGGCCAAGAAAGTGTGTAACGTCATGGCCGGCTCCGCATTGCTGCAAAACGAGCCGCTGGTTAAACGTATCGTCGAAGCCGTGGTGCGTGCCGTCGCCGTGCCGGTCACGCTTAAAATCCGCACCGGCTGGGATCGCAGCAATCGCAATGCAGTCGCGGTTGCACGGCTCGCCGAAAGCGCGGGAATTCAATTGCTCGCGGTTCATGGCCGCACGCGCGCCTGCGCTTACACGGGTGACGCCGAATACGACACCATCGCCGCGGTTAAAGACGCAGTGAAGATACCGGTCATCGCTAACGGCGACATCACGACGCCCGAGAAAGCGCGGCACGTACTCGATTACACGGGCGCCGACGCAGTCATGATCGGGCGCGCCGCACAGGGCCGGCCCTGGATATTTCGCGAAATCTCGCATTACCTGGAGACCGGCACGCATCTGCCGCCGCCGGAAGTCGCTGAAATCCATCGCGTGCTGGTCGCTCATTTGCACGACTTATATGCTTTCTACGGCGATTACACCGGCGTGCGCATGGCGCGCAAACATATCTCTTGGTATACGAAGGGCCTCGCCGGCTCGGCGGCGTTTCGCCATGCAATGAACCAACTGCAGACCTGCGCCGAACAACTGGCCGCGGTCGACGAATTTTTCGGGGAGCTGGCAACCAGCAGCCAGCGGCTAATTTATGTTGAGGAACTCGCGGCATGATGATGAACGAGAATGAAATGGCCCGCTTCGTGCGCAAGGCGATCGAAGGTTACTTCAAGGATCTGGACGGGGAGAAGGCGCGCGGGGTCTATGACATGGTCATCAACAGCGTGGAAAAGCCGCTGCTCGAGTCCGTGCTGAACAAGCTGCGCGGCAACCAGTCGCATGCGGCGCAGGTGCTCGGCATCAATCGCAATACCCTGCGCAAGAAAATGAAAGCCCACGGCATCAAAGGCTAGGACACGTAAATTTCGCATGTGCCTGACCTGATTTTTTACAGTTGAGCGACAGCCCGCCTTAAATGTCCGTCATCAAAACCGCGCTGCTCAGCGTATCCGACAAAACGGGTCTCATCGAATTCGCGCGCGGCCTGGCTGCGTTTCACGTAACGCTGCTCTCCACCGGCGGCACCGCAAAATTATTGCGCGACAGCGGCATCGCCGTGACCGAGGTGTCCGACCACACGGGCTTTCCCGAAATGCTCGATGGCAGGGTCAAAACCCTGCATCCCAAAATTCACGGCGGCATCCTCGCGCGCCGCGATGTGCCGGCACACGTGGGCGCCATTAACGACGCCGGCATTCCACCGATCGACCTCGTCGTCGTCAATCTCTATCCGTTCAGCCAGACCGTCGCGCGCGCCGACTGCACGTTTGAAGACGCCATAGAAAATATCGACATCGGCGGTCCGGCGATGGTGCGCAGCGCCGCCAAGAACCACGCGCATGTCGCGGTGGTGACAGACCCGGCTGATTACGCGCCTGTGCTTGCCGAAATGCGCGCCGCTAACGGCGGCGTCGGCACGGCCACGCGTTTCAAGCTCGCGCAAAAGGCGTTCTCGCATACGGCGGCCTACGACGGCGCGATCAGCAATTATCTGACCGCCGTCGGGGCCGATGGCGTGCGTACTGCGTATCCGCAGCGACTCAATTTGAATTTCGAACGGATGCAGGGGATGCGCTACGGCGAGAATCCGCATCAGAGCGCCGCGTTTTATCGCGACCTTGATCCGGCGCCCGGCAGCCTGGCGCGTTATACGCAGCTTCAGGGCAAGGAGCTTTCATACAACAACATCGCCGATGCTGATGCCGCGTGGGAATGCGTCAAATCATTCGAGCAACCGGCGTGCGTCATCATTAAGCATGCGAATCCCTGCGGCGTCG
>JAQGMI010000178.1 GCA_028292435.1 Betaproteobacteria bacterium
CATTTATGGCTTATCGCCGGCGTGACCGCATGGACGGCTCTTTATTTCGGCTTGTTCGACCGCGCCGGCTATCTGGTGGCAACGGTCGTCTATCTGCTGGCCATGATGGCGGTGTTCAATCCCGGCAAGTGGGTCGCCAACGTACTGACGACGGTATTGTGGGCGGTCGGCAGCTATGTATTGTTCGTCAAGATACTCGGCGTGTCGCTGCCTCCCGGCATCCTCAAGTTTTAGAGACGGCATGGATACCCTCGGACACATACTCAACGGTTTCAATGTCGCGTTGATGCCGATCAACCTGTGGTACACGTTCCTTGGTTGTTTCATGGGCACCATCATCGGCATCCTTCCCGGCATCGGGCCTGCTGCCGGCATCGGCCTGTTGATCCCGATCACGTTCGGGATGGATCCGACCTCCGCGCTCATCATGATGGCCGGCATTTACTACGGCGCAATGTACGGCGGCTCGACGACTTCCATTCTGATCAACACGCCGGGCGAAGCATCGTCGGTGATGACGGCGCTCGATGGTTATCAGATGGCGAAGAACGGCCGGGCGGGGGCGGCACTCGCCGTGTCGGCAATCGGTTCATTTATTGCCGGTACTTTCGGCATCATTGCTTTGACCTTGCTCGCAGTGCCGCTCGCGGCGATCGCGCTTAAGTTCGGTCCCGCGGAATATTTTTGCTTGATGCTGTTTGCGCTTGCCGCCGTGTCGTCGCTGACCGGCAAGTCGGCGGCCAAGGGCATCATTTCCACGGTGCTCGGATTGATGGTGGCAACGATCGGCATCGATCTGCAAAGCGGCCAACCGCGTTACACGATGGGCGTGCCCGAACTCCAGGACGGCGTCGGCTTTCTCGTCGTCGTGGTCGGCATGTTCGCGATTGGTGAAGTGTTCAGCAATCTCGAAGAGCACATTAAGGGCAAAGCGGAGATCATCCGGCTGCGCGGCCGGCTGTGGCTGACGCGCGAAGAATGGCGCCGTTCGGTGATGCCGATTATCCGCGGCGGCCTGATCGGATTTTTCAAAGGCGTGCTGCCGGGCGCGGGCGCAACGATCGCGACAATGTTGTCGTACACCGTTGAAAAACGCGTGTCAAAGACGCCGGAAAAATTCGGCACCGGCATGATCGAAGGCGTCGCCGGGCCGGAAGCGGCCAACAATGCTGCGACGTGCGGCGCAATGGTGCCGTTGCTGACCCTCGGTATCCCGGGCTCGGGCGCGACCGCCGTTTTGATGGGCGCGTTTATCATGTATGGAATTCAGCCGGGCCCGCTGCTGTTCGAGAAACGTCCCGACCTCGTGTGGGGCCTCGTCGACAGCATGTATATCGGCAACATCATGCTGCTGATACTGAATCTGCCGTTGATCGGCCTCTTTGTGCGCATACTTTATATTCCGACCGGGATCTTGTTGTCGTTGATTCTCGCGATCTCCGCGATCGGCGTGTACTCGATCAATGGCAACACGCTCGAGCTGCAAATGGCGCTGATGTTCGGCGTCCTCGGTTACCTGTTCCGCAAAATCGATATTCCGCTCGCGCCCATGGTCCTGGCGCTCGTGCTCGGCGGCATCATGGAGCAGTCGTTCCGCCAGGCCATGACGATTTCAGGCGCCGACCCGCGCGTATTCGTCGGCAGCGGAATCTGCATTACGCTGCTGATACTCGCGGTAGTGATGGTTTTGCTGCCGGTGGTGCTGCCCCGATTGCGCGCATTGAAGGCGGGCCCCGAGGACCTCGATTCCTGAGTTGCTATATGCCGCGCTCGTTTTGAAAGGTTAATAATGCATCGTATTACTTTAATTCCGGGCGACGGCATCGGCCCCGAAGTCACCGCATCGGCGCGCGAAATCGTCACCGCCGCCGGCGCTGCAGTCGAGTGGGAAGTCGCGGAGGCGGGCATGCGCGCCGGCGAAAAAACCGGCCGGCCATTAGCGGAATCCGTCATTGAATCGATCCGCAAAAACAAGCTGGCGCTCAAAGGACCGACGCAGACGCCGTTTGGCGATCCGTATCCGGTTTACGTCGGCGATCGCGTATATCCGAGTGTCGCCATCGGATTGCGCAAGGAGCTCGGGTTCTATGCCGCCGTGCGTCCGATCAAAAACTATCCGGGCGTCAAATCGCGTTATGAGAACGTCGACTTCATCATCTTCCGCGAAAACTCCGAAGATTTATACATGGGCATCGAACGCATGGTCGACGCCGACACCGCGGAGGCGATCAAGCGCATCACGCGCGGGGCGTCCGAGCGGATCGCGCGATTCGCATTTGAGTATCTGCGGAAGCTCGGCCGCAAGCGATTGACCGTCGTGCACAAAGCCAATGTGCTCAAAATGACCGACGGCCTCTTTCTCAAGGTGGCGCAGGACGTCGCGCGCGATTATCCCGACATGGAACTGGACAGCCGCGTGGTCGACGCGCTCTGTATGGAACTCGTGATCAAGCCCGAATCCTTCGACGGGCTGTTGCTGCAAAATCTTTACGGCGATATCGTTTCCGACCTTGGCGCCGGACTTATCGGCGGTCTGGGTGTTGCACCGGGCGCTAACGTCGGTGTTGACTGCGCGATGTTTGAAGCAGTGCACGGCAGCGCGCCTGATATTGCCGGCAAAGATCTTGCCAATCCGATGTCCCTCATCCTGTCGGCAATGATGTTGTTGCGCTATATCGGAGAGAGTTCAGCCGCCGACCGCATTGACCGCGCGTTGTCGGCGGTGCTCAGTGAAAAGAAGCACGTGACGCGCGATCTCGGCGGCACCGCCGGCACGCGCGAGATGACCCAGGCCATCGTGGCCCAACTTAACTAGCGAGCGAGATATGAGCAGCGGAAAACGCATAGTAATGGTAGGCGCCGGTGCGATCGGCGGATACACCGGCGCATTGATGG
>JAQGMI010000002.1 GCA_028292435.1 Betaproteobacteria bacterium
CGCACGTACGGCAGCGAAGTCGATGAGCCGAACGTGAGCTGTACTTGTCCCGCGATCAGATCGACGACCACGCCCCCACCGCCCTTATATGGAATGTGGACCATGCTGACGCCGGCCATTTTTTTGAATAATTCGCCGGCAAGATGCTGCGACGAGCCGCTGCCCGCCGAACCATAGTTGAGGCTGCCGGGTTTTGCTTTGGCGAGCGCGATCAATTGCGGCACCGTGCGCGCAGGCAGCGACGGATGAATCACAAGAATGTTGGGTACTTCCACCAGCTGCGTGACCGGAATGAAATCGTTGACCGTGTCGTATGGCAATTTCGAATACAGCGTGACGTTGATCGCATGGCTCGGGCTCGTCAGCAGAATCGTGTAGCCGTCGGGTGACGCATTCGCCACAACTTCGCTGCCGATCGTGCCGCCGGCGCCGACGCGCGGCTCCACGACGACTTGCTGGCCCCATGTTTCGGTAAGTTTCGGCGCAATCAGCCGCGCGACGATGTCAGGTGCGCCGCCCGGTGCGCCAAATGGCAGCACGAAGCGAACCGGCTTGACGGGATATTGCTGCGCCCATGCGCCGGCGGCTAAGAGTGAGAGAGCGGCAGGCAGGATGACGTTGTTATAATTTCTCATGTCGCTGATTCGTGGTTGCAGTGACTGCGTCCTTGACAGTCGCGTAACTCAAGTGGAAGCTTACTGCGCAAAACAATAGCACGGACGGCGCGGCATACGCCGACAATGCCGGAGGCGCACCGGTATTATTCAAAGATCGCTGAACGTCAATTAAGGGAGAAATCGAATGTTTGAACGCATGGATCGCAGCTGGGCGCTGGTCAAGGCGAGCGCTGATGTGCTGCTCAAGGACCAGTCATTGGTGATGTTTCCGTTCTTCTCGGGAATTTCTGTGCTGCTCGTGATTGCGACGTTCGCGCTGCCCCTGGGCGGCTTCGATACGCTGAATCAGGTCTCGGACGGCGGCGGCGATGCGGTCATGGAGTCGCATTTCCTCGCGCTCTTCGCGTTTTACCTGACGCAGTACTTCGTCATTTTCTTTTTCAACACCGCATTGGTGGGGGCGGCGATGCTGCGTCTTGACGGCGGCGATCCGACCGTTGCCGACGGCATCAAGCTCGCTGCGTCGAAGCTTTTCACGATATTAGGCTATGCGATGATTGCCGCGACCGTCGGGATGGTGCTGCGCGCGATCCAGGAACGGGTAGGGATTGTCGGCCAGATCGTCGCCGGCATGATCGGCGTCGGCTGGACGCTCGCGACTTACCTGGTGGTGCCGGTGCTCGCGGCGCGCGACGTCGGCCCGTTCGAGGCGATTTCGGAAAGCGCCGAGTTGTTCAAGAAAACCTGGGGCGAGAACGTCATCGGCCAGGCCGGTCTGGGACTCGCGTTCGGGCTGATTTATTTCGGCGTCATCATGTGCGGCGGATTGGTATTGTTCATGGCGGTGGGGATGCACAGCCTGCCATTGATCGTAATGTCAGTAATCTTCACGGTCGGCGCGTTCTTGATAGTCACGCTCGTGCATGCGGCGCTGACCGGGATTTACGCGGCGGCGCTTTACCGTTATGCGACGGACACCAAAAGCACGGGCAGTTTCGATTCGGCCGCGCTTGAACAGGCGTTCGCGCCGAAGTAATTTTCTGGTTTAGACGAGACGTAACTCTTACGCGAACGCCGTCGCGCGTTCATCGAGAAACGCGCGCAATTCGGCGACGCAGCGGTCAGGGACCAGCAGGTTGATGCCATGACCGTAGCCTTCGAACATCACGAGCTTGGCGTTCGGCAGCTGCGCTTTCATTTCATTCATCTGCTCTTTTTTCGCGAGCGGGCTGTTTTCACCGAACAGAATCAGGATCGGCATTTTGATTTCTTTCACCCGCTTGGTCATGTCGCCGCCGGCCGCCATCAGATGGTGCGCGATGCCGACGTGGTTGGCGACCTTACCCATTTCGCGGATCACCCATTCCTGCATCGCGACCGGCGCTTTGCTTAAATCGAGCCGGTAAGCAAGCGTTTCACGGCACCAGCCGCCGACGCCGAGTTTTTCGATCGCTGTCGCGTGGTCGACTTCGCCGACGTTGTACGTTTCCATCACCGCGCCGGGGAGTTTGAATGGCGTGTTGACGAGCACCAGAGAATTCAGGCGCGCGGGATGCGTGAGCGCGGCGACGAGGCCGAGAATGCCGCCCGACGATTCGCCGACCCAATGCGCGCGCTTGATGCCGAGCTTGTCCATGAGACCGATGGCATCGCCGACGAGTTGATGGGCGTCGTACGGCGCGCCGGCGGGTGGCACCGTCGTCCCGCCGCAGCCGCGTGAATTGAAACGCAGCACCCGATAATGGCCGGCAAGTCCCGGCACCCAGCCATTCCAGAAAGTCATGTTGCGGCAATAGCCGTGATGAAACAGGATCGTCTGCGGCTCGCGGTCGGACCACGGGTCGGTGAAATCGGAGACTTCATATTCGATGTCGAGATCGCCGACGCGGATTTTCTGGAGGGATATCGTCATGGCAGGCGCCGCTTTCGGGTTTGAATAAAAGATGCGAAAGCGAAACATTATACTGGCAGCTGAAGGGCGCGATTTCCGCGCCGGCGCAATTCTTACCGGGAAATAACGTTAAACCTGTATACAAGACGGCATTGATAGTCGGCGCGGGCGGCGGCCTGAGCACTTCCGTGGCGCGCATTTTTGCGCAGGCCGGCATGCGCGTTGCGTTGGCCGCGCGCAATCCGGCGAAGCTCGCGGGGCTTGCAAAAGACTTGAACGCTGAAGCATTCGCGTGCGATGCATCCAAACCCGCGCAAGTTGCGCAACTCTTCACGAGTGCCGACGCGTACTTCGGCGGCGCGCCGGATGTCGTCGTTTACAACCCGAGTGCTCGCGTTCGCGGCTCAATCGTCGATATCGAACCGGATGCGGTCGCCGACGCGATCGCCATCACCGCGTACGGCGGATTTCTCGTTGCGCAGCAGGCAGCAAAACGCATGGTCCCGCGCGGCAGCGGCGCAATTTTATTCACGGGCGCATCCGCGAGCGTCAAAGGGTATCCGCTGTCGGCGTCATTCGCGATGGGCAAGTTCGCGCTGCGCGGACTTGCGCAAAGCATTGCGCGCGAGCTCGCGCCGAAAGGCGTGCACGTCGCGCACTTCGTGATCGACGGCGGCATCCGCAGCGCGGCGCGGCCGGTGCCCGCCGATGCGCCGGATTCATTGCTCGATCCGGATGCGATCGCGCAAACTTATCTGCAGGTGCTTGCGCAAGACCGCAGCGCGTGGACGTGGGAGATCGAACTCAGGCCTTGGGTCGAAAAGTTCTGAACGGTCAGTCGACTTTCGCGCCGGTCAGCGCGATCAGCTTCGCGTATTTATCCGAATCTGATTTGAGACGCACGGCAAACTGGTCGGGCGTCATAAACAGTTGTTCAAATGCGACGTTGTCGAACTTCGCGATCACATCGGGGTGATCGAGCGCTTTTTTGATTTCCGCGCTTAGCCGGTCGACGATGGCGCGGTTGGTGCCGGCGGGCGCGAACGCCGCGACCCACGCGGTGAATTCATACCCGGGCACGCCGGCTTCGGCGAGTGTCGGAACGTCGGGCAGCTGCTTCATGCGCGCTTCCGAAGTCACCGCGAGCACACGGATGCGGTTGCCGGACATATGCGGCCGCACGATCGGCATGCTCGCAACCATCGCCTGCAATTCGCCGCCCGCGACACCAATGCCGGCTGCATCGCCGCCTTTGTACGGCACGTGCGTCATGCGTGTGCCGCTCATGACATTGAAATGCGCCATCGCCAGGTGCAGATAGCTGCCGCTGCCTGAAGAACCGTACAAAATCTGGTTCGGCTTCGCCTTGGCGAGCGCGATCAACTCCCTGACCGTCTTCACGGGCAGCGACGGATGCACGATCAGGATGCCGGTCTGCACGGTGAGCGGCGTGATGCCGATGAAATCGTTGAGCGCATCGAACGGCAGGTTTTTATAAAGATGCGCGTTCGAGATGTGGCTCGCCGAAGTCACCATCACCGTATATCCGTCAGGCGGGCTTTTGGCGACGTAGCCGGCGCCTATCGTGCCCGATGCACCGGCGCGATTCTCGATGACGACCGGTTGGCCGATCGACTCGGCGACGCGCTGGAACACGATGCGGCCCGCAGCGTCATTGGAACCGCCCGGCCATGGAATCACGACGCGGATCAGTTTCGAGGGATAGGCTTGCGCATGCGCGAGGCAGGGTGACATCAGTGCGGGCAGCGCACTCAGGAACAGCAGACGCAGGTCCAGTCTCAAAGTTTTCCTCCGTTGTTTCGAGTTATTTTGTCGCGAGCTTGCCAAACGCCGTGTCGAGCGCGCGCTTCGCGTCGGTAAGTCTTTTATTTTCCCGGCTGGTCGCGGCGAGATCCGCCGCCAGTAATTGGCGCTCGGCGGCGAGCATGCGATTGACTTCAGCGATTTGCGGCCCGCCGACGCCCCGGCGTCCAAACACCATATAGTCGGCGCTGATGATTTCCCTGAACGCAGCTTCTTCCAGCGGCAGCGTTTGCTGCGTGTCGGCCGCATAGATACGAACCGCTTCTGCGTACGGAATCTCATGCAGTTTGAGGCCCTTGCCGCGCCCAAAGTCGGTTAATTGAGACGCGAAATGATGGCCAACGCGGAATGGCACATCGGCGCGCTGCAACAGGGCGTCGGCGATTTCCGTCGTGGTTGAATAGTCGGCGTGCACTTCGGCCAAGGCGCGTTCCTTGTTGACGACAATGCCGTCGATGATTTGCTGGAACAGTTTGAATACCAGCAGCGGGCGCGTGCACGGCACCGGATCGTACAGGCGGTAGTCGAACATGCCGATGCGCGTATTGTGGGCAAGCAGCGTCACGCTTTGCATGTCGCCGATCATGAGGCTTGCCTGCGCGCGCAGCTGCTCGAGCGCTGCCGGGTTTCTTTTCTGCGGCATGATGCTGCTCACGCCGGTAAGTTCACCGGCTGCGAGCATGAACCATGGCACGGCTTCGCCGTATTGCGCGTGTATGTCCTGCGCGAACTGGCCGATCTGCACGGCGGCAATCGACAATGCGCCCGCGACTTCGAGCGCGCTGTCGACCGGCGCGAGATGATTCGCGTCGTAGGCGTTGTCGACGAGACCATCGAAGCCGAGCAATTCGGCAAGTCGCGCGCGGTCGAGCGGAAAGCTGGAGGTTGAAAGCGCCGCCGCGCCGAGCGGATTGCGGTTTACACGTCGATATACTTCATTCAGGCGCTCGGTCTGGCGCGCAAGCATCGACGTCAATGCAAGCAGGTAGTGCGCGAACGTCGTCGGCTGCGCCTGCACGCCGTGCGTGTATGCGGGAATGATGGTTTCGGTGTGACGGGCGGCGAGCGTGAGCAGCTTCTCGCGTGCAACGTTCAGCGCCTCGATTTCCTGCGTGAGTCCGTCGCGCAGATTCATGCGTGCGATGGTCGACGCGATGTCCTGGCGGCTGCGGCCGGTGTGCAGGCGTGACGCATCGGGGCCGGCGGCAGCGATCAGCCGCGGTTCGTAATCGAGATAATCGGCCGAGCGGCGCGTGGTGCCGCTTTGTTCGACGGCCATGACGTCTGCGATGCCGCGCGCAATGCTGCGCGCGAGCTGCGTCGGCACGATGCCCGCCGCTTCGAGCATGACGATCGATGCCTGGTTGATGTGATCCAGAAATTCGATCGAGCGGCCGCCGCCGCGAAACACTTCGTTGATATCCATCTTCGAGTTCATGATTTCTAGTTCAATCTGATGTTGGAAGCGCGCACCTGCTTTTCAACTTCGACGTATTCGCGCGCAAACTGCGCCTTGAATTCGTCGGGCGTCATGCGTTCGGCGGGCTCACTGCCTTCGGCGACGAGCTTCTGCACCATCGCCGGCGAATTCATCCCGGCGATGACCACTTTGTTGATGGCGAGAATGATGGGGCGCGGCGTTCCCACAGGCGCGAACAGGTTATAGCTGTTGATGATCTTGAAGCCCGGAAAGCCGGATTCATCGACCGTCGGCAAGTCCGGATACGCCGGGATGCGCTTCAATCCCATCGCCGCGAGGGCGCGCACTTTGCCGGTTTTCATCGCGGCCGACGCGGAGATCGCGCTCGCTGGCACCATGTTGATTTCGCCCGACATCACGCCGATCAGTGCGGGCGCGGTGCCTTTATACGGCACGTGTGAGAAGTTAGCGTTGCCCAGCGCGGCGAGACGTTCCATGCCGAGATGCACCATCGTGCCGATGCCCGAGCTGCCATAGCTCAGCGTTTTGGTTTTCGAATAGGCGATCAGATCCTTGACCGATTTCACCGGCAGCGACGGCTCGACGACGAGGATATAAGGCTGCGTCGTCATCACGACGATCGGCTCGAACGCTTTGCGAACATCGAAGTTCACGCGCTTCAAGGCGCCGACCAGCATCATCGTGTCGGTCGCGCTCAGAATCGTGTAACCGTCAGGCACCGCCTGCGCGCCGAGATCGATCGAGATGACGGTGCCGCCACCCGCGCGATTGTCGACGACGACTGTCTGGTTCCATGTTTCGTTCAGCATTTGCGCGGCCGCGCGCGTGACCGAGTCGTTGCCGGCGCCCGCGGGCACGCCGACAATCAAGCGGATCGGCCGCAGCGGATAGTTGGCGGGCCTGTCCTGAGCATTGCTCGCGCCCATTGCGCAGACGAGCGCTGCCATTGCCGTAGCGCGTACGGTTTTCTTAATCAATCTGGAACTCCTCCAAGAATCGATTTGATGCACCGATGCTACCCACTATTGAGCGAATAATGAAGCAACCGTGCGCGTCCGGAATTTTGCTTTTCCGGCGCTCACTGCTGTCCTATCATACGGCTGGCGCATTCGGGGACTGCCGATTGCCTGAACAAGGGGGAATGATGCAACGTTTTATCGGATTAGTGATGGCTGCGTGTTTGCTCGCGGCGCTGCCGTTCGCAGCGCTCGGCGCCGGCGATGAGCAAAAGAAACATGCCTACGACGTCATCGACCGCAACGCCGCTGCAACCGCGGTGGTCGGCGATTCTTTATTCTATTTCGGCGAACTCGGCATGCAGGAGCATGAAAGCGCGAAATTTCTGAAGCAAACGCTCGAAGGCATCGGGTTCAAAGTCGAAGTCGGCGGCGCCGGCATGCCGACGAACGTATGGGCCGAGTGGGGCAGCGGCAAGCCGAAGATCGTGATCGTTTCCGAGATCGACGCGCTGCCTGAAGGTTCACAGGATCCAAAGAGCATGGCGCGCAAGCCCTTGGTGCAGGGCGCGCCCGGCCATATGGAAGGGCACAACACGCACGGCGCGCTCGCCGTGGCGGCGGCGCATGCGCTGAAGCTGACCATGGAGCGCTACAAAATTCCCGGCACGGTCGCCATTTCATTCGGGCCGGCCGAAGAGCAGCTGATCAGCCGGCCTTTCCTCGTGCGTGCCGGCTATTTCAAGGATGCGGATGCGGCGATCCTGGTTCACATCGGCGACAACATGCGCACGACGTTCGGTTTTCGCAACTACGCCGCGATCAGCGCCAAGTTCACCTTCCATGGCAAAACGGCGCACGGTGCCGTCGCGCCATGGGAAGGCCGCGACGCACTCGATGCCGTCGAGCTGATGAGCATCGGTTTCGATAAATTGCGCGAGCATCTCAAGCCAACGTATCGCGGCCACCGCGTCATCACGATGGGCGGCATCCAGCCCAACGTGATCCCCGACCTCGCGCAAATCTGGTGGTACGTGCGCGACGCGTCCGGCCCGGCCGCCAAGGAAAATTTCGACAAGCTCGTCAACGTGGGCAAGGGTGCCGCATTGATGACCGGCACGACAATGGATATGGAATTCGTTGCCTCCGCCTGGCCGCAACTTGCCAACAAGGTCATCGCCGAAGCGATGCAGGCCAACATCGATGCCGTTGGCCTGCCGAAGTGGAGCGACGACGAGGTGAAGTTCGCGCGCGACTTTCAGACGTCGCTCGGCTTGAAAGCGGTCGGGCTCAACACACAGCCAATCAAGTTCGGGGCCGCGCAGCAGAGTTTTGCATCGAACGACAGCGGCGACGTGACGTGGAACGTGCCGACCGGCACGCTCGATTTTGCGGCCGGCATTCCGGGCGTATCGCCGCACAACTGGCAAGCGGCCGTCGCCAAAACCAGCTCCATCGCGCATAAGGGCGAAGTGGCGGGGGCCAAGATTCTGGCGGCGACCATCCTCGACATGCTGACGTCCCCGGAGCTCATGGAGCGCGTCAAAGTCCAGTTTCGTGAGGACACCAAGGGCACCGAGTACTTTTCGCTGCTGCCGGCAAGCGCCAAGCCGCCGCTCGACATGAACCGCGAGACAATGGAGCGCATGCGCCCCGAGATGCGCAAGTCTTATCTCAACCAGGTGCCGCGGTTCCAATAACCGCGCCTCATTTCACAGGAGCAGTTTCAGCATGGATTCCACCGAAAAAAATACCGTCGGCACGGTCACCGGCGCGCGCGCGCTCGTCGATGCGCTGCTGCGCGAAGGCGTCGATCACGTGTTCGGCATTCCAGGCACGCAGAATCTCGCGATCATCGACGCGTTGCGCGAGACGCCGCAGATTCGTTTCATCCTGACTCGGCACGAGCAGGGGGCAGCATTCATGGCGTACGGTTTTGCGCGCGCCGGCATGCGACCGGCGGTCGTTACGGCGACCGAAGGCCCGGGCGTCACCAATCTTGCGACCGCAATCGGCGCGGCGCATCGCGGTCTCGTGCCGGTGATCAGCATTTGCGGCGTGCAGGAAAGCGTGATGCGTGAGCGCGATGCGACACAGGACATGGATCAGGTTACGTTCATGCGTCCGATCACCAAGTGGGCGTACAGCATTCCGAACGTGGATAAGGTGCAGGAATGCGTGCGGCGCGCGTTTCGCGTCGCGCTGACCGAGCCGCAGGGGCCGACCCATATTGAAGCGGCAAGCGAAGTATTGCTCGAGCCGACCAAAATTGAAGCGATTGCGCCGGCCGCTTACCGCAATATGCATCTGCCTTCATGCAGCAATGACCAGCTCGATGAAGTATTCAAGTTGCTCGCCGCCGCCGCGCGTCCCGTATTCGTGGTGGGTCGCGGGCTCATCAGCGAAGGCGTGACCGCCGACATGGCAAAACTCGCCGAATTGACGGGGATTCCGGTCGGCGCATTGCAATATTCGCCGGACGCATTCCCGTCGTCGCATGCGCTCGCACTCGGCCCACTCGGACGCAATGGTTTCGGCAGCGCCAACCGCATCGTGCCCAAAGCTGACGTGATCATTGCGATCGGCGCGCACATCGATGTGTTTTCGACGATGCATAAATACGGCATCTTCGACGCCAACGCTAAGCTCGTACATCACAGCGCCGCAGCAGGCCAGATCGGCATCGTGTTTCCGGTCGCGCTGGGCGTCACGGGTTCGGCGAAAAGTTTCATCGCGGGGCTGACTGCACGTGCGGAAAAAGCAAAGCTGCACAAAGCGTGGGTCGACGTCGCCAAAGCGCGTGTCGAATGGGAGACGGAATTGCAGGGCCTGGTGAAGCATGATGCCGAGCCGATTCAGTCGCAGTTCGTCGCCCACACCATTCGTAAGGTGCTGCCAAAAAATGGCTTGCTCGTGGTCGATGCAGGCAACGGCGGCAAGCACGTGCGCAGCTATTTCAAAAGTTACGAGCCGGGCACTTTTTTCTGCATCGATGACTGGGCTTCCGTCGGCGGCTCGTTCCCGATCGCGCTCGGCGCCAAGCTCGCGCGCCCGGATCGTCCGGTGCTGTGCGCGTCGGGCGACATGGGCGCGATGTGCAACATTGGCGAACTCGAAACCGCAATGCGCGAGAACATTCCGGTCGTCTATGTCGTGTTCAACGACGAAGGCCTCGGCAACGAGCGCGCGTTCCAGAACGAGCATTACGGCGGGCGGTTCTATGCGGTCGATTACAAGAATCCGGATTTCGGCGCGCTGGCTAAAGTATTCGGTGCGCACGGCGAGCACGTGACGAAACCCGCCGACCTCGAAGGCGCGATCCAGCGCGCGTTCGCGAGCGGCAAGCCGGCGATCGTCGATGTGATGATCGACCAGCACACGCTTGCGCCCGTCGTCTACAAAGCCTGATAAAGAGAAGCATGGACGCAAGCACACAAAAACTCGTTGATTTTGCAATGCGGGCGGAATTCGCCGCGCTGCCCGCACCGGCCGTGCACGAATGCAAGCGGCGGCTCATCGACACATTCGGCTGTGCAATCGGCGCTTACGATGAGGGGCTGAGCCGGTCGGCGCGCGCCATCGCGCAGCAATATGCAAAAACACCCGGGGTAAAAGTCTGGGGCAGCGAGATGCAAACCGTGCCGGAGGCGGCGGCGTTCGCCAATGGCGTGATGCTGCGCTATCTCGACTTGAGCGACACCTATGTCGGCAAGTGCCGCGGCCATCCGAGCGATGTGATCGCGGGCATATTGGCGGTCGGCGAAGCAGTGAATGCGGATGGGCCTGCGATCATCACGGCGACCGTGCTCGCTTACGATGTCTACTGCGCGCTGGTGGATGCGGTCGATTTCAATGCCAAGGGCTGGGACCAGCCGGTTTATGGCGTGATTGCGGGCGCGCTGGCGGCCGGCAAGCTGATGCGGCTTTCGTCGGCGCAGATGGGCGACGCGCTGGCGCTGGCGCTCGCGCCGAACATGGCGCTCGCGCAGACGCGGCGCGGCGAACTGTCGAGCTGGAAAGGTTGCGCGGGCGCCAACGCAGCGCGTAACTCGGTGTTTGCTGCGATGCTCGCGCGCGAAGGCTTCAGCGGGCCGAGCGCCGTTATCGAAGGCAAAGGCGGCTTGTGGGATGCGGTCGGCAAGTTCGAACTGCCGTTGCCGCAGGGGGATACGCCGCATCTGATTACCCGC
>JAQGMI010000021.1 GCA_028292435.1 Betaproteobacteria bacterium
GCCGCGGGCTTGCAGCAACGCTGACTGCGGGTGGTGTCGGCTTGGCCGAAATCATCTGCACTGAAACGACTGATGTGACGGCAATCACAAGGCCGGCGGCGATGCCTGCGATCACCTCGCTGCGGCCCGACTTAGGTTGACGATTCGAATTTTTATTCATGGTCCGGGCGGCCTCACGTAAATCCGCCGGCCAGAAACGTCCTGGCCGGCGGCAGACTCAACTCAAGATCTCTCTCTGCTGAAACTGAAAGCGCTTACCCGCGGTCCGAACGCGCCATCCGCTCGCTGGACGGGCTGCCGCTGCTGCCGGTGGTCGATGTATCCGCCGCACCGCTGCGCGACGCGCGGCCGCTGCGCGAAGTCGAAGTGTCGGAGCCGCCGTAGGTGCTGCTGCTTGCGCCGGTGCCGGAGTTGCTCATCGAGCCGCTCGAGCTTGGGCTGCTGCTCGGAGTGCTCGCGCTGCCCGCCGAGCCCGCGTTGGTGTTGCTGCTGCCGCTGGGCGCGCTTTGCGTATTGGTGCTCGGGCCCGGTGTTTCATTCGAGGACTGCGGACGCGTGGTTTTACCGGTGTCGCCCACTGCACCGCCGCTCGTTGTTCCACTGCTCGTTTGTGCATAACTGAAGCCGACCAAGCTAGCCACTGCTGCTGTGGCCAATGCTGAGACGATAAATTTCGGTGTGTTCATTTTGTACTCCTAAGGTTGGTAGAAATTTTTCTCACTTCAACCCCCTGAAACCTAGCGAGGCATAACGACATACTGCCAAACACGCGTGGCGCATCCCATCGGCAGAATCCGGATTTGACGGTAGGAAAAGGCCGTCAGTCTTTTGCCTAAAAAACAACAATTCAACCGCGCCAATTGACGCATTACGCTAAGTGTCTGCGCTTACTTTGCCGGCGCCTTGCGCGGGTGCCGCGCAAGCAGCGGCCACGCAAACCATGCGCCCATCGACGCGATCGCGGCAATGACGGAGGTAGCCACTGCGGCGCGTACGCTGGCGGTGACGATATGCGTGATGATCGCAATCTCAATCGACATCGCGAGCGCGAACGGAATCATCGCGAGCGCAATTGATTTCGATGCAAGACGGGTGAAGCGCCGCGATACGGCGTCCGGCTCGGCGATGCGGTGATAGGCGGCCGGCGTCATGATGAGTAAGACCGAAAGCGCCACCATCAATGTGGCGCAGAGGTGCAGCATCTGCGCGAGTTCGGCCAGTTGCTCGAACCGGTCGTTGAACACCGCGATCAACTGAAAGCCGAACAGCGCCTGGATGCCGGGCAGCACCATGCGCGCTTCCTCGATCAGGTTATGGACTTCGTCCTTGAGCGATTCAGGCTGAACTTCGTCAGGCGATGCCACGATCGTGGTGCGACTATGCGTTTTTACGTGCGATGCGGCGCCGTGACCGCCTTCATCGTGCGCGCCATCGCCGTCAGCGCCGCGACTTCCTGGGCACGATTGAAGCCGGCGGAGCAATTGGCCGGGATGTGCAGGGCGTATTTACGCATGTGAGCATCCTGCGCGGTCGCGAGCACGCACATGTCGACGGCAATGCCCGCGATGACCAGCGTCGATGTCTTCAGCTCATCGAGAATGAATTCAAGGGGGGTGCCGTAAAAAGCGGAGTGCCGCGGCTTGAGCACGGTCAGGTCGCGCCGCCCGGGTTCGAGCAACGCAGCGATTTCACCGCTCGCGTCGTCGCGCGCAAGAGAACTGCGCACCAAGGCGGAAAACTCGGTGCGCCATTCACCGAAATTGTCGTTCGCATAAATGCAGGTGCAGCCGTCGCCCGTCATCTCCGCCTTGAGGCGGGCAGCGGCTCGCGCCGCCCGCACTGCGCGCGGCGCCAGTTTGTCCGCGCCGGGAAATTTGAAGTGATTGATGAAATCGACCAGCAGCAGGACGGTGCGGCTGCGCGTATTCGCCATCCTGCGCCTCCTGCTGCAAGCCGGGTTACCGGCCCGCGCGCGACGCCTGCCCGCCCCGTGAACTGCTGCGGCGGGCGCCGCCTGTCGCTGCTTCTCCGGCTTCCTCGCCCTCTTCGCTGTCCATGCCCATTTCAGACATCAGTTCCTGCTTGCGCTGCATGAGCTTTTCGCCGATTCCCTGCAAGTCCATTTTTGCCTTCTTGCATTGCGGGAACATTTCGTCCTGCTCTTCCTTGATGTGATGGTTCACGTATTCGCCGAGCACGGAGACTTTAGCCGCAAACTTCTCATCCGCGCTGCTCGTCGACTCGATCTGCTCGATGAGTTCTTTGGCGCTCGCGTGCTCGACTTCGGCCTCGTCGAGCAGGTCATCGTCCTCGATCGCAGAGCGTGCTTCGGGATAGAAAATTTCTTCCTCGATCGTCGTGTGTATCTTCAGCTCGTTGCAGATCTGCTTCGCCAGTTGTTCGCATTCTTCGTCCGATTCATCGTTATTAAGGCGCTCGAACTCCTTGAACATTTTTTTCACTTTGTCGTGGTCGGCCTTCAGCAGCGTCAGGGCGTCGTTGGATTTTTTCGAGCTGGATGAGGTAGAGCGTTTCGATGGCATGTCATGTCCTTTGCATATTGGTTTGGTTGGGGTATCGATCGTGGCCGGCCTCGCCGCGCCGGCCGCATTGCCTGGTTGATCAGACGACGTCCGGATTGCCCAGATAGCGTTCGACGTCGTCAGCACGCGGACCGACCCGGCGCATTGCCGCGCGCAATTGCTCGGCAGTCACTTCCAGCCGCTCAGCCCAGTCGTCGATGTCATCGGGATAAATGACCTCTCCCGCTTCGTCGATCCCCTCGCTGGCCGGCTGTGCCGGATCACGGGAAGCCATACCGTTGTTCACGTCAGTCTCGCGTTGAAAACCTGCAATCATGGTCGTGCCAAAGCCACGGCCGCTGTATCGGCGAAACGCTGTACCTGTTGTCAGGCTTTGGCTTAACGCTTGGCGTGAGCGACCGCTTTGCGCGGCGGGCGTTTATCCGCGAGCTCTTTGCCTTTTTCGCGATTCTTGCGCGAGAGCTCCTGCAACTCGTGGACCTCCTGCGGCACCAGAAAGCGTACCGCCTCTGCTACTACTTCGAATTCGATGTCGGCCGGCGCGCGCGGCTTGCGCGTGCCTTTCGGCGGCCACACCTTGTCATCCATGTGCAGCGCAAAACCGTTCCAGCGCATTTCGAGTTTCTTGCCGCGATGCGTAATGAACTCCGGCGGCAAGAGCTTGCCCTCCTGCCATTGCTTGATGTGAGCCCGAAATTTTTCGCGATGCTTTTCCTGCACCAGCACGATGTCGAATTCGCCGTCATTGCGCACGAATTCGGGTGCCAGGAAGAGGTTGGGGCCGATGTACTGCATATTGAGCACTTCGAGCAGCAGGTAACGTCCCGAAATATCAGTGCCGTCGAGCTTCGCTTTGATCTCCATCGCCGGCGCATCGGCGAGATGCTCGCGAAATAATTGCTGCGCGTACGAGACCTTGACCTCGGTCTCCTTCAATTGCTCGAGCGTCTTGCTTTTGCTCGCCTTGGGTATCGCGGTCGTCAACAGCCCGACGCCGACCCCTTCGATAAAGTAACGCCCGCCCCACGGTCCGCGCGCGCATCCCGCGTCGAAGCTGACGCGGCGCGCCGACTTCCACGCCGGGATAAGCTGCGTCACGAGCATGTCGGAGATGCCGAGCGTCTTCGAGATATTATTCGCGGTGCCCATCGGCAACACCGCGATCGGCATGTCCTTGCCGATCAGCCGGCGCGCGACTTTGGTCACCGTGCCGTCGCCACCGGCCACAGCGACGATGTCCGCCGGGCGCTTGAGCGCCTTTTCCCAGCCGGGTTCTTTCGCGGACTGATAGCGGACTTTATAGCCCGCCTCCTTTAACAAAGCTTCGAGCTGACCCAGCGTAGGCTGACGGTCGTCTCCGGCTTTGGGATTGTGTATGAGCGTGACACGCTTGGCTGCCATGTAATGGTCCGGCGGTCCGCTCTGCAACCGCCGTCAGTCGGCTAGCGCGACTTGCGCTTCTTCGTGGCCGGCTTGCCGGCCGCTTTGCCGCTGCTGCGCCCGCCTTTCGCGGCACCGCCCGCTGCCTGCTTGCGGCTGCTGCCTTGACTGCCGGATTGCTTGGCGCCGCTTTTCGTACCCTTGCCGGTGCCTTTACCGGCGGCCTGCTTATTGACCTGCCCGTCCGCGCTTTTGCGGCTGTTACCGCCGGCTTTCTTCGCCATGATTGCCACTCCGGTGTAATGAGATTCCGTTGGCATCATCGCAGAAACAAACGGTGCGATATGTAGGTACGCTTCCCATTATCCGCGCACGCGTGAGTGTACTTTTTTCCGGCTGCCGATGCTCGCTGCGAGTGCAACGAGCGAAGCGCGCGGCGGTCGAACGTGTCAATGAAGACTCAGCGGCGCGACGCGAAGTGACGATACGCATAGGTATATCGGGCTGGCGCTACGCGCCGTGGCGAGGTGTGTTCTATCCGCGCGGTCTCGCCCAGCATCGGGAACTCGCCTACGCGGCGCGCAAATTTCCGACGATCGAGTTGAACGGGTCATTTTATTCGCTGCAGTCGCCGGCGAGCTGGCGGCAATGGTACGAAGAGACGCCGCCCGGCTTCGTCTTCGCCGTCAAAGCCAACCGCTATATCACGCACTTCAGAAAACTGAACGACGTCAAAAAGCCGATGGCGAATTTCTTCTCGTCGGGTCTCTTTAACCTGCGCGAGAAATTAGGGCCCATCCTCTGGCAGTTTCCGCCCAATCTCGGATACGACCGCGTGAACTTTGCGCGCTTCCTCGAATTGCTTCCGCATGACACAAGAGCGGCGCTGCGTCTCGCGCGTGGCCGCGAATCGCGCATGCACGGGCGCTCGCGGCTCGCGATCGACCGCAATCGGCGTTTACGCCATGCAGTCGAGATTCGCCACGAAAGTTTTCTCGACCCGTCTTTTGTCGCGCTGCTGCGCCGGCACAATGTTGCGCTCGTCGTGGCCGACACCGCGCGCCGCTGGCCTTATCGCGAAGACGTAACCGCCGATTTCGTCTATCTGCGGCTGCACGGCGACAAGGAACTTTATGCGAGCGGCTATTCGCCCGCGGCGATCCGGCGCTGGGCCGCGCGCATCGGTGCATGGCAGCGCGGCAGCCAACCGCGCGATGCGCGGCTGATCGAACCGACGCTGCGCGCGCGGGTGAAACCGCGGGATATCTATTGCTACTTCGATAACGATGCCAAGGTTCGCGCCCCGGTCGATGCAGAAGCGCTGCATGCGGCAGTCGGCCTGCCGCCGCATCGCTGAGGCGCGTTCGCACCCGGCAGGTTGCGTTTACTTCATCGCACGCGCCGCAATGCGCAGGTCGGCGACGAAGCGATCGTACTCGCGCGCGCGGTCCGGCCCGGGTACGCGCAACAGGAAGGATGGATGCACGGTGACGAGAATCTGCCCGTAAGGTGCGAAGTCCATGAGCCTGCCGCGATTTTTTTCGATCGGCGTCGCGCGCCCGAACAATGCGCGCGACGCCGATGCACCCATCGAAACGACGAGTGCCGGCGCGACGAGCTCGAGTTCGCTTTGCAGCCATTGCAGACAGGCTGCGATTTCGGCATCGGCGGGTTTTTTGTGCAGCCGGCGCTTGCCGCGCAGTTCGAATTTGAAATGCTTGACTGCGTTCGTCACGTAAACGATGCGCCGGTCGATACCCGCTTCGCCGAGCGCACGGTCGAGCAGTTTGCCGGCGGGCCCGATGAACGGCCGCCCCGCCAGGTCTTCCTGGTCGCCGGGTTGCTCGCCGACGAGCATGATGCGCGCGCGAGCGGGACCTTCGCCGAACACGGTCTGCGTCGCCGGCTTCCACAACGGGCAATCGCGGCAATCGGAGGCGTCATCGCGCGCCGCCTTAAGCGAGCGGTAATGCGCGTTGCGTGAGGCTTCCCGCCGGCCCGGCGGCGATTTTCCGGCCATTGAATTCAGCGCGACGCAGGCTTCGCGCCGGGCTTCGGCTTGGGTTTCAGTGGCGTGCTGCGCGCGCGCTGACGTGCTGCCTGCGCGAGCAACCGGGTCAGCGTGAGTTCCTGGCGCCGCGACAGGCTCGGCGGCGACAACGCTTCGGGCGCCGTCGCCGGCAGCGCGGCAAGCCGGCCCTGCCGGTAAGCTTCAATGACGCCGGGATGCACATAGCATTTGCGGCAGATCGCCGGCGTGTTACCGAGTTTCTGCGCGACCGCGCGCACGGCGTCGGCAATGCTTTTCTTGGCGTGAGTTTCGGCGGCAGGCGGTTCGCGTCCCTGCAGCGCGAGCGCGGCGAGCACCGTGCCGGCCCAGGTCCGGAAATCCTTGGCCGTGTACGCGCAGCCGGCGGTGATCGAACTCAAGTATTCATTGACGTCGGTCGAGGTCACGATGCGCTTTTCACCGTCTTCATCGAGATATTGGAAAAGCTCGTGGCCCGGCAGCTCGCGGCAGCGGCGCACGATCGCCGCCAGTCGCTTGTCGGCAAGCTCGATATGATGTTTCTGCCCGCTCTTGCCGCGAAAGTCGAACTGCAGGCGCTCGCCGCGAATCCGCACGTGGCGGTTGCGCATCGTGGTGAGTCCATAGGAACCGTTTTCGCGCGCATAGCGCTCGTTGCCGACGCGAATCAGCGTCGTCTCGAGCAGCCGCACGACGACCGCAAGAATCTTCTCTCGCGGCAGGCCCGGCAGCCGCAAGTCGCTGTCGACCTTCTTGCGAATCGCCGGCAGCGCGTGAACAAACGCTTTCATCTGGTCGAACTTATTGGCGTCGCGCGTCTCGCGCCACTTCGGGTGATAGCGGTATTGCTTGCGTCCTCGCGCATCGCGGCCCGTCGCCTGCAGATGCCCGTTCACCGATGAGCAGATCCACACGTCGGCCCATGCCGGCGGAATGACGAGCGCGCGAATGCGGTCGAGCACCGCAGAATCGCGCACGCTTTTGCCATCTTTGTCCAGATACCGGAAGCGGCCGGGCGTGCCGACCCGTTTGATGCCGGGCTTCGCATCGGACACGTAACTCAAACCCGCTTCGCGCGCCACACGCAATTCTTCGCTGACGTTGCGCGGTGCATCGGCGATCCGCGCCGCTGGCGCCTGTGTACTCACGAAAGTCATGGTTCGCCTCGCCTGAACAGGAAGCCGTAGAGTACGGGCGGCGCTGCTTATAACTAATCCACCGCCGTCCGATTAGCGTGTAATCCGGACGACGACACGCGCGCCGGCAACGCCACGCAGGGGCGCCGCGCTATTGGGTGGGACGTGGCGAAGTTTCGAACGTCACCTTGTCGAGCGGATGCTCGGCCTTCAGCTTCGCCAGTTGCTCGACGTCGGTCAGATCGAGCCGCAGCGGCGTGATCGATACATAACCCTGCTCGATAGCGTGGCGGTCGGTGCCCTCTTCGGCGTTTTCGAGCGGTATCACCGTAAACCAGAAATGCGGCCGGCCCATCGGATCTTTGGCGGCGACGACCTTGCCGTCGTATTGCCGCACCGACTGGCGCGTCCACAAAATGCCGCGCGGCGCGCCGACCGGCAGATTTACGTTCAACAGGCATGCTTTCGGCATATCGAGCAGCATCTTCAGCACGATTTCGACCCACGGCTTGAGCAGCGCGAAATCCGGTTCGCTGTCCCCGCTCGGCGTGCTGAATGCAATGCCGCGCAGACCGAACAAAGTCGCCTGCTTGGCAGCTGCCAGCGTACCCGAATGCCAGGTAGCGTTGCCGAGATTACTGCCCAGATTGATTCCCGACAGCACGACGTCGACTTTTTCCCAGTTATGCGCGCCCAGCGCCACGCAGTCGGAGGGCGTGCCGTTGACGCGGTAGGTTTCAACATCCGTCGAAGGCGTGCGCTTGTAGCTCAGCGGACGCGAGGCCGTGATCGATTGCCCGGCGGAAGAGCGTTCGACGTCGGGCGCCACCACCCGCACTTCACCGAATTTGGTCGCCACCTGCGCGAGCGCGGCGATTCCGGGGCTGTAAACGCCATCGTCATTGGTTACCAGGATGCGCATCGCTACACCTCGTCAGTGGCTGTTAATCGTTGGTCGCTCCCGGCATTGCGAAGGTTCCCGCGCGCGCGAAACGTTTGCAGCGCCCGCTCAATACTCATTGAAACTTCCCGCGTGCGGCGAGCAGCACGACAGCCTCGCCGAGACGGGCGAAGTTTCCGCGATGGCTTCGCCCCACGCAATAATCAGTTGCAAAGGCGGGCCGAGCAGGGTTTTCGCCGCATCAAAGCCGACCCAGCGAAATTCGTGATGCTCCGGCCGGCCCAGTTCGGCGCTGATGGGCAGCATCACATGACCCGACGGCGAAACCGCAATGTAATAGCGTGTGAGTTTGTGCCCGGGGCGCGGCGGCGTTTCGATATGAACATCGCCCCAGCAAAAGTCGAGATCAGTCAGCGCAGTCTCTTCTTCGGCTTCGCGCACCGCAGCGTCGAGCGGACTCTCGCCCGCTTCGATTTCGCCTTTGGCGAAACCCCAGTTGCGATAAGCGCGCAATAGCAGGCACTGCCAGCCCGTTTGCGCCGGCCGCAGGATGATGACGCCGGCTTTGCGCGGCTGCCCAGTCGGGTTTGCTTCGCTCGGCATCGTCATTGCGGCACTGCATTGGGTGGCGGTGCGCGCCGGCCTGGCGGTCGGGGCGTGCTTGCCGCCGGTTTTTGCTCCGCCTTCGGCTCAGTTGATTCACCGGGCGCGGGCCGCGTCTCGCCTCGCCGTGAACCGAAATGATGGGCATAAATCCAGGTGAACTCCGCGCCGAGCAAAAAAATCTGCGCCGAGTAATACACCCAGACCAGGAGGACGATCAGCGAGCCGGCGGCGCCGAAGCCCGATGCCACGCCGCTTTTGCCGATGTAAAGGCCGATCAGCAATTTGCCGATCCCGAACAGCAGCGAGGTCACGATCGAGCCTATCCAGACGTCGCGCCATTGCACCGTTGCGCGCGGCATGATTTTGTAAATCATCGCGAAGAGCCCGGTAATCAGCACAAAACTCAGCAACACATTCGTCACCTGCAAGACCGCTTCGCCCAGGCCAAACAACGGTCCGACCCAGTTGCCGAGCGCGGCGATGCCGGCGGACAGGATCAGCGACACCATCAGCAAAAATGAAATGCCGAGCATCATGCCGAACGACAACACCCGCGCGCGCAACAAACTCCACAAGCCGCTGGCGCGCGGCTTAACGGGGACTCGCCAGATTCGATCGAACGCATCCTGCAGTTCACCGAACACGGTGGTTGCGCCGAAGGCGAGCAGCAGAAAACTGAGCACGCCGCCCGCAATCGCGCCCGAATCCGATTCGCCCGCGCTCGCGATCAACGCTTCAACCGCCTGCGCGCCCTCGTCGCCCATCAGGCCCTGCAATTGGCCGACGATTTCGCCTTGCGCCGCATCGCGGCCGAATACGAATCCGCAAATCGCGATAACGATCAGGATCAGCGGCGCGATTGAGAACAGCGTGTAGTACGCGAGCGCCGCGCCCATGCTCGGCGCGTAATCGGCGCTCCATGAACTGACGGTTTCTTTGACGAGCGAGATGGCCGATTTAAGCCTCAACATAAAGTCTCCCTTGATGATGTCATGCGGGCGTGAAAGCGGAGCCCAGTCCGCTGACGAGCACGAAGAATGCGCGCACGAGGCCTTCGAAACCGACCCCGAGTCCTTTGAGCAATGCAGTCGCCGTCTTGAGCCCGAGTTTTTCCGACAGCGAGAAAGCCGGATTGTCGAGGTCGCCATTGAGATCAAAGTGGATCGTCACGCTGTCGTTCTTGTCTGCCAGCGCGCCCAGCACCGCGCGCTTCGGCAGATTCGTGAAGCCGCCGAGCGGCCCTTCGCCGCTTTTCAGCTTGAGGCCGACGAGCGTCAACTGGCCGCTCGCATCGACGGCATTGCGCCGCACCGACGCTTTCAGATCGAGATTGAACACGCCCTTGTCGATGCCGGTTTTCGCCTTCTGCATGATATACGGCTCGAACAACCCGAGATCGACGTTGCGCACGCGCGTTTCGAGATCGGAATTTTTCGCGGCGATGTTGATCCATCCGGTCACCGCGATGGTGCCTTGATGCGCGGGACCCTTGATCTGCCCGCTGAGATCGAGCGCGGTGCGGCTGTCAAGATGAGGCAGCGTCAGGTCTTTCAGTGTGCCGTGCACGCCGTCGATGCGAACCTTCTTGTGACCCGCAAGCGTGCTGTCGAAAAGCTCGATCACGCAATTGCTGAGTTCGACGGTTGCGATTTGCGCAGTGCGTCCACTCTCTTGCGCCTGCCGCTTCTTGCGCCCTTCCAATAAAGTGGGCAGGACCTTGACCCCGCCGCCCTGCTTCGGCCTGACCGCGGACAGGTAGGCGTTTTCAATCGTCACCGTATTCACATAAATGCGGCGCGACAACAGCTCGCGCAGGTCCGGCATCAGGGTGATGCGTTCGGCGCGCAGGCTCGCGTCCGCGGGCCATCCGCGCGGCGCCTTGATCAGGATGCCCGTGATCACGACGCTGGTGAGGCCGACGCGCAGGTCGGCGATTTCACTGTCGGGGCCGAGGGCATTGATAACTTCCGCTCTGAGAGAACGCACTGCAATCTGAAATGCGAGCACCGCCCCGATGATGAGCATCAATAACAGAGTGCCGCTGATGAGCAGCCACTTCCTCGATTTGACGGACACTGTTTACCCTGGCGACGGTGCGCACGGCATTACACGACAGCGCGAACGAATCAGCCGCCCGTCGTCTCGCCGCCCATCACCGGCAGCACGATGCCGGTGATGTACGAGGAGTCGGCGTCGGACGCGAGAAAAACATACGCCGGCGCAACTTCTTCCGGCTGCGCGGGCCGCCCCATCGGATTTGATTTGCCGAATTCGGCGATCTTCTCGGGCGTCATGCCAGGGTCGGAGGGGTTGAGCGGCGTCCACACCGGACCCGGCGCGACGGCATTCACGCGGATGCCTTTTTTAATCAGCAGCGAACCAAGCGTCTTGGTCAATGCATTGATCGCGCCCTTGGTCGACGAATAATCGGGCAATTGCGACGAGCCGAAGATCGACGTCTCGGAACTCGTCGCGATAATCGCGCTGCCCGGCTTCAAATGTGGCATGGCGGCGCGCACGAGGCGGTAGTACGCATAGATGTTGGTCTTGAACGTCAGATCGAACTCCTGGTCCGTCACCTCTTCGATTGATTCCTTGCGCGCCTGGTGCGCGGCGTTTGAAACAAGGATGTCGAGCTTGCCCAGTTCCTTCACCGTCTGCGCGACGATGGATTCGCAGGTCTGCGCCTCCGTGAGATCGCCGGGCAGCAGCAGGCAGCGCCGCCCCTGGGCGGCAATGGCCTTACGCGTTGCAACCGCATCCGACTGCTCCTCAGGCAGGTAATTGATCGCGACATCGGCGCCCTCGCGCGCGAACAGCACCGCGACTGCGCGGCCGATGCCGGAATCGCCGCCGGTAATCAATGCGACCTTGCCCTTTAGTTTTTCCGCCGCTTTGTAGCGCGGCGCGGCAAAACGCGGTCGCGGATCGAGTTTCGATTCGAGTCCGGGTGGTTTTTGGCGCTGCTTGGAAAATGGCGGCTTTGGCTCTTCCATCATCTGCGGGCGCGCGCGTTTGCGCAGGCTCGGTTGCTTGCTGGTTGCTGGCATGTCCTTATCCCGGGCGCCGGCGCGGCCGGCCGTTTAATTGAGCGATCATGATGAAGCCATCATTCGACGGCCGGTTTGGGCATCGCGTCGTCTTCGCTGTTGTAAGTGCCGACGAGCGTGCCGCCGGCGTCGTAAACGTCGACTTTCCAATTGGCTTTACTTTCGGCGAGCCGCAGTGCGTATTGTTCGGCGCTGTCGCCGTCCGCGAATTCGGCGATCGCTTTCTCAAATCCGGATTCGCAGACTCGCCACTGGCCGGATGCAGACGGCCGCACCGTGAAATTCACGACCTGCTGCTGAGTGCTATCCAACGTGCTCACCGCGCATCGCCTGCCGCATCAACGGCTCTTGCTGCGGGTGCTTTTAGCGCGGCTCGATTTAGTTTTCTTGCTGCTCTTGCCGCCGCTTTTGCGGCCTTTGCTACTTTTCTTTGCCGGGACCTTGCCGCCGGCGCGGCGCGCTTCGGAAAGGCCGATAGCGATCGCCTGTTTGCGGCTTTTCACCGTCTTGCCGCTGCGCCCGCTCTTCAATTCGCCGCGCTTGCGTTCGTGCATTGCGCGCTTTACTTTAGTCGATGCTTTTTTTCCATACTTCGCCATTTGATGTCTCCTTCAGTCGATTGCGGGCGTGAACGCGCGGCAGATTCAAGCCATCCGTCATAAACGACGGCGGTCAGCCGCAGCGTTGCCTGCCCGAATTGATGCTACGCAAGCGGATTGCAGGCCGCCTAGCGGCGACGGGCTGATTTGCCTGTAGGGTTGCAACGGACAACACGGCAGAGCGTTGCCATGGTGCCGGTCAGCTCTCGACCTGCTCGTCGAGGTCCATCAGGACAAGTAATTCGTCGACGAGTTGCCGGCCTTTGCCGAGCGCGCGCTCGATCGCGGCATCCGCTTCGGCGAACGTTTCGGGAAACATGAATTCGCTCAGCAGCTCTCCACTGGCATACTGATAATTGCGAATCTCGAGCGACGGCCGGTACGCGCAATCCGGCTGGCGATGCGCCACCGCGCGCAGCGAATAGCCGAGATAGCCGGTTTCGACGAAAGGATCGATCAGGGGGTTGAACCACATCGCTGGCTCCGAATGGGCTCCAACAGTATTGATGCGCCTATATCAATACCGTATTCGCCTTGTTCATGGCAGCCGCCCGTGACCGATTCGGGCGTAGGACTTCGGCGCTACGCCGCGAGAAGCTTCCAGCGGCGCAAAATCAGCAGCCGCAGTTTTTTGTATTCAGGGAGAGGAAGCGTCGTCTCGTGGCCGCGCACCGCCGCCTCGATTTCCGCGAGCGCCAGCCGCGTGCGGGCCGCGCCCAGTTGAAGGCGCAGTTCGTAAAAGAGCGGCGAGCATTGACCGCGCAACTCCCTGATGACCGGGAACGACATGCGATGCATCGCCGATGGACCCAGGCGCTGCAACGCCGAGCGATGCTCCGGCGTGCCGTAACCCTTGTGCGTCGCGAAACCATAGCCCGGATGTTCGCGGTCGAGCGCTTCCATCATGCGGTCGCGCTCGGTCTTGGCGATGATCGATGCCGCGGCAATGCTGAAGTTGATGCCGTCGCCCTTGTTGAAACTGTTTTGCGGCATCGCAATGCCAGCGACCGTGCGCGCATCGACGAGCACGTGTTGGGGCGGACGCGGCAGCGCTTCGACCGCGCGCCTCATCGCGAGCAGCGCGGCGTGATAGATGTTGATGGTATCGATCTCGGCAACCGATGCGATGCCCACGCCAATGCCCGCGGATTTGCGGCGGATCTCGGCGGCAAGCACGTCGCGCGTCGGCGCGTCGAGGCGTTTCGAATCGTCGACGCCCGGGATGTCGGGGTCACCCGCAAACATGACAGCCGCGGCGACCACCGGCCCGGCCAACGGGCCAACACCCGCCTCGTCAACGCCCGCGATATCGCGCACGCCGGACTTCCACAGCACGCGCTCAAAATTCAACATCGAATCAAGACGCACGCGTTCGACGCGCTCGCGCTCGAAACGAACGCTCAGTGATTGGTAAAGCCGCTGCGCGCCGGTACGCGAATCGCGGCGCAACTGCGCCAGCAAGTGCGATGAAACCGGCGCTTCGCCGCCGGCGTACTTCCGGCGGATCTCAATGAGTGAAATTCTAGTTTTGCCCGCCATTTCAGTCCCGTTGCGAGGTGCGGCCAGGCGTGCGTCGACCGCGGCGCGTGCCTTCGTCCGCGAGCGTGCGAAAAGTAATCGAGTAGCGCAGTTCGCGCGTCGGGGGAATCTGGTGCTGCCAGTCCCACCGGATCTCGTCCTGCATGACATAAGCCGAACGCGGCGCGAGCTCGATCTCGACGATTGCGCCCGCAAGCTTTTGCGCGGAGTACGGCCGGAAGCGCATGCGAGCGGCGCCTTTGAGCGAAATCCCGACGACGACTTTGAAATGCGGCGCGTCGCTGTGCCAGCCGATCGGCGTGCCGGACTGATACTCGGTGACGAGCGCATGCACGAAATCCGCTTCAGCAATGCCGCGCCAGGCGGCAACGCGGCGGCGCAGCGGCATCAACAATTCCGGGAAGGGCCGGCTCGGGTTTGCGATCTCTGCTGCCTGGCCGTAGCTCGCGGGGTAGTCGCCTTCGCCATAGCGCACGACCCTGCGCCGTGCAATGTATTGCTGAAAGCGCGCCTGGTTAAACGGCAAATCCGCGAACCCGGCGAGCAGCGCAGCTTCCTCCGCGGCACTTATAAAATCAGGCTGATAGACAAGGCGGTGCGGCAATTGCGCGATCGGCTCAAACAAGGCACCTTGCAACGACGCTCCCATAGACAGGATTGGTGCGCTGCACGCGCATTAAGTTCCGGAAACCTGCACATTGCGTCCTACACAAGCTTGGGCCGCTGGCCGCTTGCGGCCGGCGTGTTTTGCCGCATACTCGTCAAGCAACCGAAAAGGCTGAACATGCAAAGACAACTGGCCATTGCGAGCGCAGGCGCAGCAGCATTTCTCTTAAGCTTCAGCGCCGGTGCACATCCGTTTACCGCTCAGGAATGCGCGGAAGGCAGCGACTTCATTAAAAATGCGGCGTTGTCGCGCGAGAACGGCGTAAACGGCATGGAATTCATGACCCGCGCGATCGCCGATCTGGCGGCAATCAAATCGTTTCCGCCACAGCTGCGCTGGTTCGTGCAGGACCAACCTGACGAGGATTTCCTTTTGGCGGCACTGGCTGAAGTATTCTCGGCGCCGCAGGATCCGCGTCTGCATCAAAGCAATTTTTTCGGCGCATGCTCGCTGCGCATGTCGCTTAGCGAGTAGGCCGCGCACATCGAAATAAAGGTCCCATCGACCCGGCATGTGAAACATCAGACCATCGGCGCGAAAGTACGCGGCTGAGGAAGCTCTCGCCGCGGATTTGACATTCACCACCCGTTGCACGCTCGACTTGTAGTTCATGCCATGCGTGTGCTCGGGCATATAGGCATCGACGGCGACGCCTGCAGGCTCCGGCGCATCCGCCTTGGGACACACAGGGAACTCAACAACGAAATGTTTGCCGACGACGACTTTCGGCGGCTGCGTGCGATACGCGACGACATAGCGTTCCGATTCCAGCGTGCGAGCGCCGCGCCTGCCAGCAGCGGCCACGCGAAGGCGCCGCATGCAAGCGCGAATTTCGCTGCCGCCTGCACTACAACCCGAGAATGCGGCCGATTTCAGCCACGTATTGGCCGCCCTTGACGCCGTCGGCGACCACTTCATCCTTCACGCGGTCGAACACGTCGCGCACGCCGTGCAATCCTTCGGCTACCCAGTGCGAACGCTGAACCGGCGAGTTGAGCACGTTTTTCAGCGTCGCCACTTCGTCGCGCAGGCGTTGGATGTCGGCCGACGAACCCGACAATTTTTGAAGATCCGCTTCGAGCGCCGCCACCAGCCGCGCAGCGGCTTCGAAGTCCACATTTTGAGTACCGTTCTGCTTTGCGGTGGCCATGTTGACGTTTCCTTTTCCAGAATACTTCGGCGGCAGGGCGGCGTTTGCCGCACCTTAATCATCACCGGACTATTATCCTCCTCAGCATGAGAAGACGGAATCGCCCGCGCTCAAGCGGCGGGCAGCAAGCGCGCACTCATAGTAATATCGTGCTTCAGGCGAACTGCGATTCTGGTCAGCGCGGCAAGGACACAGCAAAAGCGCGCAGCCGCCCCTCGTTTCACCCGGAGGATCAAGTCTTGAAAACTCACACCTGCTACATCGTCTTCGCACTTCTGCCAGTACTGCTCGTGGCCGGCTGCGCGGCGCCACCTTCAGGTAATCGCGCGCCGCGTACCGTCGCGTTGATCATGTCCGGCGACGTCGTGACTTACAGCGCGACCGCGCCCAGCCAGCGCGTCAGCGTAATCGATGTCGACGGCAAGCCGGTCAAGGAACCCCTCGGCCCGGTCGAACTCACGCCCGGACGTCATAGCGTCAACCTCGGATGCGATGGAACCAGCGCCCAGCAGACAGTCAACGTGGCGGCCGGCGAGATTTATCAATTCGCGGTGCGGACAAAGTCGGACGTCAAAGGTTGCACCGGCGCCTTGACGCGCATGCGCACGGCCAACCCCTGATCGCAAGCCGAATGCCGAACGAATACCTGTCCCTGGTCGCGCCGCCCGCTCAACGCAGCGAACCCGCACTCTGGTTCGCGTTTCATCGCGGCGAGCTCCTGATCGCCGGGCTCGGTGATGAAACGCGGCTGCCGCGCTGTCATGATGTCGCCGAGCTCGGCGTCAATGCCGTGCGCAGCTTGTACCTCGGCACCTATGGCGGCGAGCATTGCTATGTGTCGGAACTCGAGCACGCGAATGACTTGCCGTCGGGCCACGCCATGCACGGCTTGCGCGCGATTTTCGGCATGGTTGAGGAACCGCTCGCGGTGCTCGCCGGCCGCGCGTACCAGATCATGGAATGGGACCGCAACCACCAGTTTTGCAGCCGTTGCGGCACGCCGACCGTTGCGCGCACCGATGAGCGGGCGCGCGCCTGCCCCAAATGTCGTTTTACGGTTTATCCGCCGGTGTCGCCTGCGATCATGATCCTGATCAAGCGCGGCCGTGAAGTACTCCTCGGGCGCAAGAAGGAATGGGCGCCGGGCCGCTACAGCGCGCTCGCCGGTTTTGTCGAACCCGGCGAAATGCTCGAAGACACGGTGCGGCGCGAAACGCGTGAAGAGGTCGGCGTCGAAGTCGAGAACATCCGCTACTTCGGCAGCCAGCCGTGGCCGTTTCCGCATTCGCTGATGGTCGCGTTCACCGCCGATTACGCCGGCGGTGAAATCCGTCCGGACGGCGTGGAAATCGAAGAAGCGCGCTTTTTCGATGCAGAGCAGTTGCCGCAACTGCCGCCGAGCATCAGCATTTCACGGCGACTGATCACGACCGTGTGCGCGCGTTTGGCGCGCGGCGAAGATATCTGACCGCGTCAGGCGGCCGCTAGCTTTACCCACAGGCAGGCGCCGCGGCTCGCTTTGTCGATGTCAACGAGTTGCTGCTCATGCGCAGCGAGTTCTTCCGCGGTAGCCGCCAGCACGATGAGTTTCAGTTCGCCCATGGCCTTGCGGCTTTCAGCCGCGGCCTGTGGCGTCGGCGCGGCCTCGATCATGAGGCTTTCCTGGCCGCGCGTCATCGCGAGATAAACTTCCGCGAGCAGATTGGCGTCGAGCAGCGCGCCGTGCAGCGTGCGCGCCGAGTTGTCGATCAGATAGCGCTCGCATAACGAATTGAGATTGTTCTTCTTGCCCGGATGCAGGTCGCGCGCCATGCGCAGTGTGTCGACGATCTGCGCGCAGTGGCTGGTGATCGGCTTAAGATCCACCAGGCCTAGCTCGCAGTCGAGAAACGCGCAATCGAACGCCGAGTTGTGGATGATGAGCTCTGCCCCGCTCACGAATTCGAGAAATTCTCTCGCGACGTCGCTGAATTTAGGCTTGTCGCGCAGAAACTCTTCAGTGAGCCCGTGCACTTCGAGCGCGCCTTCGTCGCTCGCGCGTCCCGGATTGACGTAGCGATGAAAATGATTGCCCGTCGGCCGGCGATCGACGATTTCAACCGCCGCGATTTCAATGACGCGATGCCCGAGCTTGGGATCGAGTCCGGTGGTTTCAGTGTCGAGGACGATCTGGCGCATGATTACTCCGGTGTCGACTGCGATGCGAGCGCGCCCGCGCCGCCGATCATGGATGCGCAGCCTTTATTGGCCAACTCGTCCGCGCGCTCGTTGCCGTCGTGACCGGCATGACCCTTGACCCACAGCCATTCGATTTCGTGCCCGGCCGCAAGCTCGTCGAGCCGGCGCCACAGGTCCTCGTTTTTGACCGGCTTCTTGTCGGTGGTTTTCCAGCCGCGTTTCTTCCACGCGTGGATCCATTCCGTGATGCCTTGCTGCACGTATTTGGAGTCGGTGTGCAGCCGCACGCGGCACTGGCGGTTCAGCGCTTCGAGCGCGCGGATCACCGCCGTAAGTTCCATGCGGTTGTTGGTGGTGTGCGCTTCGCCGCCGCACAATTCGCGCGTGCGTTCGCCGTACTGCAGCAACACGCCCCAGCCACCGACCCCGGGATTACCTTTGCACGCGCCGTCGGTGTAAACCTCAACCTCGCCGTCGCTCACGGTTCGAAACGCATTTTGGCCGGCACTGGCGTTTGCGGTTGCATTTCCGTTTCGCGCGCGGCCACTGAACGATTGTTGTCCTGCGTCTTGGGCACAACCGAGAGATTCGGCCGGCGCACCGCTTCTTCGCGCCATTTCGGCATGATGAGGCGCATGCCGCGCACGCGCTTGATCACATGCAGAAAAAATACGCCGCCCGCAATCGGCCACCAGCGGTCGCCCGCGGCCTCCATGAAGCCGAATCGCTGCAGCCATTTCTCCTGCGCGAACGGTGGCGCGTAGCAACCCATCTTGCCCGCGGTAATTTCGAGTTCGAGCAGGGCGAGCCAGTCCTTGAGCCGCGGCAAATTGATGAATTGCGCGTCCCACGGATAAACTTCCGGCGTGCGGTTAAAGAGGCGGCGCACGCCCCACAGGCTCCACGGGTTAAAACAGGAAATGACCGCGTGGCCTTCGGGCATCAGCACACGCTGCACTTCGCGCAAAATCTGGTGCGGGTTGACGCTGAATTCGAGCACGTGCGGCAAAACGAGCAGGTCGACGCTGTTGGTGGCAATCGGCAAATCGCGAAAGCGCGCGCGCAGTCCGACCGGCCCTGCCGGCGCAACATGACACTTGAACGGAATGCGGCTTGCGCGCAGGAAGTCGTGCTCGGGCAGCCCCAGTTGCAGCGCGTTGTAGCCGAACACGTCGGCCACCGTCTCGTCGACATATTTAAATTCGCAGTCGAGCAGGTAGCGGCCCAGCGGCGTGGCGAGCCACGCATCGGGTGACTCCAGTTTTGTCGGCGTTGACATGCGGGCAGTTTAAAACAAAGATACCGGCTGTGCACCAAACTCCGGCGGAACCCAATCATGACTGATCTTAACGTTTATCCCGTTCGCGCATTTCAGGACAACTACGTATGGACGCTGCGCCAAGGCAACAATGCGGCGGTCGTCGATCCCGGCGAGGCCGCACCCGTGCTCGCCTTCCTGCACGCGCAAAAGCTCAACCTCACGGCCATTCTCAATACGCATCATCACGCCGATCATGTCGGCGGCAATGCGGAGCTGCTCGAGCATTACCCGGTGCCGGTGTACGGTCCTTATGACGATCGAATCCCGACGGTCAGTGAGCGCGTGCGCGAAGGCGACAAGTTCACGCTGCCCGGCTTTGGCATCGAATTTGAAGTGCTGGAAATTCCTGCTCACACGAGAACGCACATCGCCTTCGTTGGCGCGGGCATGGTTTTTTGCGGCGACACGCTGTTTGCGTGCGGCTGCGGGCGCCTTTTTGAGGGTACGCCGGCCCAGATGCACACCGCGCTGACCAAGCTCGCGCGGCTGCCCGGCGCGACGCGCGTGTACTGCGGCCATGAATACACGCTGTCGAACATCAAGTTCGCGCGCGTGGTCGAAGCCGGCAATGCCGAACTCGCCCAATGGGAACAAACCGCCGCCGCGCTGCGGGCGAAGGACGAACCTACGCTGCCATCGACGCTCGCGCAGGAACTGCGCACGAATCCGTTTTTGCGCTGCAGCGAAGCCGCTGTGGCCGCCGCAGCAAGCAAACATGCGGGTCATGAGCTCAGCGAGCCGGTCAGTGTGCTGGGTGCTTTGCGCGAATGGAAAAACAGTTTTTGACGATCGTCGAACGATGTAAATAAATGAACCATTCGCGCCGGTTTCTGTCGGCACAAACCGTGCGTTTCATGCTGATTTTTTTCAGGAATTTGCCTTGACGCACCGCGCGGTCGATAGGTAACATGGCCGCGTTCGAATAAGACCGGACTGCTAACTGATGCAGCCATTAGCCAGAGCCCTGCTGCTCGCGGCCGGATTTTTTGTCACCCTCCACCTGTCGTCGTCGCGCGCCGCGGAACTCGAGCCGGCCGAGCCGGTGACGTTGCCGCATATGAATCGCGATTCCGCGGCCGAAACACCCGCGGCGGCGCCCGCCATCGACGCGGCCACGCCTGATGTGCAGTCACCCATTGCGGCGCCGCCGCCACCAGCTGCTGCAGCGCCCGCGGCACCGACCGCATTCGCGCCGACGCTGATGGATCTCACGCTGCGGCCGTCAAGCCTCTGGCAGCGTATTCGCAACGGATTTGGCCTGCCCGACATGTCGAGCCCGCTCGTGCGCGAGCAGGAAGACTGGTACGCGCGGCGTCCCGACTACATTTCGCGCACCGTTGCGCGCAGCAGCCGCTATCTTTATTACATCGTCCAGCAGATCGAAAAGCGCAACATGCCAAGCGAGATCGCGCTGCTGCCGATTATCGAAAGCGCATACAACCCGGTCGCGTATTCGCGTGCCCATGCTTCCGGCATCTGGCAGTTCATTCCTTCGACCGGCAAGATGTATGGCTTGCAGCAAAATTTTTGGTACGATGGCCGCCGCGACGTTACCGCGGCAACCAACGCGGCGCTCGACTATCTCGAAAAGCTCTACGAGATGTTCGGCACTTGGGACCTCGCGCTCGCGGCCTATAACTGGGGGGAAGGCGCGGTGTCGCGCGCCGTCGCCAAAAACGTCGCCAAGGGATTGCCAACCGATTACCGCAGTCTCACGATGCCGGCGGAGACGCGCTACTACATGCCGAAACTGCAGGCGGTGAAGAACATCATCGCCAATCCCGCCCAGTTCGGGATCGATCTTGCCGAGGTGCCGAACCAGCCGTACTTTGTCGAGGTGCCGACGACCAAACACATCGACGTCAAGCTCGCCGCCAAAATGGCGGGCATGGAAGTCGAAGAATTTCAATCGTTGAATCCCGGGAACAGCCGCGCAGTCATCCGCGCCGACGGCGAACGCGTGCTGCTCGTGCCGGCCGACAAGGCCGACAGCTTCCGCTCGAACATGGCGAACCACGACGAACCGCTCGTGTCGTGGCAGGCGTATAAATTAAAGCCGGGCGAAACGCTCGACCGCATCGCCACGCGCTATGGCACGAGCGCCGCACAACTGCGCGCGGTCAACGGCATCTCGCCTAAGCACGGCGTCACGTCCGGCTCGACACTGCTGGTTCCGGCGGGCGCCACTTCGAAGCCGTATCTGCCCGACTTGCCCGCGCCGACGATCACGGTCGCCAAAGGATCGAAGAAGGCCGCCAAACAGGGGGGCCGCAAGAAGGTCGCCGCTAAAACGACCAGGCGCCCGGTGCCCGCGAAGAAAAGCGCCGCGGTTAAAGGCGGCAAAAAAGCGCGCTGAGCGGCCGTTTACTTGCGATAAAGATGGCAGTGCACGGCGCGCGTCGCCGATAGTTGGGTGTTCCCGGGATACGTCGTCGTGCACTCAGGCAGCGCCTGCGTGCAGCGCGGGTGAAAGAAACAACCGGCGGGCGGATTGACCGGCGACGGCAGGTCGCCTTTCAGACGGATGAATTCACGCCGCGTAGCCGCATCAATCGCCGGCACGGCCGACAACAGCGCGCGCGTATACGGATGCTGCGGCGCGTTCAATACTTCATCGACCCCGCCCGCTTCGACGATGCGCCCGAGATACATGACGGCAACTTCGTGCGCGAGAAATTCGACGACCGAAATATTGTGCGTGATGAACAGGTAAGCGAGACCTTTGCGCGCCTGCAGCGACTTCAGCAGATTGAGAATCTGCGCCTGCACCGAGACGTCGAGCGCGCTCGTCGGCTCGTCGCACACGATCAGCCGCGGCTCGACCGACAGTGCGCGCGCAATCGCGATGCGCTGGCGCTGCCCACCTGAAAACTCGTGCGGATAACGCAGCTTCATCTCGGGTGTCAACCCGACTTCGTCGAGCAGGCTGTCGATGCGCTTGCCGCGGTCGGCCGCATTGCTGCCGATTCCCAGCGCGGCCATACCTTCCTCAAGAATTTCAGCCACGCGCATGCGCGGATTCAGCGAGGAATAAGGATCCTGAAAAATAATCTGTACTTCGGCGCGTTTCGCACGCAGCTCGGAACGAGTCAGGCGCGCCATGTCTTCGCCTGCAAACAGCACACGCCCGCCGGTCGGCTCGACCAGCCGCAGCAGGCCTTTGCCGACCGTGGTTTTACCGCAGCCCGATTCGCCCACCAGGCCGAGCGTGCGGCCGGCGGCGATGGAGAACGACACGCCATCGACCGCTTTCACGTGCGCGCTGACGCGCTGCAGGATGCCGCTGCGAATCGGGAAATGGACCTTGAGGTCGGTGACTTCAAGTAGAGGATTGAGGCCCGGGGATTGAGCAGCGAGTGACTCAGGCGGCGGCGCTTTGGGCTTTTCCTCAGTACTGGATGGCGCCTCAAGCCTGCCCTTGCCTTGCGGCCCATATAAATGGCAACGCGCGCCCTGCTCATTGCCGGCGTCGTACCACGGCGGCACGACGGTGCGGCACAGGTCCCACGCGAAATCGCAGCGGTCGGCGAACCGGCAACACTTGAACTCACGCGTCAGCGGCGGTACGGTGCCGCGAATGACGGCCAGCGTGTCACCCCGTTTCTGCGGCGTCGGCAGCGAATCGAACAGCTTGCGCGAATAGGGATGCGCCGGACGCTTGAAGAACTGCTCGCGCGGCGCTGTCTCGACGATCTGGCCTGCATACATGACGGCCACGCGCTGCGCCATCTCAGCAACGACGGCGAGATCGTGGGTGATGAGCAGCACCGACATGCCGGTTTTCTTCTGCAGTTCGCGCAGCAAGTCGAGAATCTGGGCCTGAATCGTGACGTCGAGCGCGGTCGTCGGCTCGTCGGCGATCAGCAGGTCCGGGCCGCATGCGAGCGCAATTGCAATCATTACGCGCTGCTTCATGCCGCCCGACAACTGGAACGGATATTCGAGGCGCCGGCGGGCGGGATCGGGAATGCCGACCGAGTTTAAAAGCTCGATTACACGTGCGTCGAGCGCCGCGCCGGCAAGTTCGGTATGCCGCTGCAGCGTTTCCGCGATTTGTCGGCCGACCTGCATGACGGGGTTCAGGCTCAGCATCGGCTCCTGAAAAATCATTGCGACGCGGCGACCGCGTATGTCGCGCATCGCAATTTCAGGTTTGGCAAGCAGGTTGGCGCCATCAAGATTCACTTCACCGCCCACCACTTGCCCCGCATCGGGCAGCAGCCGCATGATCGACAAAGCAGTCATCGATTTACCACATCCCGATTCGCCGACAAGCGCATAGGTCTCGCCACGGTCGATGTCGAGCGTCAAGTCGTCAATCGCGCGCACAATTTCGTCGTTACTGACGAGCCACGTCGACAGCCCGCGAATACCGAGCAGGCGCGCGCTCATGCCTGCTCCGTGCCGGACGGCGATTGCGCGCGCAGTTTCGCCAACTCGGCGAGCGGTATGGCGCGCGTGCGCACGCGCGGATCGAACGCATCGCGCACCGCGTCCGCAAACAGATTGGCCGCCAGCACCAGCGTGACCATGAATACAAAAGCCGCGGCGAGCGACCACCACACCATCGGCTCGCGCGCCATCTCGAGCCGCGCGTTGTTGATCATGGTGCCGAAGCTGTTCATCGACGGATCGACGCCAACGCCAACATAAGACAGCACGGCCTCGGCGAGCACCAGTCCGCTGAACTCCATGACGACCGAGATCAGCACGATGTGCATCACGTTGGGCAGAATATGCCGCGTGATGATGCGGTGACTGCGCACGCCGAACGCCTGCGCGGCCTGGATGTATTCGAGCTCTTTTAATTTGAGCGCCTCCCCGCGCAACAGCCGGCATAAGCCCGTCCAGCTGGTGATGCCGAGGATAATGCACAGGAACAGGAGCCGCAGATCGGCGCGCTGGGCCGCAGTCGGAAACAGCTCGGGATGACCGTCGATATAGACCTGCATCATCAACACCGCAGCGGCGATCAGCAGCACGCCGGGAATCGAATTGAGCGTCGTATAGACATACTGAATCACGTCGTCGATCCAGCCGCCGAGGTAGCCGGCCGCGATGCCGAATGCGATCGCGAACGGCAGCATGACGAGTGTGGTCAGCGTACCGATCACCAGCCCCGTGCGAATGCTTTTGAGCGACTGATACAGCACGTCCTGGCCGACCTTGTCAGTGCCGAGCACATGATATTTGGCGGCCAGCGCAATCGTGACGCCGGCGATAACGCAGAACGCAAGCAGCGTCAGCAAAATTGCGCGCCACGGCACCCGGGTTTCGGCGCGCCAGATATTCAGCCATGCCGTTTTGGCGGTCGCGCCATCGCGGCGCATCGTGATGAAGGTTGCAGCTAACGCAAACAACAGCCACACGGCGATACCGCCGGCGATACCCAGCACGGCGGACTGCGCAACATCCGCCGCCCACTCGCGCTGCGGGTCCTTGAGCGCGGCGCCGCCGAATTTGAGCCGCGGGAAATCCCGAACCTGGCCGCCGTCAGGCAATTCAATGGTTTCGCGCGCGAACAAGACCGCCGCCAGCGGCGCCGAATACGTTTTCTCGCGCTTTTTCCTAAGCGGCTCGAGCGCAACGTCGAGCAAACTCAGCACATCCACCGCATAAGCAACCTTTGCATCGCCGGTCTGCACCCGCTGGCGAAAATGCACCGAGTCGAGCAGGCCCACGAGCACGAACGACAGCAGCACCGTCAGTCCGACCATGCCGCTTCTGGATTCCGCGACGCGCCCCCACGGCGCCCTCAATTGAGGCTTGCGCCGAATATAGATAATCGTCGCCACAATGACCGCGACCAGCACGTACACGAGCCAGTCGGTCGACAGCACCACCAATTGGAAATCCGTCATGCCAGCCTCACGCGCGGATCAACCAGGGTGTACGAGATGTCGGTCATCAACAAACCGATGATGTATAACAGCGAGCCGATGAAAACCATCGAGCGCACGACGGCGAAATCCTGCGAGCCGATGGCGTCGATCGTATAGCTGCCAAGGCCGGGGATGCCGAAGAACGATTCGGTGATGAGGCCGCCGATGAAGAGCAGCGGAATCGCGACGACGACGCCGGTCAGGATGGGAATCATCGCGTTCTTCAGCACATGCCGGAACAATACGGTCACCTCAGACAAGCCTTTGGCGCGCGCCGTGCGCACGTAATCGCGGCCGATCTCCTCAAGGAAAAACGTGCGGTACAACCGCACGCTGCCGCCGAGCCCCGCCACGATGCTGACGACGACCGGCAGCACGATAAAGCGCAGCGCATCGGGCCCGCCGGCGAAGCCCGAAATCGGCACGAGATGCCACAGTTTGCCGATCAGGAACTGGCCGCCGATGATGTAGAACATGCTCGAGATCGACATCGCGACCACGCAGATCACAACACCCCAAAAGTCGACGTAGGTCGCGCGAAAGAACGCCACCCCTAAGGCGAACGTGACGTAAACGAGCAAGCCGACGATGAACACCGGCACCGCGACAGCGAGACTCGGACCGACGCGCAGACGGATTTCGCGCGCGATATCGCGGCCGTCGTCAGCGCGCCCGAAGTCGAACACGAACATGCGCAGCGACTTCTCATAAAAAATCGTATCGGTCAGCTTGCTGATTCCGGGCGCCTGGCCGTTGTAGAGCAAGGGCTTGTCGTAGCCGCGTTCCTGTTTCCAGTTCTGAATGGCCTCGGGCGTCACGCGCTTCGCGCCCAATTGCATACGGGCCATGTCATCGGGCGTATTGACGAGAAAGAACAGCGCGAACGTGATTACGTTGACGCCCAGCAGAATCGGGAGCGCGAACAGCAGCCGGCGGACGATGTAGGCGGTCATGCGAGCGCGGTCCCCCGCTCACGGCGCCGCCACAGCAAGAACGCCGGCAACATCATCACGATCAGCGCGGCCAGCCCGACGATAAACGGCCACCAGATCGGATTGTTCCACTCGCGGCGCTTCTGTTCGCGCAACTGTGGATCGAGACGCTGATATTTGACGTTGTTGTAAGCGATTTTGTTCGGCTTCACGTTTGAATACCACGCGTGATAAAGCGCGTAGTCTTTCGGATGGAAGCCCCACAGCCACGGCGCATCATGACGCAGCACGTCGAGCATGCGGTCGATAATCTTCTGGCGCTCGGGCGAATTCGGCATGTTCTTCATCTCTTCGAACAGCCGGTCGAATTCAGGATTCACGTAGTTGGATGCGTTCTCGCCCTGGCTTTTCACTTTGCTTTGCGCGCCGAGCAGCAGGAACATGAAGTTCTCGGGGTCGGGGTAATCCGCATGCCAGCCCCACTCAAAAATCTGGGCGTTGCCTTTGCGAATCTTGTCCTGGAAGCGGTTGTAGTCGGTCGGCCGCACTTCAAGCTGCACGTTGATCCTGGCGAATTGAGACTTGTACCAGTCGAGCGTGGATTTCGCTTCAGCGCCGCGCGCGGTCACGTCGAAATAAAGCACGAGCGGCGCGCCGGTTTTGGCGTCAAGACCGTTCGGATAGCCGGCTTCGGCGAGCAGTTTTTTCGCCGCTTCGATCGGCCTGCGCCTGGGCTCGCCATCCCACGTATAAACGAGCGGATTGATGCCGTCTTTGCCTTCGCGCATGCCGAAGATACCGGGCGGCAGCGGTCCCTGCGCCGGAATACCGCGGCCGTTCTGAAATATGGAGATGTACTCTTCATAGTCGACCGCAATCGAGATCGCCTGCCGCAGCTTGCGCGCGCGCTCGCGGCTTTTTTCGTCAATGCCGCCGCCGACCACCGGATCGAGCATGTTGAAGCCCATGTAATACGTCGATACGGCAACCGACGTCGATAACTGGATGCCCTGCTCGCGCATCGAATCGCTGACCGCCGCCTCGCCGCCCGCCGCGAAGCGCACCGCCTGATCGAAAGTGTCGGAAGCGATGCCGGACGAATCGTAGTAGCCCTGCAGGAATTTGTTCCAGCGCGGAATGCCTTCTTTTTCGAGCGTGAACACGAGCTTGTCGATGAACGGCAACGCCTTGCCGGCGTCGTTCAGCAAGCCGGCGGCTTTATCGGCCGGCTCGCCTTCGACGGGATAAGTCTCGCCATGAAAATTCGGATTGCGCACGAGCACCATCGCGCGGTTCGGATTGTTCTCGATCAGCATATAAGGGCCGGTGCCGATCGGATACCAGTCAAGCGTCAGGTTCTTTTTGACCATGCCGGGCTGACCAAAAAACTGATCCGCCTCGGGCGGCATCGGCGCGAAAAACGGCATAGCAAGCCAGTACAAAAATTGCGAATACTGACCTTTGAGATGTATCCGGTAGGTGTAATCGTCGACCACTTCGACGCCGGGCAACGGATACTTATTGAGATCGATCCAGGCATCGGCGTTGCCGTTTTTGCCTAAAGCCGCGTTTACGTCTTTCAGCTGCTTTGCGTAATCCTTGAGCCCGATGATGTACTCTTCCATCAGGCCCAGAATCGGCGAATGCAGGCGCGGATGCGCGAGACGCTTGATCTGGTATTCGAAATCGCGCGCCTTGAGTTCGCGCGTGCCGGTTTCCTGAAAATCGGCCAGCACGTTTTTACCGGCAAGCTCTGCATTGCTGAGATTCTGATAAACCGGCTCACCTGCCGCGTTGCGCGCAAATGCAGGATGCGGCTGATACCGGATGCCGCGCCGGATTTTTATTTCATAAACCGTTGACGCGATTTCTTTCGGAGATGCGGTCGCCGGCACCTCGCGTCCGTTCGCGTCGAGGTAACGCGGCTTCGGCACCGTTTCCGCGACGCAGGTCACCAGCGTGTACGGCCGCTTCAGATAATGGTACTGCAGCGGCGGCTCGTAGATCTGCGCGGTAAACGTCGATTCGTTGGTGCTGTACGACTGGACCGGATCGAGATGCTTGGGACGCTCGTTGAATGACGAGTAAAGAATATTTTTTCCGCTGTCCGCGGCAGGATAGGGATTGTTCCACGGCGAATCGCCGCAAGCGGCGATGATCAGCGGCAGCAGGAGCGCGCACAAACGCCGGGAATTCGCATTCATCGACGTGAAGTGTAGCTAATCGCTGCGGCGGAGTCATCCCGGAACGGCATGGATCGTGCGAACGATAAGCTATAATTGCGCCTGCCTGCATCCGCCGGAGGACCCGCAATGGGCTTTCTGCAAGACAAAAAAATTCTGATCACCGGTCTCTTGAGCAATCGTTCCATCGCCTATGGCATTGCCCGGGCAATGCAACGCGAAGGCGCGCAACTCGCGTTCACTTATCAGGGCGAAGGGATCAAGGACCGCGTCGTCAAGCTCGCCACCGAATTTGGCAATGCTATGGTCCTGCCCTGCGATGTTTCGAGTGACGAGGAAATCAGCGCGCTATTCGCGGCACTTGGCGCGCAATGGGATGGGCTCGACGGCATCGTGCATTCGATTGCGTTCGCGCCGCGCGAAGCGCTGGCCGGCGCGTTTCTCGACGGGCTTACGCGCGAAGCCTTTCGCGTCGCGCATGAAGTGAGTTCATACAGCTTCGCCGCGCTCGCCAAGGCCGCGCTGCCGATGCTCAAGGGACGCCGGGCCGCGCTGCTGACGCTGACTTATCTCGGCGCCGCGCGTTCGGTGCCCAACTACAATGTCATGGGACTGGCCAAGGCGAGCCTCGAAGCGAATGTGCGCTATCTCGCGCAGGATCTGGGGCCCCAGGGCATCCGGGTCAATGGAATATCGGCGGGGCCGATAAAAACCCTTGCCGCGGCCGGCATCAGCGGATTCGGAAAAATTCTGAAGTTCGTCGAGGAAACTGCGCCGCTGCGCCGCAACGTATCGATCGAGGAAGTGGGCAACGCCGCTGCATTTTTGATGAGCGACCTCGCGAGCGGCATCAGCGGCGAAATCACTTACGTAGACTGCGGGTTCAACACGACCGCCGCGGGCATGGCCTAGTCGTTAAGTGTGAGGATTGTGCGGTAGTGCCGCAGACTGAAGAATTTTATTCAGCCCTGAATCCTCGAACCCGATCCCGCTCTATTGCTGCTTCTTGTCGAGCCGATCCTGCTGCACTTTGACGTCGGCCTTGAGCTTCAGGCTCGCCACATAGGCGTTCATTTCCTCCTGGGCGACAAGTTGGCGCACTTCGTCGGCCGCTGCCTTGCGCTTGGCGGCATCGATGGCATCTGAGTCGATGACCCGCGTGATTTTCACGACCACGAAGCCGCCGTCTGAACTCTCATAGCCTGCGTATGCAGGCAGCTTGGCGCCGTCCGCTTTAAAAATCTCGGCGAGGCCCGGGCCGCTATATCCTTGTGCGCTTTGCGAGTTCTCACGGCTGACGAGCTTCGCCGCACTCCACGTGACCGGCTCCACCGCGCCCTGTTTAAGCTTGGCGAGCAATTCGCGCCCCTGCTTTACGGCCTGCGCCGCCGCCTGCTGACGCGTCAGGAGTTTGACGATATCGGCGCGTACTTCGCCGAGCGGCTTTACGGTCGCCGCTTTGTATTCGATCACATGCGCCGCAACCAGCGTATTGCCGCCGACGTCGATGACTTCGGTGTTGCGTTTGTTCTTGATTGCTTCCTCGGCAAAAATCGCCTGCAGCAGTTTCGGATTATTAAGCACCTTGTTATCGGACGTGTTGCGGGAAATCCAGCCGCTCGTCTGAATCGGCAGTTTCTGCGCGTCGGCCGCGGGCTTGAGGCTGTCGCCCTGCTCGAACACCTGATTATTTAATTGTTCGGCGGATTCGGCGAACTTCTTGCCTGCTTTCTGCCGCTTCAGATCGAGTTCGACCTGCTTCTTCACTTCGTCGAGCGCGTGCTTTTTCTCGCCGGTCAGCTTGATGATATGAAAGCCGAACTGCGATTCGACGAGTCCGCTGATTTCACCGACTTTCATCTGAAACGCCGCGTCGTCGAACGGCTTGACCATCGCGCCGCGCGGGAAATATCCGAGGTCGCCGCCCTTTTCGGCCGAGCCGGGGTCCTGCGAATTTTTCTTCGCGACATCAGCGAAGCTCGCCGGATTCTGCTTCACCTGCTTTAGCAGCTGCTCGGCCTTCGCGCGGGCGGTCTGCTTCTGCTCGGGCGTCGCCTTCGAATCTACGGTCACCAGGATGTGGCTTGCCTGCCGCTCCTCGGCCTTCCCGTACTGCTTCGCGTTCTGCTCGTAAAACTGCTTAACTTCCTCGGCGCTGACGTCGGTTTGTGCCGCCATCGCATCGAGCGCCAGCACGACGTACTCGACGCGCGCCTGCTCGGGCACCTGGAATGCGCTCTGATTCGCGTCGTAATACGCTTTTACTGCCCCATCTTCGATTTTGACCTGAGCTGCGAATTTCTCCGGGTCGAGCACGCTCTGGCTGACTTCGCGCTGCTGGGCATTGATTTTCAGCAGCCGCTCGGCGACCGCATTCGGGACGATAGCCGATTGCACGAAGGCGCCGTTCATGCGCTGGACCATCAAATCGCGGCGCAAGCTCGATTCGAAACCGACTTCGCTCGTGTTCTGGCGCTTGAGCAGCTCGACGTAGCGTGCATGCGAAAATTTTCCGTCATCCTGGAACGCGGGCTGCTCATTGATGACCTGCTGCAGCTGCTCGTCCGGCACCAGCACGTTATAGCGCAATGCCTGATTGACGAGCAGGCGCTGCCGTATGACGCCGTCAAGCACAGCAAACCGCAACTCGGGGCTGTCGAGCATGGCAGGATCGACGCGGCCGCCAACCATGCGCTGCAGATAGTTCTGGCGTTCCTGCAGCGCCACGGAAAATTCCTGCTGTGAAACCGACTGCCCGCCCACGGTGGCGACGGTGTTGCCGCTGTCGCCGCTGCGGAAATACGAGTCGATGCCGAAAAAAGCGAACGGCAGAAAAATGATCGCCAGGAGGATCTGGATAACCTTTTTATGTTTGTGAACTAGATCGAACATGGTTTATTCACCGGGCTGAGAATGCGTGCATGCTACTGCAACCGGACGCGGCGCGCGCGCCCAAAAAAAAGGCGAACTCGGGTTCGCCTTCTCATCTGTCGAAAACACCTGAAACCGGCAACGCGGCCGTATCTGCGCTTTTGCCGCACGTAATGCCGATGTCGTTGCCGGCATGGCGTGCTTCACCGTGTTGCGTACTCGAATTGGCGGAGTGGACGGGACTCGAACCCGCGACCCCCGGCGTGACAGGCCGGTATTCTAACCAACTGAACTACCACTCCCATGATCTCTCTGCTGCTACAAACTTGGTGGGTGCTGACGGGTTCGAACCGCCGACATTCGCCTTGTAAGGGCGACGCTCTACCAACTGAGCTAAGCACCCGCAAAACGCCAAACCCGCTTATTAACCCGCCTGTAAATCCGGCTGCTAGACGAATTTGGGGTAGATACGCGTCGCGTATCTACCCCAACGTTTGAATCTGTTACTGCTTGTAGTACGTTTAAGACT
>JAQGMI010000063.1 GCA_028292435.1 Betaproteobacteria bacterium
TCCTGAAATGCGCGAGATGTTTGGAGTTCCTGTACTCTTATCGCGCTTTCGCTTTGTAAGGCTGGTGAGTCTTTTTCAAATCTGCTGCAATGGGACTTTTACGATCCTTGAAAAATGGTGCGTTTTATATCAGATTCAGCGGTGATCAGCAAGTCGCGTTGTGCGCCGCGCATTTCAGCCTGTTTACATTGACCCTCTACGCGCGGGGGGGGTATATTACGCGCCTTTAGATCCGACGTAACATCGCTTTGGATCAGCGCAATTGTAGGGATTACGGTTTTATTCGGGGTGTAGCGTAGCCTGGTAGCGCGCCTGGTTTGGGACCAGGATGTCGGGAGTTCAAATCTCTCCACCCCGACCAATTTGGTATCCGCGGTAGTGCCCGTAGCTCAATCGGATAGAGCACCGGCCTTCTAAGCCGGGGGTTGTGGGTTCGAGTCCCGCCGGGCGCACCAGATACGTCATGCCGCACGTTTTGATGGTGGCCTTAGCTCAGCTGGTAGAGCATTGGATTGTGATTCCAAGGGTCACGGGTTCGAGCCCCGTAGGCCACCCCATCTTTCCCGAGCGAAAATGCTCCGGCGACGCTTAGAAACGTTCCTCACGTCGCAGGTAGCGCCACTGCCCTTGCGTTAAATCGCCGAGCAGCACTTTGCCGATGCGCACGCGTTTCAACCCGGTGACTTTAATGCCGACGAGTTCGCACATGCGGCGAATCTGACGCTTCTTGCCTTCGCGCAACACGAAGCGCAACTGGTCGTCGTTTTGCCATTTCACATCGGCGCGTTTGAGCGGTGAATCGTCAAGGCTCAAACCGAAATTCAGTTTTGCGAGTCCGGCGGCATCAAGCCTGCCTTCCACCCGCACCAGGTACTCTTTCTCGATGCCGGAGTTTTCGCCGATCAATTGTTTCGCGATACGGCCATCTTGCGTGAGAACCAGCAGCCCAGTTGAGTCGATGTCTAGCCGGCCTGCAGGCGCGAGTCCTTTCAAATGCGCGGGACTGAAACGCAACGGCGAACGATCTCCTTTAAAGTGCGACTGCGCAGTGACAAGCGTAATCGCCGGCCGGTAACCTTGCTCCGCTTGTCCGGATACGAAGCCGATTGGCTTGTTTAAGAGCACGGTCACGCTGGCATCTTGCTTCGACTGCGCTGCCTTCGCGAGCGTGATTCGCTGATTTGGGAATATACGCGTGCCGAGTTCGGTCACGGCAACCCCGTCGACAAGAACCCAGCCGCGCTCGATATAGACGTCGGCCTCTCGTCGCGAACATAAACCCTGCTCGGACATCAGTTTAGACACGCGGACTTTTTCCATTGCGGATTTCATGTCAGTGCAATTGATTATGCGGCTGCAGTGGTGATCATGCTCGAAGCGACGGCCTCAGCGACTTCAATGCCATCCACGGCAGCCGAAAGTATACCGCCCGCGTATCCTGCGCCTTCGCCTGCCGGGTAAAGGCCGCGAGTGTTGAGGCTCTGATGTTGCTCATCTCGCGTGATGCGGATCGGCGATGAGGTACGGGTTTCAACGCCTGTCAGGATCGCATCATGCATTGCAAATCCTTTCATTTGTTTTTCGAAGGCGGGAAGTGCCTCGCGAATTGCGTCTACTGCAAATGTCGGCAGGCATGTGCTCAGATCGGTCAATCGCACGCCCGGTGTGTACGAGGGCACCACAGTCCCAAGTGTAGTCGATGCGCGTTTGGCAATAAAATCGCCGACCAGCTGTGCCGGCGCCCGGTAGTCACAGCCGCCTTGTTCGAACGCGCGTGTCTCCCATTGACGTTGGAACTCGACGCCGGCTAGCGGATGCCCCGGGTAATCAGCGGGTGTGATGCCGACGACAATGCCCGCGTTGGCGTTGCGCTCATTACGCGAATATTGGCTCATCCCGTTGGTGACGACGCGGCCCGCCTCCGAAGTTGCCGCAACGACCGTGCCGCCCGGGCACATGCAAAAACTATAAACCGAGCGCCCGTTGCGGCAATGGTGCACGAGCTTGTAATCGGCGGCCCCGAGCAGCGGCGAACCGGCAAAATTTCCATAGCGCACGCGATCGACAATGGATTGCGGGTGTTCGATTCGAAACCCGATCGAAAAAGGCTTAGGTTCAACGTGCACGCCGCGCTGTACAAGCATTTCAAAACTGTCGCGTGCGCTATGGCCGATTGCAAGCACGACATGCTCGGTCATGATTGTTTCGCCATCGGCTAACACGACGCCGCGAACACCGCCGCCTTCAATCAAAACATCCGTGACTTTGCGTCCGAAACGAATCTCGCCGCCAAGCGCATGAATGGAGTCGCGCATCTTTTCGACCACACCCACCAGGCGAAAAGTTCCGATGTGAGGTTTGCTCACATACATGATTTCCTCGGGTGCTCCGGCTTTTACGAGTTCGCTCAGCACCTTGCGCCCAAGAAAGCGCGGATCCTTGATCTGACTGTAAAGCTTGCCATCTGAAAAGGTGCCTGCGCCGCCTTCGCCGAACTGCACGTTTGATTCTGGATCGAGTATCGACTTTCGCCATAAGCCAAAAGTATCTTTGGTCCGCTCGCGTACCGCTTTGCCGCGCTCCAGAATAAGCGGACGAAATCCCATTTGTGCGAGTAACAGACCGGCAAACAATCCGCACGGTCCGGTGCCGATTACGACAGGACGTGCGGATATTCCAGCCGGCGCTTTGGCAACAAAGCGGTAGCTTGTGTCAGGCGTCGCTCCGATATTTCGCTGGTCTTTACGACGCGAGAGCAATCCGGATTCGTCGGGGATCTCGACGTCGACCGTGTAGATAAACGAGATGGCTGAACGCCTGCGCGCATCGACGCCCCGTCGGAAGATTGCATAGCGGATGAGTTCAGGTTGTTCTATCCCAAGCCGCTCGACGATTGCTGTTTCGAGCGCCGCCTCGCTATGATCGAGCGGCAGTTTAATTTCAGTGAGTCTCAACATATCAACTGGAGCTTCCGTTAAAGCGGTTTCGCCGCGCCGGAGAAGGGCGGGGCGGCGCCTTAACCGGACTCACCGGACTTTAAGAACCCGCTGCTTCTCACGCTGCCAATCGCGTTCTTTTTCCGCCTGTCGTTTGTCGTGCTGCTTTTTACCTTTGGCGAGTCCGATCGAGAGCTTGATCTTGCCGCGCTTGAAATGCATATCGAGCGGAAGCATCGTATAGCCGGCGCGTTCGACGCTGCCGATCAGGCGATTGATTTCCTCTTTGTGCAGCAACAGCTTCCGGGTTCGCACCGGGTCAGGCTTAAAGTGCGTCGATACCGTCGCCAACGGGCTGATATGACAGCCGATCAAATAGATTTCGCCGTTGCGAACGATGACGTAAGCCTCTTTGAGCTGCAGCCGGCCGGCGCGTATTGATTTGACTTCCCAACCTTCAAGCTCGACGCCGGCCTCGAACTGCTGCTCGACAAAATAATCGTGAAAGGCTTTTTTGTTTTGTGCGATGCTCATGTCGGGGTATAGTGACGCGGTTTTTTGAATTGTACCAGCAACCATCCGGCGCTCACCGGCCTAAGTTTTCCTCGTTCCACACTCGTTTCGACCCTTCATGGCACAAGTCATCAAGTCAGTGCTCGTTGGCCAATCGGCCCGGCGCATGTTCGAGCTTGTTGATGCAGTCGAGAAATACCCCGAATTTTTACCCTGGTGCGGCGGCAGCGAGTGCACGTTTCGCGATGAGCGCGTCACACGCGCCACGCTTCACATCAACTACCGCGGGATCCGTCAAAGCTTCAGTACGGAAAACCTGAAGACGCCGCCATCATTGATGCAGATCCGGCTGATCGAAGGGCCGTTTAAAACGCTCGAAGGCAGTTGGCGGTTCACCAATCTTTCAGCAGAAGGCTGCAAGGTGGAGTTAAGCCTCAGCTATGAATTTTCAAGCCGCCTGCTGGAGAGACTGATCGGACCGGTATTCGGCTACATCGCCAATTCGATGGTCGATGCTTTCGTCAAACGCGCCAACAGCATCCATGGATGAAACCAGCGGGCGCAAGATCGAGGTCACGATCGTCTATGCCTTGCGGCACGAGCAGATCGTCGAAACATTGCAGGTGCCTGTCGGCACAACAGTCGGACAGGCTATCGAGGACTCGGAAATATTGCGCCGCTTCCCTGAGACGCCCTCCTGCTTTGCAGTAGGCATTTTCGGCCGGCGCACCGAAACGACCGCGGTATTACACGAATTCGATCGGATCGAGATTTACCGCCCGCTGATAGCGGATCCGAAGCAGGCGAGAAGAAGCCGTGCGCGCAAGGGAGAAAAACGCACGTCGTAACGGGGGTTATTTTTTGTTACACCACTGGTCGACTGACTTTTGTGCGCCCGCTATCTCGCCGGGCCGATCCTTGTCCTCAAGGACGACGCGTTCGCCCGTCTTCGGGTCGGTGCGCGAGATACGCTGCCCGTCCTGGAGCCCGCGCAGTTGCGCGCGGGCATCGAGACAGTTGCGCTCAGTTTCCTTCGCCTCCGCTTCTTCCTTGGCGCCTTTCTTCTCGGCTTCCTGGCGATCCAATGTACGCTTTTTAAAATCGGCATCGCGCTCAGCAAGCGATTTCTCGCCGGTGGCTGATTTGCCGGCTGTGGCCGGTCCAGGCCCCGCGCCGCCTTTCATCACCTTGTTTTCCCTGACCGTGCCGGGCGGGCAGAATTGCGCAATCGACTTGTTGCCTTTGGCATCAAAACATTCCACTACCTGGCCTGCTGCAATGCCTGTCACCAGCAGTAATCCACAGCCAGTCAGAAATCTTTTCATGATGAATTCCTCTTGTTTTGAGACCACGGCGCCGCGTACCGGTTGACATTCTTGTAGCGTTAGCAAGCTAGCGATTTTGGCGATGCGCGTCAATCCTTTGCAAGCGTTTAACGGCTGTGCTTGCTTGGCGGTTTACCGCGACTTGCGTATAATGCCGTTTTGCGAGGGAACACCAGATGCGCGTGGTCCAAAAAGCCCTGACCTTCGACGATGTCCTGCTGCTTCCCGCTCACTCCACGATCCTGCCCCGCGACGTAAGTCTGACCACCCGGCTCACGCGCACAATCACTCTTAACATCCCGCTGGTGTCCGCTGCGATGGACACGGTGACCGAATTCCGCCTCGCCATTGCCATTGCGCAGGAAGGTGGAATCGGCATCATTCACAAGAATATGACGACGCGCCAGCAGGCCGCTGAAGTCGCGAAGGTCAAGCGCTTCGAAAGCGGCGTGGTGAAAGATCCGATCACGATCACGCAGGACATGAAGGTGCGCGACGTGCTGGCTTTGACAAATCAGCACAAAATTTCGGGATTGCCGGTAATCGATGCGCGCGGCCGCGTAGTCGGTATTGTCACCAATCGCGATCTGCGGTTTGAAACCAATCTCGGGCAGCCGGTAAAAAATATTATGACGCCGCGCGCCCGCCTGGTGACAGTGCGCGAAGGCGCAACGCGCGAAGATGCGATGGCGCTCATGCACAAGCATCGGCTGGAACGCGTGCTGGTCGTGACCAAAAATTTCGATCTGCGCGGGCTGATAACGGTCAAGGACATCCAGAAGTCGACGGAACATCCGATTGCCTGTAAGGACAAGTTGGGCCGCTTGCGCGTGGGCGCTGCCATCGGCGTCGGTGAGGGCACGGAAGAGCGTGCCGCGGCGTTGGTCGAGGCGGGGGTCGACGTCATCATCGTCGATACGGCTCATGGCCATGCGCAAGGCGTGCTCGATCGCGTCAAGTGGGTCAAAAGGAATTTCCCCAAGACGCAGGTCATCGGCGGCAATATCGCAACGGCGAGCGCGGCCAAGGCACTGGTCGATCATGGCGCCGACGCGGTAAAGGTCGGCATAGGTCCGGGCTCGATTTGCACGACGCGCATCGTCGCCGGCGTTGGCGTGCCGCAGATCAGCGCAGTGCAGAACGTCGCCAAAGCACTCGCCAAAACCGATGTGCCTTTAATCGCAGACGGCGGTATTCGATTTTCCGGCGATATCGCGAAAGCGCTCGCAGCGGGTGCGCATTCCGTCATGATCGGCGGCTTGTTTGCCGGCACCGAGGAGTCGCCGGGCGACACTGAGCTGTTTCAGGGACGTTCATACAAGTTATACCGCGGCATGGGTTCGCTCGGGGCGATGCAGCAGGGCGCAGCCGATCGCTATTTTCAGGATGCCGAAGAAGCGACCGAGAAACTGGTGCCGGAAGGCGTCGAAGGCCGCGTGCCGTACAAGGGCGGCGTGGTGCCGTTGATTCAGCAGTTGATGGGCGGCGTTCGTGCCAGCATGGGCTACACCGGTTGCGATTCAATCGAGGAAATACGCAATAAAGCGGAATTCGTTGAAATTACCCACGCCGGAATGCGCGAATCCCACGTGCATGACGTGCAGATCACCAAGGAAGCGCCGAACTATCGTGTCGAGTAGGTGCGGGCCGGAAGGTAAGCGAGGCGGCAACGCAGTGTGCGTTGCCGCGTTTTTTTCTACACTCAAATTCCTGAATTGCGAAATTTGAAATGCCGCATCAGAAAATTTTAATCCTCGATTTTGGCGCGCAATACACTCAGCTGATCGCGCGCCGCGTGCGCGAATCGAATGTATATTGCGAATTGCATCCGTACGACGTCAGCGATGACTTTGTTCGCCAATTCGCTCCCGCTGGAATCATCCTGTCCGGCGGCCCCGCGTCTGTCTGGGAAGGCGGCACACCGCGCGCGCCAATGGCGGTGTTCGAGGCAGGCGTGCCAGTGCTCGGCATCTGCTACGGCATGCAGACGATGGCGGCGCAGCTCGGCGGTAAGGTCGAAAGCGGTACAGTGCGTGAATTCGGTTATGCGGAAGTAAGGGCCCAAGGCCACTCGGCGCTGTTGAAAGACATTCAGGATCGCGCGAACGCACAGGGCCACGGTTTGCTCGACGTCTGGATGAGCCACGGCGATAAAGTCACCGCGATGCCGCCCGGATTCAAGCTTATTGCCAGCAACGCGGCTTGCGCGATTGCAGGCATAGCTGACGAAACGCGGCGCTTTTACGGTGTGCAGTTCCATCCGGAAGTCACGCACACCTTGCAGGGCAAGGCGATGATCGACCGGTTCGTGCGGGGGATCTGCCAGCTTGACGGCGACTGGAGCATGCCGGGTTACATCGACGAAGCGATCGGCAAAATCCGTTCCGAAGTGGGCAGGGAGGAAGTGCTGCTCGGTTTGTCCGGTGGCGTCGACTCGGCGGTCGTCGCTGCGCTATTGCATCGCGCTATTGGTAATCAACTCACTTGCGTGTTCGTCGATAACGGCCTTTTGCGCTTGAACGAGGCCGAGCAGGTGATGCAGACATTCGCCCGCGGGCTTGGCGTGAAGGTGATCCACGTTGACGCATCCGCTCATTTCCTCGATGCGCTCGCCGGGGTGGATGAACCGGAGCAAAAGCGCAAAATAATCGGACGCGTCTTCGTTGAAGTTTTTCAGCGTGAGTCCGCGAAGCTTCCCGGAGTTAAGTGGCTCGCGCAGGGCACGATTTATCCCGATGTGATCGAATCGGCCGGCGCCAAGACAAAAAAGGCTCACACGATCAAATCGCATCACAATGTCGGCGGCCTGCCTGAGACGCTCCATCTTAAATTGCTCGAACCGTTGCGCGAATTGTTCAAAGACGAAGTGCGCGAACTGGGTCTTGCGCTAGACCTGCCGCGCGACATGGTGTTTCGCCATCCATTCCCCGGACCGGGGCTCGGCGTGCGGATCCTCGGCGAAGTAAAAGCGCATTACGCGGATTTATTGCGCCGCGCGGATGCAATCTTTATCGAAGAATTGCGCGCAGCGGACTGGTACGACCGCACTGCGCAGGCGTTCGTCGTGTTCCTGCCCGTCAGATCAGTGGGCGTGATGGGCGATGGCCGCACCTATGAAAATGTCGTCTCCCTGCGCGCGGTGCAGACGACCGATTTCATGACCGCGCAGTGGGCGGAACTGCCGTACACGCTGCTCGCAAAAGTTTCGAACCGCATCATCAACGAAGTGCGTGGCATCAATCGCGTCGTTTACGACATTTCGAGCAAGCCACCTGCGACTATCGAGTGGGAGTAGGTCAATGCCAGCCGCGCTCAAGCTGTACGGCATAAAAAACTGCGACACCATCAAAAAAGCGCGCGCATGGCTGGATGCGCATCGTCTGCAGTTTGAATTTCACGACTATAAGTCGTCGGGCATCGAGCGTGAACGGTTGGAAAACTGGTGCAATGAAGCCGGATGGGAAACGCTGTTGAATCGTGCCGGTACGACCTTCCGCAAGCTACCTGACCAGGCCCGCGAATCGTTGACCGCCGACAAGGCGATCGCGTTGATGCTCGCACAACCATCAATGATCAAGCGCCCCGTGCTTGAGCATGGCGGCAAGTTGACGGTTGGCTTCAAGCCCGAAATTTACGAACGCGTTTTTCGCTGATGTCCGATGAAGACTACATGCAGGAAGCGCTGGTATTGTCCGGCGCCGCGGAGGAGCGGGGAGAAGTCCCGGTCGGCGCGGTCGTCGTGAGCGACGGCATCATCATCGGACGCGGCTTCAACCAGCCGATTTCGAGTCACGATCCGTCCGCGCACGCCGAAATCATTGCCCTGCGCGATGCCGCCGCCCGTATGGGCAACTATCGGCTGACGGGATGCGAGCTTTACGTGACGCTCGAGCCTTGTGCCATGTGTGCCGGCGCGATCATGCACGCTCGAATCGCGCGAGTCGTTTTTGGCGCCCGGGATCCGAAGACCGGTGCATGCGGCAGCACGGTCGATTTGTTTGCTGAAAAAAGACTTAATCACCATACGGTTGTGGGCGGGCAAGTCATGGCTGGCGAGTGCGGCGCCCGACTGAGCCGTTTTTTCGCGAGCCGTCGCTGATCTTTGCCGGTTCTGAGGCTCGAGCCCGCAGCGTGAACTATATCAACGGCGCCGTGCTCGAATTAACGGGCGGACTTACGCTTTAACGTTCGGCGCTACGCAGCAACTGCGCGATTTTTTCCGTATTGGGCGCCAGCACGACGCCAAGTTCCGTAATCAATCCGGTCACCAACTCCGCCGGCGTCACGTCGAACACCGGATTGCGGACGTTCACGAGTTTGGGCGCCCACTGCAAATCGCGATAACCCCGCACCTCGGACGCGGCGCGTTCCTCAATGGGAATTTCACTGCCGTCGGCGATTTGGGCGTCTATTGTCGAGAGCGGCGCCGCGACATAAAACGGGATTCGATGACGCTGGGCGAGCACCGCGACCTGATAGGTCCCGACCTTATTGGCGACGTCGCCGTTGGCGGCGATGCGATCGGCGCCAACGATAATGACGTCGATTTCCCCGCGGCTCATCAGATGTCCAGCGGCGTTGTCGGCGATCAAAGTGACCGGAATTCCATCTTGCATGAGTTCCCATGCCGTCAACCGTGCGCCTTGCAGAAACGGCCGCGTTTCGTCGGCAAATACGCTGATTTTCTTGCCTGCCTCGACGGCTGAACGGATCACGCCGAGCGCGGTGCCGTGGCCCGCAGTCGCGAGCGCGCCGGCGTTGCAGTGCGTAAGAATAGACGCGCCGTCCGCGATGAGTTCCGCGCCAAACTCGCCCATGCGTCGATTCGCGGCGATGTCTGCATGAAAAATCTGATGCGCGGCATCAAGCAGGCAAGCGGCCGACGCCTTGACGTCGCCCGGAACGCATGACTGCCAAATTTCGCGCATGCGTGCGAGCGCCCAGAAGAGATTGACTGCGGTCGGGCGGCTTGCTGCGAGCACCTCGAAAGCCGAGTCCAGGCCCGTTTTAAATTCTTCAGCGGAGCGCCGCTGCATGCGCAGTGCTTCGAGTGCGACGCCGTAAGCAGCTGCACAGCCGATGGCAGGGGCGCCGCGCACAACCATGTCGCGTATCCCGTCAGCGACGGACGCCGCCGATTCGTAAGAAATATAGGCGACCTCTGCCGGCAACAGCCGCTGGTCGATCATTTCAAGCCGGCCATCGCACCATCGCAGGGTGTCGAATTTCGAGTGAAAGCCCGCCATCAAATGACGCGTTCGTTGCCGCCGTCGATCGGCACCTGAGCGCCCGTAGTCTTGGCGAATAAGGCGCCGCACATTCCTACGGCCAGCGCAGCCACATCGCGGCTGGTGATTTCGGTTTTCAATACGTTGTTTCGCTTGTATTCATCAACTGAAACACCGTAGTGAGCGGCACGCGCCGCAAGGACTTCATCGCTCCAGATTGCGGTGTCGAACACGGCATTCGGATGCACGGTGTTGACACGGATATTGTCAGCGCCCCATTCGAGCGCCGCTACGCGAGCGAGCTGGGTGAGAGCGGCTTTCGACGCTGAGTACGCGGATGCTCCCGGGCCGGGCGCCGGAACGTTTTTCGAGCCGATTACCGTGACACGGCCGCCACGCGGCGCCAGCTTGAGCAGCGGATGACATTCACGCAACAAGATCAGATTGGCGTCTAGATTAACGCTCATCACGTTGCGCCAGAGCGCATCATCAAGCATCGAAATACTTTCGCCGCCCGGAAAAATACCGGCATTGAGAATGAGCATATCGAGCCCGCCGTATGCGCGGATTGCCGCGGCTATGGCATCAACGATCGAACTGCGTAAAGTAATGTCGCAGTGCAAACCGAGAAAGTCAGCGCGTTTATACAGCGTAGTGATTTTTTGATCGATATCCAGGCCGACGACGGCGGCGCCGCGCGCGTGCAGCGCATCAACGCATGCCTTGCCGATTCCCGACGCGGCGCCGGTAACCAGCGCGACTTCGCCTGTGAAAGGCGGCGGTGCGCCGGCTTTGCGCAGCTTCGCCTGTTCGAGGTCCCAGTATTCAACGTCAAAAATATCGCGCGCCGGCAACGCCTGGTAGCCGCCGAGCAAAGTGGAGCGTTGAATGACGTCGACCGTGTGAGCGTAAAGATCGGCGACGATTCGAGCATCCTTAATCGTGCGGCCGGCAGCGCAAATGCCAAACTCCGGATCGATTGCGACGCGCGGCGCCGCGTCTAAAATGGTTTTTGGGTCTTTGGCGTTAGTCGCATTCTGGTGGAAATAGGCGCGATATTCATCGGCGTATTTTTCTACATCGCGCCCGATCATCGGCAGCCGTTTGGTGCGAATGACATGATCCGGGGTAGCTGGGCCTTGCTGCGAGAGTGTTGAGATATCCGTGCGCCCCGCAAACGCGCGCGCGGCCGCGCTTACGTCCGTCGATACGATCATCGGGTTCGCGGCGCAGCGTGAAATATTCCGGCGCAATTCGGCGATGGCGGTCGTTAAGCCGGTATTTTCCAGGCTTACGGCGGCCGCAGGCAGATGCCACGCCCGCTCTTTTTCGAGATATCGCTCGGCCATCGCAACAAGTTCGATCATGCGCTCGTAAGATTCGCGCGCGGTGCTGCCGAACGAAAAAATGCCGTGATTGAGCAAGACCATGCCGATGGTGCCGGCGTTCGACTGCCGCGGAAGAAGCTCCGCGCACAAGCGAGCCAGATCGAAGCCCGGCATTACATACGGGATAACCACGACTTTGTCGCCGTAGATTTCTTTGATGCGGCGCTCGCCGTCCCGGGTATTCGTCACCGCCAGCACAGCGTCGGAGTGCGTGTGGTCAACGTATTTGTGCGGCAGCAGCGCGTGCAAAATCGTTTCGACGGACGGCGCTGGAGCCGCGGCGCGCGTCATATGCGTGACAAGCTCGTTCACCATCTGCGGATCGCTGAGCGCCTCGAGTTTTGCCAGCTGCAACAGGTGCGACATGCGGACCGGGGAAAAGCCGGCTTCTTCGATGAATTCCAGGTCCCAGCCGCTGCCTTTCACATACAGTATGTCTTCCGCTTCGCCGACCAGACTCGTCTCGCGAATTTTTACGGAAGTGTTGCCGCCGCCGTGCAGTACCAGCGTCTTGTCCCTGCCGAGCAGGCGAGATGTGTAAACCCTTTGTGCGAGGTCGCCGCGATACTCGCTTGCTTCACGGTCCTGCCAGAGACTTTGCATGAATCCTGATTTCCGTTTTATGCACGAACTATTCCAAGGTCGTGATTATAATTCAAGCCTATGGATCGCCAATCACCCGTTACTGTTCGTCGCGTTCGCTGGAGCGAGGCAATTGACGCCCTGCGTGCAATCAGGACAAAAGTATTTGTCGACGAGCAGCACGTTCCCCAGGCACTCGAATGGGACGGATTGGATGACGAGTGTCTGCACGTAGTAGCCGAAACGGCATCACGCGAAGCGATAGGCACCGGCCGTTTATTGCCCGACGGCCACATCGGTCGCATGGCGGTGATGCCGGCATGGCGGGGCAAAGGTGTCGGCCGCATGCTGCTCACGGAACTGACGGCGGCGGCAGCGGAGCATGGTCACACCGAGGTAGTACTCAGCGCGCAGACGCATGCCATCGGGTTTTATCAACGGTCAGGCTTCGAGGTGATCAGCGAGGAATACCTTGACGCCGGAATCCCGCATCGGACGATGCGATTGATCAGGCCGGCGCCGCGCTAGTCGAGCGTCGCAGCAAAAATCGGTCATTGACCGCACCTGCCGGCTTGCCACCTTCCGAAAAACTGCGCTCAGCAAACGTGAGTTCACCATTATTGTCGATGAGCAGGACGGTCGATGAGCGCGTGCCGTACGCTGGCGACACAATGAAGGCGGGCGATAACACGCGCTCGCGCTCTATGCCGACGCCAGTGGCCGGCAGTGCGTCATCCGGCGCAATCGACCGCTCGGCGACGAGCGCAAACAGGTTCTCGATCAGCGCCGGCGGACGGCTTTTCAGCAATTCAGTCAAACGCTTCCTGCCGCGTTCGACCTTGGGCCATGGCGTGTCGAGCAGGTGATTGCTCAAGCCGTGCACGCCCGGCGTCACCTGCTCCGGTTGGGTGCCGCGATTTGAAAACCAATGCAGTTCCGAGACATTTCCTGCGAGCAGGTTGAATCCGTTGTAGGCGGAGGCGTCGGAAGCGACCTGCTGCATATACGCTGCGGGTGGCAAGCGCCCGCGCAGATAGTTCGCGACCAATGCACCGCGCGAACGCTATGAGCTTTTGATGCCGCCCGCACTGCGAAAATTGGTTACTGCGGCAATTGCCCCATCGCGGTTCACGCCCAGCCAGGTGCCGCCTTGTTCCAGATCGCGTCCGCCATAGATGCGCGGTTCGTCGTCCCAGAAAGCCGCCTGTGCCGTGGGACGGGCATAACTCTCATCGCGATTGGCGGCGAGCACCAGCGGATAGTCTGCATGCGCTTTGTGCGCGAATAGAATCAGGCACATCTAAGCAGTGGTTGCGTTCATGACGGTATGGGGTAGGGCAGATCATTAAAGTTGAGCGCGGGCCCGGCCGACGATTTGACATGCACTTTGCCGGCCTTGAAACTTTCTATGTGCATGACGCCGAGCACCGCCTGACCCGCGCCGGGCACGAGCGCGGCGTTAACGATCATGCCGGTCGCCTGTTCCCCAGTTTCCGCACTGAACAACTTGTCGCCGGGCTGCACGATCTCATCCGGGCTCAGCGTTGCGGCATACATGCGTTGCTTTAATTTCCCGAGGTAATGCATGCGCGCGACAATCTCTTGCCCAGGGTAACAACCTTTGGAAAAGCTTACGCCGTTTATGAGGTCGAGATTGGCCATCTGCGGGACAAACTGCTCTTGGGTTGCCACAGTTATATAGGGAATTCCCGCGCGTATGTTGGACCAATCCCACGCTTCGGCACTCAAGGTCGGCGATCCGCCGGGTACCGCCGATCGAGTCGCCGCTCCGCCATCGCGTTGGCTTACGATCAGGCAGCGTTCTTCATCGAGCCGCAAGATGCGGGCGCCCGCGGATTCAGTCATCGTCAGCGTGGTCGCCGGGACTGCGAAGGATGGCGGTAGATTCGCAATCGCGTCTTTACCGACGATGCCAATCAAATCATGTTGGTCGCTTCCATCCACGATCGTGACTTTGGATCGCATCACATACATTGCCAGCCGTTTGCGAGTCGACTCGCATAAGCTGCGCGGAAGCGTCATGGTGTAGCCGATATCGTCCCGCCACAGTAGAAACGAAGCGAGCATGCGGCCTTTGGGATTGTTGTAACTGCCGTACGTGGCCTTGTTGTTTTCGAGACCGGTGACGTCGCAACTCAGCTGGCCCTGTAAAAACGTCTCGGCGTCGGCGCCGGACAAGCGCAGCAGCCCGAAATGGTCGAGATAAGCAGCACCGGTGGCGGGTAAGTTCAGCATCGAAACCTACGTTCAAAAAAGTTTTACTGCGGGCAAATCAAACGCGGCGCAAAAACCATTTAATTACAGCAAGTTATAAAAATCTACTGGTTTAATAGATTTGACATCGGATAAGGGCCTGATTCTAATGCAAGTCGTTGCCTAGGGTGGTATCAGGGGGAGGCGCATGAAAACGCTTTATCAGCAACTCGGTGTGACGCCGCACGCGAGTCAGACAGCAATTCAGCAATCTTATTTCAGATTGAAAAGAAAGCTCCATTCAAACACTCCCCCGCAAAAAAATGAGTGCCCGAGCGCCGAATATCTCGCAGTACAAAACGCGTACCGAACACTCTCGAATTCGGAATTACGCGCAGAGTATGACCAGACTCTGCAACTTCAATTACTGAATTCGAAGTCCAAGAAAGAACGGCCATGAAGAGGTCTTTTTATGAAATGCTCGACGTGGCCAGAGATGCAGACCAGGCAAGAATCGACATTGCTTTTAGGCAGGCGACTGCGCGGCTAAGCAGTGGCGCGTCGCGAGGCGCCACGGAGGCCATGATCGAAGCGGGGTTGCTGCGGGATGGATATAAGATTCTCTCCAATCCGGAGCAGCGCGCGAGCTACGACGCCAAGCTGCTCGCTGCCGAGGCGGACGTTAAGATCATGCTGTTCCCGGATGAGCCTTACGCCAGACGCAGACTGGGCGTGGGGACGGTAGTGCTCATCGCCTTGTCCGCCGTCCTTGGCACCGTCATTTACAAAAATCTGAGCGTCAAGATGGATGAGGTCCGCGTCGAACATGTTCAGGCCGTGGCAAGAAAAAAAGATGAACAGCCCAAGTCGATCGTGGACATACGGATTAGACCACCTGCCGCAATGAGCGCAAATGCCGACGGTCAAAAGCCATGACGGCATCGCGACGGCGGCCATGCGACTGAGCCTGCGGCGCGTCATCGGATTCAGCGGTGCTTAAATTCGGGCTCAGGCCGTCCCGGCTGCTGGCTACAATTCTTGTCCTCGCGCACGCCGCTGCGGTCGTGCTCATCTGGACGGTGGCTTTTCCCTCGTGGGCCGCGAGCGGCGCGACGGCGGTACTCGTCGTGCAATGTTTTTATCTGGTTCGACAGCGGGCGCTGTTGCTCGGTGCCAACTCGGCGACCGCCATCGAAATCACATCCGATCATCAGTTGAATATTCAAAGTCGCGCTGCCGATTGGAGCGAATGCGATGTGCTGGACACAACGTATGTGACTCCATATCTGACCTTACTTAATTACCGGCCGCGCGGTAATCGCCTGGCACGCCATATCGCGTTGCTGCCGGACAGCCTGCATCCGGATGATTTCAGAAAACTGCGCGTCTGGCTGCAGTGGAGAGAAAGCGGCGTCGCACCGTGAGGTGTGCCGCGAATCGATAAAGCCGGTAATATTGCGCTGTTTCAGAACCGACTTGGCTACTCCTCCGCAAATCCGCAGTCATATCCCCGCAGGAACTCATTCGACATGAATCAGAAAATCAGCATGAACAAAGGCGCCGATCCATCCGAAACGATGGCTTGGAACATGAAGCTTCTCTCTCACCACGAATTGGGCGGCTTTGGCGGCATGGGCGAGGGCATGAATATGCAGCTTGCGCCGGACGGACGCCGCATTCTGTGGCTCGCGCACGAATCCGCGCCGAAAAACTTTACCGGCGTTGATGTCAGTGACCCGCGCAATCCGAAAGTGGTGGTGCAGACCGAATTGCCGCACCGGGGCATGCGTTCCAATTCGCTGGATGTCGTCGGCAACACCCTGACTGTCGCCTATCAGACGACGAAAGTCGGCGAGAAGCCCGCAGGCTTCGACATTTTTGACATCAGCAAACCGGAACAGCCGAAGCTGATTTCGCATTTTGACGCGTCGGGCCCGCATTCACGCGGCGTGCATGTGCTGTGGTTCGCGGATGGCGAATACGTTCACATGAGTTCGGGCGCGCCGGATTTTCAGCCGCGCAGTCCGAAAGACGACCAGTGCTATCGCATCATCGACATTCGCAATCCTTCCAAGCCGCAGGAAGTCGGCCGCTGGTGGGCGCCCGGCACGAGAGAAGGCGATGCTGAACCTTCGCCGCGCGCAAAGGTCGGTGAATTCCCCGTGGGCTACGCAGGATTCCGTGCGCACAATACGAACGTCTATCCCGAGCGGCCCGATCGAGCTTATGTCGGCTATCTCGACTACGGTGCGGTGATTCTCGATATCAGCGACAAAGCCCGGCCGAAAGTCGTGTCGCGCTGGAGCAATTGCCCGCCGTACCTGGGCTTCGCGCACACCATGCTGCCGTTGTTCAAGCGCAATCTGCTCGTGATGACCGACGAATCGGTGGTCGATGGCGCCGGCGACTGGCCGAAGCTCGCATGGGTGCTCGACGCGCGGTGCGAAACGCATCCGATTTCAATCAGCACGCTGCCGATGCCATCGATGGAGGCATTCGGCAAGCGCGGTGGACGTTATGGCGCGCACAATCTGCATGAGAATCTGCCAACGCCGACATCGTGGAAATCCGACGATATCGTCATCGGTACGTTCTTTAACGGCGGCGTGCGGGCCTATGATTTGTCGAACCCGTACCAGCCGCAGGAAGTTGCGTATTACGTGCCGGGCGCGCCGAAGCTGTCGCCGGCAGGAGCGATTCAGCTGAATGACGTGTTCGTCGACGATCGTGGCATCGTATTTACCGTCGATCGCTTCGCCGGCGGTCTTTACGCGCTTGAAATGACGATTTAGTTCGGCCAGATCGCGGAATAGATAATGGCTTCAACGCCGCGCGATCCCTTCGCCGGCCGGATTCCCGTGACGGTCGTCACGGGTTTCCTGGGCAGCGGCAAGACGACGCTGCTCAACCATCTGCTCGCGCAGCCGGCCCTCGCGCGCACCGCCGTCATCGTGAATGAATACGGCGAGGCGGGCATCGATCACGATTTATTGCGTTTCGCGCAGGAAAAGGTCCTGCTGCTCGAGAATGGCTGCATATGCTGCGCACTTCGCGGCGATCTGCAGCAGACGCTGCGCGATTTGTTTTTGGCGCGCCGGCAAGGCGAGATCGGCGACTTCGACCGCGTGCTGCTTGAAACCACCGGCCTTGCGGATCCCGCGCCGGTGTTGCAGACCTTGTTGTCCGACTCGATGCTGCTGTCGCAATTTCGCCTTAACGGCGTCGTCACCTGTGTCGACGCATATCACGTGCTCGAACAGATAAAAACGTATGCCGAAGCACGCAAGCAGGTAGCGCTCGCCGATCGCTTAATTATCACGAAGTCGGATCAGGTTAGTGCATCCACGCTGGATGAAGTAACAAGGACCGTCGCCGGGCTGGCGCCGCTGGCAAAAACCGCAATTGCAGCGCATGGCATCATTGAGCCGGGTTTTGTGACTGATATCGGCCTTGCCGACGGGCAGGGGAACAGCGAACGCATCGATCGCTGGCTCGGCGTTGCCGCTGCTGAGACAGACGGCCATCACCCGCACGATGCGGCAATTTCGACATTCGTGCTGCGATTCGAGCAGCCGTTTTCCGCGCGTGAATTCGAGCAGTGCATTGAAGTGCTCACCGAATTGCGCGGCACTGATTTACTGCGCGTCAAAGGACTTATCAACATCGAGGGCGAGGCCGGCCCCATGGTGGTTCAAGGCGTCCAGCATTTGTTCCATCCGCCGGTTGCGTTAGCCGCGTGGCCGGACGCCGATCGCGCTTCACGCCTTGTCTTTATTACTCGCGGAATCTCGCGCGATGCCGTTATGCGTCTATTCGGCGCCATAACGGCAATCGCGCATTAGGCCCTCGTTATTTGCCGCCGGCCGCGCCGCTGCCGGTCGATGAGGACGAAGCACCGGGGCGTGAAGGCGGATTTTTAGCCGGCGGACGCGGCGGGTAAGTGCGGCGCGGCCTGCCTTCGTCTTTTACTACGCAGTTCCCGCTCGAAGCGTCCACGGTGCGGTCCATGCATTTTGCATTGTTATCGACCGGCGAATTGCGTTCGCCGGAGTCGGCAGCGCAGGCAAGTCCGCTGCTCACCAGCATGCCAACGATCAATATTGGGTGCAGTTTCATCTTTGCCTCCTCCGGGTTTTTTACAGACTGGGCATCATATGCAATTGTAGTCCGTCCCAGTTTTAACGTGCAGCGCGGATTGACGTCTACGGGGCTGTCGCCTAATCTCGATTGAAAAAAAGCTTCTATCCGCTGCGGTGCGCGTTCTTGTAATAAATACCGACTCAGGGCACAACTTGATGATTCGCCTGTTCGCAGGGTTGTTTTGCGCCGCTCACATGACGTGCGCTCAGGCTGCATATCCGGAGCGCCCGGTGGAATTGGTTTTGCCGTTTCCCGGCACCGGCTCGACCGACATCGCGGGAATTCCGCGCATCACCAAGCTTGCGCGCATCATGCAAAATGTGTCGGCGCCCTCACTGACGGACAACATGGTCCAGGAAATCCAGCAGACGCTCGGCGCCGCGCTTGGCCAGCCGGTAAACGTATTGCGGCGCGTTAGAGGGAAAACTAATCTGGGCACGCGCTACGTTGCGAACGCCGCGCCGGACGGATACACGCTTCTCTTTGCGGACACGCCGACGATTACCGTGTTCCCCGTGCTCAATCCGAAACCGCCGATCGATATCGCTGCGGAGCTTGTGCCCGTGGCGATGTTTGCGCGCATGCCGATTGCGTTGATCACGGTCGCGGATCGACCGCATGAAAGCGTTCGTGACATTATCGAGCGCGCAAGAAGGCTTCCAGCCAGCATCAATTACGCGTCTGCCGGCGAGGGCTCAACCTCGCATTTGACCGGTGAGTTGTTCGCGGCGATGACGGGCGCTCGGATCGTGCATGTGAATTACAACGGGAGCCTGCCGGCGATGAATGCGGTGCTGACGGGGCAGGTCGAACTTGGCTTTGTGCCGCTGCCCGCTGTGTTGCCCTATCTGGGTGGCGGCAAAATCAGGATCGTGGCGATGGCGTCGTCCACTCGCCATCCGGCTGTTGCCGGCATTGCAACGATGGCAGAATCCGGCGCTGCCGGGTTCGATGCGAGCGGATGGTTCGGTTTGTTTGCGCCGGCGCGCACGCCGAGCGCGATCGTCTCGTTGCTGAATTACGACATCAATCGCGCTCTATCCGAAGACGTGCTGCAACGCGCGCTGGTCGCGCAAGGAATGATGCCGGCGCCGGGCAGCAGCGAGGAATTCCGGATGCACGTTCAAAACGATCGTGAACGTTGGGCGCGGGTTTTGGCGACCGCTTCGATCAAACGATAATCAGCCGCGCCGTTTGCGCGTCGAGACGGTGTTGGCGAGCGTGCCGATGCCTTCAATCTCGCATTCGATCTCATCGCCGTTTTGCAGATACCACGTGCCCGGACCTTTGTAGCCGACCCCGGTGCCGGCGGGTGAGCCGCTGGAGATGATATCGCCGGGTTCCAATCCGGCGTGCGAATACCACGCAATCTGCGCCGGTATTTTATAAATCTGGTTCCTGGAATTCGAGTCCTGTCTGAGTTCGCCGTTCACTCGCGTGACGATGCGCAGATTGTGCGGATCTGAAATTTCGTCCTTGGTCACTATCCACGGCCCCAGCGGCGCGGCCGTCGGGAAGTTTTTGCCGATGCAGATGTTGCCTTCCTTGCGCTCGGCAAACTGCACGTCGCGGCACGACAAATCATTCATGATCGTGTACCCGAACACGCAGTCGTAAGCGTTGTCTGCCGCGACATCCGCGCATTCGCGCCCGATAACAATCGCGAGCTCGTTCTCGTAATCGAACGTTTCGGTCCACGTCGGTTTGCGGATGGTCGCGCCGTGCGGCACGACGCAGCTCGTAAGTTTCACGAATCCCGCGACGCGGGTATAGGCTTCCTCCGAAATTTCACTCGCATGATCGGTGTAGTTCTTGCCCACGGCCAAGATCTTACCGGGGAGCAAAGGCGCTTCGAGTGTCACGTCATCCAGCTTGAAAACCGCCGCGAGTTGCTCGCCGCGTTGAAGTGCTGCCTCAGCTTCGTTGACCGCGGCCTTGACGGCGGCAAGTCCGGCGTCCCCGTTCTGTATACATTCGAGCAGCGTGACCGGCAGCTTGCGGCCGGGTAATGCACTGATATCGAGTATGCGATTACCCGCAAGCAAAACGCCGAAATGACCGCTGCGCGCGCGAGCCGGTCGGAAAGTCAACAGCTTCATGATTTCTCCTCTGCATTTTTGATCTCTTCGGGCGGCCGCACGTGGCGGAACATCGCAAGCAGGATGAGATCATAGACGATTTTCAATCCGCCGCAGACGACCAGCGGCCAGCCGAACGGCGATACGGTCAACATCCATCCTGCGAGCATCGGACTTACAGCTGCTGCAAGACTGCGCGGCACGGCAGTGACGCTGGCGGCCGCCGCACGCTCGCCGGGCGTTACCACTGCCATTACGTATGAAGTGCGGGCGGGCACGTCCATGGATGAAAGCGCCGATCGCAGCATCAGAAATGTCAAAGCCAGGGTCAGTGTCGGCATGAACGGTACGAGAATCAAAAAGATGTTCGACGGCAAATGAGTAAACACCATCGTGTTGATCAATCCGAACCGGCGCGCTAACGACGCTGCCGCCAGCTGCGAGAACGCTGCCAGAATTCCGGTCCACAGAAATATCGTGCCGGCGGTCGCGACGGATAAATCAAAGCGGTCGAAGAGCCACAGCGCAAGCAGCGATTGCACCGCCAGTCCGCCGGCAAACGCATCGAGACTGAATACGGCGGCGAGGGTAAAAACGGTTCGTCGGGACTTGCCGAGCGGGATGCTTGGTGTCGACACGTGCGGTTCCACGGCTGGCGATAATCGGCGGTAGAGCAGGAGGCAGATGAACCCGATTGCCCCGTAGGCCAGAAACATTAATTGCACCGCGAGCTTTGTATCCATTTGGAGCCACTCGTGCGCCAGCGTCGGCATGGCGGCGGCCTGTGCACCCAGCGCGCCAACCAGGGCGCCGGTCAGCGCATAACGCCCGAAAAGCGCTGTCCGGTGTTCGGCGTCGACCGTGCGCGTCAGCATTGCGTGCTCGATTGGCCCGAAGAGGCTGACGTCGCCGCTCGACGGGTTCATCGTGCCGACGACCGCAATCAGCAGCAGCGGCCAGAAATCAGGAGAAAGTACGAACGCGACGCCGGTGGCCATCATGAGTAAGGCGGCGAATTCGAGCAGGCGGCGTTGACGAAAGTCATGCGCAATAAAGCCAAGGCAAAGCGTGGTTGCGCCGGATCCCAGCAGAGTGCCGGTCACGATGACGCCGATCTTGAATGCGTCGTAACCGAGCAGGATCAGGTAATAAGGCAGCAGCAGGCTTACGTACCCGTCGCCGAACGCGCGCAGTCCGCGTGCCCATAGCAGCAACCTCGCATCCGGAAGCACGCCAGGCGGAAGAAAACGCACAGAGGAAAAGTACCGCATGAAAAGTGGCCGTGAGCGTAACAGAATTGCCGCGCGCACTGGTTTGCCGCTGATGGGGGTTGTTGATAGTATCGGTGCCCATTATCGAGGAGAGCTTCATGATCGACGTCTACACCTGGCCGACGCCCAACGGCCATAAAGTGCACATCATGCTCGAGGAATGCGGGTTCAAATACCGCATTCATGCAATCAACATCCGGACCGGCGACCAATTCAAGCCGGAATTTCTCGAGATCAGTCCGAATAACCGGATTCCCGCCATCGTCGATGACGACGGCCCAGGGAAAAAACCGTTGTCGCTGTTCGAGTCGGGCGCGATCCTGATTTATCTCGCTGACAAAACGGGCAAATTCCTGCCCGATGATTCGCACGACCGCTATACGGCGCTGCAGTGGTTGATGTGGCAGATGGGGGGCGTCGGCCCGATGTTCGGCCAGGCGAATCATTTTCGTGCTTACTCGGTCGAAAAGATCGGCTATGCGATTGAGCGTTATACCAACGAGGCGAACCGCTTGACCGCGATCCTGGATAAACGTCTGGGCGAAGCGCCATATCTTGCGGGCGACGATTACTCGATTGCCGACATGGCGGTGTTTCCATGGATGCGCAATTCGGACAAGCGCGGTGTGGATCTGCCCGGCTACCCAAACGCACAACGCTGGTTTGATGCCATCAACGCACGGCCCGCGGTGGTGAAGGCACTGCAGGTTTTAGCCGATGTGAACAATACTGCGCCGCACGACGATAAGTCGCGCGACATCCTGTTCGGCAAGTCGCAGTTCGCGCGACGTTAAACCGCGACGACCGCGGCGTCCGCCGCCCGTCCAGACATTCCCGCAATTCCACGTCCCGGATCAACGGGGCGGGCCGTCGAAAAGTTGCGCAGCCCCGGATTTCAGAAGTCGGAAGTGTCCGACCGCAGGTATCCCATTAGCCTACAGATGCCTCGAAATATATGCGTAACTATATGATAAATATAGGTAGTTTATTTTTATGACGTGGCCGGCGCAGGCCTGTAATCAGGGGTTGTTTTGCGGTAGAATTTTCGTCCTTTCGCGGGGCATCTGCTCGAGAGCGAACTTACCAAAGCGCATCTGGTCGATTAAAGAGCCAGGCTGCCAACAGGAGAAGCACAGTAATGAAGCAAACGGCCGCTGCAGCGCGTATTTCGGAGACACAAGGAGCGCCGGACTACGTGCAGCATGAAAAATTAAAGGCCTGGGTACGCGAAATCGCGCAGCTCACCAAACCTGACGATATCTATTGGTGCGACGGCTCGCAGGCAGAATACGACCGCTTGTGCAACGAGATGGTCCGCGCCGGGACGTTGATCCGTTTAAGCGCTGAAAAGCGTCCAAATTCGTTTCTCGCGCGTTCCGATCCCGATGACGTCGCGCGCATGGAAGATCGCACCTTCGTTTGCAGCAAGTCGAAAGACGAGGCCGGCCCCAACAACAATTGGATAGAGCCGGCCGAAATGAAGTCGACGCTGAACAAGCTGTTCGACGGCTGCATGCGCGGACGCACGATGTATGTGATTCCGTTCAGCATGGGACCGCTCGGCTCGCATATCTCGCATGTCGGCGTTGAATTGACCGATTCGCCGTACGTCGTGGCCAGCATGCGCATCATGACGCGCATGGGTCGCGATGCACTTAACGTGCTGGGCACGGACAGTTTTTTCGTGCCTTGCGTGCATTCAGTCGGGATGCCCTTGGCGGCCGGGCAAAAAGATGTGCCGTGGCCGAGCAATAAAAAGGAAAAATGGATTGTCCATTTTCCGGAAGAAAAATCGATCTGGTCGTTCGGCAGCGGTTATGGCGGCAACGCGCTGCTTGGCAAGAAATGCTTCGCTTTGCGCATCGCGTCGATTATGGCGCGCGAGCAGGGCTGGCTCGCCGAGCACATGTTGATACTCGGCATCCAGCCGCCAGACGGCGAGAAGCAGTACATCGCTGCGGCCTTCCCGAGCGCCTGCGGAAAAACCAATCTCGCCATGCTGATTCCGCCCAAAGCGTTGAACGGTTGGAAGGTTACTACCATCGGCGAAGACATTGCCTGGATTAAACCAGGCAAGGATGGCCGCCTTTATGCGATCAATCCGGAAGCCGGAGCGTTTGGCGTGGCACCGGGCACTTCGCAGGACACCAATCCCAACTGTCTCGCGGCTTTGGGTTCCAACGTTATTTACACCAACGTCGCGCTCACGCCGGATGGCGACGTATGGTGGGAAGGCATGACCAAGACACCGCCACCCAAGCTCACCGACTGGCAGGGCAAGGAATGGACGCCGGACAGTGGCCGCAAGGCGGCACATCCGAATGCGCGCTTTACGGTCCATTCTTCACAGATTCCCTGCGCCGATCCGGATTGGGAAAACCCGAATGGCGTGCCGATTTCGGCGTTCCTCTTCGGCGGCCGTCGCAGTACGACGGTCCCGCTAGTCACTGAGGCGAAGGATTGGACGAGCGGGGTTTACCTCGCTGCGACGATGGCTTCTGAAACGACCGCGGCGATGACCGGCGCGCAAGGCGTGGTTCGCCGCGATCCGTTCGCGATGCTGCCGTTTTGCGGCTACCACTTCGGCGATTATTTCAAGCACTGGCTCGAGATCGGCGCCAAAGTCCCGAAACCGCCCAAGATTTTCGGGGTAAATTGGTTTCGGCTCGACGAGAACGGCAAATTCCTGTGGCCCGGGTTCGGCGAAAACATGCGTGTCCTGAAATGGATCGTGGAGCGCTGCCTCGGTCGCGCCAATGCCGTCGAAACGCCGCTTGGGCGCGCGCCGGATTTCGGCGATCTCGACCTCGGCGGCATGACCGGCATGACGCAGGAAAAATTCACGAAGCTGATGTCGTTGGACAAGGACTTGTGGCGTAAAGAACTGCAAGACCACGATGCGTTGTTCAACGATTTGAAAGACAAACTGCCGGGCGCGTTCAAGGCGCAACGCGACGCGCTCGCAAACAATTTTGGGTAACCCGCGCTAATTCTCCTTACG
>JAQGMI010000101.1 GCA_028292435.1 Betaproteobacteria bacterium
TCGTTGCTCATGTTGCATCTCCTTAAAGGTTGCGAAAATAACGCGGCGCAAAATGCGCCGCGCCACGCCAGGCCGCGTGTGCATCTCAGTACGCGGAATTCAGCTACGCCACATCAGCCATTGATCGATCACCACGCAATCGACGGCGCGCGCGCAATGCTTGCGGCGGCCGCGCCGCGCAATCCGCCCCTCGGGGTGCGGTCCCGGCAGAAACATGCCCGAGCGAATTCCGCCATTGGCTGTGCCGATCTGCGCCGCGGTCTTGACTAGTATCGCGCCCACGTCAGACAACAGTTTAGCGATCGCCGTTTTGAGGTTCATGTTCAGGTCTCCTTGAAAAGGCCGGCCGGCTGGCTCTGTTTGCGCGGCAGCGGCAACAGCATCGGAACTTCACTTCTGTACTCGCGATACTTTTCGCCATGGTGATTGATCAGATCGCGCTCTTCGAGTTGAAGCGCGATCAGGATGTAGGCGGTCGTCGCGATCGCGAACAGCAGGTGGCCGAGCGTCATACGCGGCGTCGCCCAGAACGCGATCAGGAAACCGAGCATCAACGGATGGCGCACGAGCCGGTAGAGGCCGCCGATGCGGAACGGCAGGTTCAAATACCGCTCTTTGCGCAGGTTCAGGTAAACCTGGCGCAGGCCGAAGAGATCGAAGTGGCTGATCGCGAACGTCGACGCGAGAACAAGCAGCCAGCCCGCCGCTTGTAATACCCACAGCGCGATGGCCCCCGCTTCATCGCCGACGTGCCAGACGGCCTCGGGCAGCGGCTGCCACTGCCAGTACAAAAAGCCGAGCGCGACGCTCGACAGCAGGACGTAGGTGCTGCGCTCGATCGACGCCGGCACGATACGCGTCCACCACGTTTTGAAGCCCGGCCTTGCCATTACGCTGTGCTGAATCGCGAACACGGCGAGTAACGCTGCGTTGATCAGCAGCGCGGCGACGGGATCGCCGGGCTCTCCCGAATCGAGCGACTTCGGCACGACTGCGCCCGCAACGAAGCCGATGGCATACAAGAATGCAGCGAGGAAAGCTGCATACGCGCTGAGTCCGTAAACAAAACTGAAAATTCTGCCCATGACGCCCCTCCGTTTTATTGCGTTGAAAAAAATCCGGCGATGCTATTTACGGTCGATCACGACTTCGAGGTACTCGCTCGGCACGACGAGCGACGACGGGCCCGCGATGTTCATGCGATCGAGCAGTTCGGTGATGTCTTTGGCGAGCGCCGCCCGGCCTGCCGGGTCCAGCGCGGCGAACGCTTTGTGGGTCGGGCCGTAGTAGTCGCGGAAAATTTGCAGCCAGTGCCCGGCGTCGCGAAAGCGAAAGTTAAAATGCTTGCGCGTCGCGCGGATGGCGGTCGCCTGCGGGCCGAAGAGCTCGCTCAAGTGTGCTTCGGTGCCCCACAAGGCGGGCGATTTAAGGCCGGCCGGCGGCGCCAGGTAGCGGCCGATCACCTTGAACAACTGGCCGATGAAGCCTTCGGGCGTCCAGTTCGCGAGACCGATGCGTCCGCCGCTCCTCACGACGCGCAGCATTTCGCGCGCGGGTTTGGTGTGATCGGGTGTAAACATTGCGCCGAAAGTTGAAAGCGCGACATCGAAACTGCCGCCGTCGAAAGGCAATGCTTCAGCATCGGCTACGCGAAAAGTAACCGGCAGCCCTTCGGCCAAAGCGCGCACGCGGCCTTTCTCGAGAAGGTCGGGCACGTAGTCGGTCGACGTGACGTCGGCGAACCGGCGCGCAGCAGCCAGTGTTGCATTGCCATTGCCGGCGGCAATGTCGAGCACGCGCTCGCCGGCGCGAATGTCGGCAGCTTCGGCAAGCGATTCGCCGACGATTTGCAGCGTCACGCCGATGATGGCGAAATCGCCGCTGGCCCAGGTTGTTTGCTGCTTCTGTTTGATGGCGGCGAAATCGGGCGTTAGGTCAGCTTGCATTTGTTTGGTGATGGCACGTTCGACGACTGTAGGCATGACAAAACTCCTATAGTGGTTAGCTGGTCAGTACCGGGATGCAGCGGGAGTTAAGTGACATTCCAGTGGCATTCCGGATGGCTTGCAGTATCAGCGAAGAATTTCGGCGGCAATATGGCCGACACGCCAGCGTTTTTGCGCGAGCCGCCTGAATTCCCGCGCCGCCGCCGCCACTGCCGTAATGGCTTGTCCGGTACGCCGTCGACTTTGCTCAACTCGCCGGATTTCCGGATAATCCGGCGCTATGGACGCCTTATCGGATGTCTTGCACGTGCTGCGCTTGTCGGGCGCCGTTTTCCTCGATGCTGAATTCAGCGCGCCGTGGTGCGTAACGTCGCATTCAGGACAGCCCACGAGCGGGGGACCGCTCGGCGGCAGCGAACACATTGTTTTTTTTCATTGGCTGATCGACGGCAAGTGCAAAGCGCGATTGGCGGCCGGCGGCGAGACGTTTGAAATTAACGCGGGCGATCTGCTGTTGATGCCCAACGACGAGAAACATTTGATGGGCAGCGATTTGCAGGTCGAGCCGATCGCCGCCGAATCGCTCATCAGCCCGACCGCCGGCGACAGCCTGCTGCGCATCGAACACGGCGGTGGCGGCGACGCGACGCGGCTCGTCTGTGGATTCCTGGCGTGCGACAAACGACTGTCACGACCGGTGCTTGAAGCATTGCCCGGAATGTTGCGCGTTCCGTTCGGCGACGATCCAACGGCGGCGTGGTTCAAAAGCCTTTTGCGTTTGGGCGCGCAGGAGACGTCGGCAAAGCGCGCGGGCAGCGATACCGTGCTGGCGAAACTCTCCGAACTGTTGTTCGTCGAAGCAATTCGTCGCTACTCCGAATCGATGCCCGAGGACCAGACCGGGTGGCTCGCGGGATTGCGTGATCGCTTTGTCGGCCGTGCCCTCACGCTCATGCATCAGAAACCCGGATATCAATGGACGGTAGATGCGCTTGCCAGCGAGGTTGGCTTGTCGCGCTCCGCGCTCGCGCAACGCTTCGGTGAGTTGATCGGGCAGCCGCCAATGCAATATTTGACGCGCTGGCGCCTCACCGTCGCCGCGCAACGTTTGCGCAGCGATGGCGTAAGCCTTGCAACGATTGCCGAGCAGATCGGCTATGAATCAGAAGCCGCTTTCAATCGTGCGTTCAAGCGGGAGTTCGGGATGCCGCCGGCGACCTGGCGCAGGACGCTCGGCGCAGCGGGCGGTGCCCGTGCGGTGGTTGGGACTGGTTGAAAACTTTTCGGCGTGACAGCCACGAGGCAGGTGGCGACGCCCGGGTCGTCAGTGCCAGGCAGGTTGTGGGGTGTTGCGATGATGCTGTGGTGGGGCACACGGCGAGCCCAATATTCGCCGCCATGAGTGCACAATCCGGTATGTGCGGCTCAAGCGCAAAATACACACTGCTGGCGGCGGCCTTTTTCCTGCACGCGCTGCCGGCGCTCGCAATCGACGGCAGTGCCGCTGATAAAGTGAAAGAGGCCGAACCGCAGGCCGGCGCCAAAGACAGCATCGCATATAAGTTAACGCCAAGCTTCTATCGCACCACGAATGTGACGCCGGCGTATGACGTGAATCTGCGCGCCAACTATGGCGCGAATGCGGCGTGGGTCGGCTTCTACCAGCGCTCGAACGAATTCCAGCAACTTCGGCTCGGCTACGAGAACACGGTGGAACTGCCGTTCGGCAAAGTTACGCCGTCGGTGCAATACGCGACCCGCGGTTTTTTAGGCGGCAGCCTCACGGCCGAAATCGGCGAGCGCTATTTCGCACTGGCGGGTTTCGGCCGCACCAACCTCAAAGATTATTTCAATCTCAACTTCGATCCGAACGACATGGTGCTGCTCGGCTTCGGCACGCGCGCGCTGCCTGACACCACGTTGTCGCTGTTCCAGATCCGCGACGACCGGCTCGGTACGGGTCAGCGCGTCTCGCATCTGGTCGCGCGCTACAAGCCGGATGAAAACAATCGCTGGACCCTCGACATGTTTTACAAGGATGGCCGCGCCGAGGCGGATCCCGCGAGCGAGCGGGTGCATGGCACCGGCGTCTCTTTGACGTGGGATCACGGCAGGTATTTCGCGCGCGTGGCGAGCGACCCGCATGTAAATTTCTCGCATGACCACATGGTGAGGGTGGCGGCGGGGTTCAGGTTTTGAGGTGTGCGGGGCCGTTGCAATCATCAAAGAAGCGGCCGCGCTTTTTGTCGGCGCAGATACCGTTGCCCAATGCACAGGCCGGGTAACCTCATCGCCCGTATAATCAAAGTGCGTCGTTTGCTATCGTGCGCTACTCAGGGGACTTCGATTGGAAATGAGCGGTAAGTTGATTCATTGCATCTACGCGAGCGCAGCCAAAAGCGCCTTCAGCAATACTGCGCTAGCCGAGTTGCTCGCGAAGGCGCGCAAAAATAACCGCAGCCTGGAGGCCACCGGCATGCTGCTTTATGCCGACGGAAGTTTTTTTCAGGTGATCGAAGGCGAAGCCGCGATGATCGATGCGCTGTTTGTAAAAATCGCTGCTGA
>JAQGMI010000012.1 GCA_028292435.1 Betaproteobacteria bacterium
AGGTGATTTCTGAAGGCGTGGAGACTGCGCAACAATTAGACTTTCTCAAGTCGCTCGGGAGCGACGAGTACCAGGGTTATTACATGAGTAAACCGCTTCCGGCGACGGAATTCGAGCAATGGTTGCACGCTGACAGCAATGCGAAAGGCACATCTGCGCTAATTGTTTGAATCATGAACAGAAGGTGGTGGTTCATTCTGACCAATACAGCGGAGGGGTCGTTACGACTTTGACTATAAAAGCGATGGTGTATGACTTTTAGAACGCACCACCCATCGCCACAGCTTTTTAAGCTTCAGCCATGGGTTGATAACGTCGCAGACCATCACAGCTTTACCGATTTTCTGCGCCAGTTGCTGACGCGGTTCAATCTGCCGCGTGGCCCTGTTATGTTTCGAAGTGACGGAGACGACCGTGATCTCTAATCCATTTTTTATACCGCTGAACTGAACACGCACGCTCTGGCAATGGCGGCAGCGATGCTGCTTCTGCTATAGGTTTTTAATCGCAGTGGAATTCGCCACCCGCTTCTTTATGTGATCGTCGGCGGCATACTCTGGTATTGCATGTTCACGTCAGGCGTCCACGCGACGCATCCCGCGGCTGCCGTCCCGGGTGCACTGGAAGCATTTGTTAGGCGCCACTTGGCTCGCGGGCATCGGCTTTACGATGTCGCTATTTATTGCGCAGCTTGCGTTCAGCGATCCGGCGCTGGTTGAAGCGGCCAAGCTCGGGAATTTGCTCGGGTCGGCCGTGGCGGCAATAATCGGTTTTCTGGCTGTATCTGGCCGGGGGGCCACGCCCTGCGCCGGATAATCTGGCGTTTAAGCGCTGCTGAGAGAGTGCTACACTTATTTTGCCGTTGCGGAAAATACCGCATCCGCCCGCACACAGGTGCCGGGCAACGACAATGTCATTGGCTTTACTACCCTGGAGGGAGTTATGAAAATGGTCACTGGTTTTCAGTTTGCGTTAAAGCATGCGCCAGCCGCGCTCGCCGCCGCGCTGCTCGCGACGAGTGCGTGCGCACAAACGCCGCCGGCCGCCGCACCCGCGGCGGCGCCCGCAGCGCCGCCTTCCTGGCAACAGGGCCGCTCGGCGGAACAGAACACCTCCACGTTGCACCCGTTCGCGCCGCTGTTTACCGGACGCCCAGCGAGCGAGTTGCCGCTCGACAAGTTGAAACTGCCGGCGGGTTTCAAAATCGAGGTGTGGGCTGAGGGAATACCTGAAGCCCGTTCGCTGGCGCTCGGCGACAAGGGCACGGTGTTCGTCAGCAATCGCAATCTTTCCGACGTCTATGCAGTCGTCGACCGCGGCGGCAAACGTGAGGTCAAGAAAATACTTGCCGGTTTGAAGTCGCCCAACGGCGTCGCCTTCAGCAAAGGCACTTTGTTCGTCGCCGAACGCCATCGCATCACGCGTTACGATGGCATTGAAGAGCGCCTGGACAGTCCGCCTGAAGCCAAGGTCGTGATCGATAACCTCGATCCGACGACACAAGCCGGCCACTTCTGGAAATTTTTGGCGCTCGGTCCTGACGGCAAGCTTTACTTCAACGTCGGCGCGCCCGGCAACATCGTGCTGCCGAATTACAACCAGGCGGCGATTCATCGCGTCGACCCAAAAACCGGCGTGATGGAAACGGTCGCTCGCGGCGTGCGCAACTCGGTCGGGTTCGACTGGGATCCGAAGACCAAGGAACTCTGGTTTACGAACCACGCGCGCGACTGGATCAGCGATGATCTGCCAAACGACACCTTGCATCGCGTGTCGCGTAAGAACATGAATTACGGCTATCCGTTCTGCCATCAAGGCGATCTCCTCGATCCCGAATATGGTAAAGGCCGTTCGTGCAGTGAGTTCGACAAGCCGGCACTGAAGCTCGGGCCGCACATCGCGCCGCTCGGCATGCGTTTTTACACCGGCAAAATGTTCCCCGCCGAATACCAGGGCAATATCTTCGTCGCGATGCATGGCTCGTGGAATCGTTCGACCAAGCACGGTTATAACGTGATGCGCGTGATCGTCGACGATCAGGGCAGGACCACGCTGAAACCTTTCCTCGACGGCTTCCTCGTCGACGAAAAAGGCGACCCACCGATGTGGGGACGTCCGGTCGACGTGCTGCAGATGCGCGATGGCGCAATGCTCGTGTCGGACGACTACAACGGAATCATTTACCGGATCAGCTACAAGAAGTGATTTACGTGCATCGTTTGATCGCGCGCGCGGCGGCGGCAGTGCTCGCCGTCGCGCTGCCGGGCGTGGCAATTGCCGCCGATGCGGCAGCCGGCATGCAGAAAGCGCAAGTATGCATTGCATGCCATGGTCCGGAAGGCGTGTCCGCCACGCCGGCGATACCGTCGCTTGCCGGCCAGCCGGCGCAGTTCATTGCTACCCAACTTTTGATGTTCCGCGAAGGCAAGCGCAAGGATCCTCAGATGTCGCCGTTCGCCGCCAATCTCACGAATACCGATCTCAATAACATCGCGGCTTATTTCACCGCGCAAAAACTAACGCTGCCAGCGGTGACAGCCGATGCCGCGGCGGCGCAAACCGGGGCTAATCTCGCGCGCCAGTTAAACTGCGTGCAGTGTCATGGCCCGGCGCTGCTGGGCCAGCAACACATCCCGCGGCTCGCGGGCCAGCAGCGCGAGTACCTTAGAACACAATTGCGCGGATTCAAGGCGTCAACGCGCTTCGACATGGACGGTCAGATGACATCGGCCGCACAACCGTTGTCCGATGCCGACATCGAATCACTGGCTGCATACCTCGCTAACCTCCGTTAAAAGAAAATGCATATGAAATCGGCGTCCTTGTATCTGCTTTCGGCTTGCGCACTTTCCGGCGTGACCACCTGTAGTTACGCTCAAGACGCCAAACCCGATGCTGCGCCGGTGCTGCTTCCCGAAGTCGTGACGAGCGCGACGCGCAGTGAACGCGACAGCTTTTCGCTGCCGTTATCAATCGACAGCATCGACAGAAGCGTAATCCGTGAAGACCGGCTGGGCGTCAATCTTTCCGAATCGCTGAACCGCGTGCCCGGCATCTCGATTCTCAATCGTCAGAACTACGCGCAGGACTTGCAGATTTCATCGCGCGGCTTCGGTGCGCGCTCGGCATTCGGCGTGCGCGGCATCCGGCTGATTACCGACGGCATCCCTGCAACCTTACCCGACGGCTCGGCGCAAACCGCGACCTTCGAGCTCAATTCCGCCGACCGCATTGAGGTCATGCGCGGCCCGTTCTCGAGTCTTTACGGCAACGCGGCAGGCGGTGTCATCCAGCTTTTCACGGCCGACGGCCCGCCCGAGCCGACACTAAGCGGCGGCGTCTTCGGCGGCAGCTACGGCACCTATAAAGGCAACGTGCAATTCGGCGGCACCGACGGCCGCTTTAACTACATGTATGACGGCTCGCGGTTTCACAGCGACGGCTATCGCGATCACAGTTCCGTCACGCGCGATCTCTCCAACGCGAAGTTCAAGATGCCGGCGCCCAACGGCCAGCTGACGATGGTGCTCAACGCGATCGACCAGCCGGAAACGCAGGACCCGCTCGGCCTTTCCCACGCACAACTCAGCCAGAACCCACGCCAGGTCGATCCGAGTGCCCTTCAATTCAACACGCGCAAAAGCGTGCGCCAAAACCAGGTCGGGCTTGTCTACGACATGAACTTCGGAGCTTCAGACACAGTCCAGGCGCGCACTTATCTGGGCGATCGTCAGGTCACGCAATTCCAGGCGATTCCGCTCGCGGCGCAGAATGTGGCGACCGCCTCCGGCGGCGTCGTCGATCAGGATTTCGGGTACGAAGGCCTGGGCGTGCGCTGGACGCATAACTTCATCTCGGGCGACAAGCCGCTCGATTTCACCGCCGGCGTCGACTACGACCGCATGGCCCAGCACCGCATGGGCTACATCAACAATCTGGGCATCCAGGGCGCGTTGAAACGCGACGAACAAAACAAAGTGACCAATAGCGACGCCTACGCGCAGGTCGAATGGAAATTTGCGCCGCGGTGGAGCACTACAGCGGGATTGCGCTACAACAATGTGCGTTTCGACTCGCGCGATTACTTCCTCGTCAACGGCAATGACAGCGGCGCAGTCAGCTATGCCAAGACCACACCGGTCGCCGGCCTGCTCTTCAATCTGACGCCGGCTGTGAATGTGTACGCGAACGTCGGGCGCGGTTTCGAAACGCCGACGCTGATCGAACTTGCCTATCGCAATACCGGCACCGGACTCAACTTCACGCTGCAGCCCTCGACCAGCCTGACGAAGGAAGTCGGCGTCAAAGCTAAAATCGGCAATCGCGCGCGCGTCAACCTCGCGCTGTTCCAGGTCAACACGCAAAACGAAATCGTCGTCGATACGGCAGTCGGCGGCCGCACGACTTACAAAAACGCGCCAAATACCTATCGCAAAGGCGTGGAGCTGTCGGCTGAAGGCTATCTCGGTGCCGGCTTCGAAGCGCACGTCGCCTATACATGGCTCAATGCCGAATTCACTCAGCCGTTTACTTCCGGTACGCCGTTGGTCAGCGTGCCGGTTGGGAACCGTTTGCCGGGCGTGCCGCTGTATTCGGTGTATGGAGAACTTGTCTGGCGCCACACTAAACGCGGTTTTCACTCCGCAGCCGAACTGCAGGAGGCGGGTATACTTTACGTGAACGATCAGAACAGCGCGTTTGGCGACCCCTATACCGTAGGAAATCTCCGCGCAGGCTTCGAGCAGGTCAGCGGCAAATGGCGCCTCACGGAGTTCGTGCGCGTAAATAACATCACCAACCGCTCGTATGTCGGCTCCGTGATTATCGCGGACAGCAATCAGCGTTTTTACGAGCCGTCGCCAACCCGCAATTACCTGGCCGGTGTTAGCGCGCAATTCCGTTTCTAACGCCGTACTTCAAGATGGTCCAGGCGGGTTGCCAAATCCTCGCCGGACTGCAAGAATTTCAATCCCTCATACCCTTTCATATCCCGCGTCGTGATCGCACTAACCGTCAACGGCGAAGCCCACCGTTTCGAACGTCCACTTAACTGTCGCGAGCTGCTCGAGCGTCTTAACCTCGCGGGCAAGCGCGTCGCGCTCGAGCGCAATGGCGAAATCGTACCGCGCGGCCGCCATGCGGACGAGATTCTCGCCGACGGCGACACGCTCGAAATCGTCGTGGCGGTTGGCGGCGGTTGACTGCACCGGCCATTGCCCCGGCGATGCAATGCGCGCAAACTAACTGGTCTTGGATCTTTGACGTGCTCATATGAAACCCGGTGAAAATCTCGACACGCTTCTGATCGCCGGCAAGCCGTATCAATCGCGGCTACTGGTCGGCACCGGCAAATATAAAGACTTCGCCGAGACGCGCGCCGCAATCGACGCGAGCGGCGCGCAGATCGTGACGGTCGCCATCCGGCGCACGAACATCGGACAGGATCCGAAGCAGCCGAGTCTGCTCGAAGTCCTGCCGCCCGCGCAGTTCACTATCCTGCCGAATACCGCTGGCTGCTATACCGCCGACGATGCGGTGCGCACTTTGCGCCTTGCGCGCGAATTGCTCGACGGTCATACGCTCGTGAAACTCGAAGTACTCGGCGACCAGAAAACGCTGTTCCCGAATATGGCCGAGACCTTGAGCGCGGCCGCGACGCTCGTCAAAGACGGGTTCGACGTGATGGTTTACTGCAGCGACGATCCGATCGCGGCGAAGCAGCTCGAGGACATCGGCTGCTGCGCGGTGATGCCGCTCGCGTCGCTGATCGGATCCGGCATGGGCATCCTCAATCCGTGGAATCTGCAAATCATCATCGACAACGCGAAAGTGCCGGTCATCGTCGATGCCGGTGTCGGCACTGCCTCCGATGCCGCGATCGCCATGGAACTCGGTTGCCAGGGGGTGCTCATGAACACCGCGATTGCGACCGCGAAAAATCCGGTCATGATGGCGTCAGCTATGAAGAAAGCGGTTGAAGCCGGGCGCGAAGCCTTTCTCGCCGGCCGCATGCCGAAGAAGCCGTATACCGCATCGCCCAGTTCGCCGACCGCGGGCACCATTGCGCCTGCGCAGGCTGGCAGTCAACCGGTAAAAAAATAACGCGTGAGTCCGGCGTGCCGTTTCTGGCGCGCCGTCCGCCGCACCGCTAAACTGCGGGTCGCATGAATACCCTCCATCGCCCGATCCGCAGCTTCGTGCTGCGCCAGGGACGCGTGTCCAACGCCCAGCAGCGCGCGCATTCGACTTTGTTGCCGAAGTTCGGCATCGAGTACTCGCCGCACTTCGTCGATCTCGATGCAATCTTCGGTCGCGCCGCGCCCAAGGTTCTCGAAATCGGCTTCGGCATGGGCGAGACGACGGCGATCATCGCCGCTCAGCATCCGGAAAATGATTACCTCGGTATCGAAGTCCACACGCCGGGTGTCGGCAGCCTGCTTAAAGCGATCGAAGAGCAAAACCTCGCTAACGTGCGCATTGTGCAGCACGACGCGGTCGAAGTGCTGTGCTACATGGTTCCGCCGCTTACATTCGCCGCCGTGCACATTTTTTTCCCGGACCCGTGGCCGAAAAAACGCCACCACAAGCGGCGGCTGCTGCAGCCGCCCCTCGTCGCGCTGCTGGTCGAGCGCATGAAACCCGGCGCTTACCTGCACGTCGCGACCGACTGGCAGGAATACGCCGAATACGTGCTGTCGGTGTTGCAAAACAATCCGCAGCTCGAAAATACGGCGCACGATTACGCGCCGCGTCCCGATTACCGTCCGCAAACCAAGTTCGAAAGCCGCGGCCTTAAACTCGGGCACGGCGTGTGGGACCTGATTTTCAAGCGGCTCTGATCGGTTCAGTAACGCAACGAGGAGATGCGATGGACGCGGAAAAAATAAAAGTGCGGGTGACCGAGACCGGCCAGATGATGGATGTCGTCGTCTACGACAAGCGAGCCTCCGGAATCCAGATCGTGCTCGGCGAAGGTGTGCATAACGTGAAGTGCGAACTCACGCCGACCCGGACAGGACAGGCGTATGTAGGCTCGGTGATGGGACGCGAACTCGTTTACGAGCGCACGCGCGACCAGGTCCAGGCGGACATCGACCGGCTTAATCCGAATCTGCGCGAATTCAAGCGCTGATCGAAGAACGCGCAGCGTCGCCGCTGCGCGCCGCGCGCATTACGGCTCGACCCTCAGGTTCGCTTCCTTGACGAGCTTGCCCCAGCGCGCCGCTTCACTCGCCATGAACTGCCCGAATTGCTCAGGCGTGCTGGAAACCGTTTCGACGCCGAGTTCCGCCAGCTTCGCTTTCACGTCCTGAGTTGCCAGCGCCTTCACGAGATCGGCGTTCACCTTGTCGATGATAGGCCGCGGCACGCCGGCCGGGAACAAAATGCCCCACCAGTTGACCGCCGCAAATCCCTTGATGCCTTCTTCGGCGAGTGTCGGCAGTTCCGGCGTGAACGGCCAGCGCTTTTCGCTGGTAACGGCAATCGCGCGCAGCTTGCCGGTTTTCATTGCCTGCATCGCGGGCAACGCGTCCGAAAACATGGTCGTGATTTGTCCGCCCATCACATCGGTGATCGCGAGCGCATTGCCTTTGTAGGGAACGGTAATCATGTTCACGTCGGCGAGCCGCTTGAACATTTCACCGGCGAAATGCGACATGCTGCCGGGACCGCTCGTGCCGTAGCTCAACTCGCCAGGCCGCCGCTTCGCGAGTGCGATCAGTTCTTTCGTATTTTTCACGGGCAGTGTAGCCGGGACGACCAGAATGTTGGCTGAATTGGTGATGCGCGACACCGGCGCGAAATCGCGCTGCCAGTCATAGGCAACTTTCGCGAGCAGCGGCTTGGCGACGACCGGCCCGAAATTGCCGAGCAGGAACGTGTAACCGTCGGCCGGTTGCTTGCCTGCGTATTCCATGCCGATTGAGCCGTCCGCGCCGGGCCTTGAATCGACGAGCACGACTTGGCCCCAATATTCAGTGAGCTTGGCGCCGATGATGCGCGCCATTACGTCCGAGCTGCCGCCCGGCGGGTACGTCACGATGAACTTGACGAGCTTGTTCGGATAATCCTGGGGTTGGCCGAGCGCGAGACCGCAACACACGGCAGACACGAATACACCGGCAATTATTTGACCGACCGCTTTCATTACGCCTCCTTTGGCTTGACCTGTTTTGCTTATCATTCTAGTCGAAGCAGGACGGATTGTAATTTCCCTGCCGCGATCGCGCTATCATCTGAAGCTGCTATTTGCGAAGGACAACGGCCATGTTTGCAGTCATCTTCGAGGTCGAACCGGCGCCCGGCAGACAACAGGATTATCTCGACATCGCCGCCGCATTGAGACCCGAGCTCGAGAAAATCGACGGCTTCATTTCAATCGAGCGATTTGCGAGTTTGACGAAGCCCGGCAAAATTCTGTCGTTGTCGTTCTGGCGCGATGAAGCCGCGCTCATCCACTGGCGACAACACGAGGAACATCACCGCGCGCAATGGCAGGGCCGCGGCGGCGTATTCGCCGACTACCGGTTGCGCGTCGCCTCGGTCGTGCGCGACTACGGCATGTTCGATCGCGCGCAAGCGCCGCAGCAATTTCCGGCAGTCGAGCCCGCGCAAAAACCCTAACCCGCCGCAATTTTCGGCAAGAATATCTGGAGCAGGTCGTTGAGAAAGCGGCGGCCCAGCGCAGTCGGCGCCGCGCGCTGATGGTCACGCTCGATCAGGCCGCGTTGTTCCGCTTCGTCGAGTTGCTTCAGCACCGCCGTCAGTGGCACACCCGCGCGCTCTTCAAACAGCACGAGCGGAAATCCGCCGGTCAACCGCAGCGCGTTCATCATGAATTCAAACCCGACTTCGCCGCTGCTGACGTCATGCTGCTCCTGGATTGCATTGCCTGAAGCGGCGCTTTCCATGTATTGCCGCGGCTGTTTGTACCGCATCTGGCGCGCGATCCGGTCGGGAAACGAAAGCTTGCTGTGCGCGCCGGCGCCGATGCCGAGATAGTCGGCGAATGTCCAATAGTTCATGTTGTGCCGCGCCTGCCGCCCCGGCAATGCAAACGCCGACGTCTCGTAATGACGATAGCCCGCGCCGGCGAGGCGCGCCTCGATGACGTCCTGCATCTCGGCGCTTGCATCGTCGTCCGGCAGCTCGGGCGGATAGCGATGGAAATACGTATTGGGCTCGAGCGTCAGGTGATACGCCGATAGATGGGACGGTGCAAAACCGAGCGCAGTCTCGAGATCGGCGAGCGCCTCAACCGGCGTCTGCGCCGGCAGCCCGTACATGAGATCGAGATTGAAATTGTCGAAGCTCGATTGCGCGATCTCAATGGCGCGGCGGGCTTCGACGTCGTCGTGTATGCGCCCGAGCGCTTTCAGGTGCGTTGGATTAAAACTCTGGATACCGAGCGACAACCGGTTGACGCCGGCCGCGCGGAATGCACGAAATTTCTCCGCTTCGACGGTGCCCGGGTTTGCTTCGAGCGTGATTTCGGCCTCCATCGACAAAGGCACGCGCGCGCGCACCGCGGCCAGTATCCGCTCGATGCTATCGGCGCTGAAAAGACTCGGCGTGCCGCCGCCAAAAAAAATCGTGTAGACCTTGCGCCCCCAGATCAGCGGCAGCGCCGCTTCAAGATCCGCTATCAACGCATCGACATAGCGCGCTTCCGGCGCCGGTTCGCGCGCCTCATGCGAATTGAAATCGCAGTACGGACATTTACGCACGCACCATGGAATGTGGATGTACAACGACAATGGCGGCAACGCGCGAAAGCGCGGAGCGGCGGGCGTCGGGACTGGAGAAGCGGCGACAGACATAAATCAGCGCAGCGGGTTTCGCGGCCCTCTTGGTGCAACCTTTGTAACTGCCGCTCCCCATTCCGCGCTGAGCTTCGACGCAAGCAGCGCGAGCGCCTGCCCGCGATGACTGATGCGGTTTTTTTCCGCGGCTTTTAACTCGGCGCCGGTTCGTTGCAACGCCGGAATCAGGAACAGCGGATCGTAACCGAAGCCGCCGTCGCCGCGCGGCGCCATAACAATTTCGCCCTGCCATTCGGCTTCACACACGATCGGCTGGGGATCATCGGCGCGGCGGGTGAGCACGATCACGCAGTAATAATGCGCTTTGCGATTGGTCTCTCGCTTCAGCATCTCGAGGAGCTTGCGGTTGTTTCGCTCGTCCTGTGCTGCGCGCCCGCTCGCATCGCCGGGCACCGGCTCGCCGGCAAAGCGCGCCGAATAAACGCCAGGCGCGCCATTCAACGCAGCGACGCAGATACCTGAATCATCGGCAAGCGCCGGCAAACCCGTGTGCGCGCTTGCATGCCGCGCCTTGGCTAGCGCGTTCTCGATGAAAGTGCAGTGCGGTTCGGCCGCTTCGCCGACGCCAAGCGTTGATTGCGGCACGATTTCAACCTCGAGCGGCGCGAGTATCGCGGCGATCTCGTTCAGCTTGCCGACGTTGTTCGTCGCGATGACGAGTTTGCGCATGACGGCTCGTCAGCCCTTTAGCGCAGCCTTCTGCGCGGCGATTAATTGCTGGATTCCCTTGTGCGCGAGATCGAGCATCGCATTCATTTCGGCGCGCGAAAACGGCGCGCCTTCCGCAGTGCCCTGCACTTCGATGAGCCCGCCGCTGCCTGTCATCACGACGTTCATGTCGGTATCGCAGGCGGAATCTTCCGGGTAATCGAGATCGAGCACCGGCACACCCTGGTAGACGCCGACGGAAACCGCGGCGACGAAATCGCGCACGGGTGACGCCGCAATCAGCTTGTTCTCGAGCAAATGACTGACGGCATCCTGCACCGCGACGAAGGCGCCGGTGATGCTCGCGGTGCGCGTGCCGCCGTCGGCCTGAATGACGTCGCAATCAATTTGCATCGTGCGTTCGCCTAACGCCTGCAAATCGACCACCGCACGCAGCGCGCGACCGATCAGGCGCTGAATTTCCTGGGTGCGGCCCGACTGCTTGCCGCGCGCCGCTTCGCGGTCCGAGCGCGTGTTGGTCGCGCGCGGCAACATCCCGTATTCCGCGGTCAGCCACCCTTGCCCGCGGCCTTTCAGAAACGGCGGCACTTTGTCCTCGACGCTGACGGTGCACAGCACCTTGGTGTCGCCCGCTTCAATCAGGACAGCGCCCTCGGCATGGCGCGTATAGCGCCGCGTGATGCGGATCTTGCGCAGCTCGTCTGGCTGCCGCTTGCTGGGGCGCATATGTGCTATCTTTCATTTGGTTGGAAGCCCGATACCGGAAAATAGTCCGGCACCGCGATGCGCTAAAATCCGGTCGCGTTGCGCAATTCGCGTAGCGGCGTATTTTACCCTCCACCCTTCTTTTTATCGCGATGGACAAAATGATCTACAGCATGACCGGGTTTGCCAGCGCGACGCGCGAGCTTTCGACTGCCGCGCTCAACGTAGAACTACGCTCGGTCAACCACCGCTATCTCGATCTGCAGTTCCGCCTGCCCGACGAACTGCGCGCGCTTGAAGCCGGCTTGCGCGAATTGATTGTCGCCCGATTGAATCGCGGCAAGGTCGAATGCCGCATCGGGTTCAACGCACTGCCGGCAGCGCAAAAATCGATCGAACTCAATGCCGAAGTGCTCAAACAACTGAGAGCGCTGTCGGAAAAACTGCGGCAGGCATGGCCGAGTGTCCCCGGACTCACGGCCGCCGACATCCTGCGCTGGCCCGGCATGCTCGGCGCCGAGGCGACATCGCTCGATGAGATGCGCGCGGCATGCCAATCGGCGTTGACCGAAGTGTTAAGCGAGTTCACCGCATCGCGCGCGCGCGAAGGCGAAAAATTGAAGGTAATTCTGCTCGAGCGCGTGGCAACCATGGAAGAACGCATTGCCACCGTCGCCCCGCGCATGCCTGAAGTCCTCAACGCGTATCGCGAAAAGCTCGCGCTGCGACTGCATGAGGCGATGGCGGTCAATGACGACGAGCGCATCCGCCAGGAAATCACGCTGTTCGCCAATCGCGTCGACGTCGATGAAGAATTGTCGCGCCTCACCGCGCACTTCAGCGAGATCAAGCGCATCCTCGACAAAGGCGGCGCCGTCGGCAAGCGGCTCGACTTCATGATGCAGGAATTGAATCGCGAGGCGAATACGCTCGGCGCCAAGTCGGTCGACACCGAGGTGACCAAGGTGGCGCTCGATCTGAAACTGCTGATCGAGCAGATGAGGGAACAGATTCAAAACATCGAATGAGCGGAAATCTTTTTATCGTGTGCGCACCTTCGGGGGCCGGCAAAACCTCACTTGTCGCCGAGCTCCTGAAAACCGATTCGAACATCCGCTTGTCGGTTTCGTACACGACGCGCAAACCGCGTCCAGGCGAAATTGATGGCCGCGAATACCATTTTGTCGATGTGCAGAAATTCGAGGAAATGACGGAGGACGGCGCTTTTCTCGAAAGCGCGTGCGTGCACGGCAATTGTTATGGCACGTCGCAGCCGTGGATCGATGCGCAACGCGCCGCTGGCGCCGATATCATGCTCGAAATCGACTGGCAGGGTGCGGCGCAGGTGCGCAGGCTGATTCCCGACGCGGTCGGCATTTTCATACTGCCGCCGTCAATGGACGCCCTGCTCAGCCGCCTCAACAACCGCGCGCAGGACCCGCCGGACGTCATTGCCGGGCGAATCGCCGCGGCGCGCGAGGAAATCAGCCACGTAAGTGAGTTTAACTATGTTATTATTAACGATAATTTCGCCGAAGCGGTGCTTGATCTCGTCAGCATAATCCGCGCGCGGCGGCTGCTGGCCTCAGCCCAATTATCGCGGCACAGCGGGCTGATTAACCGCATGACCTGATGCCAGACCGACGCAAGACCCGTCTGCCGGCATCAGAACAAATTCACAGAAGGAATACATCATGGCGCGTATTACCGTAGAAGATTGCCTGAAAATTATCCCGAACCGGTTCGAGCTGACGCTGGCCGCAACCTATCGCGCGCGCCAGCTCGCGAACGGTGCCACGCCGATGATCGAAGCGAATCGCGACAAGTCGACCGTAATCGCTTTGCGTGAACTCGCTGAAGGGCACTACGGGCTCGACATCCTCAACAAAACGCCGGCCTGACCAATGGCTTGAGCGGCCGGCGAACGCTGCATGGAGACCGGATCTTCAGCCGTTTCGCCTGATGCCGCCGGCGCCATGCCCGAAGCCGCCACTCTTTTCAAGAAATGGTCCGGCTATCTAAAGCCGGATGATTTAGCGCGGGTCGAAACGGCGTATCACTTCAGCGAGGCCGCGCACACCGGCCAGTTCCGCGCGTCGGGCGATCCGTACATCTCGCATCCGCTCGCTGTCGCCAATATTCTTGCGCAGCTTCATCTCGATTCGCAGGCCCTGTCCGCGGCACTGCTGCACGACGTCGTCGAAGACACCGCGGTCACCAAGTCCGAGATCAGCAAGAAGTTCGGCAAGCCGGTTGCCGATCTCGTCGATGGCGTGTCGAAACTCGACCGCATCGAGTTCGAAACCCACGAAGAAGCGCAGGCTGAAAATTTCCGCAAGATGCTGCTCGCGATGGCGCGCGACGTGCGCGTCATCCTCATCAAGCTCGCCGACCGGCTGCACAACATGCGCACGCTCGACGCAGTGCCGGCCGCAAAACGCACACGCATCGCGCGCGAAACGCTCGACATCTATGCGCCGATTGCCAACCGCCTCGGGCTAAACAGCATTTACCAGGAACTCGAAGACCTGGGATTCCTGTATCTATATCCGGCGCGCAACCGCGTGCTGTCCAAAGCGCTCAAGAGCGCGCGCGGCAACCGGCGCGAAGTCGTCGGCAAAGTCGAAGAAGCTATCAACAAGCGGCTAAAGAAGGACGGCATCGAAGCGATCGTGCATGGCCGCGAAAAGCATCTCTTCAGCATTTACCGCAAGATGCGCGAGAAGCACCTCTCGTTCGCCAAGGTGCACGACGTATTCGGCTTTCGCATCATCGTCAA
>JAQGMI010000137.1 GCA_028292435.1 Betaproteobacteria bacterium
TACGAGCCATAGTCCAAAAAGTCTGGCGGGTGAGAAAATTTTACAAATCACCAGTTTCCCAAGGTTTTTTGAGTTTCTTAAATTGGGTCGAAAAAACGGGCGCAAAATCCGATTTTCTTATTATAAAGCAATATATTAAAATTAAATATTCAAGCGGAATAACGGCTCGACACAGGGTCTGTTTGGCTGCGAAAATGTTGTTTTTCTGCAAATCCTCCCCATTTCAGGCTTTCCATGACAAAAACGACCCGCCATTCCCGCCTTCTGATTCTCGGCTCAGGACCCGCCGGCTACTCCGCCGCCGTCTACGCTGCGCGCGCCAACCTGAAGCCCGTGTTGATCACAGGGCTTGCCCAGGGAGGCCAGCTCATGACGACCACGGACGTCGACAACTGGCCGGCGGACGCGATGGGCGTGCAAGGGCCTGAGCTCATGGAACGCTTTCAGAAACATGCCGAGCGTTTCAAGACCGAGATCATTTTCGATCAAATCAACACGGTAAAGCTCGATAAGAAACCGCTCACGCTCGTCGGCGACAACGGCACTTACACGTGCGACGCGCTGATCATTGCGACCGGCGCCTCAGCGATGTACCTCGGCCTGCCTTCCGAAGAAGCGTTCATGGGACGCGGCGTTTCAGGCTGCGCAACCTGCGACGGCTTTTTTTACAAAGAACAGGACGTCGCGGTAATCGGCGGCGGCAACACTGCCGTTGAAGAGGCACTTTACCTCTCGAATATCGCGCGTCATGTGACGGTCGTACATCGCCGCGACAAGTTCCGTGCCGAAGCTATCCTGGTCGATAAGCTCAATGAAAAAGTGACCGCCGGCAAAGCGACCCTGCTTTGGGATCACGTGCTCGATGAAGTGCTCGGAGATCAGACCGGCGTGACCGGCATGCGCGTGAAAAACGCAAAGACCGGCGCGACACAGGACAAAAAACTGCAGGGCGTATTCATTGCGATCGGACATCGGCCGAATACGGAGATTTTCGTCGACCAGCTCGAAATGAAGAATGGTTACATCATCACGCAGAGCGGATTGAAAGGCGGCGCGACCGCGACCAGTGTGCCGGGCGTGTTTGCAGCGGGCGACGTCCAGGACCATGTTTACCGCCAGGCTGTAACCAGTGCCGGCACCGGCTGCATGGCCGCGCTCGACGCTCAGAAATATCTCGAGGCACTCGCGGGCTAGGCCGCACCTGGCCGACGGGCGCGGCAAAAGATGGCGCAGGCAAAGCTACCCGCCAGATCCGAAGATGACGGCGATCTCTTCGAAAAACTGTTCTCGAATGTAACGCCGCTACCTGCGCACGGACGTGTCATTCATCCGGTCGCGCGGCGCAAGCCGGTACCCGAGCAACATCTGCGCGATGAACGTGCCGCGCTCGCCGACAGCCTCAGCGATCACATTGCATGGGACGTCGGAATGGAAACGGGCGATCAGCTCGTTTATCTGCGCAATGGACTATCGCCGCAAACGCTGCGGAAGCTGCGCCGCGGCCATTGGCTCATTCAGGCCGAACTCGACTTGCACGGACACACGACGAATGAAGCGCGCGAGGCGTTGATTGAATTTCTGAACTCGTGCCGGAAAGAGAATGCACGCTGCGTGCGCATCATTCACGGCAAGGGTCTGCGGTCGAAGAATCGCGAGCCGGTTCTAAAAACCAAGGTGGCAAACTGGCTGATTCAGCGCGACGAGGTTCTGGCGTTCTGCCAGGCGCGCCAGGTTGATGGGGGCGGTGGCGCCGTGATGGTGCTGCTAAAAACCGGCGCGCGAAAGCGCCCGTGAAGGCGCAAAAAGCGTACGCTAAATCGCTGCTTCGTCCGTCTCGCCAGTGCGGATCCTGATGACCTGATCGACGCTGGTAACGAAAATTTTACCGTCACCGATCTTGCCGGTGCGCGCGGCCTTGACGATTGCATCAACCGCCGGCTCGAGCATGTTTTCGGCAATGACGACTTCGATTTTTACCTTCGGCAAAAAATCGACTACGTATTCGGCGCCGCGATAAAGCTCGGTGTGCCCCTTTTGCCGGCCGAATCCTTTTACCTCGGTAACCGTCAGGCCGCTGACGCCAATTTCCGACAAAGCTTCGCGCACCTCGTCAAGCTTGAATGGCTTGAATATAGCTTCAATTTTTTTCATGAACGTTTACTCCGATGTCATGACCGCCGGCGGCCGCCACCGGTCCAGTTGCGGATTATAAAGCCTTGGCGCGCCGAATTAAATCGCCGTGATTATTCGAACTGATGGCGATATTTATTGGTGACCGGATATCGCCAGTCCTTGCCGAAGCCCCGCGGCGTGATGCGAATGCCGATCGGCGCCTGGCGGCGTTTGTATTCGCTGATGCGAACCAGCTGAATTACGCGCTCAATGTCCTTGCGGCTGTAGCCTTGCGCTTCGATTTCGCGCAAACCCTGATCGTGTTCGACGTACGCCTCCATGATGGCGTCGAGCACGTCGTACGGCGGCAAGCTGTCCTGGTCGGTCTGATCGGCGCGCAGCTCGGCCGACGGCGCGCGCGTGATGACCCGCTGCGGAATCACCGGGGACAAACTATTGCGATAATTGGAAAGCCGATAAACGAGCATTTTGCTGATATCTTTCAACACCGCAAATCCGCCGGCCATGTCGCCGTAAAGCGTCGCATAACCGGTGCCCATCTCGCTTTTGTTTCCCGTGGTCAGCACAATGGCGCCGGTTTTATTCGACAATGCCATCAACAAAGTACCGCGAATCCGCGATTGCAGATTTTCTTCGGTGGTGTCGGGTTTAAGACCTTCGAACTGCTTTGCGAGCGCATCGGCGAACGCGTCATACGTCGGCTTGATTGCAATTTCCGAGTAACGCACGCCAAGGGCCTGCGCTTCCGCGAGCGCGTCATCCCGGCTCATGTTCGCGGTATATTGCGAGGGCATCATGACGGCATGTACTTTACCGGCGCCAAGCGCATCGGCCGCAATGGCAACCGTGAGCGCCGAGTCGATGCCGCCGGATAATCCGAGCAGCACGCCGGGAAATCCGTTTTTGGTCACGTAGTCGCGAACGCCCAGGCACAGCGCGTCGTAAACGTCGGCTTCGACGGCACGTTCCGCAACAATCTCCCCCGCCACCGGCGCGCCGTTTTCAACCGTGACAAAGGCGAGCGCTTCTTTGAATATCGGCAACTGATGCGTGACCTTGCCGTTACGGTCGAGCACGAACGATGCGCCATCGAACACGAGTTCGTCCTGGCCGCCGACCATGTTTGCGTAAATCAATGGCACGCCATTCTCGGCAACCCGCTCGCGCATGACGTCATACCGCGTATGCTGCTTGCGCAAGTGGTACGGCGACGCATTCAGCACCAGCAGCAGCCGGGCGCCCGCCGCACAGGCAGCGCGCGGCGCGAACGAATCCCAGGTGTCTTCGCAGATATTCACGCCTAACGGCACGCCATCGATCGCAAAAACGCAAGGCTCATTGCCCGCTTCAAAATAGCGCTCTTCGTCAAACACCGTGTCGTTGGGTAACGCATGCTTGTGGTAGGTGGCAACGATGCGGCCATCCTGAATGACGGACGCGGCGTTATAGCGCCGCGTGCCGACCTGATGCGGATGACCCACGACCGCGGTAATGCCCTTGATGCGGCCCGCCAGTTCCGCGAGCGCGCCGGCGCAACTGCGGTAAAAATCGTCGCGCAGCAGCAGGTCCTCCGGCGGATAGCCGCACAATGCGAGTTCGGGGGTAATGATTACGTCGGCCGACTCGGCGCGTGCACGTTCGACAAAATCGAGTATGCGCGCTGCGTTACCGCCAAGATCTCCAACCGTACAATTGATTTGAGCAATCGCGATTTTCATCTCGCTAATATATCATCAGGTCAACTGCCATTCTTACTCCGCGAAATTTTTCCGTGAAGCCTGCAGGTCCCGTAATTGAAGTGGTCGACTCGATTGCATCGATCGCTGCGGCCGACTGGAATCGTCTCGCGGGTGACGATCCCTTGTTGCGCCATGAATTCCTGCATCCGCTGCACGAAACCGGATGTGCGAGTGTGAAATCCGGATGGGCGCCGCAATTCCTGCTTTTGCGCGAGCAGGAAAAACTCACGGGCGCGATGCCGCTCTATCTGAAATCGCATTCGTACGGCGAATATGTGTTTGACTGGGCGTGGGCTGACGCCTACCAGCGACATGGGCTCGCCTACTATCCAAAATTGTTGAGCGCCGTGCCATTCACGCCGGTCACCGGCAGCCGTATGCTCGCCGATACGGCGGCACGCCGCGAAATGCTGGCCGGCGCCGCCCTCGAGCTCGCGAGGGAAATGCATGCATCCTCTTTGCATTGCCTTTATCCCGGGCTCGAGCAGGCAAACGAACTGAACGGCTGCGGACTTTTGCTGCGCCATGGCGTTCAATTTCACTGGCGCAACAACGATTATGCAGATTTCGACAGCTTTCTTGCGACGTTTAATCACGACAAGCGCAAAAAGATCAAACAGGAAAGACGCCGCGTCCGCGATGCGGGGATTGTGTTCGAATGGTTCGAAGGACCGGCGATTACCGATGCTTTATGGATTTTTTTCAACCGCTGCTACCGCGAAACGTATCGGCAGCATCATTCGACACCTTACCTGAACCTCGAGTTTTTCCGCGCGCTCGGCCGCGGCATGGCGGAAAATCTGGTGCTGATCGTCGGCAACCGCGACGGCAATCCGATTGCCGCATCGCTCAACATCCACAATGGCAAACGGTTATGCGGACGCTACTGGGGCGCGCTGGAATACCACCCTTCCCTGCATTTCGAAGCGTGCTACTACCAGGTAATCGAATTCTGCATCGCAAAGCGCATCGCAGTCTTCGAAGGCGGCGCCCAGGGCGAACACAAGATCGCACGCGGCCTGATGCCGGTCGAAACGCATTCAGCGCATTGGCTGGCGCATCCCCAATTCGCGGCCGCGATTGAAGACTTCCTGCAACGCGAATCGCGCGGCGTCGAGATTTATCTCGATGAATTGAACGAGCGCTCGCCGTTCAGGCAGAACGATTCGTCGAGCAGCGCGCAATGAAAAACGGCGCACCTTCTGGTGCGCCGAGATTTAGCTGGCCTTGATTATTTCTTGCCGTCAGCCGGTGCTGCAGGGGCTGGTGCCGGCGCGGCAGCCGGTTTGGCGGCTGCTGGTGCGGCTGCCGGCGCTGCGGCCAGACCCAGATCACCCAACAGTCGCTGCGTTGCAGCCTGGATATTTTTTTCTTTCTCCGGCCAGTTTTGCTTGAGCGTCTCGAGCAGCTCTTTGACCTTCGCGGCATTCGGCGCGGCGGCGCCAAGTTCGGTCGCCATTGCGTCCATTTCCGAGTCCATCGATGCGCGCACACCATCGAGCGAAGCACGAAAACCGTCGCGCACTGCGAGAATTGCACGCGCGCTGTCGAATGTTTTTGCGCCGTCGTCGACAGCAGGCGCCGCTGCCGCGGGCTGGCCGGCGGCGGGTGCCGCTGCGGCTGCCGGCGCAGCGGGGGCGACCGCGCCTGCGGCCATGATCAGCTTCCCGAGTTCCTTGCCGTACCGGGTCGCTGCATCGTCATTTAACTTTTTGAGACGGGCCGCGTTCGCCGCAGCCTGATCTTTTTCCTGCGTTGTCGCTGCGAGCTTTTGGTTCACTTCGTCGACCTGCATCATGCCGTAACCGATGCCGCCGGCCGCGCCTGCAATCAGCGCCACCACGCCAACGACGATTGTTTTTACTTTGTCGTTCATTTTCGTCTCCCTTGAATTGATCGAATTCCTGCTGCTTTCAGTTGAACTCGCTCCATCGCATCACGAGCCGCAGTGCCCAGATAATATCATGGGCTGCGCGTTCGGAATGTGACAAACGTCCACGCATAAACGCATCGGAGCCGGACGCGCCGGAATTTTCAATGCGAGCTGATTGCCGTATAGTACAAAACCATTCGCCATTCGATTGATGACGTCTTGAAGTTCTGCAGCAACTGCGGTGCGCCGGTTGAGTTGCGAGTGCCTGAAGGCGACTCGCTGCCGCGTTTCGTGTGCCCTGCCTGTCACGTCATTCATTATCAGAATCCGCGCATGATCGTCGGCTGCATCCCCGAATGGGAAGACGAAATCTTGTTGTGCCGCCGCGCGATCGAACCTCGCCATGGCTTGTGGACGGTGCCAGCGGGCTTTATGGAAAACGGCGAAACCACTTTTCAGGGCGCGGCACGCGAAACACTTGAAGAAGCGAATGCGCGGGTTGAAGTCGGCCAGCTTTACGCGCTCTACAACATCCCGCACATCAACCAGGTCTACATTCTCTTTCGTGCCCGCATGCTTGATCTTGATTTCGGCGCCGGCGCCGAAACGCTCGAGACGCGTCTATTCAAGGAACGCGACATTCCATGGGAAACAATTGCGTTCGCCACCGTCCGCAACACGCTGACCCACTATTACAGCGACCGTCAAGCCGGCGACTACAAGTTTCACATCGGCACGATCGAACCGCTCGCGCGGCCGGCGGCAACCTCGGCCGCGCCGGGCGACCCGCGCTGACCTGAATCGCTAAGCCGCGCGCAGTGCGTCGATGATCGGCAATCGCGCGGCGCGCATCGCCGGCAAAAACCCGCCGACCAGTCCCATCACCAGTGCGAACGCCATGGTTTTCACGGCGATGCCGGGCGTCAGGGTAAAGCTGAATGCCAGCTCGGAGAACGATTGCCAGTTCATCGTCGAGATGGTGAAGAACTGCATGAAGGACGCGAGAAACAAGCCGGCTAAACCGCCGACGGCGCCGAGCAATATGGATTCGAACAGGAAAGCTGCCATGACGCTGGTTTGGCGGAATCCGAGCGCACGCAACGTGCCGATCTCGGCGGTGCGGCTGGCGACCGATGCGTACATCGTGATCATGGCGCCGATAACCGCACCAACTGAAAAAATGATCGACAGAGTGAGCCCGAGATAGCGAATAAAGCCGGCAAGCATTTCGGACTGGTCAGCGTAAAAAATCGTCTCGCGCTTCGCTTCCACAGTCAGCCGCTGATCGGTTTCGAGGCGCGTCTTCAGCGCGTCGAAATGGTCTGAAGCGTCGAGCTTTACGACCAATGCGGAATAGACGGGCCGCCGGAACGCCTGCATCAACTGGTCGGCATCGCCCCATATCTCAGAGTCGAAGCCGCTCTTGCCGGCGTCGAATGTGCCGACCACGCGCCATTCGCGCTGACCGAACCACAAGGTTTCGCCAATGCCGGCGCCCTTGAAACGCTCAGCGGCGCTGCGGCCCGCAATAATTTCGGACGCGCCCGGCTGAAACATGCGACCAGCGACGATTTTTAACTGCGGCCGCAAAGTGAGGCCTCGCGGCGCGACTCCGCGCACCATGACATTGGTCGGCTTTTCCGAATCGCGCTTATTCAGGTTGACGAGCACGATCGTCTCTTTCGAGACCATGCGCTCGCCATCCGCGCCAAAGGCGACTTCGGGCTGGCTCTCGATCAATGCAGCCTGCGGCCGGTCAATCGCACTTTGCACTTCAGTCTGCGCCGAGCGGCGGATCACGACGACGTTATCGAACGATCCGGTTTCGACCAGCGTCTTGCGCAACCCCTCCTCGAGCATCAGCACTGTCGAAAATACAAACACCACAAGCGCCATACCGCCGGCAGTGAGGAACGTCGTCAACTTGCGCGCGAGCAAGTTGCGCATCGTGTATGAGAAAGGGATTTTCATCAGCCGATATTGCGTAAACCGTCGACGATTCGCATGTGCATCGCACGCACACATGGCAGCAGCGCGGCGACGGAGCCGACGATGATGCCGGCGGAAATCTGCATGTAGAGTGTTTCCAGATTGACGTGAAAAACCGGAAACAGCGTTCCCATCGCCTTGCCGAATCTGTCGGCGACCGGGAACGTCAGCAGGATGCCGATCACCGACCCGAAGCACGCGATGACCAGCGACTCGCCGAAAATCAACAGCGTCAGATGGCCGGGCCCGAAGCCGAGCGCTTTGAGCGTTGCGTACTCGGCCATGCGTTCGCGCACCGTCATGGCCATCGTGTTGGCCATGACCGCCATGATGATGAAAATCACGAGGAAGGAAACGATTTTAATGGCGACGACAATGGCCTCGGTCATCGACACAAAGCCCATCTGGAAAGCCTGCTCCGTTTCGGTCAGGGTTTCCGCAAGCGAATTCTTGAATTCATGATCGACTGCTGCAGCCACCTCGGCAGCGCGATCGGCGCTGGCGATAGAAATCGCGTAGACACCGACGGAGTTGGCGCGGCGCGGCGCTGTCCGCTTCATGGTTTCGTTGAGGTAATCCCAGTGAAAAAAGAACTGGGACGTATCGGTATTTTTTTCGGCGCCTTCGTAGATGCCGCGCACGACAAATTCCCAGTTCCCCGGAAAGATCGTACCGCGCAAACTCACCTGGTCGCCGATCTTGAAGCCATAAGTATCCACGAGCTTGCGTCCGACGAGCGCTCCTTTGCGGTCGCGCTGAAACTCGCGCATCTGCTCCGGCGGCACGAGGTATTCGGGATACAAGTCGAAGTACGTCGACGCCTGCACCGCAAACTGCGGGAAAAAGTTTTTTTCCGTGACATAAACGCCGCCGAACCAGTTCGCGTGTGACACGGCCTTCACACCTTCGATCTGGCGGATCTTCGCCGAATAGGTCAGCGGCAATGAGAACACCAGCGAAATCGAGTTGCGCGTAATAAGGCGCGTCTTGGATGCGGCATCCGAGCCGTGGTACCACGCGTCGACGACCGTGCGTAGTAACCCGAACGCAAGAATGGCCACCACGATGCCCAGCACCGTGAGCCCGGTGCGCAGCTTGTGCCGCAGCGTGTTGCGGAGGATGAGCTTGAGGTAATACAAGCAAATCGAGGAGCAAAGATCGAGCGATTGAGGCAGAGCCCCTCAATCCTGAATCCTGAGCTCCCCCTTATCCAGATGCTGCACGCGATGCGCTTTTTCAGCCGAGTGTGGATCGTGCGTCACCATGATGATCGTCTTACCCATTTCGCGATTCAGCTGGTCAAGCATGGCCAAAATGTCTTCCGCCGAGGCGCGATCCAGATCGCCGGTCGGTTCGTCGGCCACCAGAATCGTCGGATCGGTGATGATCGCGCGCGCGATAGCCACGCGCTGCTGCTGGCCGCCCGACAACTCGGAGGGAAAATGCTCCATCCGGTCGGCGAGCCCCACCATCGACAGTGCCGCAGTCACATGCTCCGCTCGCTCGCGCGAAGGCAGATCGGTCAGGAGTAGCGGCAGTTCGACATTCTCGAACGCCGTCAACACCGGCATCAGGTTATAGAACTGAAAAATAAAACCGACGTGGCGCGAGCGCCAGGCGGCCAGCGCGGCTTCATCCAGCGCCGTGATATCGATGCCGCCGACCCGGAGTTCGCCGCTGTCCGGTTTGTCGATGCCCGCAATCAGATTGAGCAGCGTGCTCTTGCCCGAACCTGACGGCCCCATCAACGCAACATAATCGCCCTGCGCGATATCGAACGTAATATTGGTCAGCACCGGCACGATCTGGTCGCCGCGCCGGTACGACTTGGCAAGATTCTTGATTTCGACGACGGGCGCTGACATCGTCATTCAGGTGCAGGACGATGCGAGGTAGCTGCGCTCATGCATGACGTTGACGCAGAATGCCGCGGTCACTTGCCGGACACCGCAATGCGCGCGCCGTCATGCAGCTTGTCCGATGGCCGCATTACAACGCGATCGCCCGCCGCGACGCCCGAACGGATTTCCACCATCTCGCCGAGTTTCGCCCCGGTCTCAACCGGCGCCTGGATGACCTTGTCGTCCTTGATGACGAACACGACGCTTTTGCCGTCGCGCTGCACGATCGCCGCCGGCTGCAGCACGGTGCGCGCCGTGCGCTCGCCATCCGGCATTTCCTGCGAAAGAAAAGAAACTTTTGCGCTCATTTCAGGCAACACGCGTGAATCGAGTTCGGTGAAACGGATTTTCGCCATCACCGTGGCCTTCGCACGATCGACCGTCGGCACCATGCGCAGCAGACGCCCGCGAAATCTCACGCCCGGAAGCGCATCAAGCTGAATCTCGCACGGCTGATCGGGTTGAATTTTTTCCAGATTAGATTCCGAGACATCGGCCTCGACTTCGAGCGTCGACATATCAGCCATCGTCACCACGGCGGCTTGCGAGCCCAACGCCGAGGAGAAAGGCGTAATCACATCGCCGACGTTGGCGTTCTTGGTCAGCACCACGCCCTCGAACGGCGCCCGGATCAGCGTCTGCTCAACACCGACGTCGGCGGCGCGATAGTTGGCTTGAGCGACCGCAATTGCCGCCTTGTAGCCGGAAATCGCCGACTTTGCTTTCTCGAATCGCGACACTGCCGAATCGTGCGCCGCCTCCGAGACGAAATGCTTGGCGAGCAGATCGCGCGAGCGATTGAAAATACGCTCCGCCTCGTTCAACTCCGCCTCGCCCTGCTCCAGATTCGCGCGCGCCACCTTGATGTTGGCGGCGGCCTGGTCTCTGGCGGCAACGACATCCCGGCTTTCGAGCCGCGCGAGCACTTCGCCCTGCTTGACGCGCGAACCTTCCCGCACACCGAGCCATTCGAGACGGCCCGTCGCCTTCGACGCCACCGCTGCTTTGCGCTGGGCTACGACGTAGCCTGTCGAATTCAACAACGTGAACGATTGCGACGGATAAGCCGTCGAGACCGTCACCGGTTCCACCTGCACTGGCGCATTCATGCCGCGGAAAACCGCGCCCGCGGCAATCAGCGCAAGAACAATGACGACGACAAGCCATGTTCGCCGTCGCCGCCGCGGCGCGCTCGCCGAAGGCGACGCAGCGCGATTAATCGTTAGTCGTGAGATATCGGGATCTGCCATTTTTCTTTCTCGAAGCGCGCCGCGAATCGGACTGGCGCCGTGGATTCGCTAAATTTTATCAGGAGAGTCGACAGACCGCCGCGTTTAGACCGCGAATCGGGCAGCAAGTTGAACGATAAACCGAAAACTTGCGCCTGGCGCGCCCTGTCCCGGCAATCGGCTTAAAGATCGATGCCGGTGCAGAATTTTTGCAAATTCGGCAAAACTTCCAGCTGCATGCACTCATCGTACACGCGCCCCGCGTTAGCCTGTCCCCATACCGGCAGCGCAAGCTGATCGAATTTTTTTCGGATATCGGCCGCGGTGTGAGGGTTGTCCGCTTCGCCCTTCGTGATTTCGCAGCGGCCGCTGAATCGTCGCCCGTCTTTACACACAATTTCAAGCTCAACTTGCTGCTTGGCGTGGAACGCGGCGGTAAATTCCGGCACTTCAACCACTTCCACGCGCTTGGCAAGTTCCTTTACCTGTTTATCCGCAAACGCAGCCCCGCCGAAAACATCGAGATCGGCGCGTCCATGCGCGATGATCGTCGCGATCGAAAACGGCACCGAAAAACGCGTGCCAAACAGATTTTTCGGCTCTTTTTCGCTGAGAAACGCGACCATTTTATAAGCGCGCACGTCGACTCGCTCGATTGCAGCGGCGTCCAGCCGACCGCCCGGAGCAAGCCGAAGTGCATCGAGCAAAGCGTCGATTGCCGAATGCACGTAACGGCCGCTCGGATAAAGCTTGATGTAGCCCGCAGCCAGCGTCCACTCGCAACCGAGACCAGCGATGACTTGCGCGGGCTTGAAATCATCAGCGAGCAGTTGGCCGAAAGTAACACTTGGTGCGTCGACTGGGCCGGTGAATCCCGCCTGTACGAGTCTTACAGCCATCTGGCCGGTGAAATTGCCGTGGCCGGCGTAATAGTTGCGGACCGTCGCACCGTCGCGCATCGTCTGGCGGTTGCCCCCAAGCGGCGTCGACGCGGCGATGTTGATCGCTGAGCGCATTTGCGCCGGATTGAATCCCGACATCCGCCCGACTGCAATCGCCGCGCCAATGACGCCGTAGGTGCCGTGCGGCTGAACGATGGTCTTCATCTGATACGCGCCGCCGATGCGGCCGCAAATCTCGTATCCGAGTATGACGGCAGCCAGAAAATCAGCGCCGGAGACGCCGTTTTCCTGCGCGAACGCCAGTGCCGCCGGAATTACATGCACGCCGGGGTGGCCATTCGTATTGAAATTACCCTCGTCGAGTTCGAGCCATACGCCCGCCGTGGCGTTGAGCAACGCGGCATCGAGTGGATTGGATCGCTTGCCGCAGCCGATGACCGAGGCGTTGCCTGCACCCGCTGTTGGCAGATGAAGCGCATTCAACGCCTTCATTTCCGGCTCCTGCATGCCGGCAGCGATAACTGCGAGCAAATCGGCGATGATTATTTTGGCGCGGTTACGAACGCCGTCGGGTATGTCGGTAAGCCGCGTTTCGCTTGCGAAGCGGCTGATGGTGTCGAGATAGTCATGCGCTGCGGTCATTGCGGTCACCTGGCGGGAGGACCGCGAAAGATACCTGAATTCGCGTCGCAATTGGCGGCCTCGGGCATACGGCCCTCAGCGGCGAGGTCCACTCTTGCATCAGGCTAATGCGGCGCGTCAGAATTCCGCTGACATCGCGCGTTTACGAAGTCCCACAAATTGGCAATAAATTACTGAATATAAGGCTTTACATGACGGTTCCGGCAGCGCAGAATGATGTCATGTGCATATGCAGCAATAATACCGGACGAATTTGATGGGATTCGGCATTCTGCCCGGCGCCATGACGCCTGAGTTTGGCAATGCGCTGATCGTCATCGATGCGGTCGTATTGGCTGTCTTTGCCGCGATCATGAGCGCTGGAAAAATCGCTGCGTTCTCGAAGCTGCTAGGTTCAATGCCCATGCTGGAGCGGTTCAGGCTCTGGTGCACGGCACATAAAGGCCACTAACAAAGGCCACGACTGCATTACGCGTTTGTCGCCCATTGTTTTGCGCAGGCAAGCGCTCTGTTCCACCCGGCGATCTGAACTGCCGCCTGTTCGCGCGGTATGGCCGGTTCGAATACTCGGTCCGTTTCCCATTGCGCCGCGATTTCCCCGGCATCTTTCCAGTAACCAACTGCAAGACCTGCGAGATAGGCCGCGCCAAGCGCGGTTGTTTCGTACACTTTCGGCCGCACGACCCGCACGCCGAGTACGTCGGCCTGGCATTGCATCAGCAAATTATTTTGGGTAGCACCGCCGTCCACCCTCAATTCGCTCAGCTTGATGCCCGCATCCGCTTCCATTGCGTGCAGCACGTCCGCCGTCTGATAGGCGATGCTTTCTAACGCCGCCCGCGCAATGTGCGCGGCGCCGGTGCCGCGCGTGAGTCCAACCAGTGTGCCGCGCGCATAAGCGTCCCAATGCGGGCTGCCCAGTCCCGCAAACGCCGGCACGAAGTACACGCCGCCGCTGTCCGGAACGCTGGCGGCGAGCGCTTCGACTTCGCCCGCGGTTTTGATGATGCCGAGGCTATCGCGCAGCCACTGCACCACCGCTCCGGCGATAAAAACGCTGCCTTCGAGCGCATATTCGTCGCGCCCGTCGATGCGCCATGCAGTCGTCGTCAACAATTTATTGTGCGAACGTACCGGCGTCGCGCCCGTGTGCATGAGCATGAAACACCCGGTGCCATAGGTGTTCTTGACCATGCCGGGTGTTACGCAACGTTGCCCGAAAAGGGCCGCCTGCTGATCGCCGGCAATACCAGCGATTGCAATACGCGCGGCGAATAATTCGCCCGCGGTTTCAGCGACGACGCCGCTGGATGCGACAACTCGCGGCAGCACCGGGCGCGGAATGGCGAGTGCGGCCAGCAGCTCGTCGTCCCAATCGCCGGTGTGAATGTTGAAAAGTAAAGTCCGCGACGCGTTGCTGGCATCGGTGATGTGGGTTTTGCCGCCGGATAGTTTCCACACCAGCCAGCTGTCAATCGTCCCGAACGCCAGTTCGCCCGCCTCCGCCCGCTTGCGTGCGCCGGCGACGTTGTCGAGTATCCAGCGCAGCTTGGTGCCCGCAAAATAGGCGTCGAGCACGAGGCCGGTGCGTTCGGCGAAAAAACTCTCGCGCCCGCGCGCGCGCAATTCGTCGCATATCGCGGACGTGCGCCGGTCCTGCCATACGATCGCATTGCACACCGGTTTGCCGGTAGCCCGCTCCCAGACGACCGTGGTTTCGCGCTGGTTAGTAATGCCGATTGCTGCGATATCGCGGGCAACGAGACCCGCACGCGCGATCGCTTCGGCCGCAACGCCGACCTGCGTTTGCCAGATCTCGTTCGCGTCATGCTCGACCCAGCCCGGCTGCGGAAAGTGCTGTGCGAATTCTTTCTGCGCGAGCGCCTTGATGGCGCCGCTGTGGTCGAACACGATTGCCCGCGAACTGGTTGTGCCCTGGTCGAGCGCGAGAATGCACTTCATGCGCGCTGCGCCAGCACGAGCGGCGGATAGTCCGTAATCAGGCCGCTCAAACCCAGGTCGCGGCAGCGCTCGTGCTCGGCCGGCGTTACGGCGCCGTAAATGAAATTTTGCCATCCACCGGCGCCGACGGATTTCAGCATGCCGTCATCGGCGATGTTGTAATCCCACACGATCGATTTGATCCGCGGTTGATCGGCGCACTCTGCCATCATCGCAGCGACCTCGAGTGGGCGATGGGCAACCAGCAGCCCGCAGTCGGTTGCGAGTTCTTCGGCGCAGCGCCTGACGACGTCGTGCCTGAACGAAGTCACGAACAATCGCCGCGAGTGCTGGAATCGCGCGAGACACTTGGACGCCGCCGGCCAGACTTCGGGATTCTTGATCTCGATGTTCCACAGCACGTCGGGAAACGCATCGAGTATGTCAGCCAGCAAGGGCACCGGATGGCCGGCATCGCTTTCGATTTCCCGGTGCGTCAGTTCTGCCACAGCGCGCCGTGCCGGCGTGACGCGATCGTGAATGATCACCGGCAGTCCGTCGCGGCTCAGTCTCACGTCGGTTTCGATACCGTCAACCCCGAGTTTGACGGCCGCCTCGAAAGCAGCAAGTGAATTTTCGGGCGAATGAACGTGAAAGCCGCGATGGGCAAATAACAGCATGGAACCGGCGCCTGAACGGGACGGGCAAATCATAATCGAATCGGCGGCGAAACGTGCTAAATGGACCGCTCGCGGCGACGTGCGTTTAGAGCCTAAACCGCGGTCAATCGGCTGTTTTCTTGCGTAAATTAATGTATGATTCAGCCCAGCAGTGGTCGAACTGGACGGAGGGGTTCGCTCAAGGGAGATAAAAAATGTTTTACGCCTTTTATGGAATCGCAATCGTAATACTGGTTCTGCATTTCACCGGCTGGCTCAAGCGCAACAATGTCGAATGGATCATGCTGGTTCTTGCCATCGCCGTTTTCCCGGCGGTCATTTTCCTGAAATAATTTACTTGAGTTGAGCCGGCGCACGAACTTCGATCGCCCGCCGTCGCTCCAGCTAGTGCTGGAGGCATAGCTCCTCGCCGCAGATTGCCGCCCGCGTGCGGCGGTGCAAATGTTCCCCCGGCACTGGAACTTTTAGCAGCCAGCGCGAATCCTACGTCCCCCCCCCCGGCTCATCCAAAAACGCGAATATGAGCAAAGAATTACCGGAAATCCTTTCCGATGAAGAAATTGAGCGGAGAGTAAAGGAACGCGAGCAATTGCTCCGTTCAGGACATGACCGCTGGGATAATTCTGGCGTCATATCGAAGCGCCACTTGAGCGATGGCCTACCCGAGTCGACCATCGAGCAGTTGTTTCCCCGCATCGCCGAAAAGCTCGCCATCGTCTGGCCGTCCGAAGCGTGTGCGATGTACATCACCAGCCTGCTGGTTAACACCCGCGAAACGCGCCAAGGCTTTCCGCCGGAGGTCGTGGAAGACCTGTTGATGCTGCATTCGATTAACGACATCTTGTTGCGCAGCAATCCTTTTTCGCCGCGCAATCCGCCACGGAAGACTCGATCGAGTCTTTAGCGCTGCCGCGCGGCAGCCGTTGGTGATGGCAGCGCCGGTTATTACGTTGACGTCGATTAAGTCGCCACCGCAATAACTGCAAATATGCACAGTCTTACGCCGGCGGCGTTTGACATGTCACAGCATGCTGCCTAATATTTCAATCGTCTCAAGAATCCGTCCGTGGTCACTCCTCCCGCCAGCCGTTCCCGCCCAGTCGCGCCAGCCATTCCTTTGCTGACCGACCGTGCGTACGAGCGTATCAAGCACGACATCATCACCTGCGCGATCGCGCCAGGCACCGAAGTGTCGGAGCCCCAGCTGTGCGCGCAATACCGCCTCGGCAAGGCGCCGGTGCGCATGGCGCTTATCCGGCTCGCGCACGACGGGCTGTTGCGCGCGATCCCGCGCCGCGGCTACATGGTCACGCCCATCACACTCAAAGACATTCAGGATGTGTTCGAGCTGCGCTTGATGCTCGAACCCGCCGCCGCGCATATGGCTGCGGGCAAAGTTGATGCGCAGCGCCTGCGCGTGCTTGACGAAGCGTGCCGCCACGGCTATCACTCGAGCGACGTCAAGAGCATTACCCGTTTCCTCGAAGCGAACAAGGCACTGCACGTGGCAATCGCGCATGCGACTGGCAACGGCCGGCTCGCCGCCATGGTCGCGCAATTGCTCGACCAGATGACGCGTCTCTTGCACCTCGGGCTCGGCTTGCGCAACCGCTCGCAGGAAATGCAGCACGAACATCGAGCACTCGTGAAGGCACTTTCGCGCGGCGACGGCGAGACCGCCGAGCGTATTTCGCGCGAGCAGATCGAGGCAGCGCGCGGCATGGTGCTCTCTGCCATCATGACGAGCAACACAGTCATGAATCTTGCAATTACCGGCGAGCGCGGCTGAGCGCCGCTGCCGGACTCGAATCAACCGTCGGCACGTTCGCGACCCACCGGAGAACGCAATGAAAGCAGTTGTATTGAAACAGCACGGCGCGATCGAAAGCCTGGAATACGTAACTGATTTTCCGGACCCGAAAGTAATTGAAGGCCACGTCGTGATTCGGGTGGAGGCCACCTCCTTCAATTATCACGACATCTTCACGGTGCGCGGCATGCCCGGCATCAAGGTGCCGATGCCGATGATTATCGGCCTCGACATCGCCGGACAAATCCTTGAAGTGGGACCGGGCGTCACCGGCTGGAAGGCGGGCGACCGCGTGCTCGTCAATCCGCTGAACAAACAGAAAGGCTTGATGGGCGAAATGATGCACGGCGGGCTTGCCGAAAAATGTCTGGTAGCCGCCGACCAGTTGATTCGCATGCCGGACGCAGTCAGTTTCGAGCAGGCAGCCGCACTGCCCGTCGCCTATGGCACGGCGCACCGCATGATCATCACGCACGACACCATCAAAGCCGGCGAAAAAGTGCTGGTACTCGGCGCGAGCGGCGGCGTAGGCACCGGCTGCGTGCTGCTCGCCAAAATGCTCGGCGCCGAAGTCATCGCCTGCGCCAGCAGCGCCGACAAGATTCAACGCCTCAAAGATCTCGGCGCTGATCATGTGATCAATTACAAAGACACCAATTTCTCGAAATGGGCAGTCGAAAAGTTCGGCAAACCGCAACGCCGCAATTATGAAGGCGGCGTCGACGTTGTCATCAACTTCACGGGCGGCGACACCTGGGCGCCGACGCTCAAGTGCGTCAAACGAGGCGGCAAAATCCTCGTGTGCGGCGCGACGGCCGGATTCGATCCGAAGGAAGACTTGCGCTACATCTGGAGCTTTGAACTGAAAGTGATCGGGTCGAACAGTTTCTACGATGAAAATTTGAAGGCGCTGATGGAATTGATCGAGCAGGGCAAGATGAAACCGGTCATCGATGAAGTTTTGCCGCTCGAAAAAGCGGCTCACGGGCTGAAGCTGATTGAAAACCGCGAAGTGTTCGGCAAGGTGATCATTTGCCCGTGAGCGCAATCAAGGCGCGTGCGGCAACCCCCGCGGTGCCTGAGCCCGAACCGCGCGGCTATCCAGGCAACCTGGGGCTGCTGTTCGCATCGCATGCGCAGTCCGGGCGCACGGCGATCGTCGACCTGTACGATCCGGCCAAACCGCGCGAGATCAGTTATCGCGAACTCGACGCGATGTGCGATGGCGTCGCCGGTGGCTGTGTCCGCGCCGGACTCAAGGCTGGCGACCGTATCGGCATAGTCTCGCTCAATCGCATCGAGTTCATCGCCACCCTGCTCGGCTGCATGCGCGTCGGCGTCGTGCCCGTGCCGGTCAACGTCAAACTCACCGCCGATGCGATCGCGTTTATTTTGAAAGACGCCGGCGCGCACATCGTCTTCACGGAACCGCCGCTGCGAAAGCTTTGCCCCGACGATGTTCGAATCGTCGAATACGGCGGCGAACGCAACGACAGTTACTCGCAATTCGCCGACGCGACCGCTTACACGCCGTTCGAGCCCGCACCTGATTCGATTGCAGTACAGCCGTATACGTCGGGCTCGACGGGCCGGCCGAAAGGCGTTTTGCTCACGCACTACGGACAAAACTGGAGCCGGCGGGTTCTTGCGTGGTCGCGCCGCACAACGCCGGAAGATGCGATTCTCGTCGCCGCGCCGCTGTATCACAAGAACGCGCTCAACGCGATCAAGCAGGGCCTGACCGCGGGGGCGAAGCTGCCCTTGTTGCCGCAATTCGATGCCGAGCGCTACATCGATGCGATCGGCGCTTATCGATGCACGGTCATCTCCGGCGTGCCGACGATGACCTCGATGGTGCTCGCCAAAAAAGACCGGCTTGCGGCGACCGATGTATCGTCCGTGCACACCGTGATGATGGGAAGCGCGCTCGCGTCTCGCCAGATTTTCGATGAGCTCCATCAATACTTTCCGAATGCCGAAGCGCTGGTCGTTTACGGCGTCACCGAAGGCGGCCCGGTGCCGCTGGGTCCGCATCCGCAGGGAAAATCGCGGCCGCAAGGCTCGGTCGGGGTTCCCTACAAAGGCACCGGCGCTGAATTGATTGGCGGCATAAACCCGGATGAGGGTGAGCTCATCCTCAAAAATCCCGGCGTTCTGCTCGCTTATCACAACCTGCCCGACGAAACGGCGAAGCGCATTCGCAACGGCTGGTATCACACCAGCGACATCTGCCGCCGCGATGCCGACGGTTTTTATTACTTCGTCGGCCGCACGGACGACATGTTCGTGTGCGGCGGCGAAAACGTTTTTCCTATCGAGGTCGTGAGCCTGCTTGAAAGTCATCCGGCCGTGCAGCAAGCGGTCGTCCTGCCGTTCGAGCATGAGATGAAAGGCCAGGTTCCGTATGCGTTCGTGGTGCTGCGCGCAGGTCATGGCGCGACCGAGGACGAGCTTAAACAATTTACACTCGAGCACGGTCCCGCCTTTCGCCATCCGCGCCGTATCTTCTTCCTCGAACGCATGCCGCTCGCGGGCACCAACAAAATAGACCAGCAAGCCTTGCGCCGCATTGGCAGCGCGCAAACTTTAAACGCAGGTACCACCGGAGCAAGCCATGGCTGAAGCAATGACGATTGAAAAGCTGCAGCAACTGATTACGCGCGGACCGTTCAACCAGTGGCTCAACTTCACGATTCTGCAGATTAACGAATCGGGCATCGAACTCAAAGCGACCTGGCGCGAGGAATGGGTCGTCAATCCCGACCGCCGATATACGCACGGCGGAATTCTCGCTGCCATCATCGATGTCGCGGCTGACTACGCAATCGCCGCGCAACTCGGCCGCCCCGTGCCGACCATCGACATCCGCGTCGATTATCACAAAGCCGCGATGCCCGGCGACCTGACGGCAAAAGCGAAAATCGTCCGCAGCGGCAGCCAGTATTCAACCGCTGAAGCGTACGTGTACGACAAGGACGGCGCATTGGTCGCGAGCGGACGCGGCACTTATTTCACCGCCTCGCCTAAAGCCTGACCGGATCCATCGTGGCATTCGCTGACGCCAAATCACTGCCGCGGATAACCCCGCGCCGCATCCGCACGGATCTGCTCATGCAGCGGCTGGCGCTGGTCGGTGGACTCCTCGCGATCTGGTGGCTGCTGTCATTGCGTATTCCGCATTACATATTGCCCGGACCGCCGCGTGTCTACGACGCGTTCAAGCTGATCGTCGGCAACGGCGATTTGTGGCGCAACCTCGGCACCACGCTCGAGCGCGTCGGCATCGGCTTCGTGCTCGCCACGATTATCGCCGTGCCGCTCGGCATCATGTTCGGCGCGATCCGCAAGCTCGGTGAGTTTTTTGAGCCCGTCCTGCCGGTACTCAACACGGTGTCGTCAGCGATCTGGGCGATATTCGCGATCATCTGGTTCGGCGTTTCAGAAAGCACGATCATATTCGTCGTGTTCATGACGGCCATGCCATTAGTCATCACCAATGTATGGCAGGGCACGCGCAGCGTCAGCGCGGATTTCATCGAGCTCGCTCAAATCCTGCGCATGCCCGCATGGAAGGTCATGACGAAGATCTACCTGCCAACGATCATGCCGTACTTCTTTTCAGGCGCGAGACTCGCATTCGGCTTCGGCTGGCGCGTGAGCCTCGTCGCCGAAACGCTCGGCGCATCGAGCGGCGTTGGCTATCGCCTGCGCCAGGCTGCCGATCTCGTCCAGACCGACCAGGTATTTGCCTGGACGATCACGATGATCGCCATGATGGCAGCGCTCGAAATGGGCGTGTTAAAACCGCTTGAAAACCATATCTTCCGCTGGCGCCGCGAAGCGGAGGCGCAGTGATGACGGCAGCATCAGTAAATCTTCGAACGGACAATCCATGAAAGACGAAAAATTTCGCGGCTTCCTCGACCGCCTGCGCACCGAGCGCGAGCTTGTCGACATCAAGCAGCCGGTCGACATCCGCCACATCGCGACACTTGTCGATCAGTCGGAGCAGGCGCTGTTCTTCCACAAGGTGATTGGCTATGACATGCCCGTCGTGTCCGGCATCATCCGCACACAGAAGCGAGCCGTGCTCGGCATGGGCGTGACCAACTACGGCGACATCGAAGCGAAGCTCGAGCAAGGCATCACCAAACCGATTTCGCCGCGCTACGTTGAAACGGCGGCGCACAAGCAAGTGATCCAGCTTGGCGACGACGTCGATCTCTTCAAATTGCCGGTGCCGATGTCTTCGATCTATGACGGCGGGCCGATGATTACCGCCGGCGTCGTCATCGCGAAAGATCCCGAGTTCGGCATTAACTCCGGCATGTATCGCTTCATGGTGCAAGAAAAGAACTTAACCGGCATCGACATCGTCACGCCGAACAACATGCGGCTATTCGCCCAGCGCGCGTTCGAAGCGGGCCGGCCCTGCCCCATCTCGATTTCGATCGGCACGCACCCGTACGAAATCATGGGTTCGGGTTTTCGCGCACCGCTTGGCGTCGATGAAATGGGCATCGCCGGCGGACTGCGCGGCGCGCCGGTCGAACTTGCGATGTGTGAAACCATTGATATGCCGTGCATCGCCGATGCCGAGATCGTGCTCGAGGCCGAGATTCTCCCGACCGGCTGGGTTTATCCCGAAGGCCGCTTCGGCGAATTCACGCGCCTGATGGGCGGACTGCACTGGAACCCGCTGGTGCGCGTCAAAGCAATCACAATGCGGCGCGACGCGATTTACTACGCGCTCCACATGCCGTGGGAAAACACCTGGCTCGCCGCGCCCACCCGCTACACCGCGATTCGCAGCGCCTTGCGCACCGCGGGCGTGCAAGTCAAAGCCATCAACGTGACGCTCGGCGGCTGCGCGTTCTGGCATGCAATCATTTCGATCAAAAAGCAGTCCGGCGAGGGCAAGAACGCGTTGCTCGCCGCCCTGTCCGTGATGGACCTGAAGCACGTAGTCGTCGTCGATGACGATATCGACGTGTGGAACGCGATGGATGTCGAATGGGCTATCGCAACACGCGTGCAGGGCGACCGCGATGTGTTCGTGATTCCCGGCGCGCGCGCCAAGCCGCTCGACCCGAGTCTTGCCGTGATGCCGCCGGGCGTGGTCCCGACCGGCGCCAAAGTCGGGATCGATGCCACCATCGGCGAAGGCATTCCGCGCGAACGTTTCGAGCGTATCGCGTATGCGTATGCAGACCGCGCAAAAATTGCCGATTACGTCGCGGGTAAATCCGATCCGATTCCGTCGACCGTCAACGCGGGCGCCGACAAGATTGACGCCGCCGCTCTCCAGATCGTTAAATTGATCGAGCACGAGCCGCTCTACTACCAGGACGTCGCGGCGAAGCTTGCCGATTTCGATTTCCAGACGGTCGCGCGCGCCCTCGGCAAACTGCACGCCGACGAAAAATTATGGCAGGATCCGCGCGGACGCTTGTGTTTGCGCGATTCTGCATTCGCCGCCAAGGCGCCCGGTAAACCGGCATGAACGAAACAGTCGCAGCACCGCCGCCGCCGGCAACCGACGACTGTGCGCCCGGCGCAATCGCACTGACGGCAATCAGCAAGTGGTTCGATACGACGGACGGTGAGCCGCTGACCGTACTGCAGAATATCGATCTTGCCGTCCCCGCCCACTCCATCTATGCAATTCTCGGCGCCTCGGGCTGCGGCAAAAGCACGCTCCTCAACATCATCTCCGGCATCCTGACGCCGGACCGCGGCAACGTCTGCTTCGGCGGCGTGCGGGCGCGCGACTTCACCGGGTGGCGCAGCATCAGTTACATGTTTCAGGAAGACCGCTTGCTGCCATGGCGCACCGCGCGCGCCAATGTCGAATTCGCACTTGAAGCGGGCGACATGCCGGGCGGCGAACGCAAGACCCGCGCGCACGAAGCATTGGCCCTGGTCGGACTCGCGCAATTCGAAGATTCATTTCCACACCAATTGTCAGGCGGCATGCGATCGCGCGTCGCACTCGCGCGCAGCCTGGTTACGGAACCCGCAATTCTGTTGATGGACGAGCCATTCTCGCGGCTCGACGCCCAGACGCGCGCGCAGATGCACGCCGAGCTGCTGCAAATCCACGAGATGAAGCACATGACCATCGTATTCGTCACGCATGACGTCGAAGAAGCCGTCGTGCTCGCCGACCAGGTCGTCGTACTGGCGCCGCGGCCGGGACGCGTGCGCGAAATTGTGCCGATCGCATGCCCGCGGCCGCGCGACCCGACCGACCTGCAATCGATCCGCTACATTCAGCGTCTGCGCGCGCTGATTTGAGTCACCGGTGATGCGCGTTTATGGTAATTTGAAGACCGTCGTTTTCTCCGCTGCAATTCCGTTCAGGAGCACTTTATGCGAAACACCCGCCTCTCCCGCCGTTTCTCACGATTCATAGCCGCTGTCGTTTGCGCCAGCTGCCTCGTCGGCTCCGGCGGCGCACTCGCGCAGAAACTACGCGTCGGCTATTGGACAAGCGGCGTGAGCCTCGGCTTCGGTTCGGTACTTGAGCAAGGCAAGTTTCTCGAAAAAGAAGGACTCGACGTCGAGTTCATCAAGTTTGGCGACGTCAACGCGCCGACCAAGGCGATTGCTTCGAATGCGATCGACGTCGCAATCGGCGCCAGCGCCGCCGGCGCCTTGAACATTGCCGCCGACGGAGTGCCGATTAAAATCATTCTCGGCACCCAGATCGCCGAAGCGCAGTTCGTGGTGCTCGCGGACTCTCCGCTCAAGTCGTTCGCCGACCTGAAAGGCAAAAAAATCGGCATGTCGCCGCCGGGCAGCGCAACGCATGCAATCGCCGCCGCATTGCTCGAAAACAACTATGGACTCAAGCCTAACGACTACACGGTGGTGCCCGGCACCGAGCCGCGGCTCGCGCAATTCATCATCCAAAAAGAAATCGACGCCGCCGCAATTCGCTCAACCACGGTCGCGCAGATGAACGAAGTCAAGCTGCGGAGCCTCGGTAATTTTATCGATGAATGGAAGAAATTGACCAAATCCAATGCGGTGCCATACATCGGCATCGGCATCGTGCATAGCGACTACGCCGCCAAGTACCCGGACAACCTCGTCAAGTTTGTCGTCGGCATGCGCCGCGCGATGGAGTTCGGCAGCAAGAACAAGCCGCAGGTCGCTGAAGTGCTGCAGAAGGCCGCCAACATGCCGCCCGACGACGCGAAAGCGTACGCAAACCTGTGGGACAACATTTACCGTGTGTCTTTCGAGCCGCAGGACATTGCGGCCATCAAGCGCATGAACGACATTTTCAAAGCCGGCGGCACCGCAAAAAAAGACGTTCCCGACAGTGCGTTTCTCGCCGATCCGTATAACAAGGCGAAGCAGGTCAAATAGACCCGTCATGACACAGGCTGTCACTGCCCGCGCGGTACGCGAGCTTTTAACCTGGCCCGCGGAAGGCATCACGCGAGTGCCCATGCAGGTATTTTCCGACCCGGAACTCTACGCGTGGGAACAGGACCTGATATTTCGCGGTCCGACCTGGAGTTTTCTGTGCCTTGATATCGAAATTCCCGCCGCCGGCGACTACGTGACGACGCGCGTCGGCGACACGCCGGTCATCGTGGTGAGGCGCGCCGACGGCGGCATCAATGCGCTCGTCAACCGCTGCGTGCACAAGGGATCGATCATTTGTCACCAGCCGAGCGGCAAGCGCACGCGCACGCATAACTTCGTCTGCCCGTACCACAACTGGATTTACGATTTCGACGGCAACTTGACGAGCATTGCATTCGAAAAAGGCATCCAGCAAAAAGGCGGCATGCCTGCCGACTTCGACAAAACCCAACATCGCCTCACGCGCCTGAACGTGGAAACAATCAACGGGCTTGTGTTCGGCACGTTTTCGGACGCTACGCCGCCGCTGCGCGAATACCTCGGTCCCGTCATGGTCGAGCATATCGAGCGCACGCTGCACGGCAAATTGAAAATCCTCGGCCGCTACAGCCAGTTCATGCACAACAACTGGAAGCTGTATGTCGAGAACAGCCGCGACAATTATCATCCGAGCCTGCTGCACGCCTTTTTTTCGACGTTCAAGCTGAACCGCCTGTCAGCGGAAGGCGGCACGCGCCAGGACGACAAAAGCTGGCATCACATCACGTTCACGAAACGTTATACGGACAAAGGCGATGCCGCATACGATTCCGGCATGATCCGCGCGCAGAAGACCGATTACGGCCTCAAAGATCCGTCGCTGATCGACCAGTGGATGGAATATCCGGACCAGATTACCAATTCGATTCAGAGCATTTTTCCGGGATTCGTGTTGCAGCAGATTTTGAATTCGCTCGGCACGCGCCAGGTCATTACACACGGGCCCGACAAATGCGAACTCGTGTGGACGTTAGTCGGCATCGAGACCGACACCGCCGAGCAGACGCAGGTGCGCGTCAAACAATCGAATCTCGTCGGCCCCGCGGGCCTGGTTTCGATGGAAGACGGCGCGATCGGCGGCTTCGTGCAAAAAGGCATCGCCGGCGATCTCGACAAGCATGCCATCATAGAAATGGGCGGCCGCGATGTGGGCGGCATGCCGACGCGTGCGACAGAGACGTCAGTGCGCGGCTTCTGGAAAGTCTATCGCGAGCTTTTGAATGTCTGACGCGGTCGCCACCGCTGCCGACGTCGAAGTGTCTGCCGCTGCAAGCGCGGCTATCGCGCGCCTGATGACGCAATACGCGAATGCGATCGACAATGACGAACTCGAGCGTTGGCCGCACTTCTTCACGATCGACGCGCTCTATCAGATCGTGCCGCGCGCCGCCTATGACCAGGGCCACCCGGTCGGCATCTGGTATTGCGACAACCGCGACATGCTCGAAGACCGCGTCAGTTCGATTCGCGAAGTCAACGTATATGAGCCGCATGTTTACCGTCATGTCATCGGACCCACGGAAATTTTAGGCGTGACGTCCGGCGTATACCGCGCTCAGACCAGCTACATCGTCGTGCGCACCATGCACGACGGCGAGATGTGCGTGTTCAGCGCCGGCCGGTATGTCGACGACATCGTGCTCGATAAAAATAATGCTTTGCTCAAAAAACGCATCGTCGTCACCGATTCCTCGCGCTACGACACGCTCGTCGTCATTCCAATCTGAGTTCATATGCCAAAAATACCTAAATCAGCAGCGAAAACCTTTCACCTTCATATTGAAAACAGCAGCAAGCGGCCCGCGTTATATCAGCTGCAAGCAATAACGATGGCCGCCGCAGTTAAGCGCCATCGCGAGTTATCCAAACGCCTGAAGGTCACCATCGGCTGGGACGGCGACATTCTTGAAGATACAATAAAAACCGCGGATTTCATGATCAACTCGAACCCGCCACGCGAGCGGCTGCGCGAACGGGCACCGCACCTGAAGTGGATTCAGACGACAGGCGCTGGCATTGACGGTTTAATGCCGCTCGACTGGCTGCCGACAGATATCACGCTCACCAACAACAGCGGAGCACATGGTGATAAAGCCGAAGAATCGTGCGTCATGGCATTGCTCATGCTGCAATCCCGTCTGCCGGAAATCATAGCGAACCAGCAAACGAAGAAATGGGAGCAAATTTTCACCCGGCCAATTGCCGGCAAGACCGCCGTTATCGTCGGCTTCGGTGATCTAGGCAGTGCCGCCGGCCGCGCTGCGCATAAGCTGGGACTCAAAGTCATCGCAGTCACGCGCAGCGGCAAGGCGGCCCGGCCCGCCGATCTGGCGTGCAAAGCGACCCGCATCGACAGCGTATTGCCCAAAGCCGACTTTGTCATTGTCACAACGCCGCTTACCGCGGACACCCGCAACCTGCTCAGCCGCGAGCGGCTCGATCTCATGAAGCCGACAGCGGGCTTGATCAACATTGGCCGCTCGCCGGTCGTCGACTACGTTGCGCTGTGCGAAAAGCTCGACAAAGGTGAACTCGCAGGCGCAGTCCTCGACGTGCACGGCCCCGAACCATTACCGCCGGATTCCCCGATGTGGACGACGCGCAATGTGATCGTGACACCGCATGTCTCGTGCGACGATCCACGCTACATGGATTTCTTGTGCGACAGCTGGTTCGATAATTTCGCGCGCAAGCTGGCGGGCAAACCGCTGGCCAACCAGGTCGATCGCAAGCTTGGGTACTGAACTCAACGCCAATATGCCCATCTTTCACATGATCGACGGCGCGCCGGACCCGGTAGCGCCTTTCAGCCACGCAGTCGAGACCGACGGTTGGGTGTTCGTGACCGGCCAGATGCCGTTCACCGGCATCGCGAACGACTCGCCGTATCCGGAAGGCATCGAAGCGCAGACGCGCCAGGTCATGGTAAATCTGCAGCGCGTGCTCGCAGGCTGCAAACTCGGCCTCGAGCACGTCGTGTCGGCGCGCATTTTCCTCACGCATTTCAAGGAAGACTACGAGCGCATGAACGAAACCTACGCCGGCTATTTCCCCGCGGGCAAACGCCCGGCCCGAACCTGCGTCGGCGTGACCGGCCTTGCGCGCGATGCACGCGTCGAAATCGACTTCATCGCGCGGCGTCCGTGACGCCCGCCGCTTTTGAGAAACTCGTCGCCGCGCAGGCACCCAAGCCCGGCAAACTGAACCTCGATCACGTCGCGCATTTCGTGCCGCACATCGACAACGCGGCGCCGGCGCTCGAGAAACTTGGCTTTACGCTGACGCCGTTTTCGGCGCAGGCGCATCGGCTCGAACCAGGCGGCCCTTTACTGCCGGCCGGCACCGGCAACCGTTGCGTAATGTTCAAGCGCGGCTATATCGAATGTCTGACGCCCACTGGTGACACGCAGGTTGCGAACCAGCTGCGCGTCGCGATCCAGCGCTACACCGGCATTCACCTGATTGCGTTCGGCACCAGTGCGGCTGAGGAGGACCATACGCGTCTCTCTAATGAAGGTTTTTCGCCGCTCGATTGTGTTGCGCTCGAGCGTCGGCTGATGACGCAGCACGGCGAGGAGACCGCACGCTTTGCCGTCGTGCGCGTCAAGCCGGAAACCATGGCTGAAGGCCGCATTCAGTTTTGCCAGCACCAGACACCGCAATTCGTGTGGCAACCAGCCTGGGTGAAGCATGCTAACCGCGCGACCGCACTCACCGCGGTCATACTGTGCATGAACGACCCGGCAGAAGCCGCCGCGCGATATGCCCGTTTCACGGGACTTAAAGCAATCGGTGAGGGCGACCGCTGGCACATTGACACTGCGCGCGGCCGTATCCTGTTCAAGTCGCCGGCGGTGATCCGGCGTGTGTTCAACGTCGAACCGACGACGCTGCCGTGGATCGTCGGTTACGCGCTCGCGACCAATAATATGGAAGTGACACGCAAGCTGATCGTCAACACCGGCTTTGCGCATGGCGCCCTTGGCACCGAGCGCTTCTATGTCGTACCTCCGGCGAGCGTCGGCGGCATCATCGTCTTCGAGCCGGCGAAAACGAGCGCGCTCGATTTTTCAATTCCAGCTTGAGCAACATGCCAAGTCCTCTCCCGGAGTTCGCTGAATCGTTTGACGTAGTCGTAATCGGCTTCGGTCTCGCCGGCGGCATTGCCGCGCTCAATGCCGCGCAGGCCGGCGCAAAAACGCTGTTGATCGAAAAGTCCCCAGTGCCCGGCGGCTTGTCGATCTGCTCGTACGGTGCGGTGCGCAGTGCACACGACCCGGACGAGGCGTTTAACTATCTCAAAGCCACCAACGACGGACGCACGCCGGACGATGTCGTGCGCGTGCTGGCTGAAGGCATGTGCGGGCTCGAGGCGTATGTGCGCGAACTCGGCAAGATCAACGGTGCCGTTATCGCCAATTCCATCGAGGAAAACGCGCTGCGTGAAAAAAGCGGCGATCCGTATCGCCGCCAGATCCGCGCGAACTATCCACTGCCGGGCACCAACACCTTCTATCACACGACGGTCGTCGACATTCCCGGCTACGACGCGGGCGAAGATTATCCCTGGGCAAACGGCGCGCCCGGCGGACCGAAGCTGTTCAAAATCGTGCACGACCATCTACTGAAGCATCGCATTGAGATCCGGCTCGCTACGCCGGCGCTGCAGTTGATTGCCGATCCTGCGACGCGCGAAGTGCGGGGCGTGCGCGTCTCGGTGAATGGCGTCGAGCGGAACATCGAAGCGCGTCGCGGCGTAGTGCTCGCGTGCGGTGGTTTCGAAGGCAATGCGGACATGAAAGCGCAGTTTTTTGAAAACAAACCTGTGCTCAATGCCGCGGCACGCATGAACAACGGCGACGGCATCCGCATGGCGCAGCAACTGGGCGCCGAACTGTGGCACATGTGGCATATCCACGGCGCGTATGGCTTCAGGCATTCCGACCCGAATTATCCGTATGGCATTCGCGTCAAACGAATGCCCGACTGGTTTCCCGGCGAACCGGACAAGATCAACGTCAAGATGGCGTGGATACTCGTCGATCAGGACGGCAAACGCTTCATGTCCGAATACCAGCCTTACACGCAGGACACCGGCGTGCGCCAACTCGGCTATTTCGATGCGGTCACTCAGCGCTTTCCGCGTAATCCTTCGTTTCTGATCTGCGACGAAGTCGGCCGCAAGATGTATCCGCTCGGCAAGGCAACCTCCAACGACGAAGGCATCCGCTACGACTGGAGCGACGACAACCTGAAAGAAGTCGGCCTCGGCATCATCAAGCGTGCCGACACGCTGGCGGAACTTGCGCGTGAACTCGGGCTCGACGCCGCTGCATTCGAGCAGAGCGTCGCGCGGTGGAATGCGCTGTGCGCGCAAGGCAAAGACACAGACTACGAGCGCCCCGCCGGCTCGATGACGCCGATCAAATCGCCGCCTTACTACGGCGCGCAGGTTTGGGCGACACTGTCGAATACGCAGGGTGGTCCGGTGCATGACGCGCAGCAGCGCATCATCGACGTTTACGGCAAGCCGATTCCGCGCCTGTATTCCGCGGGCGAACTCGGCAGCTCGTTCGGCCACTTGTATTTGTCGGGCGGGAACATTGCCGAATGCATCGTCACCGGCCGAATCGCAGGCCGCAACGCCGCGAGCCAGTAGAAGTATGACGCGCTTCGAGTTCTCGTGAACCCACGATACCTCGAAGCACTGCTCCGGCGGCTGGCGCCGCCCGAACTGCCGGCATCGCAGCGCCGCCGTGCAGTCTTGCGTCTGGCATCCGCGCTCGCCGCCTCATCGATTGTGGCGCCGCTCGCGTCATGTGCCACGCGAACCTCGTACAATTTTTCGCACGACCCGTATACTCTCGGCGTTGCTTCCGGCAGTCCGCGTGCGAACAGCATCGTGCTGTGGACCCGCCTCACGCCGGGTCATATCGTCGGCGCGAGTCTGCCATCCGAAAACATCGAGCTGCAATGGGAACTCGCGGCCGACGAAGGCTTTCGCGATATCGCGCGCCGCGGCACGGTGGTCGCGACGCCGTCGCTCGCGCACAGCGTGCGTGCCGAGGTCGGCGGGCTGGAACCTGAACGCACTTACTGGTACCGATTTACGGCCGGCAATGCGGCAAGCCCGGTTGGCCGCACGCGCACCGCCGCTGCTGCCGGCGCATCCAACACGCGTCTGCGCTTTGCGTTCGCCTCGTGCCAGCAATATGAACAAGGTTATTTCGCTGCGTATCGCCACATGGCGCGCGAAGACCTCGACCTCGTCGTATTTCTGGGTGACTACATTTACGAATCATCGTGGGGCCGCAATCATGTGCGCAAGCACAATGCGGGCGAGCCGCGCACGCTCGACGAGTACCGCGACCGTTATGCGCTTTACAAGCGCGATATCGATTTGCAGCGCATGCATGCGGCGGCGCCGTGGCTCGTTACCTGGGACGATCATGAAGTCAGCAACGATTACGCGAATGACCAGTCGCAGGATCTCGATCCCGATTTTTTGGTGCGCCGCGCCGCCGCTTATCAGGCGTACTATGAGCACATGCCGCTGTCGCCGCGTTCGCTGCCGAACGGTCCTGACGCGCTGTTATACGATCGCTACGACTTTGGTGGCCTTGCGAGTTTCTTCGTGCTTGACGACCGCCAGTTCCGAACCTACCAGGCGTGTCCGCGGCCAAATCGCGGCGGCAGCACGGTCGTTGCCGATTGCGCGGAACGTTCGGACCCTGCGCGTTCCATGCTCGGCGCCGCGCAGGAGAACTGGCTGCGCGACGGGCTTGTGAAAACGCAGGCGCGCTGGAACGTCCTCGCGCAGCAAACACTCATGGCGCAGAATGACCGCACGTCCGGGATTGATCAAAGCTTCTGGACCGATGGCTGGGATGGCTATCCCGCAGCCCGCGCGCGATTGCTTGGCGATCTTGCCGCTACACGCGCGTCCAATCCGCTCGTCATCGGCGGCGACGTGCATTGCACGTGGGTCTCCGATCTCAAGGCGGATTTCGACAATGCAAAATCACCGGTGATCGCGACAGAGTTCTGCGGCACGTCGATCACGTCGCAAGGCCCGACCCCGAAACAAATCGCCGCCACGCTCGCCGAGAATCCGCATATGCGCCACGGCGACGGCGCGCGTGGCTACCTCACGGTTGAACTCACAAACGAACTGTGCACGGCAACCATTCGCGGCCTCGCGAATGAGAAACTCGCGGACAGCGGCATTTCGTCGGTAGCTGCCTTCGCGGTTGAAAACGGCCGTCCCGGCGCTCAACGCGCATGACATCCGCGGCGCGATTCGAACGCGCCGTTTGCGTGCGGCGCCTTACTCGGCGGTGATACCCATCGCCTTGATCAGGCGCACATACTTGTCGATGTCAGCCTTGATCGTGGCGCCAAACTGCTCGGGCGTGTCGCCGATCGGCTCGTAACCGAGATCGCCGAATCGCTGTTTGACCTCCGCAGATTTCAACGCATTCACCGTAACGGCATTCAGTTTTGCGACTATGTCTTTCGGCACGCCGGGCGGCGCCACCAGACCGAACCACGCATCGACCGCATAGCCCTTTACACCCGCTTGCCCGACGGTAGGCAATTCGGGGGCTGAAGCTGAGCGCTTCGAGCCGGCTACCGCGAGCAGCCGCAATTTGCCCGCTTTGGCATGCGGCGCGACGGCCGCGTAATCGGCGAACATCATGTCGATCTGCCCGGCGATCACATCGGTTACCGCCGGTGCCGTGCCCTTATACGGTACATGCACGATATCGGTCCCTGTTGCCGTCTTGAACAACTCCGCCGCGAGATGCGAAATGGCGCCCGTTCCGGAACTGCCGTAGCTAAGACCGCTTTTTTTCGACTTCGCGACCGCGACGAGTTCGGCGATGTTTTTCGCGGGCACATGTGGATTCACCGCCACCACGTACGGCACGATCGCGACATTGGTGACGGGCGAAAGTTGATGCGGATCGTAGCCGAGCTTTGGATACATGCCGACTGCAACGGCAAGGTTGCTCATGCCGCCCATGATGACCGTATATCCGTCGGGCGCCGCCTTGCTGCCGTACTCGACGCCGATGGTGCCGCCGGCGCCGCCGCGATTCTCCACCACGGTCGGATGGCCGAACGCCTCGTTCCATTTCTGTCCGATGATGCGCGCCAGAATGTCGTTCGGACCGGCCGGCGCGAACGGCACCACGATCCTGATCGGCTTCGACGGATAGGTCGCCGCGGATTGCGCCATGACCTCGCCCGCGCCCATAGCAAGCAGCAGGCTCGCGGCAGATAACAGCGTACGGCCAAACATCATCGCGGGGCTCCAGTAGATGCAGATCGAAACCTTAACCTAGCAAACGGCATGCCCGAGCTTGCGCACTCATCATCGGCTTTTTTCAGGGCTTCCGCCGCAAACCGGTGCGGCGCCTGTGAGCGGCGCACCAGACGCGGGCTATTCGAGCTTGATACCCGCCGCTTTAATCACCTTCGCGTACTTGTCGATCTCTACCTGAATCAGTTTAGTGAATTCAGCCGGCGTATTGGTGAGCGGCTCGGCACCATTACGTTCGAACTGCTCCTTCATGTCGGGCGCTTGCGCCACAGCGGTTAACTCCGCCTGCAATCGTTTGAGGATCGGCGCGGGCGTACCTTTCGGCGCGAAGAAACCGAGCCATAGCGACGCATCGAAACCGGGGAAGCCCGATTCCGCAACCGAAGGCACATCAGGCAGCGACGGCGAGCGTTTCGGCGTGCCGACGGCGAGTGGACGCAGGCGCCCTGCCTTCGCCTGGGTAAGCACGGCGGGCATGCTGCCGAACAAGGCCTGCACCTGCCCGCCGAGCGTTGCGGTGTTGGCGGGGCCATTGCCGTTGTACGGCACGTGCACAAGGTCAATGCCGGCGGCGGTCTTCAGCATTTCCATTGCGAGCTGTGTCGTCGTGCCGGTGCCCGCCGAAGCGTAATTGAGCTTGCCGGGTTGCGACTTGGCCAGCGCAATGAATTCCTTGAGCGTGCTGGCTTTCACTGCCGGGTTCACGACCAGCAGGTACGGCGTCGTCGCCACCAGGGTCAGCGGCTCGAAATCCTTGATCGGGTTGTATTGGAGATTGGCATAAGCGCCTGCCGCAATCACATGCGTGCTCGTTGTACCCATCGTCAGCGTATAACCATCGGGATTGGCGCGCGCCGCGATTTCCGTGCCGATCGTGCCGCCGGCGCCGCCGCGGTTGTCGATGACCACCTGCTGGCCGAGCCGCTCGCCGAGTTTCTGGCCGACGACGCGCGCAATGATGTCCGTCGATCCGCCGGGCGGAAATGCGACGATAAGCCGTATCGGCTTAACCGGATAGTTTTGCGCCAGTGCCGGCGTCGCCGCCGATGCAAACAACAATACACCCACAGCGCGGCAGGTGGCCGCAACAATTTCTTGCATGATATGGCTCCTCGGTATTGGCGGCCGCAGTACGGCCGCCATTCTTATGTTTTTGCTGCGCGCGAATTATAGCAAGAGGCCGTCGCCCGCAGCGCGCTCGCTAAAGGCGGGCGGCGGCAAGCGCCTTGGTCGTTTGCGGCTGATCCGTGAATACCGCCTTGCGTACGAAAACGATGGCAGCAGCCATGAACAGCACGATGCCGCCTATGAGCCAGAGATTGACGTCGCCCGGACGGCGCAACGCGGTTTCGAGCTGATCCGCGAACACGGTCGCAGCAAGCGTGCCGGGCAGCATGCCGATCGCCGTTCCAGCCAAAAAGTGCCACAGCTTGATTCGTATCGCGCCCGCGATCATGTTGACCACGAAAAACGGCGCGACCGGAACGAGGCGAACCGCAGTCATCGCGAGCAGGCCGCGTGCAGAAAGTTTTTCGCTCACGCGATTCAGCTTCGGGCCGGCCAGCCTGCGCACCGTCGCGCGATCGAGCAGACGTCCCGCAAAGTACGTGGCGAGTGCCGCGAGCAGGATACCGGTCAATGCATAAGCAAAACCCTGCCACGGCCCGAACACGAGCACCGCGAAAAGCGTGATCAACGGGCGTGGAAACATGATGAGGCTCGCCGGCGTGTACGCTGCAAGCACAACGACAGGCGCCCACGGGCTGGTCGAAAAATCGCGCGCCCATTGCGTGATCCGGTCCGCAGTCGCGAATTCGGCGAGCGGCGTAAAGCGCCAGATCGCAGCGAGCGCGGCCAGCACGCACAGGAAGACAAGCACTTTGCGCCATGCCACGCCTGAGCGCTGGCTCCCCGATGTCGCGCCGAATTCGCGCACCAGCTTGTCGAGCGACACCGGGCGTTCCGGATCGGCGACCGCAAGCACGCTGACCAGCGCCTCCGGCCATTGCACCATATCGTCGAAATTTTTGAGCGTGCGCTCGGCGCTTTGCAATGCAGCGATCGCGGCATGGAGAGAACCGGCGCGCGCGATTTCGGCGCGCATGCGCTGCGGTTCGACCCCCAGATGCTCGGCCAGCAAGCGCTCGCGAAACTCGCGCACGACTGCGGCGACGCGCATGTCGCCGCGCGCTTCGAACGTGAGATCGCATTCCGTATCGAGGCCCATCGAGCGGTTGCAAAAATTCGCCGAGCCGATGCGCAGCCATTCATCGTCGGCGATCATCAGCTTGGAATGCACATCGATACACGTGCCGTCCTGCAAGCCGGGCGTGTGCGGATAATAAACATGGAAGCGGCCATGCCGGTCGACCGCTTTCAACCTTTGTATGAGGCGAGTCCTGAGTACATGCATCGTGTATTCCTCGAGCCAGCCGTGGCTCAGGCGCCGCAACACCACCACGATTTCAGGACCGTCGTTTTCCGCGAGGCGCTTTTCAAGCGCGTTGCCGAGGCGATCGGCGGTGAAATACTGGTTCTCGATGTAAATATGGCGCTGCGCGCGCGCAATCATGTCGAGATACAACGCTTCTATTTCGCGAATTTCCTTGCGCCCCTCGCCTTCCGGCACTGTTCGCGAAACGGCGACGACGACATTCGTCAAATCGGGCGTGAGCGCGTCGGGCCATGCGTCGTAATTTTCGTTCACTGCCGGTATCGGTTTCCCCGTCGCGAGCGCCCAGCGCTCGCGCGCGATTCCTGCCAGCGCGCGCGCCGCCTCGCCATCGACTGCCGCCATGGTGTCGTGAAACGGCGGATATTGCGCATCGTTGGCCAACCGTTTGGGATTGCTGCCCAGATGATCGCAAGTGTCCCAGCGCCGGCTCGTCAGGTCGAGGCCGCCGGAAAATGCGACCCCGTCGTCGATGACAACGATCTTCTGGTGGTGCGATCCGCCGGTCGGATGCGTGTTGTCGTAGCGGATATGAATGCGCCGGTGCGGCTTCCAGCCGAGCCCGTATATCGGCGGGAACTCACGATCGGTGCCGAATACCATCGGATAATCCCAATCGAGCACATAGACGTTGAGCGAGCGCCGGCGTTTGACGAGATGCGTCAGAAACGCGCCGAGTTCGGTAAACTTTCCGTCGTCATCGCCATGCAGCCGCGTGCGGCTGTCGAAATCCCATGCCAATATGATGATGGAATGCCGGGCACGTTCGGCTGCCCGGGTAAACGCTTTGAAGTATGCGTCGCCGTCAATCAGCAGGCTGGCACGGGACGCACGGGCGACAGCGCTGCAGTTGCGCCCCGGTTGAAACAGGCTGGCGGCGGAATTGCGCAACCGTCCCGAGGCCACGCGATGCTCGTTTTCTTGTTCTTGATAAAGACTCGCACCGCCGATATACATGGGCTGCCTTTGCACTCCGGGGAGTGCGTTATGACAGCATCGGGGCGGCGCGGTTCCTGCGGCAGGCCGGAACTATTCTTTCGTCAACGCGCCGTCCTTGATCAGCTTCTCCAGGCGATTCGCTTCCTTTTTTACAAACGCAGCGAACTGCTCCGGTGTGCCGCCCTGCACTTCGAGGCCGAGCTCATCGAGCCGGCGCTTGACGTCGGGCATCTGCAAAATCCGGTTCGATTCGGCATTCAACTTGTCGATGATCGCGCGCGGCGTCTTCGCCGGCGCGGCCATGCCGAACCAGACAATCGCCTCGGCATCCTTGATGCCCGCTTCCGCGAGTGTCGGCACGTCGGGCAACAGTGCCTGCCGCTTGGCGCTCGCAAGTGCAACGACGCGCACGCGCCCGGCTTTAATCTGGGTCTCCGCCGACACGGTGGTCGTGTGCATGAACTGAATCTGGCCGCCGATCAAATCGGTAATCGCCGGCGCCGACCCTTTATAGGGAATATGTGTAACTTTTACTCCAGTGGCGGCCTGGAACACCGCAAGTCCGATATGCAGACTGCTGCCGGTGCCCGACGATCCCCAGTTGACCTTGTTCTGATTGGCTTTCACGTACTCGAGCAGTTCTTTCGGATTGCGCACCGGCAGCGCCGGATTGGCGAGAATCAGCAGAGGCGCATAACCGAAGAAAATCACCGGCGCGAAATCGTCCACCTTATACGGTGATCTTTTATTCAAGAGTGGACTGTTCACGTTCGGGCCGGGGTTCGAGAGCAACAGCGTGTAGCCGTCGGGCGCCGCTTTCGCCACCGTATCGGCGCCGATCAAACCGCCCGCACCGGGGCGATTGTCGATAATGAACTGCTGGCCCCAAGTGTCGAGCAGCTTCGTGGAGATCAGCCGCGCGATCACGTCATTCGAGGCGCCCGGCGTAAATGGCACGACCCAGCGCACCGCTTTGTCTGGATAATCTTTAGCCGATTGCGCCATCGTCCCGGCAGCGAGTAGCGAGCATGCCAGCGTAATCGCAACTTTTAACAATGTATTCATCTCTTCTCCGTCCGGACGCGCCGGTTATTTTTTCGCTTCGAGCACTTCGGGATTGATCACGTTGATCGGCTTGCCAGCCGCATACGCAAGTATCTGATCAAAGATATCGGTGAACTGGATTTCAAATTCATCGCGGCCGACGTATCCGATGTGCGGCGTGCACACGACGTTGTCCATGTTTAACAAGGGATGCGTCGTGTCGATCAGCGGCTCTTCTTCGTAGACATCGACCGCCGCCATGCCCGGGCGCCCCGCTTTCAGCGCAGCAACCAGCGCGCCCGGCGCAATCAGTCCGGCGCGGCTCGTATTCACGATCAATGCACTCGGTTTCATCCGCGCGAGATCCGCGGCCGTCACGATGCCGCGGGTCGCATCGACCAGTCGCATATGCAGCGAAATCACATCGGCTTCCTCGAAGAACTGCTCCTTGCTGCCGGCGGCGCTATAGCCATCCGCCCGTGCGGTCGCCAGCGACGATTCGCGTGCCCATACCAGCACCTTCATACCGAACGCTTTGCCGAAACCGGCAACGACGCTGCCGATGCGGCCATAACCGTAGATGCCCAACGTTTTGCCGCGGATGCCGTAGCCGACGTCAACCTGCCACTTGCCCGCTCTCAACGCCGCCATCTGTTTCGGAATCTGCCGCAACGAGGCGAGCACGAGGCCCCATGTCAACTCGGCCGTGCCGTACGACGGCCGCCCCGGATGCTGACTCGACGACAGAATGATGCCCTGCTGAGTCAGCGCATCGAGGTCGATATGCGGATAAACGCTGCGCTGGCTGACGACTTTCAATTTCTTCAGTTGCTTGATCAGCGGCGCGCGGATCGGCGTGCGCTCGCGAATCAGCACCAGCGCTTCGGTATCCTTCAACCGCTCGGCGAGCTTGTCGACATCCTTGGTGTGATCGTTCCAGATCGTGACGTTGTGGCCGGCGAGTTTGGCAAAGCACGGCAGCGTGCGAATCGTGTCGTGGTAGTCGTCGAGAATCGTAATGTTCATTTCAAGTTGCTCTTCTCAGGTCGCTTTTCAATTCAGCCAGCCGTTCGCCTTCGCCTGCGCGAGCACTTCGTCGACAATTTCCGGCGCGCGGCCGACGTAGGTCGTCGGATCGAGCGCCTCGCGCAGTTCCTTTTCGCTGATTGCGTCGCGTACGCGTTTGTCCGCGAGCAGCGCCTTGTCGAAGCTGATGCCGTGCTCGAGCCCGTGCATCGAGATTTCGTAAACGAGTTCGTGCGCCGTCTGCTTGCCGACCTTGCCGGACAGTACGAACATCACGCGCTCGGACAACAGGAAGCCCCCGAGCAGGTCGAGATTGCTGCGCATTTTGTCGACGTTGACGACCAGACCCGTCAACACGTATTTCATGGTCGACAACATGCCGCCCGCCATCAGGCACGACTCGGGCAGCGCGCGCCATTCAGAGCGCCATGCCGCGCCGTCGCGTTCATGGTCGATGACCATCGATTCAAGCATCAATGCGACGTTGTACTTGATGGCGCGCGACACGCCCATCACTGCTTCGCAGGTACTTGGATTGCGCTTATGCGGCATCGTCGAGGAGCCGACCTTGCCTTCGCTGAACGGCTCGAGCAGCTCGTCGATCTCGTTGTGCTCGAGCATGTAGATCTGGTTCGCGATCTTGCCGAGCGTCGCGCCGATCAGGCCAAGCACGCATACGTATTCGCCGAAGCGATCGCGCGCAGGCTGCCAGTTGATGTCGGCAACGCCGAGCCCGAGCCGCTTCATGAGGCCTTGCTCGAGCGCCTTGGCTTTTGGTCCGTAAGAAGCCTGCGTGCCGACTGCGCCGACCATGCCGCCGACAAACATGCGAGGCTCGAGCTGGCGCAAGCGCTCGTAATGACGTCCCATCTCCGAAAGCCAGATTGCAGCTTTATGTCCGAACGTTATCGGCAGCGCCTGCACGCCATGCGTGCGGCCGACCATCGGTGTGTCGCGATATTTTTCGGCGAGACGATACAGTTCGCGGCCGATCGCCTTGATCTCGCGCAGATACAGCGCGTGCGCGTCCTTGATCTGCAGCACAGTGCCGGTATCAAGCACGTCCTGCGTCGTCGGCCCGTAGTGGATGAACTCGCCATTTTCCGGCTTGCACAAATCCTGCACAGCTTTCAACGCGGGAACGAGCGGGTGCTTGATGCGGCGGATCTCTGCAGCGATTTTTTCGACATCGACGTTCGCGATGTTCGATTTAGCGGCGATCTCTGTCGCCGCCGCGCGCGGAATGATGCCGAGTTCAGCCTGCTCTAACGCGAGCGCCGCCTCAAAGTCATACCATTTCTGGATCCGGCTGGTGTCGTTAAAAATCTGCCTGAATTCATCTGTCGACCACAGATGCTTGATCAATGCGTCATCGAATACGCCAGAGGCCATGTTCTTTCACTCCCGGTAAGTTGTTGCGATCGCGCGGACGCAGCTTGCTGCGTTAGAGATGTTCCGACTGAAGTCGAGGCGCTACGCGTTCAATCCGGCCGCGCACCCGATTCTTTGACGACTTTTCCCCATTTTAGCATTTCCTTTTTGAGGAAAACCGCGAACGCCTCGGGCGTGCTGCCTATCGGCTCCGCGCCGTCCGCGGTGATGCGCTCGCGCACATCGGGCAACTTGATGATGGCCGCGATGTCGTCGGCCAGCTGCCGAATGATTTCCTTTGGAACGCCGGCGGGCGCCGCCATCGCCTGAAATGCGTCGGCTTCGTAACCTGGCACCGTTTCGGCGATCGCGGGCACGTCCGGCATCGCGGAGAGCCGCTTGGCGCTGGTGACCGCGAGTGCGCGCAACCTGCCGGATTTGACATGAGGGCCCGCTGAAATCGTCGTGGTTACCAGCATCGTTACGCGGCCCGCGATCACATCGGTAACCGCCGGCGGGACGCCCTTATAAGGAATATGCGTCATATCGATGCCCGCCATGCTTTTGAACAACTCGGCAGCGAGGTGCGGCGAAGTGCCCGCGCCCGCCGATGCGTAATTCAACTGACCGGGTTTCGCTTTGGCCAGGACGATCAACTCGCGCACCGAATGCGCGGGAATCGATGGATTGACCACCAGTATGTTCGGCACGCTCACTATCTGCGAGATCGGCGCGAAGTCGCGCAGCGGATCGTACGGGAGCTTGCCGTACAGGCTTGGATTAATCGCAAACGACGTCGTCATCATGAGCAGCGTATAGCCGTCAGGATTCGACTTCGACGCGATGTCGCTGCCCACGATGGTTGCCGCGCCGGGACGATTGTCGATCACAACCGATTGACCGCGTTTCTCGGTCAGTTTCTGGCCGATCGTACGCGCCGTTATTTCGAGCCCACCGCCCGCTGCGAACGGCACGATGAGCCGGATGGGACGCTGCGGATATTCCGCGGCATGCGCGAGCACACCGGAGGCAAGAACGATCGCGGCCATTGCCGCACGCTGGATTACCATGCTGCGGCGTACGCTTCGCGCCGCGGGTCCGCGCCGGCGTGACGCTGGCCCGTCACCGGATGCTGCATGATCGCGCACACGCCGCCATTCTGGCCGGGAAACTGCGGCCATACATCGATGTCATGGCCCAGTGACCGTAACGCGTCGACGGTTGCTTGCGGCAAAGTGTTCTCCACGTTGAGCCGGCCCGGCAGGTAACCGTGCGGCGCAAACGAGTTCGGAAAACTCGAACTCGAAATCCGCGACACTTCGATCGCCTGCTGCACCGGCATGTTGAATTCGGCAATGTTCAAAAATACCTGCAGCATCGCCTGCGATTGCACATCCCCGCCCGGCGTGCCGAATGCCATGAACAACTTGCCGTCGCGAAACGCCAGCGACGGATTCGGCGTCAGACGCGGCCGCTTGCTCGGCGCGACGACGCTCGGATGTCCCGGCGTCAAACGCGACTGGCATCCGCGTCCCGATACCGCGAAACCCAAACCGGGAATCACCGGCGTGTCGTACTGCGGATCGGAAAGCGTCGCCGAATAACCGTTGCCTTCGCGATCGATCACGCAGCCGTAAATCGTGCCCGGCTGCAGAGCGCGCTCTACACCACGTTCTTCACCTTTGGCGCGCTCGTGCAGCAGATACGGCGCCGGCGCACCGTCGGGGTAACCCGGGTCTGGCAGCGTCGGAAACGCGCGTTGCATGTTGACGCGTTCGCGTTGCCTGGCGGCATACGCATCCGCCAGCATGCCCGCACGCGGCACGTTGACGAACTTCGGATCGCCCGAATACGCCTCGCGGTCGGCGAACGCGAGATTGAGCGCCTGATCGATCACGTGCAGATATGCAATCGAATTGTGGCCGAGCGCCTTCAAGTCGTAGCCTTCAAGGATTTTCAGCGCCTCGAGCAGCACCACGCCCTGACACCACACGTCGCAGCTATGCACTTCGAAGCCGCGATAGTTGACGCGAATGCTCTCCTCGACCGGCACTTCGAATCCGGCGAGATCGTCCTTCGTCACGAAACCGTTGTTGCGCTTGTGATAATCCGCAATGGTGTCTGCGATCGCGCCGCGATAAAAATAATCATGCACCGCCCGCAACTTAGATGCGCGATCGCCGCGCGCCGCGCGTTCCGCTTCTATCATGCGAAAAATCGTGCGCCCGAGATCTTCCTGCTTCAACACATCGCCAACTTGCGGCGGCTTGCCGCCCGGCAAATACACGCGCGCATTATCGGGCCAGCGCGCGAACTGTTCGGCCACGAATTCGATATTGCTCGCGAGCAGCGGATAGACGGCAAAGCCGTCGCGCGCAATTTCCATGGCCGCGGTCGCCGCCTGCTCGAATGAAATCGTGCCGTAACGGCGCAGCGCTTCGATATGCGTCGCGGGTGCGGCCGGCATCACCGTGCGCAGCAGACCTTCGGGCACATGCTCTCCGTTGCCTTCTTTAATCAGACGATTGATGTCCGTCGCCGCCGGCCAGTAGCCGAGACCTGCAAGGCTGATGACGCGGTTTTCTTTTTTCAGATAGATGAGCGTCGGCGCGACGCCGGCAAAACTCACCATGTCGGGCTGCAGCATCGGCAGCGCCATTGCGGCAGTGACGCCCGCATCGATTGCATTGCCGCCGCCGTCGAGGATGCGCATCGCGGCCGCGGTCGCGAGGTAGTGCCCGGTCGCCACGGCGTAATGATTGCCGGCGACGGTCGGCCGGAAGCTCGGCGCCTGCACTGCCATTTTGACTTTGCGCTTGGGTGTACTCATATGCGTTCCAGGATGGAAAGACCGCGCACGCGGTCGAGCAGATAAATCAGTCCGCGATCGTCGACCGTGACGTCATTGCTTTGCACGCGTTCGGACCCGGGCGGCACATCGGGCATGTAATAGGCGGCCTCCTTCAACGCGTGCGGGTTTGCAATGTCGATGACGCGCAGGCCGTAAGCAAACCACGCGACCGGGATTTCCGTGCCGGTGACGATTTCGCACGGCTGATGACACCCCGTCATGCGCGGCTGCGGCGTGTCGGGCATGTCCTCAATCTGGAAAGTCGAAATCGGCTGCGGATGTTTTTCATCCGTGACATCCACCATCCACAAAAACGATGCCGGATAGGGCGGCATTTCGGGTTGACGGAATACGTCCTCGTCGGAGACCAGCATGAAATCGCGCTGCTTGATTTTGAACGGGATGCGCAGCGCCGTGTGAGTGGGCCACGGAAATGGCGGGCTCCAGTCGAGACCGGAAACGAATTTCGGTTTCGTCATGTCGTCGATGTCCAGAATCACCAGCCCGCCCTGCCAATAGCTCGTGTAGAGGCGGTTGCCGTAGCGCAGGGGATGATGGCACTTATGCGCGTCATTTTTCCACGTCGGCGTCTCGCCGCCGGCCACCCATTGTCCCGGCATCCACCAGCGGCCGACTTCTTCGGGCTTTGCCGGATTCTTGAGATCGAGAATCATCACGATGTTGCCGATGTAACCATCGACCGTCGGTGAGATGTACGCATAGCGGCCATCGAAGTCGAAGCGATGTACGCCGCGCGCGTAACTCGCGCCGGGACCCAGGCTCGCCTTCCATTCGGTGATCAGTTTCGGTTGGCCTGGCTTTGAGATGTCGTAGATTCCCAAGCCGCCGTTGTAGCCCTCCGGCGGCACTTCGCCCTGCAGCGAATGCGCGGCGAGTGCCTCGCGATTCACGAGCATCAAGTCGCCGTGCACGCGCACCTTGTGTGAATGCGTGCCCTGCGGCATGGTCAACTCGGCGAGCAGCTTCGGCTTTTTCGGATCTTTCACGTCGATGATCTGCGTGCCGAGCGGATTGCGCATGTTGCCGACGTACGCAACCTTGTTCTGCACCACCACCTGACCGCCGCCGGCGCAGTCATGCCAATGCACCGAATTGAGGCCCGCGTGGCCGTGGTTCTGCACGTCGACGTAACCGACCTTGCGGATGCCCTTCGCGCGCGGTTTTTCCTTTGCCCGCGAGCCGCTTTTGGTTGTCGCTTTCGTTTTCTGCTTTGCCTTTGCCATGCCGCCTGCTCCTGTTTAATCCGACCGTATCCTGGCCTGCTTGATCACGCCCGCCCACTTGGCGTGCTCGCTCTTGATGAACGCCGCAAATTCCTGCGGCGAATTCGGGACGGGATCAGCGCCGAGCGCGAGCAGCCGATCGTGCATCTCGGGCAATTTTAGTATGCGCACGATCTCGCGATTAAGCCGCGCGACGATTTCCGGCGGCACGCGCGCCGGCGCGATCCAGCCGAACCACCCCACGCATTCGAAACCCGGAAAGCCGGATTCGGCCACCGTCGGCAACTCCGGGACGACGGCCGAACGCTTCGCGCTCGTAATCGCGAGCGCGCGGATCCTGCCCGCTTTTACTTGCGGCATGGCGACCAGCGCGATGCTGAACAGCGCCTGGACCTGGCCGCCGAGCAATTCAGTCAACGCCGGCCCGCCGCCTTTATAGGGAACATGCACGACGTCGATGCCCGACAAAATTTTAAATTGCTCAAGCGCGAGATGGCCCGAAGTGCCATTTCCCGCCGAGGCGAACACGAGCTGGCCGGAACGCGATTTGGCAAGCGCGATCAGTTCCTTGACCGACGCAGCGTTCACCGCCGGATGCACGACAAGAATATTCGGTACTGATATGCCTTGAGTGATCGCGGCAAAATCCTTGACCGGATCGAACTTCACGTCGCGATAAAGACTCGGATTGATTGCGACGCCGGCCGCCACGGCGGTAATGGTATAGCCGTCGGGAACGGCGCGCGCGGTCATCTCATAGGCGAGGTTGCCGTTAGCACCGGGCCGATTGTCGATCACGATGGTCTGGCCGAGCGCTTCTGACAGCTTCGGAGAGATGAGACGGGACAAGGTATCGGCCGGACCGGCCGGTGGTACCGCAACGATCATGCGAATCGGTTTTTCCGGCCATGCAGCGAAAAGCGCGTTTGGCGCGCACAGCATCGCAGCCGTTGCGAGGATGACTCGTGCGCGCGGGTGCTGAATGTTTTTTTGTCTGGATCCCGGCATCGAACGCACATTATCGCATCAGGCGGAGAATCGCGCGCCGGTGCTATGATGAACTCAACCGAGGAGTACGCAGTTCAACCGAGGAGAACCGAGCATGATCGCGTCCGCTCCGAACAAGGTCGTCACGCTCACCGAACTGGCCGCGCGTATCGACGATGGCACATCGATCGCGGTCGGCGGCAGTTTTCTGCATCGCGGTCCGTTTGCCTTCATGCGCGAACTCGTGCGGCAACACAAGCGCAATCTCGAGATCATCAAGCCATCGCCCGGTTATGACGTCGATCTTTTGTGCCGCTCGGGCGCCGTCGCCAAAGTGCGCGCCGGCATCGTCGCGATGGAAGGCAACTTCGGGCTCGCGCGCTGGTTCCGGCAAGCGATCGAGCGCAAAGAAGCGAGGTTTGAAGAACACGCTTGAATGACCCTCGTCTCGGGGCTGCGTGCAGCCTCTTACGGGATCCCGTTTCAACCGGTCGCCGGCGTGTTCGGCAGCGATCTCGCCGAGATTAACGGCTGGCAAACCGTCAAAGATCCTTACAGCGGCAAAGAAGTCTATGTCATTCCCGCGATTCGCCCGGACGTTGCGGTGATTCACGTCAATGAAGTCGACGAACTCGGCAATGCGCGCGTGTACGGCACGCCGTTCTGGGACCACCCGACGACACGCGCGGCAAAGCGCGTGCTGATCACCGCCGAACGCCTCGTGCCGACCGACGTGCTGCGTCTGCAACCCGAACTCACACTGGTGCCGGGCTTTATGGTCGAAGCGGTTGCAATCGTGCCGAACGGCGGCTGGCCCGGCTCGATGCATCCGCTGTATGAAATCGATTACCCGGCGGTCGAACGTTATATGCAGGACGCCTCCGGTGTGCTTGAAGCGCACCTGGCGGAGGCGCCGGAAGCGGCACAGCAAAACGTTACGGCCGATCAACGCAGATGAACGCCGACAAGTCGCAACCACACTGGTCGCCCTTCTCTTATATCGTCATTAATCTCGCGCGGCAGATTCGCGCGAATGAGGTGACGTTCAGCGGCGTCAATTCGACACTGCCGATGCTCGCCTGCCTGCTCGCCAAGCGCGCATATGATTTTCATTTCACGTACATCAACGTCGCCGGCGGTGTCGAGCCGCAGCCCACGAAAATTCCGCACTCGAGCAGCGATCCGGCCATCGTCGCGGGTTCGGCGGCGATTTTCGCGAATCAGGATTTTTACGACCTGTGCGCGCGCGGCGGTATGGACCTCGCTTACCTCGGTTGCGCACAAATCGACGCCGAAGGCCGCACCAACGTTTCCGTCATCGGCTCATGGCACGAACCGAAAGTGCGACTGCCCGGCGGCGGCGGCGCGGCGGTCATGCTGCCGACGGCGAAGCGCATCGTGACCTGGCGCACCGAGCACAGCCCGCGCTCGCTCGTCGAAAAACTCGATTTTGTGACGGCCGCCGGCAACCTCGCCGCGCTCATCACGCCGATCGCCGTGTTCCAGCGGCGCAATGGCCGTCTCGCGCTTGAATCGTGGCATCCCGCTTCGAGTGTCGATGAAGTCGTTCAACGCACGGGGTTTAAATTCGATGCGGCAGGCGCGACGCGAACAGCGCCGGCAACTTTTGACGAACTCGCGGCGCTCGAGGCAATCGATGCCGATCGCGCCTTCGAACAAGAAGCCGCGATCAAAGCCGGCTAGCGACCGCTTCAGATAAAATTCTTGCGCCTGGCTTTCAGCTGTTGCTCGATGAGCTCGATATTCTGGGCGACACCCGGCATGTTCGGATTGACGCTTAATGCGCGTTTGAAATACTCGATTGCCCGCTCAAACTGATCGAGTTGCACGTAGATGAGTCCGTAGCCCGACAGTGCGCCAAAATGCTGCGGATTGCGCTTGATCACCTCATCGCAATCGCGCAGCGACTTCTCATATTCGCCGAGCGAATAATAAATCGTCGCGCGCTTATTCCAGCCTTCGGCAAATTCGGGCTTACGATTGATAATCAGCGTAAAGATTTTGATCGCATCACCGGCCGCGCCGAAATTCATGAGCGCGAGGCCTTTCTGGTAAAGCGCGTCGATGTCCTTATCGCCCGATCGGCCCCAGACGTCCCACAGCGCGGCTTCGGCGATCGTGCGCGTTTCGCCGTCCCGATCTCTTAATGCTTTGACGAGCGCATCCACGTCGGCCATGCGCCCTGTTTCGCCGAGCTGTGCAGCGCCCGCGCGTCTTGCAACTGGATCGCTGCTCGTCAATGCACGTAAGGCCTGCTCGCGACTCATCGATTGATCGGCCGCGATAGCCGGTACTGCGCCGAACAGTATCAGCGACAAGACGGCGGCGAATCGGATTATCTTATGCACGCCGCGCTACTCCGCCTTCAATCCTGCCGCCTTGATCACGCGCGACCACTTCGCGATTTCCGTCTTTATGTAATCGGCGAACTGCTCGGGTGAATTGCCGGCCGGCTCGTAGCCCTGCTCGGCGAGCTGCTTGCGCACGTCCGGCTGCTGCACGACCCGCACGATTTCGGCGTTGAGTCTGACGATGATGTCGCGCGAAGTCCCCGCGGGTGCGAGCACGCCTTGCCACGCGGTCGCTTCATAACCCGCGAGCCCGCTTTCAGCCACCGTCGGAATCTCGGGCGCCGCCGCTGAGCGCTTTGAACTCGTGACCGCGAGCGCACGAACCTTGCCCGCCTTGACCAGCGGCATCGCCGGCGCAATGGTCGAGCACATCAGCACAACGCGTCCGCCAAGCAAATCGATCAAGGCAGGCGGACTGCCTTTGTACGGAATGTGCACGATGTCGATGTGCGCCAGCGACTTTAAAAGTTCGCCCGCGAGGTGCTGCGACGAGCCGGTGCCCGACGATGAATAATTGATTTCGCCCGGCCGCGTTTTCGCGAGCGCAACCAGTTCGCGCATATTTTTCACCGGCAGCGAGGGATGGACAATCCACAAATTCGGCGACTGCGACAGCAGCGTGATCGGCGTGAAATCGCGGATCGGATCGAACGGCATCTTGACCGAAAGCGCCGGATTCGTTGCATGCGAAGTCGCAACCTGCAGCAGCGTGTAGCCATCGGGCGCCGCACGCGCCGCGATTTCGGTACCGATGTTGCCGGTCGCGCCGGGACGATTGTCGGTGACAACCTGCTGGCCTAGACTTTCACCGAGTTTCTGCGTGACGAGGCGCGCAAGCGTGTCCGATGAACCGCCGGCGCCTTGCGGCACGATGTAGCGAATTGAACGCACGGGATAATCCGCGGCGATGGCTGACGTGCCCGCCAACGCGCAAATCAGAACTGCGACACTCTGCCCTGGTAATTTCATCCGCTCTACGCTCCTCCGGTCAGTGGACGAGAGGTTACTGCATAGTCATTGCGGGCTCAAAGCGCTGCGTTGATTTGAATCACTGTGCGGTCCATCCACCGTCGATGGGCATGATGGCGCCGGTGATTGATGCCCCGGCGTCGCTTGCAAGATAGATCGCGAGTGCGGCGACTTGGGCGACTGTCACGAACTGACGCGTCGGCTGTGCCGCGAGCAGCAATACCTCGATGTCGACGGGCGCTCCCATGCCGTTGAGTACGACATTCGCACCGTCGGCGGCCATGGCCAGCGCGATACCCAGTCCGATGCCGCTCGTCGACCCGGTGATGAGTGCCGTCTTGCCTTTCACCACGGCTTCGGTGCCGGCACCGCGCACGGGCCCGTCGTGTCGGTGGTCGAAAAGTCGGCAGGACTAACCACTTCGAGGTATTCCATGTCCGGCGAGTAATCGAACAGGTAATGCACGATACCGGGCCGCTGGTGCACGCAGTCACCCGCCGAGACGAGCGTCTCCTTGTCTTCATACATGAATTTCGCCCAGCCCTTCAACATCAGGACCATATGAAATTCGGCGCCGTGAAAATGCCAGCCGGTGCCTTTTTCCGGCGCGGCATTCGCCTGCACCAGCTGCGCGATGACTTTACCGTTCGTTGCTTCGGTGATGCCGAGATCCCGGTATCTGAAAAAATCGCGCAGCCCGTCAGTGCGAAACGCGGTGTCGCCGGGTTTTACGTGCGAGAACGTGGTGCGCGTTTTGTCGAGCATGACAACCTCCATGAAGTTATTTCGAACCTGCGTTCGAAAAGCGTTATCGCGCGACGACGCCGCTATCGTGCGAGTAAATGAATTGCTGCAGGCGCGGATAAATCTGCGTATCCCAGCGCCGCCCGTTAAATACGCCGTAATGGCCGACGCCCGGCTGCATGTGGTGTTCTTTCATATACGGCCGGATGCCGCTGCACATATCGTGGGCTGCGAGCGTTTGACCCACCGCGCAGATATCGTCCTTCTCGCCTTCGACCGTGAGCAGCGCCGTGCGGCGGATGGCACGCGGCTCAACCAGCCGCCCGCGCGAAGTGAATTTGCCGAGCGGCAGCAGATGCTGTTGAAAAACGGCGGCAATCGTCTGCAGGTAAAACTCGGCGGGCAGATCCATCATCGCAAAATACTCATGATAGAAAGTCAGAATCGGCTCGGCTTTGTCCATGTCGCCGTCTGCCAGATAGTGATAGAGATCGGCAAACGCCTTGGCGTGACGATCGGGATTCATGCTCATGAAGGCAGCGAGCTGGATAAATCCCGGATACACGCGCCGCAGCCAGCCCGGATAGCGAACGGGCACCGTGTCGATCAGGTTGCTTTCGAACCAGCCGATCGGTTTGCTGCTCGCGAGTTCGTTGACCTTGGTCGGATTGACGCGCGTATCCATCGGACCCGCCATCAGTGTCATGGTCGCCGGCTGCGCGGGATTGCCGTCGGCGGCCATCAGCGCAACGGCCGCAAGCGCTGCCACGGTTGGCTGGCACACAGCGACCAGGTGCGCACCGGGCCCGAGAAATTCAAGAAATTTCACCAGGTGCTCGATGAAATCGTCGAGGTCGAACTGGCCGTGTATCAACGAGACATCACGCACATTTAGCCAGTCGGTCAGATACACGTCATGATCGCGCAGCAGCGTATGCACCGTGCCGCGCAACAGCGTCGTGAAGTGGCCCGACATCGGCGCCACCAGCAGCACGCGCGGCTGCGGCTTCGTGCGGTCTTTTTTGAAATGCAGCAGATCGCAAAACGGTGTGCGGTCAACAACCTCTTCGCTGACGGCAACTTCGCGTTCGCCCGACTGCACCAATTCGATGCCGAAATCGGGACGCTCGTGCGTTAATCGTGCAAGCGCTAACAGTTCGTTGGCCGCCGCTACCCGGCGCACCGAATGGTGCTCGCCCACTAATGGATGTGCTTTGTCGCATGCCGCGACCACGGAGCGCGCAATGCCGCGCATCGGGGTCATACCGTCTGCATACGCTTGATAGGCCCGATAGATCATTCATTCAGCCCATGAAGTCAGATGCATTCAGGCACGCAATATGCGTGCCAATGGTGAAAGGCACTGCAAACATCCAATCGTGAGGACTGCATCAATGAGTAAAGCCACGCTTACCATCAGCAGCAAGAATTATTCGTCGTGGTCGTTGCGCGGCTGGTTGCTGGCGAAGTTCGCCAAGCTCGAGTTCGAGGAGAAGATGGTCGAGGTCGACGACGCGTCGGCGCGCAAGGAGATCCTGCTGCTGTCGCCGTCGATCCTGGTGCCGAGCCTGACGCACGAAGGCATCACGGTGTGGGACACGCTGGCCATCGCCGAGTATCTGAACGAAGTGAGGCCGAAGGCCGGCCTGCTGCCGAGCGACCTGGCGGCACGCGCCCATTGCCGCGCCATT
>JAQGMI010000159.1 GCA_028292435.1 Betaproteobacteria bacterium
CAAGATTATCCAGAAGACCTGCCACGAAGTGCTGGATGAATTGGGGCTCAAGGATGACAAACTGTTCAAGCTCGCGATGGCGCTGGAAAAGATCGCGCTCGAAGACGAGTACTTCGTGTCGCGCAAACTGTATCCCAACGTCGACTTTTACTCCGGCATCGTCTATAAAGCGCTCGGTATCCCGGTCGGCATGTTCACTGCATTTTTTGCGGTCGCACGCACCGTCGGCTGGATTGCGCAATGGAACGAGATGATCGGCGATCCCGAACAGAAAATTGCACGTCCGCGCCAGCTCTACACAGGACACACCGAGCGCGCATTCGTGCCGCTCGACAAGCGCAAGTAAGCAAAGCGCGTCTAACGGAAGCAACGGCAGCGCCATGCCTTACCAAGAACTGCTCGGCAACTCATACCTGTTCGGCGCCAACGCGCCTTTCATCGAAGCGCTGTACGAACGTTACCTCGAAGACCCCGCCGCCGTAGAGCCGCGCTGGCGTAGCTACTTCGACGAGCTGCAAAAACTCGACGACGGCGCGCGTGACGTGGCGCATACGCCGATCCAGGAATATTTTTCGCATCTCGCAAGAAGCCCGCGCACTGCAGCGCTCACTGCGCCCACCCCGGGCGTAGGCTCACAGCTCAGCGAGAAACAGTATGGCGTTCTGCAGCTGATCGGCGCCTATCGTTTTCAGGGCGCGCGCATTGCCGCGGTTGACCCGCTCCAGCGCCAGGAGCCGCCGGCCGTCGCCGAACTCGACCCTGCGTATTACGGGCTCTCCGACGCCGACATGGATACCGTCTTCGGCACCGGGTCGCTCATCGGCCCGCGCGACATGAAACTGAAAGACATCCTGCAAATGCTGCGGGACACGTACTGCCGCACCATCGGCGCCGAGTACATGTACATGACCGACGTCCCGCAGAAGCGCTGGATCCAGGAGCGGCTCGAAACTCTGATGGCCACGCCGCAATATGACGTCGCTTACAAGAAACACATCCTCGAGCGCCTCACCGCCGCCGAGACGCTCGAGCGCTATCTGCACACCCGTTATGTGGGCCAAACCCGCTTCTCGCTTGAAGGCGGCGACAGCCTGATTCCGCTGCTCGACAATTTATTGCAGCGGGCAGGGGCGTCCGGCGTCCAGGAACTCGTCATCGGCATGGCGCATCGCGGCCGGCTTAACGTGCTCGTCAACACGCTGGGCAAAATGCCGAAAGATCTGTTCGCCGAGTTCGAAGGCAAGCACGACGAGTCGACGCTCGCGGGCGACGTCAAATACCACGACGGTTTTTCTTCGAACGTGATGACGCCCGGCGGGCCGCTGCATTTGTCGCTCGCATTCAATCCGTCGCATCTCGAAATCGTCGACCCCGTGGTGGAGGGTTCGGTGCGCGCGCGCCAGCATCGCCGGCGCGACAAGTCAGGCAGCCAGGTCCTGCCGGTGCTGATTCACGGCGATGCTTCGTATGCGGGTCAGGGCGTCGTGATGGAAACGCTCAACCTTGCGCAAACGCGCGGTTTTGGCACCGGCGGCACGGTGCATATCATCATCAACAACCAGATCGGTTTCACGACATCCGACTTACGCGATGCGCGCTCGACGCTTTACTGCTCGGACGTTTCGAAGATGCTCGAAGTGCCGATTTTTCACGTTAACGGCGACGATCCCGAGGCGGTGTGCTTCGTAACCGAAATCGCGCTCGACTACCGCATGAAATTTGCGAAAGACGTGGTCATCGATCTCGTCTGCTATCGCCGACTCGGCCACAACGAGCAGGACGAGCCGATGGTCACGCAGCCGCTGATGTATAAAAAGATCCATCAGCATCCGACGCCGCGCAAGCTCTACGGCGAGCGCCTGACCGCAGAGGGCGCCGTCAGCGATACTGAAGCCGACGACATGGTGAAGACATACCGCACTGCGCTCGACGGCGGTTATCACACCAACCAGACCATATTGTCGAATTACAAGCCGCCATTTGAAGTCAACTGGAAGCCGTTCGTCGGCACCAAGTGGAATGAAAACGACGATACGCGCCTGCCGCTCGAAACAATCAAACAGCTCGGCCGTAAGATCGCGGAGGTGCCGCCCAATTTCAAGCTGCATCCGCGTGTCGAGAAAATCATGGCGGACCGGCGGCTCATGGCCGAAGGCAAACTGCCGCTCGATTGGGGAATGGCCGAGAACCTCGCGTATGCGACGCTGTTGAACGAAGGGTACTCGGTGCGCATTTCAGGGCAGGATGTCGGCCGCGGCACGTTTTTCCATCGCCATGCAGTGCTGCACGACCAGAACCGCGAGAAATGGGACCAGGGCACGTTCATGCCGCTGCAGCACATCAGCGACAATCAGGGCGATTTTGTGATCATCGACTCGGTGCTATCGGAAGAGGCGGTGCTTGGATTCGAATATGGCTATGCGACGTCCGGCCCCAACGAGTTGGTGGTGTGGGAAGCGCAATATGGCGACTTCGTCAACGGTGCGCAGGTCGTGATTGACCAGTTCATCACGTCGGGCGAAATCAAGTGGGGCCGCATGTGCGGGCTCACGATGATGCTGCCGCACGGTTACGAAGGCGCGGGCCCCGAGCACTCGTCCGGCCGCATCGAGCGCTTCCTCCAGATGTGCGCCGATTACAACATGCAGGTTTGCATCCCGGCGACGCCGGTGCAGATGTATTACCTGCTACGCCGGCAGATGGTGCGCCCTTATCGCAAGCCGCTGATTATTTTTTCGCCGAAGAGCCTGCTGCGTCACAAGGAATCGGTTTCGCCGCTCGAGGAGTTTGCGAACGACAAGTTCAACCCGGTCAATGAGGATTGGGATGACAGCATCGACACCGCGAAGGTGAAGCGCGTCGTATTTTGCAGCGGCAAGGTGTTTTACGATTTGCGCGCAGCGCGCCGCGAGCGCAGCATCGCCGATATTCCGTTGATCCGCATCGCCCAGCTTTATCCGTTTGCCCACGAGGCGTTTGTCGCGCAGATTGAAAAGTACAAAAGCGCGACCGAAATCGTATGGTGCCAGGAAGAACCCCGCAACCAGGGCGCATGGCACCGCATCCAGCACTACCTGATGCGGCACCTGCTGCCGCACCAGAAGCTGACTTACGCGGGGCGTGATTCATGGGCAACGCCGGCGGCAGGCTACAAATCATTGCATGAAAAACAGCAGAAGGAACTCGTCAACCTCGCGCTGACGGTCGGCGCGGCATCACGCGCGGATGGCACGCAGTAAGCATCGCAGTCTGAACTGGAGTAAAGCATGTTAGTTGAAGTCAAGGTGCCGCAACTCTCGGAATCCGTGGCCGAGGCGACGCTCGTGTCGTGGCACCGCAAAGTCGGCGAATACGTGAAGCGCGATGAGAACCTGGTCGATATCGAGACCGATAAAGTCGTGCTGGAAACGCCGGCCCCGGATTCCGGCGTGCTGGTCAAAATTGCCAAGGGGGATGGCGGCACAGTGGTCGGCAAGGAAGTGATCGCAACCATCGACACCGAAGGCAAGCCCGCAGCGGCGTCTGCGGCCGCGCCCGCGCCCGGCGCCAGCAGCGCGCCCGCAGCGACGCCGGCTCAACCGGCGGCTGTCCCTCCGGTAATGCCGGCAGCGCAAAAAATCGCGGTCGAAAACAAGATCGATGCAGGAAGCCTGAGCGGCAGCGGACGCGGCGGACGCGTGACAAAAGGCGACGTGCTCGAAGCAATGCAAAGCGCGCCAGCCGCGAAAGCTCCGTCACCCGCACCGGCAGACGTTGCCGCATTGCGCCCGGCGGCGCCGCCCGTTGACCTGGGCGCTCTCGGCGAGCGTCCCGAGCAGCGCGTGCCGATGTCGCGTCTGCGCGCTCGCATTGCCGAGCGACTGGTGCAATCGCAATCGACCGCCGCAATACTGACCACTTTTAACGAAGTAAACATGCAGCCGGTCATGGAACTGCGCAGCCGCTACAAAGACAAGTTCGAGAAGGAACACGGCGCAAAACTCGGTTTCATGTCGTTTTTCGTCAAGGCCGCGGTTACCGCCCTCAAGCGCTATCCGATCGTGAACGCCTCGATCGATGGAACCGACATCGTTTATCACGGTTATTTCGACATCGGCATCGCGGTGGGCAGTCCGCGCGGCCTCGTCGTACCGATCATACGCAACGCCGACCACATGTCGCTCGCCGATATCGAAAAACAAATCGCGGATTTCGGCAAGCGCGCGCAGGACGGCAAGCTGACGATCGAAGAACTTACCGGCGGCACTTTCTCGATTTCGAACGGTGGCGTATTCGGCTCCATGCTGTCGACGCCGATCATTAATCCGCCACAGAGCGCGATTCTCGGCGTGCA
>JAQGMI010000162.1 GCA_028292435.1 Betaproteobacteria bacterium
TGCGCCGGCAGGGCATCAAGGTGCTCAAGGTCAAGAAGCAGACCGTACGCCGCGGCGGCAGTATCAGCGACAAGGACATCACCCTATTCACGCGCCAACTTGCGACGATGATGAAATCCGGCGTGCCCCTGCTGCAGGCCTTCGATATTGTCGGCAAGGGACACAGCAATGCCGCGGTTCAAAAGCTGTTGATGGACATTAAGACGGAAGTCGAAACCGGTTCGAATCTGAAGGCGGCATTCGAAAAGCATCCGCTGTATTTCGACGCATTGTTCTGCAACCTGGTCGGTGCCGGCGAACAAGCGGGTATTCTCGACAGCCTGCTCGACCGCCTTGCGACGTACAAAGAAAAAGTTCAGGCTATCAAGGGCAAAATTAAAGCTGCGCTGTTTTATCCGGTGGCGATTATCGTGGTCGCATTCATCATCACCGCCGTCATTATGATTTTCGTTATCCCGGCGTTCAAACAGGTATTTTCAAGTTTCGGCGCCGACCTGCCGGGCCCGACATTGATCGTGATGGCGATTTCCGAATTCTTCGTTCAGTTCTGGTACCTGATCTTCGGCGTGGTCATCGGCGGCGTGTGGGGCTTCATGTACGCGTGGGCGCGCTCGAAGTCCGTGCAGATTTTCATGGACAAGGTTGCACTGCGCGCTCCGGTATTCGGCGACATGGTGCGCAAAGCGACCGTCGCGCGCTGGACGCGCACCCTGGCGACGATGTTTGCAGCCGGCGTGCCGCTGGTGGAAGCGCTCGATTCCGTCGCGGGCGCCGCCGGTAATCACGAGTATTACCTCGCCACAAAAAAAATCCAGGCTGAAGTCTCAACCGGTTCGAGCCTGACCGTGTCGATGCAAAACGTCGAGATGTTTCCGAACATGGTGCTGCAAATGGTCGCGATCGGCGAAGAAGCCGGTTCGCTTGACGGCATGTTGTCCAAGGTTGCCGACTTTTTTGAAGCGGAGGTTGACGATGCCGTGGACGCACTCTCGAGCCTGATGGAACCGATGATCATGGTGGTGCTCGGCACGCTGATTGGCGGCATGGTTATCGCCATGTATCTGCCGATCTTCAAACTCGGCCAGGCAGTCTGAAAGAAAGGATCCAGGATTGAGTTGTCAGGATTGAGGCGATCTCAATCATTGATTCTTGATTCTTAATCCTAAAATGTCGCTGTTTCAGGCATTCCAGGCGTTTCCAGCTTTGTTCGTCACCTCTGTCGTGATGCTGTCGCTTGCCATCGGCAGTTTCCTGAATGTCGTCATTCATCGACTGCCGAAAATGCTCGAGCGGCAGTGGCGCGACGAATTGACCGAACTAAATGGCGCGGAACTGGCGACGGTGCCGCGCTACAACCTCATGGTACCGCGGTCGGCCTGTCCCGCGTGCGCGCATCCAATCAGCGCGCTCGAAAACGTGCCGTTGCTGAGCTACCTGGTTCTTCGCGGCAAGTGCAAGGCCTGTCACACAGGGATTTCACCGCGCTATCCGTTTGTCGAAGCGCTGACGGCGGCGTTGTCCGGTTACGTCGCATGGCGCTACGGCTTTAGCTGGCATACGCTCGCGACGCTGGTTTTCGTGTGGGCATTGATTGCCTTGGCGTTCATCGATCTCGATACGTTCTACCTGCCCGATGACATTACGTTACCGCTCGTGTGGACGGGACTGCTGGCCAACATGGCCGGCTTGTTCGTCGACCTGCAGTCTGCGGTGACAGGCGCAATCGTCGGTTATTTGTCGCTATGGCTCGTTTTCTGGGCCTATAAACTTGCTACCGGCAAAGACGGCATGGGCTACGGCGACTTCAAATTGCTCGCTGCGATCGGCGCCTGGCTCGGCTGGAAAATGGTGCCGGTGGTCATTTTGCTATCGTCTTTCGTCGGGGCGATCGTCGGCATCTCGCTGATGATCTTTGCGCGTCACGGGCGCGACGTGCCGATACCGTTCGGTCCTTACCTTGTGCTTGGCGGCATGAGCGCGCTGTTCTGGGGCGAGCAACTGCTCAAGTATTATTTGCAAAGTCTGTGACGCCATGGCGCCTGTCATTGCGCTTACCGGCGGCATCGGCAGCGGCAAGACCAGCGTTGCCGACATGCTCGGCAATCTCGGTGCGGCAGTCGTCGATACCGACGAGATCGCGCATCAACTGACAGCCGCGGGACAAACCGGCGCACGTGTCGTAGCCGAAGAGTTCGGCCGGGAATTTCTCGATGCGGACGGCGCATTGGACCGCACCCGCATGCGCGACCTGGTTTTTTCCGACCCTGCGGCAAAACAGCGCCTCGAGTCTTTGTTGCATCCCCTGATCCGGCATGAGGTCAAAATGCGGGTTGAAAACTTTGCCGCACGCCCTGCCGATGCAGTCCCCTACATCGTGATCGTCGTGCCGCTACTAGTCGAAACAGGTGCCTACCGCGACCTCGCGCAGCGCGTGCTGGTCGTCGATTGCGATGAAGACCGGCAGATCGCGCGCGTAATGCGCCGCAGCGGCCTTGCGCCCCCTCAAATCAAAGCGATCATGGCAAACCAGGCCAGCCGGGAGGAACGGCTCCGCAACGCCGACGATGTCGTGCGCAACGATGGCGACCTCGAGGCGCTTCGCGCCGCGGTCGAAGCCCTCCACTTGAAATATCTGGGGCTTCGCGGAAAGCGAGCGGGAACGCAATGATTAGCCTAAATCCCTTCGAAAGCCCGATTAAACTCTTTATTTTTTCCAAATTATGTAGAACAATTGGCCGCAGACCAATAACGATAGCGTCTCCCCCCGCGTCGTGATCAGTTACGAATACCCACTTAGCGAACGAATCCGTACTTTGTTGCGGCTTGAGGACTTGTACGAGCGAGCCCTCTATTTCATCGCCAAATCGGATCCGCAGGAACATCACGTCGCTTTATTGTGCATGTTCGAGATCCTCGAAGTCGCCGGCCGTGCCGATCTCAAATCGGATTTGTTGCAGGAACTCGAACGCCAGAAGCAGTCGCTCGAATCGCTGCGCGACAATCCTGATATTTCGCAGGAAGCACTCGACAATATTTTGTGGGACATCGACCGCACTTCGTCGCGGCTCTTTCAGATGTCGGGAAAAGTCGGCCAGGAACTGCGCGAGAACGAATGGCTGATGAGCATCAAGCAGCGCACCAACATTCCGGGCGGCGTCTGCGAATTCGACGTGCCGTCATATCACTACTGGCTGCACCTGAGCGCTGAACAGCATCGTCACGATCTGGAAGGCTGGCTTGCGCCGTTTCTTCCCATTCGCGACGGCATCGGCATCGTGCTGCGGCTACTGCGCGAGAGCGGCAAAGGCTCGATGCAGACCGCTGTGCAAGGCGTTTACCAGCAAATGATGGCCGGACGCATCGCGCAGATGCTGCGCATCCGGCTAAAGCTCGATTACCACTGCGTCCCCGAAATCAGCGCGAACAAGTACGCACTCAATATCCGTTTCACCACCCAGGAAGCATCTCAGCGTCCGAAGGTATTCGAATCGGATGTCGATTTCGAACTGACGTTCTGTAACCTGTAATCCGCTCGTGCCGCAATGGCCAAACGCGTCGTCAATTGCCCGCAGTGCAGCAAACCCGTCGAGTGGAACGCTACGCACCGATTCAAGCCTTTTTGTTCGGAACGCTGCCGGCTGATCGATCTGGGCGCGTGGGCCACTGAAAGCTACCGCATCCCGGTGCAGGAAAACAAAGACGATATCGAGTCGGAACCCGGCGCCGGCGAGCCGCAGTAAGCGTTAATGCCTTAGCGCATTAAAAACGCGCAGCTGACCAAGCGTCGCGCAGCAAGCCGACGCCGTGTGCACCGCGAAGCCAAGCCTGTTCGAGTTCGGCCGCGCGCAGGCCGCCCAATGCATACACCGGCAACGGATAATTTCGAATCAGCCGCGAAAAATTTTCCCATCCCAACAGCTTTGAATCGACGTGGCTCGGTGTCGCGGCAATCGGTCCGAGCACCACGAAATCCATCGCGAGTTCGCGAGCTCGTTCGAGTTCGGCCGCATCGTGGCAGGATGCGGCGCACCAGTCGCAAGCCGGCCGCGCGGTTGCCGCCATTAGCCGAGCGGCCGTCAGGTGCAAGCCATCGGCGCCCGCCTGCGTCGCAATTTCGAGAGACCCGTTGACCATGACTCGTGCGCCATGCACGCGTGCGAGCGAGATTACTTCTCGCGCAAATTCGATCAGTTCGGCACCGGGCATTTCTTTTTCCCTGACCTGGATCAGGCGCAGCCCTTTTTGCAGCGAATCCCTGAGACGATCCATGAATGCTTCGCGGCCGATCCGACCCGCACACGTAATGCCGTAGACGCCAGGCAATTCCAGGCCGCGCAGAATGGGGCCGTTGGCCGGCAATATGGGGGCAACGCTAATATTGTGTATCGATTGCCACGCGAATTCTTGCGATTCCCTGCCGTGAAGCTCGCCTGTCCACGCATGAACGCGAAAAAATCGCAGCCGCACATCTGCATGCGGATAGTCGAAATCACGGGTCAGCCACGGATAAGCACGCGTCACTTCGATGCCGAGTTCTTCGTGCAACTCGCGATTTAGCGCGGCGGCAGCCGCTTCACCGGGCTCGACTTTGCCGCCCGGAAATTCCCAATAGCCGGCATACGCTTTGCCCTCAGGGCGCTGCGCCAGCAGAAATTCGCCGCTCTCGTTAAAGATAACCGCAGCAACAACCTCGATTCGCGCGCGCTGAGACACGTTGGCGCCGCCTGACGGCATCCGTGAAATCAGGTCCTGGCGCGCACGGCTCGGGCGCGGCCCGCCCAGTCGCGCGCGAATTGCCATGCAACTCGTCCGCTGCGGGAACCGCGTTGCAGCGCCCACTGCAAGGCCGCCTGACGCACGGACTCTGACTTGGCGCCCGCGACTTTGAAGTGCGCGAGCCACTGCGCCACGATATCGAGATACTCGTCCTGATCGAACGGATAGAACGAAACCCAAACGCCGAAGCGCTCCGACAAAGAAATTTTTTCTTCGACGGTTTCACCGGGATGGATTTCATCATCGACCCGCTTCGCTTCGAGATTTTCCGACATGAATTCGGGCATCAAATGCCGGCGATTGGATGTCGCATAGATAAGGCAGTTTTCCGAGGCGGCCGCAACCGAACCGTCCAACACGACTTTCAGCGCCTTGTAGCCGGGCTCATCCGCTTCGAACGACAGATCGTCGCAGTAGAGCAAAAATTTTTCAGGGCGTCGCGCGATCAGTTCGACCATATCCGGCAGATCGATCAAATCCTGCTTTTCGACTTCGATGACGCGAAGACCGCGCGGTGCATATTTGTTGAGCAGAGCCTTGATTAACGAAGATTTCCCGGTGCCGCGCGCGCCGGTCAGCAGCACGTTATTGGCAGGATGGCCGTCGACAAACTGCCGCGTGTTTTGCTCGACAATTTTTTTCTGCCCGTCGATGCCGCACAGATCGTTCAAGCTGATGCGGTGAACGTGACTTACGGCCTCGAGCGTGCCGTGACCATTGCGTTTGCGCCAGCGAAACGCAATTGACTTCCAATCGGTCGCAACCGGCGCCGCCGGCAGCACTTGCTCCAGCCGCGACAGCAACGCTTCCCCGCGCTTGATCAGTAGATTCCAATTACTCACGAACGGTAGTCCGCGTTGATGCTGACATAGTCGTGCGACAGATCGCAGGTCCACAGCGTTGCCGTCGCCGCGCCGCGGTTAAGGACCACCCGCACCATAATCTCGCTTTGCTTCATCACGCGCTGGCCGTCTGCTTCCTGATAAGCAGGATTGCGTCCGCCTTTGCGTGCAACCAGGACGTCATCGAGGTAAAGGTCGAGCGTCTCGACGTCGAGATCGGCGATGCCGGCATAACCAATGGCCGCGAGAATGCGCCCGAGATTCGGGTCAGATGCAAAGAAAGCTGTCTTGACGAGCGGAGAATGCGCAATGGCAAAACCGATCTTGCGGCATTCCTCTTCCGTGTTTCCGCCTTCGATGCGGATCGTTATGAATTTCGTTGCCCCTTCGCCGTCGCGCACAATCGATTGCGCGAGACGTGCGGCGACATCAGTCACAGCATTGCGAAACGCCTCGAATTCCGCGCTTTTAGCATCCGTAATCTCGTCCATCTTTGCGGCGCCGCTCGCAATCAGCATGAACGAATCGTTGGTCGAGGTATCGCCGTCCACGGTAATACAGTTAAACGTGCGCTCGGCGGCATAGGCAACGGCGGCCTTTACCAACGGCAAACTCACGCGAGCGTCCGTCGCAACGAAGCCCAGCATCGTCGCCATGTTCGGATGAATCATGCCCGCGCCTTTGGCGATGCCCGTGAACGTGACTTCCGCCTTGCCGACGCGGGTTTTGTGCGACACCGCCTTGGGCAGCGTGTCGGTCGTCATGATTGCGTGCGCGGCATTGAACCAGTTTGCTTCGCGGACATCGGCCAGACATTTCGGCAGGCCCGCTGCAATACGCTCGATGGGCAGCGGCTCCATGATCACGCCGGTTGAAAACGGCAGTATCTCAGCGGAGGTGCAGCCGAGGAGACCAGCGAGGTCCGCGCAAGTCCGCCGCGCATGCGCGAGGCCTTCCTCGCCGGTGCCGGCATTCGCATTACCCGTATTGACGACGAGCGCACGTATCGACTTCGCTGGATCCAGAGCCGCCAGATGCTCGCGCGTAACAACAACCGGAGCGGCGCAAAAACGATTTTGCGTGAAAACACCGGCAACTGCGGCGCCGCTGGCGAGCGTGATCACCAGCAGGTCTTTACGGCCCGCTTTTCGAATGTTTGCTTCGGCGATACCAAGCTTGACGCCGGCAACCGGCAACAGCGATTCGGGCGCAGGAGCAGTAAGATTTACGGACATGGCGGATGCTCTATTCGATTTGCGCGTAATTATATTCGCGGCGGCCCTGCGTGCACGACGCCCCTAGATCAGCTTGCCGTGGCAGTGCTTGTACTTTTTCCCGGAGCCGCAAGGGCATACATCGTTGCGCCCGACTTTTTGCGCATTCCGCACGAAAGTCTGAGCGTCTGACGCCGGCTCATCGGCATTTGCCTCTTCGAGCGCTTGGCCATAATCGGCGTGATGGTATTGGACGTTTTTAGGCGCCTCGGTCTCCTCGACCTTCTCGAGCTCGGCTTCGCTGCGAATCTGCACAGTCAACAAAATTTTGGTGACTTCGGTGTTGATCATGTCGAGCATCAGCGAAAACAGCTCGAACGCTTCTTTTTTGTATTCCTGCGTTGGCGTTTTCTGGGCGTAGCTGCGCAAGTGTATGCCTTGGCGCAGGTGGTCCAGCGCCGCCAGATGCTCGCGCCAGTGCGAATCGACGCTTTGCAGCATGATCGCGCGCTCGAATTGGCGCATCGCCTGAGGATCGACCTGCGCGGCCTTGGCGCTGTACTTCTGATCGGCAAGTTCAATCACCCGTGCGCGCAGGAGGTGCTCGTCGAGGTCCGGCTCGTCTGCAAGCCATTGCTTGATCGGCAAATCGAGCTGTAGCTCGGCGGCCAGCGTTTTTTCAAGACCGGCAATATCCCATTGCTCCTCGAGACTTTCGGGCGGAATGTGCTGGTTGAAAAAACCCGTGATTACTTCGGTTCGGATCGCGGTGACACGCGCTGAAATATCGGCCGATTCGAGCAGCTGATTGCGCGATTCGTAAATCGCCTTGCGCTGATCGTTCGCGACGTCATCATATTCAAGCAAATGTTTACGCATGTCGAAGTTGCGCGCTTCGACTTTGCGCTGCGCGTTTTCGATCGCGCGCGTGACCCACGGGTGCTCAATCGCCTCGCCGTCTGGCATCTTAAGCCGCTGCATGATCGCGGCGACCCGGTCTGAAGCGAAAATTCTGAGCAGCGGATCTTCAAGCGACAGGTAAAACCGGCTGGACCCCGGATCGCCCTGGCGCCCGGAACGGCCGCGCAACTGGTTATCGACCCGCCGCGATTCGTGGCGCTCCGTTGCAATGATGTGCAGGCCACCGACAGCGACGACCTGATTGTGGAGTTTTTGCCATTCGTGCTTGAGCTCTTCAATGCGGCGCTGCCTGGTTGACGCATCGAGGCTTTCGTCCGCTTCTATCCGCGTTATCTCCGGCTCGGGATTGCCGCCTAAGACGATGTCGGTCCCGCGCCCAGCCATGTTGGTCGCAATGGTAATGGTTTTGAGCCGGCCCGCCTGCACCACAATTTCGGCTTCACGCGCATGCTGCTTTGCGTTGAGCACGTTATGGGGCAGATTTTCTTTCTCGAGCAGTTTCGACAGAAGTTCGGAGTTCTCAATTGAAGTCGTGCCGACGAGCACCGGCTGGCCGCGATCGCAGCAGTCTTTGATGTCCTTGATCACCGCCTCGTACTTTTCGCGGAATGTCTGGTAAACCTGATCCATGCGGTCATCGCGAACCATCGGCTTATGCGTCGGGATGACAACGGTTTCCAGGTTGTAAATATGCTGGAATTCGTACGCTTCCGTGTCCGCCGTGCCGGTCATGCCCGCAAGCTTCGAATACATGCGGAAATAATTCTGGAAGGTAATCGAGGCGAGCGTCTGGTTCTCGCGCTGAATCGACACGCCCTCCTTCGCCTCCACCGCCTGGTGCAGACCATCGGACCAGCGCCGGCCCGGCATCAGGCGGCCGGTAAATTCATCAACAATGATGATCTCGCCTTCCTGCACCACGTATTGCTGATCGCGATGAAACAAGGAATGCGCGCGCAGCGCCGCATACAGATGATGGATCAGATTGATATTGCTGGGGTCATAAAGGCTGCCGCCATGCGGCAGCAGGCCAGCTTCGGCGAGCAGCGCCTCGCTGCGCTCATGCCCCGCCTCGGACAGCAAGACCTGATGCTGTTTTTCGTCGACCGTGTAATCGCCCGGGCTGTTCTCGTCCGCCTGTTTCTTCAGGCGCGGCGCGATTTCGTTCATCCGGTAGTAGAGCTCGGTGGTGTCTTCGGCTTGTCCCGAGATAATCAGCGGCGTGCGTGCTTCGTCGATCAGGATCGAGTCAACTTCATCGACGATCGCGTAATTCAGCTTGCGCTGAAAGCGTTCACCGGGAGTGGCGGCCATGTTGTCGCGCAGATAGTCGAAACCGAATTCGTTGTTGGTTCCGTAGGTGATATCAGCCCCATACGCGCCTTGCTTGTCGGCGTGATCCATCTGCGACAGGATTACGCCGACGGTCAAACCTAGAAAACCGTAGATTCGGCCCATCCACTCCGAATCGCGCTTGGCGAGATAATCGTTCACCGTCACGACATGCACGCCCTTGCCCGAGAGCGCGTTAAGGTAAGCCGGCAGCGTCGCGACCAGCGTTTTGCCCTCGCCGGTGCGCATCTCGCCGATCTTGCCCGAGTGCAGCACGATGCCGCCGATCATCTGCACGTCAAAATGGCGCATGTTCAACACACGCTTACCCGCCTCGCGGACCACCGCAAACGCCTCGGGCAACAGTTGATCGAGCGATTCGCCCGCTGCGTGGCGCTGCTTGAATTCGGCGGTCTTGCCCTTCAACGCCTCGTCGCCGAGCGCGGCAATCGCCGGCTCGAGCGCATTGATGGCGCGGACCGAATGCATGTATTGGCGCAACAGTCGGTCGTTACGGCTTCCAAATATTTTTTTGAGCAGACGTGAAATCATCTATGACGTTACCTGAGCACTTCGGAGAAATTTTTGATTAAGCAAACCGGCAATAGGGCTTCACTAAATAAAAAGGGGTGGGGAAACCCCACCCCTCTCGCTAAATCTGACGCGCACTAACTGGGCAAGCGGAGAAAACGCACCGGATTGAGGGGCGCCCCGTTCTGGCGAACTTCGAAGTGCAGATGCGGTCCGGTAGCTCGGCCCGTGCTGCCGACGTTCCCGATAATTGCACCGCTAAGCACCACATCGCCAATCTTGACCAGCCGTTTCGACAAATGCGCGTAACGAGTGATCAGACCGTTGCCGTGATCAATCTCGATCATATTACCATATTGGGGGTGCGTATCCGAGTAGGCAACCACCCCGCCCGCTGCGGCGTGCGCTTGGGTTCCGGTCTCGGCCATGAAGTCCATGCCTTCATGAAATGCGCGAGCGCCGTTGAACGGATCGATGCGCCAGCCGTAGTTGGATGAGTACCATCCGCCTTCCACCGGCAGAATCGAAGGCAGTAATTTTTTCTTGGCGCTATCGACGATCATCAGCGAATCAAGCACGCCGAGTTTCTCGGTACGATCGTCCATTTGCTTGGTGAACAAGTCGACCTGACGGTTAATGTCGCCGAGCGACATGTCATAGGCGGGCAGAGAGGAAATAGCGCCGCCGCGTCCGGGGGGCTGGTCGAACATGAAATCCTGTGGCTTGAAACCGGCCGTCTTCGCAAGCCGCTCACCCAGCGTATCCAGACGCAGCAGTTGCGCCTGCATCTGGCCAAGTTTGGAGGCGAGTGCGTTCAGGTTCTCGCGCAAATAATCGCGGGTTTTCTCGTTTTGCTCGTGTTGCGCGCTTAGGATGAGATTATTGAGCAATGGGCTGTTCAGGCTCGGCGCAAACCGGAGCATCACGTACTGGAGCGCGAACGCAACCACCAGCAAACCGATCAACGAGACAATGGCACCGCAAACCAGATGCGGCATTGACAGCGTGATGGTTCGAGCCCTGGCGAGTTTCCCGGAAACTAGAATTATGTTCATCGTTGCCCCACAATCTCAGCCATGCCAGCGCGCCGGATAAACTTCTATCTCAACTCGTCGGACCGCTTGCGTGCGTTGACCCACGAAGCCCAGCGCAATGCCGAACTACATCAGGTACTGTTGGACATCGCGCCACCGGAATTGACACAAGCCTGCTGCGTCAAGCAGTTACGCGATGGAACCCTCACCCTCTTGGCTGGAAATGCCGCGATTGCCGCTAAACTCAAACAGCTCGCGTCTAGGTTATTAGCTTCTTACCGGAAACAGCGAAGCGAGATTACTTCAATCCGAATTGAAGTGCAAGTTAGGGAGGCGCCCGTGCCTCCTGCGGAGATCGAGGCGAAGCGCTTAAGCGTTGATACTATTAAGAATTTAGACGATCTTGCGAGTGGACTTGACGAGTCGCCCTTGAAGCAAGCACTAACTACGCTGGCGAATCGGCAACGGCGCAGGGATTAGGGCCGAGCTTCAAATAACCAGAATTAGTCGCTCAAAAAGGATGGCCGTGAGCACAACGATCGCCATCGCCATTCCGTACTTAAGGACTTGCCAGGCGAAAGTGATGTAACGTCGATTCTTGGTGAACAGGTAGGTGAGCAGCGAAGCGCCAATCGTGACGACCACGAAGAACCCGACGATGCGCAAAACGAACATGGTGCGATGTTCCGTGGTTCGCCGGCCAGCCGCTAAGCCAGCGCGGGCTGCCCGGATGCCACGAACGCCGGGACATCTTCAGCGCGATCGAAGCTCACGTACTCCCAGGCGTTCTTTTCTTCGAGTAAACGACGCAGCAGCAAATTGTTGAGCGCGTGCCCGGATTTGTGCGCCACAAACGCGCCGATGACCGGATGACCCAATAGATACAGGTCACCGATTGCATCGAGCACTTTGTGCTTCACGAACTCATCGTCGTAACGCAGGCCGTCACTGTTGAGCACACGGTATTCGTCCAGCACGATCGCATTGTCGAGCGAACCGCCGAGCGCCAGCCCCTGTCCCCGCATCCATTCGACTTCATGCATGAAACCGAAAGTACGCGCGCGGCTCACTTCCTTGATATAGGACGTCGAGGCGAAATCGACGCACACGGACTTCGCCGAATTTTCAAACACGGGATGGTCGAAGTCGATGCTGAATTCGATTTTGAAGCCATTGTGGGGCTGAAAACTCGCCGACTTGTCGCCATCGGTGACTGTCACCGGCTTGATGATTCGGATGAACCGCTTGGGAACCGATTGTTCTTCAACGCCCGCAGACTGAAGCAGAAACACAAACGGACCCGCGCTGCCATCCATGATCGGCACTTCCGGCGCCGACACATCCACGTACAGGTTGTCGATGCCCAAGCCTGCGAGCGCGGACATAAGATGTTCAACCGTCGACACGCGCACGCCATCGCGCTCCAGGCAGGAAGACAAACGCGTATCGCCGACGAGGTAAGGATCCGCTTTGATGTCGACCGGCTGCGCGAGATCAACGCGTCGGAACACCACACCTGTATTCGGTGCAGCCGGACGCAGCGTCAGATAGACCTTTTCACCGGTATGCAATCCAACACCGGTCGCGCGGATGATGTTTTTGAGTGTGCGCTGCTTAATCACCAATTAACTCTTTGATTTTACGTTACTTGAAACCCAAGTTTAACACGTTGGAATATCGTCCGACAGCGCGGATACATTCCCTTACGTGGCTTCCCGTAGCCGTTAGACCGCAAATTTTTAGTAACTGAAGTTAGCCTCCTCGATCCACTGATAAGCGGATGACATTCAATCAGTCCGCTTAATCAGCTTGTTTACGCAAAAACGCCGGGATGTCGAGCATTTCAACGCCCGATTGGCGCATCGCCTCTACAGTCTGGTTGCGATTGCGCCGCATGACCGCCGGTTGATCGAGCTCGTCGTAATTCACCGCGCCTGCGACCATCGGCCCGTCCGTTCCCGTTGCCTGCACGACCAGAAGCGGTTTCGGCTGCATTTTGCCCGTGACTTTGCCCAGACCGGTTGCCACGATGGTTACGCGCAGTTCGTCGCCGAGATCCTCGTCATAAACGGTGCCGGCGATAACAGTCGCCGATTCCGCCGCAAACGCCTTGATCACATCCATGACGTCGTACATCTCCTGCAACTGAAACAGCGATTTGCTGGCCGAGATATTCACGAGTACGCCGCGGGCGTCGGCGATGTCGATGTCTTCGAGCAGCGGACACGCCACCGCCTGTTCCGCCGCCATTCGCGCGCGGTCGGTGCCTGCCGCTTTGGCCGAACCCATCATTGCCATGCCGGTTTCCGACATCACTGTTTTAACGTCGGCAAAATCGACGTTGATCATGCCCGGGCAACTGATGATTTCGGCAATGCCCGCGACCGCGCCGTGCAGCACATCGTTCGCCGCGCGAAACGCTTCATCGAGCGTGACCTGGTTACCGAGCACCTGCATCAGCTTGTCATTCGGAATGACAATGAGTGAGTTGACGTGTTGCGACAGCGCTTCGAGGCCTTCCAGCGCAATCCGCTGGCGCTTGCCTTCAAAAGCGAACGGCTTGGTCACGACCGCAACGGTCAGGATGCCGAGTTCGCGTGCGATCTCGGCAACCACCGGCGCGGCGCCGGTGCCGGTACCGCCGCCCATACCGGCCGTGAGGAAAAGCATATCCGCGCCGCCGATCAGGTCGATGATGCGTTCACGGTCTTCAAGCGCCGCATTGCGGCCGACTTCCGGATTTGCGCCGGCGCCGAGCCCTTTGGTGATTTCGGGTCCGAGCTGCAGCTGCGTGCGCGCCTGCGAGCGCTTCAATGCCTGCATGTCGGTGTTCGCGCAGATGAACTCGACGCCTTTCACCCCATTGGCGATCATGTGATCGACTGCATTACCCCCGCAGCCGCCCACGCCGATGACTTTGATGACTGCTTCCTGCGACGGAACTTCCATGATTTCAAACATGAGTTACCTCCGTGACTAAAGTAAAAAATAAAAATTGCGATGTGCTGACTTTTTTGACGCTTGATTTCCGAACCTTGATTGGCATGCCCATTAAAAATTTCCTTTGAACCAGCTCTTCATGCGTTCGATCAAGCCCGCGAGCGAACTCAAGTTCGCCTGCGCAAGGTGGTGCTGGCGCTGCTGCTGCAGGCCGAGCAGCAGCAGTCCGACCGCCGTTGCATAGCGTGGATTGCGCACCACCTCGGACAAGCCGCCGTGGTACTGCGGCTGGCCGATGCGCACGGGCATGTGGAAAATTTCTTCGCCGAGCTCGACCATTCCCTGCATCGAACTCGAGCCGCCGGTGAGCACGATTCCCGACGACAACAATTCCTCGTAACCCGAGCGGCGCAGTTCGGCCTGCACGAGCGAATACAATTCTTCGATTCGCGGCTCGATAACTTCCGCGAGCGTCTGCCGCGACAGTTGGCGGGCGCTGCGTTCACCGATGCCCGGCACATCGACCATTTGCTGCGGATCTGCCAGCTGCTTTAGCGCACAGCCGAAGCGGCGCTTGATGTCTTCGGCGTCCTTGGTCGGCGTGCGCAGCGCCATCGCGATGTCGTTGGTGATCTGGTCGCCGGCGATTGGAATCACGCCGGTATGCCGGATTGCGCCTTGCGTAAAAATCGCAATGTCGGTCGTGCCGCCGCCGATATCGACGAGACATACGCCAAGGTCTTTCTCGTCCTCAGAAACCACGGCTGTCGCGGACGCGAGCGGTTGCAGGATCAAATCGTTGACTTCAAGGCCGCAGCGCCGGATGCACTTGACGATGTTCTGCGCGGCGGAGACCGCACCGGTGACAATGTGAACGTTGACTTCGAGCCGCACGCCGCTCATGCCGAGCGGCTCGCGCACGTCGCCCTGGCCGTCGACGATAAATTCCTGATTGAGAATGTGCAGCACCTGCTGATCGGTCGGGATCGGAATCGCTTTCGCGGTCTCGATCACGCGCTCGACGTCCTGCTGCGTAACTTCGCGGTCCTTGATCGCGACCATGCCCCGCGAATTGATGCTCTTGATGTGGCTGCCCGCAATGCCGGTATAGACCTGCGTGATCTTGCAATCCGCCATCAGTTCGGCTTCTTCGAGCGCGCGCTGGATTGCATTGACGGTCGCCTCGATATTGACGACGACGCCTTTGCGCAGGCCTTTCGACGGATGACCGCCCATGCCGATGATTTCAAAACCGCCATCGGGCTTCATCTCGGCAACGATTGCCGCGATCTTCGACGTGCCGATGTCGAGCCCGACGATCAGTTGCTTCATCTCTTTGGCCTTGCTCATCTCTTCCTGTCCCTCTTCATCTTCATCCGGTCGAGCGTGTGTTTTTTCGTGCGATCGGCTTGGCGGACGGCTCGCGCGCAAGTTCCGGTATGCCGACCGCGAATCCATTGGAATAACGCAGATCCACGTAGTCAAGACGGCGCTGCAAGCGGCCGACCGTGCGTTCGTACACCGCGACAAAGCGATCGAGCCGTGGCTCGACCTGCTCGCGGCCCAGTTGCAGCCGTGTGCCGTTCGCGAGCTTGACCTGCCATGCCCGCCGCGCCGACACCTGGACTTCGACGGGCGCCAGATTCAGCGGCGCGAGACTGCGTTTGAAGTAGCCGTATTGAATGGCGATTTCCGTCTCGCTGCCCGGCGGTCCGACGAACAACGGGAGGCTCGCGTCATAGGCCGCCGCGAACAGTTCACCGTAGGTGTTCACGAGCGCGCCCGCACCCCAGCGTCCGAGCGGAAGGTGTTCTTCGAGCGAAACATCGAGCCGATCGGGCCACTGTCGCCGCACGTTCACGCCGCGCACCCACGGCAGCTTTTCGAAGCCCGCGCGCGCGCGCTCGAGATCGAGCGTGAGGAAATTTCCTTTCACTTCGCGGCCGACAATCGCCTCGATTTGTTGCGGCGTCACGTGCGCAAGCGGCTCGGTGATACGAACTTCGCGCAGCGGAAATATGGGCAGCCGCATGCCGAAGTGCATCGTCGCATAGGCGATGAGCACGAACGCCGCAGCGAACAGCACATTGGCAATTCCGTTGAGCACGGCGGGCTTATCCCACATGCGCGAGCTCCAGAATTTTTACGACGAGCTCGTCAAACCCGATGCCGGCCGCTTTCGCCGCCATCGGCACCAGCGAGTGCCCGGTCATGCCGGGCGCCGTGTTCATCTCAAGCAGGAAGGCGCGGCCGTCCTCGCGCAGCATGAGGTCCGCACGGCCCCAGCCGGCACAACCCAATGCGTTCGCTGCGCGCATGACCGTCGCCTGCAGCTCACGCTCTTGCGCGACGGGCAGTCCGCTCGGGCAGTGGTAGCGAGTGTCATCGCTGAAATACTTATTCTGGTAGTCGTAATTGCCTTCCGGCGCTTCGATCCGGATCAACGGCAGTGCGCGATCGTTTAGGAACGCAGCGGTGAGTTCGCGCCCGGCAATGAACTCCTCGGCGATCACGAGCGAATCGCATTGGGCGGCAAGCTCGTAGGCAGGCGCGAGCTTTTCCACGCTCGCGACTTTGGTCAATCCGATGCTCGAGCCTTCGTGCGCGGGTTTGACGATGAGCGGCAAGCCGAGTTCTTTGGCAACCGCGTTCCAGTCGCTCTCAGCCGTCAATACCGCGTGCCGCGGCGTCGGGATGCCGCTCGCCAGCCACACGAGTTTTGTGCGCAACTTGTCCATGCACAACGCCGACGCCATTACGCCGCTGCCGGTGTATGGGATGCCCATTGTTTCGAGCGCGCCCTGCACGGTACCGTCCTCGCCATAGCGGCCGTGCAAGATGAGAAAGACGCGCTCGTAGCCGTCGCTCTTCAATGCCGCGAGATCGCGCTCGGCAGGATCAAAAGCGTGCGCATCGATGTCCTGACGCAGCAGGGCTTCAAGCACGTTGCTGCCCGACATCAGGGAAATTTCGCGTTCCGCGGATTTGCCGCCCATCATCACGGCGACTTTTCCGAGACGGCTTCGTGGCGTGGCGCGTTTTGTTTTTTTCGGCGCGCTCATGCTCGCTCACCCACGATTCGTACTTCGCGCTCGAGATCGATGCCGAGTTTTTCTTTGACCGTCGCGTGCGCGAGGTTTATCAATGCTTCGATATCCGCAGCGGTCGCGCCGCCCGTGTTCACGATGAAATTCGCGTGCTTGCCGGAAATCATCGCGCCGCCCTGCACGCGGCCTTTCAATCCGCACGCTTCGATCATGCGTGCGGCGTAATCGTTGGGAGGATTGCGAAACACCGAGCCCGCATTGGGCAAATTGAGCGGCTGCGCGGCGATGCGGCGCTCCAGCAGCTGCTTGATCGTTGCGCGCGACTTGCCGCCGTCGCCCTGCTGCAATCTAAAGCGCGCCGCCGCAAACCATTCTTCCACGCGTTCAAGCAAAACGACGCGGCGATAACCGATTTCATAATTGGCCGGCGTGCGCTGACGCAATTGACCTTTGCGATCGAGCGTCGTAACGCTTTCGACGATGCCCCACGCTTCGCCGCCATAGCAGCCCGCATTCATCGCAAGTGCGCCGCCAACGGTTCCCGGAATTCCCGCCATGAATTCGGCCCCGACCAACTCATGCAGCGCCGCGAAGCGCGCAAGCTTCGGGCTCGGCACGCCGCTTTCTGCATAAAGCGCATTGCCTTCGAAGCGGATTTCCTTCAACGCGCCGTGCGTAAAGATCACAGTGCCGCGCAGCCCACCGTCGCGCACCAGCAAATTGCTGCCAAGACCGACCAGATACAGCGGTTCGTCCGCCGGCAGCGACGCCATGAATAAACGCATGTCTTCGAGATCGACAGGGAAGTAGGCGCGGTCGACACTGCCGCCGGCGCGCCAACTCGTGTGACGCGCCATCGGCTCGTTGCGCCGCCGCTCGCCCCAGAGCATATTTTTCTGCTCGGCCATATTCATCGTATTCGCATCACGCCTGCCGGCCCGCCAACATTGCTGGCACCGTGCCTATCGAGCCCGCGCCCATCGTCAACACCACGTCGCCATCGCGCAGCGCCGGCTCGAGCGCCGAGGGGAATTCGGTTACCTGCTCCACAAATATCGGTTCGACCTTGCCTTGCACGCGCACGGCGCGCGCAAGCGCGCGGCCGTCCGCGGCGACGATCGGCGATTCGCCGGCCGCATACACCTCGGTCAGCAACAGCACATCGACCGTGCTCAGCACATGCGCAAAATCTTCGAAGCAGTCGCGCGTGCGCGTGTAGCGATGCGGTTGAAACGCCAGCACGAGGCGCCGACCCGGAAAAGCGCCGCGCGCTGCCGCGAGCGTCGCCGCCATTTCCGTCGGGTGATGACCGTAATCGTCGATTAAGGTGTAATGCCCGCCTTGCTTGAGCGCGATCTCACCGAAGCGTTCAAAACGGCGGCCAACGCCTTTGAAGTCGGCGAGTGCGCGCACGATCGCCGCATCATCCGCACCCACTTCCATGCCGACCGCAATCGCCGCGAGCGCATTGAGTACGTTGTGCGCGCCGGCAAGGTTCAGCACGACCGTCAGTTCGGGCAGTTTTTTGCCGCGCCCGTCGCTGCGCTGCACTTTGAAATGCATGCGGCCTGCATCGGGCCTGACGTCGACCGCGCGCACCTGCGCGGCTTCGGACAGCCCGTAGGTGGTGACCGGTTTGGTAATCGCCGGCATGATTTCGCGCACATTCGGGTCGTCGACGCACAACACCGCGGATCCGTAAAAGGGCAAGCGCTGCACGAAGTCCAGAAATGCCTGGCGCAGCCGGCCGAAATAATGACCGTATGTTTCCATGTGGTCGGCGTCGATATTGGTAACGACGGCGAGCACCGGCGCGAGATAAAGGAACGACGCATCCGACTCGTCGGCTTCGGCGACGATGAACTCGCCGGTGCCGAGCTTCGCGTGCGAACCCGCCGCCTCGAGGCGGCCGCCAATCACGAAGGTCGGGTCCATGCCCGCTTCCCCCAGCACGCTCGCGACGAGACTCGTCGTCGTGGTCTTGCCGTGGGTGCCCGCAACCGCGATGCCCTGCTTGAGGCGCATCAGTTCGGCCAGCATCATTGCGCGCGGCACCACCGGGATTTTGTGCGCCCGCGCCGCGACGACTTCTGGATTGTCTTCCTTGACCGCGCTTGAGATCACAACGGCGTCCGCCGCCGCGATGTTCTCTGCGGCATGGCCATGCATGACATCGGCGCCGAGCTTTTTCAGGCGGCGAGTTACCGCGTTGTCGTTGATGTCCGAGCCGCTCACGCCGAAGCCGAGATTGACGAGCACCTCAGCGATGCCGCTCATGCCGCTACCGCCTATGCCGACGAAGTGAACGCGTTTGACTTTGTACTTCATTGAGTGGCGCCCAACTCTGTTCGTGCAATGCTGCCGGCGGCCGACTCCGCTTGCGGCCGGTCGCATCCCGCCGCACTAAATGCGGCAGGACCCTGCTTCCTGCTCACGGAGGTTCCGCCAATCCCTACGAAGTAAATGCGTTTGACTTGGTATTTCATGCGGCCAACCTCGCGCATTCATCGGCGACGGATTGCGTGGCTTCGGGTTTCGCTACGCTTCGCGCTTTCTGCGCCATCTCGAGCAAGGCCTCGCGCGTGAATCCGCGCAGCAACGTCGCGAGCGTTTGCGGTGTGAGTTCCGCCTGCGGCACGAGCACTGCAGCGCCGCGTTCGCTCAAGAAGCGCGCGTTATGCGTCTGGTGATCGTCGACCGCATGCGGGAATGGCACGAGTACGCTCGCAACGCCGGCTGCCGCAAGTTCGGCAATGGTCGACGCCCCGGCCCTGCAAATGACGAGGTCCGAATCGGCGTATTGCGCCGCCATGTCGGCGATAAAGGGGACTTGCGTCGCGTTGACACCGGCCCGCTGATAATTCGCTTCGACGTCGGCCAGGTGGCGCGCGCCCGATTGATGCGTGACTTGCGGGCGTTCGGCTTCCGGCATCAGCGCGAGTGCTTGCGGCACCGTCTCGTTGAGTGCTTGCGCGCCGAGGCTGCCGCCGATCACGGTGAGCTTCAACACGCCAGAGCGGCCACGATACCGCGCCGCGGGGTCCGCGATGCCGGCAATTTCATGACGCACCGGATTGCCCGTCCATACCACTGCGGTCGACTCGCCGAATGCCGACGGAAAACCACCGAGCACGCGATCGGCAAGTTTCGCGAGCACCTTGTTCGCAAGCCCGGCGACTGAGTTCTGCTCGTGAATGGCAAGCGGACGATTCAGGAAGCTCGCCATCATGCCGCCCGGAAATGAGACGTAGCCGCCCATGCCCAGCACGACGTGCGGGCGATGCGCGAAAATGGCGCGCGCGCTTTGCCAGAACGCGACGAGTAATTGGATCGGCAGCACCGCAAATCGCACGAGTCCTTTGCCGCGCACCCCCGTCATTGCGATCCACGCCATCGTGTAACCTTTCGGTGTCACGAGCGTCGCTTCCATGCCGGTCTTCGCGCCCAGCCAGACGATGTTCCAGCCGCGCTCGCGCAGGTATTCGGCGACGGACAGCGCGGGAAATATATGTCCGCCGGTGCCGCCGGCCATGATCATGATGGTGCGCGGTGACGTACTCATATCTTCACCCCGCGCAATAGTTGGCGATTTTCCCAGTCGACTCGCAGGAGCACTGCCAGCGCGCAGCAATTGGCCGCGATGCCGCTGCCGCCGAATGACAAGAGCGGCAATGTGAGCCCCTTCGTCGGCAGCACCCCCATGTTCACGCCCATGTTGATGATCGCCTGCACGCCAAGCCACAGGCCGATGCCCTGGGCGACAAGCGCGGGAAACGCGCGGTCGAGCGATGCGGCCTGACGGCCGATCGCGAACGCGCGCACGATGATGACCGCGAACAATCCAATCACCACGGCGACGCCGGCGAAGCCGAGTTCTTCGGCAATGACGGCGAGCAGAAAGTCAGTGTGCGCTTCGGGCAGGTAAAACAATTTCTCGACACTCGCGCCCAGGCCGACGCCCAGCCATTCGCCGCGGCCGAACGCGATGAGCGCATGCGACAGCTGGTAACCTTTGCCGAATGGATCGGCCCACGGATCCATGAAGCCGACGACTCGCTGCATCCGGTATGGCGACAGCCAGATCAACAACACGAAACCGACGATCAGCAACACGATCAAGCCCGCGAACGGTTTCCAGTTGACGCCGCCGAGAAACAAAATTCCCATCGCAATCACAGTAATCACCGCGAACGCGCCAAAATCGGGCTCACGCAGCAGGAGCCCGCCGACCAGCAGCATTACAATGAAAAGCGGCAGGAATCCCTTGGTCAGGCTGTGCATGTGCGCCGACTTGCGCACGGTGTAGTCGGCGGCATACAGCACCGCGAACAATTTCATGAGTTCCGAGGGCTGGAGGTTGAATACGAACAGTGACAGCCAACGCTGGCTGCCGTTGACTTCGCGGCCGATGCCCGGAATGAGAACCAGCACCAGCAAGCCGGCGCCCAGCAGAAACAGAAATGGCGCCGCTTTCTGCCACGCCCGCGTCGGCAATTGAAATGCAATCGTCGCCATGCCGAGACTCAACGCGAGAAACACGCTGTGCCGCATCAGGTAATACATCGGCTGCTGACCGGTCATGCGGCTCGCTTCGGCAATCGCGATCGACGACGAGTAGACCATCACGAGACCCAGCGCGAGGAGCGCAACGGCACTCCAGGCGAGCGCCACGTCATATTCGGCGGGTGGCGGACGGCTTTTCAGGTCCGCATAGAACATCGCGTTCATTTCAGCCACGGGTCACCTCGTTTCTGACCGCGGCGGCGAATACGTCGCCGCGATGCCCGTAGTTTTTGAACATGTCGTAGCTGGCGCATGCCGGTGACAGCAGCACCGCATCGCCATTGCGGCTGGCGGCACGCGCCATGCGCACCGCGTCATTCATATCGGCCGCGCGCTCGACTTTGACGCCGGTGTCTTCGATGGCGCGCGCAATTTGTTCGCGATCTCGGCCGATCAAAATCACCGCGCGCGCGCGGCGCCTGACCGGCTCGCGCAAGGGAACGAAGTCCTGACCTTTGCCATCGCCGCCCGCGATCAACACGACCGGCTGCGTGAAGCCAAGCAGCGCCGCGACCGTGGAACCGACGTTGGTGCCCTTCGAGTCGTCGTAGTAAGTAACGCCGTCGATTTCGGCGACTTTGGCAACGCGATGTGGCAGGCCCTTGAAGGCGCGCAGCGCGTCGACCACGGCTTTGTCGTCGACGCCAATCGCATGACACAGCGCGCTCGCGGCGAGTGCGTTCGCGGCATTGTGCAAGCCCGCGACCGGCAGTTCGGCGACCGGCATCAGCGCGCGATTGCCTCGCGCGAGCGAGAGTTGACCGCCATGCGAGGCGAGTCCCCATTCGCGGTCGCCCGTTGGCGCATTCGTGCCGAAACTCCAGATATCACGGCCGGACTTCACCATCGCCACACTGCGCGCATCTTCACGGTTGATGATCTGTGCGCCACTGCCGATAAACACATTTGCCTTCACGGCCGCGTAGTCATCGATACCGTCGTAACGGTCGAGATGATCTTCGGAGACATTGAGCATCGTCGCTGCGTCGGCGTTAAGGCTGGTAGTCGTCTCCAATTGGAAACTCGACAGTTCGAGCACGAACACATCGGGCACGTCACGGCCGTTTTCGATTTCAGTCAATGCGTCGAGTACAGGCGTACCGATATTGCCGGCGACAACCGTATCGCAGCCGGCCGCGGCGCATATGTCGCCGGCCATTTGCGTAACCGTGCTTTTGCCATTGGTGCCGGTAATCGCGACGACTTTTGGCAGGCGAGGAACAGCGTGCGGCAGCGCCTGCGCAAAGAGTTCGACGTCGCCGACGAAGGGCACGCCGTGCGCGCTCGCGGCTGCAATCGCCGGCGTGCGGCGATCGATGCCGGGACTGATGGCGATCATGTCGGCTGCGCGTAAAACGGCCGCCTGCAGTTCGCCGCAAACGAGTGCCACCGCCGGCAATTCACGGCGCAACGTGGCCGCATGCGGCGGATCGACGCGCGTGTCGGCGACAGAAACGACGGCGCCATGACGCGCGAGCCAGCGCGTCGTCGAGAGCCCCGTGTCTCCAAGTCCAAGCACCAAGACTTTTTTACCCCTTACATCCATGTGCGTTCATCTGCCTCGCGTCCTAGCGCAACTTCAATGTCGACAAGCCGACTAACACCAGCATCATCGTGATGATCCAGAAGCCGGAATTGGTTTCTGGTGTCGGCTTACGCGCTTCGCGCATTACCCTCCCCCAAACCATTCCTAGGTGCGCTTCTTCCATCGTTTACCTTAACTTTAGTGTCGACAAACCTACGAGCACCAGCATCATCGTAATGATCCAGAAGCGCACGACGACCTGGTTTTCCTTCCAGCCCTTCAATTCATAGTGGTGATGCAGCGGCGCCATGCGAAAGATCCGCTTGCCGGTCAATTTGAACGACGCGACCTGCAGCACGACCGACAGCGTTTCGACGACAAATACGCCGCCCATAATGAAGAGCACGATTTCCTGCCGCACGATCACGGCGATGGTGCCGAGCGCGGCACCGAGTGCCAGCGCGCCGACGTCGCCCATAAAAACTTCGGCCGGATAGGCGTTGAACCAGAGAAATGCCAGGCCCGCGCCCGCAAGCGCGCCGCAAAAGACCGTGAGTTCGCCCGCGCCCGGAATGTGCGGAAAGACGAGATATTTGGCGAACACCGCGTTACCGGCGACATATGCGAACACCCCGAGCGCGCTCGCGATCATCACCGTCGGCATGATCGCGAGACCGTCGAGGCCGTCGGTCAGATTTACGGCGTTGCTGGTGCCGACGATCACGAGATAAGTCAGCGTGATAAAGCCGAAGACGCCTAATGGATAACCGACATTCTTGAAGAACGGCACGATGAACTCGGTTTGCGCCGGCAGGTTGGTGCTGAACGCAATGATGCAGGCAACGCCGAGCCCGACCACCGATTGCCAGAAGAATTTGGCGCGCGCCGACAATCCTTTCGGGTTGCGATGCACGACCTTGCGATAGTCGTCAATCCAGCCGATGATGCCGAAGCCGACAGTCGCCGCAACGACCACCCACACAAAGCGGTTTTCGAGATCGGCCCACAGCAACGTCGTCACAATGACCGATACCAGGATCAACGCACCGCCCATCGTCGGCGTGCCGGCTTTGGGCAAATGTGTCTGCGGACCGTCGTCGCGCACGGATTGGCCGATCTTGTATGACGTCAGCCGCCGGATCATCAACGGCCCCACCATGAATGTCATCAGCAGCGCGGTAAGGCATGCAAGCACGGCTCTGAGCGTGATGTAGCTGAACACGTTGAACGCGCGGATGTCCTTGGCGAGCCACTGGGCGAGTTCAAGCAGCATTAATGAGCTCCCGCGCGGGGTGAAGCCGCGTTCTCAAAAGTTTTAACGACGCGCTCCATCTGCATGAACCGCGATCCCTTCACGAGCACCGTGACATCCGGCGCGAGCACGGTTTTGATTTCGGCAAGCAGATCTTCGATCCGCGCAAAATGCCGGGCGCCGGCGCCAAATGCCTGGACCGCGTGCACCGACAGATTCCCGAGCGCAAAGACCTCGGGGATTCCGGCGGCACGTGCGAATTCGCCGATCTGCGCGTGCATCGCGATCGCGTCGGCCCCGAGCTCACCCATGTCGCCCATGACCAATAGCGTTTTTCCCGGTATGCGCGCGAGCACTGTGATCGCGGCGCGCATCGAATCCGGATTGGCGTTGTACGTGTCGTCAATCAGCGTCGCGCCGTTAAAGCCCGATTTTTTTTGCAGCCGGCCTTTGGTGCCGCCGAAACGCGCGAGCCCGGCGGCCACGGTGTTCACGGGCACTTGAAGCGCAGTCGCCGCCGCGCTCGCGGCCAGCGCATTGCGCACGTTATGCAAACCCGGCGCCGGCACCACTGCGGTGCTCGATCCGCGCGGCGTCTTCAATACGATTTCACTGTCGAATTCGCGCAGTTCATAAGTCGCGGTGACTGCCGCGTCGGAGTCGAGAGCGAACTCAAGTTGCTTGGTTGCCGTCGATGTTCGCCATAGCGGCGCGAATTGATCGTCGGCATTGATGACGGCGGTGCCGCCCGGCTTGAGGCCGTCAAATACTTCGCCTTTGGCGCGCGCGATGGCTTCGGCGCTGCCGAGGTTCTCCATATGCGCAACACCGGCATTGTTGATGACGGCGACCGACGGCTCGGCCATGCGCGAGATGTAGCTGATCTCCCCCGCGTGATTCATCCCCATCTCGATCACTGCATATTTATGTGCGGAACGCAGCTCGAGCAAGGTCAGCGGCACGCCGATGTGGTTGTTGAGGTTGCCGCGCGTCGCGAGCACGCCGGCGTCCGCGTTTTTGTCCTCGCTGTCCGGATTGACGGCCGTGCGCAGGATCGTCGCCAGCATGTCCTTGACCGTGGTCTTTCCGTTGCTGCCGGTAACGGCAATCAGGGGAATGTCAAATTGGCGGCGCCAGTAATTGCCAAGTCTGCCCAGTGCGTTGGTGGTGTCATCGACGACGATCTGCGGCAGCGCGATGTCGCTCGGCTGCTGCACCAACAAACCCGCCGCGCCGGCGGCCGCCGCTTGCGCCACGAATGCGTGCGCATCGTAGCGTTCGCCTTTCAATGCAACGAACAAGTCGCCGCGTTTGACGCTGCGGCTATCCGTGCACACAGCGTCGAATTGGGCGTCGCCGCCTGACAACGGCACGCCGAGCGCCTGCGCCGCCTGTGACATGCGCATCATGCGGCTTGCCGCCTGTTCAATGCGGCACGCGCGACGGCGAGGTCGCTGAATGGACGCCGGACGCCCTCGATTTCCTGGTAGGTTTCATGCCCTTTGCCGGCGATCAATACGATGTCGCCGCGCCGCGCTTCGCCGATTGCAAGCGAAATCGCGCGCTTGCGATCGGGCTCGACCCGCTGTTCGCCGCGAGCGCCTTTGCGAATGTCGGCGATGATCTTCAGCGGATCTTCGGTGCGCGGGTTGTCGCTCGTGATGACAACGCAATCAGCGAGCCGCGCCGCCACCGCCCCCATCAACGGCCGCTTGCCGCGGTCGCGATCGCCGCCGCAACCGAACACGCACACGAGGCGCGCATCGCTGCCCGCGATCGCTTCGCGCAGGCTGAGCAAAACCTGTTCGAGCGCATCCGGCGAATGCGCGTAATCGACGACAACCGCCGGCAGTCGTCCGCCGCCAATTTTCTGCATGCGCCCCGGCACGGGCCGCAACTTGCCCAGCGTTGCGATGGCATCTTTGAACCGGATGTCGCTGGCGAGCAGCGTCGCGAGCGAGCCGAGCAGATTAAATGCGTTGTGGCGTCCGATGAGCGGGCTTTCGACTGTGGCATCGCCCCACGACGTGTGCACGTCGAATTGCATGCCGGCGGCACCCGCTTTGAAATTGCTGGCGCTCACACGCGACAGACGCCGGCCGTTCAAGCTGCGATTTCCAAACCCGTAACCGATGACGCTGAGGCCGCGTCGCCTTACCGTGTGCGCGAGCTCGGCGCCGAATGCATCGTCGAGATTAACAATCGCGCGCTTCAGGGAATCGCACTCAAACAAGCGCGACTTCGCGCGCCGGTAACGATGCATGGTGCGGTGATAATCGAGGTGATCGCGCGTAAGATTGGTAAAGAGCGCGGTGTCGAATTGAACGCCGGCGACGCGATCCTGATCGAGCCCGATCGACGACACTTCCATGCTCACCGCACGCGCGCCGCGCCGCAAGAAACTTGCAAGCTGCGACTGCAGCCACACCGCGTCCGGCGTCGTATTGACGAGCGGCTTCAGCGGCGCGCGCATGCCATAACCGAGCGTGCCGATGACCGCGGTGCGCACGCCGCATTGGTTGAGCGCGTGCGCGATCCATTGGCTGCACGTCGTTTTCCCATTGGTGCCGGTGACACCGATCATCCGCAAGCGTGCGCTCGGGTCTGCATAGACGTCGCTCGCGATGATGCCCGCGTGTGCGCGCAACTGGCTGACGCCGGCGTTGGGCACCTGCCAATCGTGATGCCATTTAAAGTTGCGCTTTTCCCACAGCACCGAACTCGCGCCGCGCGCAATTGCCTGGCCGATATAGCGCCGGCCGTCCTGCGTTTCGCCCGGATAAGCGACAAAGGTGTCGCCGCGCGCAACCTGCCGGCTGTCGGTCACCAGCCGTTTGATGTTCAAGCTGTCGATGGCGGCGGCGTTCATACTTCCTCGCGCACTTCAGGTGCGTCCGGCGGCGGCAGCACAACGTTGTTCATCGGTGCATCGGGTTTGACGCCAAGCAGCCGCAGCGACCCCGACATCACGTTGCTGAATGCGGGCGCGGCGACGGTGCCGCCGTAATACTGGCCATCGGTTGGCTCGTCGATCATGACGGCAACAATCAACCGCGGCGCCGACGCGGGCGCGAAGCCGATGAACGACGACACATATTTGTTCGGTGCGTACGTCGCGCCATCCAGCTTGTGCGCGGTGCCGGTTTTGCCCGCGACGCGATAGCCGGTGATTTGCGCGCGCGGCGCCGTGCCGCCCGGCTGCACGACGAGTTCCAACATCCTGCGCACCTGCAGCGCGGTCTCGGCCGAAATCACGCGGGTCGCATCGGCCGGCGCGTCGAGCTTGACGACAGTCACCGGTCTAATTTCACCGTCGCTCGCAAACACGAGGTAAGCGCGCGCCAGCTGCAACAGGCTCAACGAGATGCCGTGGCCGTATGACATCGTCGCCTGCTCGATGGGGCGCCAGCTCGCATACGCGCGCAACTTGCCCGACACTTCGCCCGGAAATCCCGAACGCGGCTGCGTGCCGAACCCGACCTGGCTGAACATGTCCCATAGTTTCTCCGCGGGCAGCGCGAGCGCGATCTTGGCGGCGCCGACGTTGGAAGATTTTTGGATCACCTGTGCAACCGTCAGCGCGCCGGCCGGATGCGCATCATGAATCGTCGCCTTGCCGATGGTGAGTTGGCCGGAACCGGTCTGCACCACGCTGTCGAACTTGTAGAGACCGCTTTCCATCGCGGCGGCGACCGTAAACGGTTTTAAAGTGGAGCCGGGCTCGAACAAATCGGTCACCGTGCGATTGCGCGTGCGCCGCGGTTCCAGCTTGCCGCGATTGTTCGGGTTGTACGACGGCAGATTGGCCATCGCGAGCACTTCGCCGGTGTTGACGTCGAGCACGACGATGCCGCCCGCCTTGGCGCGATGGGTGTCGACGGCGTTTTTGAGTTCGCGATACGCGAGATACTGGATTTTGGCGTCAATCGAGAGCGCGAGATCGCGGCCCTGCTGTGGCGAGCGCACGCTTTCGACATCTTCGACGATGCGGCCGAGACGGTCCTTGATGACGCGGCGGCTGCCCGGCTTGCCAGCGAGCTGCTTATCGAACGCGAGCTCGAGCGCCTCCTGACCCTGGTCGTCGACGTTGGTGAAACCGATCAGATGCGCGAAGTATTCGCTACCCGGATAGTAGCGGCGATATTCGCGCTGCAAAAACAGGCCCGGCACGTTGAGCTCGACAATCTTGGCGGCCTGCTCCGGCGGCAGGTGGCGTTTCAGGTAAACGAATTCGCGATTGGTATCCGTCAGGCGCTTGTGAATGTCTGCCGTGTCGAGTTCGAGCAACTGCGACAGACGCTTCACCTGCGCCTGCGAGATGTTGACGTCGGCCGGACTCGCCCACACCGATTCGACCGGCGTCGAGATCGCGAGCGGTTCGCGATTGCGGTCGGTAATCATGCCGCGCGTCGCCGACAGTTCGATCACGCGGCCGTAACGTGCATCACCTTTTTTCTGCAGGAAATCGTTGTTGAGCCCCTGCAGGTATACGGCGCGACCGATCAGCACGAGGAATCCCGCCAACAGCATGAGGAGCAGCGTGCGTGCGCGCCAACCCGGCAGGTTGATCGGCGCGCTGTTCGGCGCAACGGCGCTCACTTGGCGCCCTCCGTCGGGACAACCTGCAGGCGCGCTGCCGGCGGCACGCGCATCATCAGCTGGCCGCTGGCTATTTTTTCAATTCGCGCGTGCATTGCCCAGGTACTTTGTTCGAGTTGCAGTTGTCCAAACTCGACCTCAAGCTGCTTCGCAAGTTCCTGCTCTTTCTGCAAATCGACGTAAAGCTTGCGCGCCTTGTTTTGCGACGTGACGAGCGACAGTGCACACACGATTAGGATCGCGAGCAGAATCAGGTTCACGCGCGCCATCATGCCGAGGGCTCCGTGTTGCGTTCGGCTATGCGCATGACGGCGCTGCGCGCGCGCGGATTGGCGGCGACTTCGTCGGGCATCGCGCGCTGCAGCTTGCCGATGAGCGTCAATTTCGGGGACGGTATTTCGGCAGCGCGCAACGGCAGGCGCTTGGGCAGCTGCGACGGCTGCGATTGTTCGCGCATGAAGCGCTTAACGATGCGGTCTTCCAGAGAATGAAAGCTGATTGCGACGAGCCGCCCTTCAGGCGCCAGTGCTGCGACGCATTCGGGCAGCACTGCGGTCAACTCTTCAAGCTCCTGATTGACGTGAATCCGTAGAGCCTGAAAGGTGCGCGTCGCTGGATTCTGCCCCGGCTCGCGTGTGCGAACAGCCGCGGCGACGAGCTCTGTGAGCTCGCGAGTGGTTGCAACAGGCTTCCGCGCTCGTGCCGCAACAATCGCTGCTGCAATCTGCTTAGCAAACCGTTCTTCGCCATAGTTGCGGATAACCTCTCTTATGTCCTGCTCGTCCGCGCTGGCCAGCCACGCTGCCGCCGTAATGCCGCGGCTAGTGTCCATGCGCATATCGAGCGGCGCATCGACGCGAAAACTGAAGCCGCGCGCGCCGTCGTCAAGCTGCGGCGACGACACGCCAAGATCGAGCAGGACGCCATCCACGCGCTCGACACCGCATTCGTCGAGCACACCGCGTAAATCGCTGAAACTTCGATGCACGAGCTTGAGCCGCTCATCGTCCAACCCTCCATGCGTTGCGATCGCTGCCGGGTCCCGATCCAACGCAATCAACCTGCCGCGCTTACCCAAACGTCCCAATATCTCGCGGCTGTGTCCGCCGCGACCAAACGTGCAATCGACGTAGACGCCGTCGGCCCGCACTCTCAATCCATCAACTGCCGCCTGCAGTAGAACCGGGGTGTGTGAGCCGAGGCTCACAACGAGAAGCCCTCCAGTTCAGGCGGCAAGTCGCCTTCGCTGAATCCGGCGCCGCGCGCCAACACCTGCTCCCATTTTTCCTTGTCCCATAATTCGAATTTGTGGCCCTGGCCGACGAACACCACGCTCTTGATCAGCGCAGCGAAATCGCGCAATGCCGGCGATATGAGCACGCGCCCGGCTGCATCCATGTCGGTGTCTTCGGCGTAGCCGATCAGTTGCCGCTGCAGATCGCGAATGCGCGGATTCAAGCTCGACAGTCCCATGAGTTTTTGCTGGATCGGTTCCCAATCCGGCTGCGGATAGATGAGCAGGCATTTGTCGACATCGGCCGTGACGACGAGACGGCCCGCGCAGCGCACGAGCAGCGCCTCGCGATAGCGCGACGGCACTGCCAACCTGCCTTTGCTGTCTAGATTCAACTGGGCTACACCGCGAAACACACTTCCCCCCGATTAAGGTGGCGGGAGCATGGCTTTTCCCACTTTTTCCCACCGTTGCCCACTATATGAAAATCGGGTGGCGCGGTCAAGCGAAGAAACAGAGTTTTCTGTTTTCAGGACAACGACTTATGTAACCAATTTCACGCTCGCTTTCACTCAAAAATTTAATTTCACGTCAAAACAAACGGATACGGCGCGTAATGAAAGTGTTACATTAGCATTTTTTAAGCAGATCAATGAGTTACGCGACGCGCACGTTGTTGGTACGCAACATCGTTCCCCGAACCACGAAGTGAGTACCCGCTCCGGCACTCGAAACGCCAGATGTCGACTGGCTTGAGCCCGTCTTGGAGTCGAAGGAAGCGCGCCGGCGCAGGGCCGGCGGATCGAGTGTGGTGATGAATGCGTTAGCTTGTCATCAGGCGCCGCATTCGCGCCATGACAGAGGCATATAAAGCCGTTTAACGCATCAGCTTGCCCCTAGATGCGACGAGTGCCGCGCCTTGAGCCATGCGGGACAAGCGTTCTATAACGCGTCTGCGATTGCCTTGCCCATGTCCATGGTGCCAGACTTGCCGCCGACATCGCGCGTGCGCGGACCTTCGACGAGAATCGCTTCGACGGCATCGACGATCGCCTTTGCCGCGTCGGGATGACCGAGATGCTCGAGCATCATCGCGCCCGACCAGATTTGGCCGACGGGATTGGCGATGCCTTTGCCGTAAATATCGGGCGCCGAGCCATGCACGGGCTCGAACAGCGACGGAAACTCCCGCTCCGGATTGATGTTCGCTGACGGGGCGATGCCGATCGTGCCGGTGCATGCAGGCCCGAGGTCCGAAAGAATATCGCCGAATAAATTCGAGCCGACGACGACGTCGAACCAGTCCGGATGCATAACGAAATGCGCCGACAAAATGTCGATGTGGTACTGATCGGTCCGGATATCCGGATACTGCGCAGACATCGCTTTGAAGCGCTCGTCCCAATACGGCATCGAAATCGATATGCCATTCGACTTGGTGGCGGAGGTCACATGTTTCTTCGTGCCCTTGCGCGCAAGCTCAAACGCGTACTTCATGATGCGATCGACGCCGCGACGCGAGAATATCGCCTGCTGGGTCGCAAATTCGTTGTCGGTGCCCTCGTACATACGCCCGCCGATGGATGAATATTCGCCTTCGCTGTTCTCGCGCACAACCCAGAAATCGATGTCGCCGGGCTTGCGATCGGCCAGCGGACATTTAACGCCGGGCATCAGGCGCACCGGGCGCAGATTTACGTACTGCTGAAAATTGCGGCGAAACGGAATCAGCAAACCCCACAGTGAAATATGATCGGGCACGGTCGCCGGCCAGCCGGCGGCGCCGAAGAAAACCGCGTCGTGCTGGCGTACCTGCTCGAGACCGTCCTCCGGCATCATGCGCCCATGCTTGGCGTAGTAATCGCAGCTCCAGTCGAACTCGTCGATCTTCAGTTCGAAACCAAATTTGCGCGCTGCTGCTTCGAGCACGCGCACGCCCTCGGGGCCGGTTTCCTTGCCGATGCCGTCGCCCGGTATATAGGCGATTTTGTATTTCTTCATGATGAGTCCTTAGCCGTTACCGCAATTGATGAAGCATGATCAGCGCGCGCTTCTCGAAGCTGGGAGTCAGCCGATAAGCCGGGTTCTGTCGACAGCTTGCGCCGCCGTGACAGTCATTCCTCTCGACGTACGGTTGCCCGCACGCTCTAGCCACCTACCCGCAAGCTCAGTGGGTCACGTCAACGCTTGCCTATTTGGTGTTGCTCCGGGTGGAGGTTGCCGCGTTTCACCCCGCCGTTTTCTGCGCCAGCAAGCTGGCACAGTTGCCGACGGACTCGTCTCTGTGGCCCTATTCCTCGCCTCACGGCGGACGGTCGTTAGCCGTCACCCTACCCTGTGGAGCCCGGACTTTCCTCTATTGGAGCGTAGAACGCTCAAACAGCGACTGCCTGGCCAACTCCCGCGCGAATTTTAGCATGCAGGGCATTGCTACTTCCGCCAGAAAATTACCGGCCGCAATTACATAATGCGCCAGCTGACCGTGCCGCCGGCGCGGAACGGCACCAGTCTGTCGTTGTGGTACGGCAATTCTTTCGGCACGTTCCACACTTCCTTGATCAGCGTGATTTTGTCTTTGTTGCGCGGCAGCCCGTAGAAGAGCGGCCCGAATGTGCTCGCGAATCCTTCGAGCTTTTCGAGCGCGTTGTAAGCGCCGAAAATCTCCGCATAAAGCTCGATGGCGGCATGGGCGGTGTACATGCCGGCACATCCGCAGGCGGCCTCCTTGGTGTCGCGCGCATGCGGCGCACTGTCGGTGCCGAGAAAGAACTTGGGGTTACCGCTCGTTGCCGCTTCGATCAAGGCCAACCGGTCATCTTCACGCTTAAGGATCGGCAGGCAGTAATGATGCGGGCGGATGCCGCCGGCGAACAGCGCGTTGCGGTTAAGCAGCAGATGATGCGCCGTAATCGTGGCGGCAACCCGCGGTGGCGCTGCCAGCACAAAACGCACCGCTTCCTTCGTCGTGATGTGCTCGAATACGAGGCGCAGCTTCGGAAACTTCTGCAGCACCGGCAACAGCACGCGGTCGATAAAGATCCGCTCGCGGTCGAAGATATCGACATTCGGGTAAGTCACTTCGCCGTGCACCAGCAGCGGCAGACCGCATTCCTCCATCGCGGCGAGCGCATCCTCGCATCGGCTGAGTTCGCTGACGCCCGCATCCGAATTCGTCGTTGCGCCCGCCGGATAGTATTTGACCGCGTGCACCGCGCCGCTTGCCTTGGCGCGCTTGATCTCCTTGCCGGTCGTATTGTCGGTCAGATACAGCGTCATCAGCGGCTCGAACGCCATGCCATCGGGCAGTGCCGACACGATTCGCTCGCGATAGCCGATAGCCATGTCGGTCGTCGTCACCGGCGCCTTCAAATTCGGCATCACGATCGCGCGCGCGAAGCGTCTGGCCGTATCGGGCAGCACCGCGCGCATGTAGTCGCCGTCGCGCAGATGCAGATGCCAATCGTCCGGACGGGTAATCGTGACTCGGGTCATTGCTGCTCCGTATGCAAGGGAAGCCGGGTTTAAAGTGCGTGCATCTTAAGCGCTGAATTGCGATTAGTAAAACTACGCGCCCTTGCCGAGCGCGAGCGCTAATTCGTAGACATCATTTTTGCGCGCTCCGGTAAGTTCAGTCGCGAGCTTGACCGCCTGTTTGAGCGACAGCTCGCGCATCAGCACTTCGAGTACATGCGTCAGTGCGACGGCGTCGGGCGCCGCGGCCGTTGGCGCACCCTCAACCAGCAAAACAAATTCACCTTTGAGCTGATTGGCGTCCGCCTCGAACCACGCGGCCGCTTCGCCCAGCGCGCAGCGGTGCATGGTCTCGAACAGTTTCGTCAGTTCGCGCGCGATTGTGACGGTGCGGTCGCCGAGCACCTCGGCCATCGCCGCGATACTCGCCGCTACGCGATGCGGCGCCTCGTAAAAAACCAGCAGGTAAGGCGACGCCTTGAGCGCTTCGAGCTCGCGTTTGCGCGCCGCGGCCTGCTGCGGAAGAAATCCATAGAATAGAAAATGCGGCGCCGTGATCCCGGCGGCGGATAGCGCACAAATCGCCGCGTTCGCGCCGGGAATGGGAACGACCGGGTAGCCCGCTTCACGCACCGCGCAAACGGCTAGCGCGCCCGGATCCGAAATCGCCGGCGTGCCGGCGTCGGTAATCAGCGCAATCGATTTGCCTTGCGCAAGCAGGTCCACCAGCTTGTACGCAGCGGTGCGCTCGTTGTGTTCATGCAGCGAGATGACGCGGGTGTCGATGCCATGGTGTTTGAGCAGATGCAGCGCATTGCGCGTGTCTTCGGCGGCGATCACGTCGCAGCGCTTCAATACGTCGAGTGCGCGCAATGTGATATCGGCCAGATTTCCAATCGGGGTGGCGACTACATATAATGAGGACTGCTCCATTCCCGCCCGTCCCTGATGCGCCGTCTCGTTCATCGCCTGGCTGTCGCTCTCGTGTTGCTCCCGGCGTTACTATACGGCGGCATCACGGTGTTCGCTACCAATACTGCCGGCGCGGCGGCGCGCGAACCGCACATCGCATTGATTTTGCCGTTGACATCGCCTTCGTTCGCCAAACATGCCGACGCCGTACGCCAGGGCTTCATGGCGGCGGCAAAAGGCGCGCCGAAAAATATTCCGCCGGTGCGCGTCTATCCCGTCAATGAAGACACTTTAAACGTGCTGACGATTTACGAGCAGGCGCTCGAATCCGGCGCGCAACTGGTCGTCGGTCCGCTCACGCGCAACGGTGTAGCGGCGCTCGCGGCCAGCAGTCTCGTCACTGTGCCGACGCTCGCGCTCAACACGCTGGAAGCGAAAGCGGGCGCGCCCGCGCGCATGTATCTGTTCGGCCTCGGTGTCGAACAGGAAGCACGCCAGATCGCGCAAATTGCCCGCGACGACGGACGCCGCAATGCGTTTGTACTCGGGGACGGCACGGCGCTGGGCAAACGCATGCGCCAGGCGTTCGTCGCCGAGTTTGCGCGACGTGGCGGCATCACGGTGGCTGAGCTGAGTTTCGCCGACGATCAGGCGGGCCTCGCCAAGTTGCGGCAGACGGTCGATCTCAAAGTCGCCGATATGTTATTCATGGCGGTTGATGCGCCGCGCGCGAAAATCGCGCGGCCCTATCTCGGCAGTCTGCCCGTCTATGCGACGTCGCAAATCAATGCCGACGCCGGCCCATCTGGCGCGAGCGAGTTCAATGGCGTGCGTTTTGTCGAGATGCCCTGGCTGCTTCAGCCCGATCATCCGGCTGTCATGATTTATCCGCGTGTGCAGTTCGATTCGATCGAGTTCGAGCGTCTGTACGCACTCGGCATCGACGCCTTCAGGCTCGGGCTCGAATTGCTCAAGGGCACGCGCGAGCCGGCGATCGACGGCGTGACAGGCCAGATTCGATTGCGCGAGCAGCAATTCGTGCGCGAACTGACGGCCGCGCAGTTCGTGAATGGCAAGCCGGCCGTGCAGAGCGCGCGGCGCTGATGAGCGCGCGCGGCGCCGACGCCGAGAATCTCGCCGCCGCGTTTCTTGAACGAGCCGGCCTCAAACTGGTCGAACGCAATTATCGCTGCCGATTCGGCGAAATCGATTTGATCGCTCGCGACGGCGCGACGCTGGTCTTTGTCGAGGTGCGGATGCGCTCGAGTGAACGTTTCGGCGGCGCGGCTGCCAGTATTACCGCAGCCAAGCAGGCGAAATTGTTGCGTACGGCGCGACATTATCTGGCCGATATGGCGCGCGCGCCGGAATGCCGCTTCGACGCCTTGCTTGTCAATGGCACAAGCAATGCAATCGAGTGGCTCAAAAATGCGTTGGCCGAATGATTGTGGGATAATCCGCCGACTTTAACGGGCAAAAAATGGACTTGATCAGCAGAATCAGCGAGAACTTTTCGGAAAGTGCGCATCTCAAACTGCAAAGCATGGATGCACTGGCTAAACCGATCGCCGACGCCGCTGAACGCATGGTCCAGTGCCTGCGAGGAGATGGCAAGATACTCGCCTGCGGTAACGGCGGTTCCGCAGCTGATTCGCAGCATTTCTCCGCTGAGTTGCTGAACCGATTCGAAATGGAACGGCCGGGCCTTGCCGCCATCGCCCTGACGACCGATACCTCGACGCTCACTTCGATCGCCAACGATTACGACTTCGAACAGATCTTTTCCAAGCAGGTGCGCGCGCTCGGGCATAAAAACGACGTGCTGCTCGCCATTACGACGAGCGGGAATTCAAAAAACGTTTTATCCGCGGTGACCGCGGCGCACGAAAACGGGATGAGCGTCGTCGGGCTCACCGGGCGCAACGGCGGCGCCATGACCGAAGCGCTGCAAGCCGGCGATATTCACATCTGCGTGCCGGCGCAAAGCACCGCGCGCATTCAGGAAGTACATTTACTTACGTTGCATTGCCTGTGCGATGCAATCGATTGTCTGTTACTGGGAGTCGACTGATGAATCTGCAAAAACTGCGTCTGATTGCTTTGATCATTGTCATGCCGATGCTGGCGGCGAATCTTGCCGGCTGCGTTGCGGCAGTTGTTGGCGGCGCTGGCGGCGCCGCGCTCGTCGGTGCGGACCGACGCACCGTCGGCACGGTGACCGAAGATGAAGGCATCGAACTCAAAGCGGCTAACCGCATTCGCGATAAGTACAAGGACGCACACTTCAACCTCACGAGCTTCAGCCGCATGGTGCTGATTACCGGCGAGGCAACCGACGCATCAATGAAGTCGGACATCGAAAAAATTGTCGCCGCCGTTGACAACGTGCGCGGCGTCTACAACGAGATGGCGATCGGCGCACCGACGGCCTTGTCGGCGCGTGCGAACGACTCGTTCGTCACCTCGAAAGTCAAGGCGCGCTTTGTCGACCAGCAGAAGTTCAACGCCGTGCACGTCAAGGTCGTGACTGAAGCGAACGTCGTTTACCTGCTCGGTCTGGTCAAACGCAAAGAAGGCGACGACGCGGTCGAAATTGCGCGCACGACAAGCGGCGTGCAGCGAGTCGTCAAGCTGTTTGAATATATCGACTAGCGGACGAGCCCTGCGGCCGCAGTGACATCAGCCCGCGTGCAGACCGTCCCCGAATTCGAAAAAAAAATCTGCACGCCGGCCGAACTTGCCGCGCGCGCGTTGCAGCTTGCACGGCCGCTGGTGTTCACCAACGGCGTCTTCGACATCCTGCATCGCGGTCATGCGACCTACCTGGCACAGGCGCGGGGTTTCGGCGCGAGCCTGGTTGTCGCACTCAATTGCGATGCGTCGGCCCGGCGTCTGGCCAAAGGTCCCGACCGGCCCATCAACCCGCTTGCCGACCGCATAGCGCTCGTCGCGGCGCTCGAAGCCGTCACGCTGGTGACGTCTTTTGACGAAGACACCCCGCTCGCGCTGATCAACTTGCTCCGTCCGGACGTGCTGGTCAAAGGCGGCGATTGGCCGGTTGACTCGATCGTCGGCGCGGCTGAAGTAAAGAGCTGGGGCGGCGCAGTACGTTCAATCGCGTTTGCGCACGAGCGCTCGACCACCGCGACGCTCAAGAAAATTCGCGGCGTTTAGTTTTTAGCGGTAAGCGCGTCAGCGCACGCGGCGACTTTCAGCTGCGCCGTCGGAAAACTCGCTTTCAGCTCGGCAATTTTCGCGGCGAGCACATCGCCCGGATCGCGAATCACGAAAGTCACGCTTTTTTCGCCGCGCGAACCGACGATCGCGGAGCGCACGCCTTTCTGGCGCAGTTGCGCAAGGTAGCCATTGGCCGCTTCGTCGCTCTTGAAGTCGCTGCCGAACGCAATGGCATAGCGCCATTGCTCGTTGTCCTGGACCGTCGAAAAATCCAACACGCCGCGGGTTTTTAATTCACTCGCTTTCTTGTCGACTTCGGCCTGGCTTTTAAGCGGCGGAATATAGACCCAGTAGCGATCGCTCGATTCACGCTGGGTGATCTTGTCGCGCATGCCGACTTTTTCGAGCGCCGCCCCGGCCTTCGTCGAATCGTCCGCCGTAAAGCCGCCCCACTCCAGGCACACCAGCGCCGGCTTGCCGCTGGATACATCATTGCGCGGCGGCTGAGGGGAGGATGCGGGCTTTATAAGCTTCATTTTTTCCGGCGCGATCTGCAGCAGCATTAACTGGTTGTCAGCGCTCGCCCGGCTTTCGGCGAAACGAATGTAACCGAAAGCGCCGGCATTCAGGAGCAGAAAGATCAGAAACAGGAGTCGCATGGTTTATTTTTCCCGGCGCTTCGCGACAGCGCCGTTGGCTATGGTCAGCAAACCTTCGAGCACGAGATTATCCACCAGCTTTACTTCGAGGTTAAGGTGCGGCGCGAGCACTGTCGCGCCGCCTCCGGATATTACACACAGCGGCGACACCTGACCGGCATCCTCGAGAAATCCCGCCATGCGCTCGATCGCGCCGCATGATGCGTTAATAGCGCCGCTCATGATGGCATCGCCCGTGGCGTCGGGAAAAAAACTGAATTTGCCGGGCCGCCGCTTGAGGCCGGCGGTATTCTCGGCAAGCGCCGTGCGCATCAGATCGACGCCGGGCACGATGACGCCGCCCGCAAATACGCCGTCGGCGGTCAACGCATCGACCGTCAATGCGGTGCCCGCATTCACGACGACAGCGGCGACGCCGAATAACCGATAAGCGCCAATCACCGACGCCCAGCGGTCGGGCCCGAGTTGCGCGGGCTTCGCATAACTGCTTCTGATGCCCGCTTGCGCGCGCGTGCTTGTGAGCCATACAGGCTCCGGCTGCACCGGCACTTGCTTTGACAATTTCCGGCGCAGCGCGTCACCCGCGACGTTCGATATGATGACCGCCTCCAGTTGCGGCAGGCGCGCAAACGCCGTTTTTAATCGGGTCACGTTAGCGGTTTCGACCCAGGCACGCGTGCGCCAGCGGGCGCCGTCGTGAAGTCCCCACTTCACTCGCGTATTGCCCGCGTCGATAGCGAGCACCATGCGCTTGACGCTGGCCGCCTTCATGCCGCTAAGCGCAGGCTCACTTCGCCGCTATGAAAACGCAATTGGCCGGACTTCGTCGCCACCAGCAACGCACCGTTGTCGGCGACGCCTTCGGCGGTGCCATTGACGATGCCGCCGTCGGGCAGGGCAATCTTCACGGGCTTGTCACGATACACGTCGTAGCTTTGCCATTCGGCGCGAAACGGCGCAAATCCCTCGCGCGCAAAAACGCCGAGCACGCGCTCGAGCTCAAGCAGCAACGATGCGAGCACACGATTGCGCTCTGGCACCTGTCCGGTTGCCGCAGTCAGATCGACCGCCGGCTGATCGATACGGTCGAGCATGAGCGCCGGCATGCGGCAGTTCAAGCCGATGCCGATCACCGCTGCACTCGGTCCCAGCATATCGCCCTGCATTTCGATCAACATGCCGGCGAGCTTGCGTCCCTGCCACAACACATCGTTCGGCCACTTCAAGCCCGCACCTTTGACCTGGTGTTGTGCGAGCGCGCGCATCGTCGCGACGCCGACCGCAAGACTGAGCCCGGCGAGAAAACCGGCGCCCTGCTCGAATCGCCACAGCAGCGAAAATGTGAGCGCCGCCCCCGGCAGCGCATGCCAGGCACGGCCGCGCCGACCGCGGCCGTCGGTTTGCCACTCGGCCGCAAGCACACTGCCGCTTCGAGCACCCGCCGCCGCGCGCGCCATCAGCTGCGTATTCGTGGAATCGGCGCGGTCGAGCACGTCGACGGCGAAACGCGCTGCAGCCGGGCCCAATGCCGTATGGATCTTTTCCGGCGCGAGCAGCGCGAGCGGTTCGGCCAGGCGATAACCGCGGCCACGCACCTTGAAAATTTCGATGCCATGCGCATCCAGCGCATGCAGCGCATTCCACACGCTCGCGCGCGACACGCCGAGCACGCGCGCCATCGCCTCACCCGAACGGAATTCGCCATCGGCCAGCATCCGCAAGGTGTGAAAAGTCAGGGCGTTCATGAGCTCGTATAGAATAGTCGATAAACCCGCTTTAGAGGAAACACGCCTTGGCAAGCCGTCAGCAGGCGAAAAAAAAACCGCCCCGCAAACGCGCAGCCACCCGCAAAGCGCCGGCGGTCAAACGGTCAGCGAGCGTTGCGCTAACCAGCGGCATACACCTCGATCAGGATTTCCTGACGACCGTCTTTAACGTCGCGCGCATCGGCATCTGCCTCACCGACGAGAACGGCTACTTCGTCGAGGTCAATCCGGCATTCTGTGAGCTGTTCGGCTATACGAGCACCGAACTCGTACGGGCGCCTGGCATGCCCGGTGCGCGGCCGTTTCTCGACTTCGTGCACGCGGACGATCGCTCGCTCGTGTTCGCGAATCACTTGCGCCGGATTCGCGGCGAGCCCATCACGGCGTATTACCCGTTTCGCATCGTCGACAAAGCGCAGCGCGTGCGCTGGCTCGAGATCAACGCGGTCCTGCTCAAGTGGAAAAACCGCCGCACCACGCTCTCGTTCCTGCTCGACGTCACCGAACGTACGGCGCTGCAGCAGGAGTTGCGCCAGGGCCTCATCGAGCGCGAAGCGATTCTCGACAATTCGCTCGTCGGCATCGCATTTCTCGATGCCGAGAACCGCGTCAAGTGGAACAACCGGATGTTCGAGCAGATTTACGGCACTACGCGCGGTGAATTGATCGGCCGTCACGCGGAATTCGCATTTCCGACGCACGACGATTACATCGCGTTCGGGCGCGCCGCAGGCCAGACGATTGCCGCGGGCGGAGTCTATGAAAAAGAATTGCCGATGCAGCGGCAGGATGGCACGCGGTTTTCGGCGTTCGTCTCCGGCAAAGCGATCGACAATGCGGACCTGGACAAAGGTATCGTGTGGGTGGTGCGCGATGTCACGCGCCGCATCACATTGCAGCGCGAATTGAGCCAAACGCTGCTCGAACGCGAAGCGATCCTGCAGAGCACGCTTGTCGGCATCACGTTCTCGGTCAATCGCCGGCACTTGTGGCTGAACCAGACGCTCGCGCGCATGCTCGGCTATGAAGTCGCCGACCTGATCGGACAGTTGAGCGTCATTCACTTTCCCGACCAGCCAAGTTTCGACGCGCTGGGCGCCGCCGCCTATCCGATGCTCGCCAGCGGGCAGCCGTACTCGACCGAAGCGCAGATGAAACGCAAGGACGGCTCGCTTGTGTGGTGCCAGGTCTACGGCAACGCCATCGATGCGCACGATCTCATTAAGGGCACGATCTGGACGTTCGTCGATATCAGCGAACGCAAGCGCGCCGAAGCGGAAATTCATCGCGCGCTCGAAAAAGAACGCGAATTGAATGAGCTGAAATCGCGCTTCGTCGCGATGACTTCACATGAATTCCGCACGCCGCTCGCCACCATCCTGTCGTCGTCGGAACTGCTCGAGCAATACTCGGAAAAACTGACGGCGAATGACAAAAAAGAGATGTTCGAAAGCATCCGCGCCGGCGTCGAGCGGATGGCGAAAATGCTCGACGACGTGCTGATGATCGGCCGCGCCGAAGCACATATGGTCGAATTCAATCCGGCGCCCCTTAATCTCGCCGAATTTTGCGAACGGCTCGTTGACGAGACTCGGCGCACGAAATCGTCCGCGCATGCGCTCGCGTTTTCGTTTGACGGCCCGCGCCGCCAGGTGGTCATGGACGAGAAGCTGTTGCGGCACGCATTGACCAATCTGCTCACCAACGCGCTCAAGTATTCCCCGGACGGCGGCACGATCGAATTCAATGCCCGCCTCGCTGATTCGATTGCCGAATTCGACGTCGTCGATCATGGCATTGGGATACCGGCCGAAGATCAGGCACGGCTGTTCGAGAGCTTTCATCGCGCAGGCAACGTCGGCACCATCGCCGGCACCGGCCTCGGCCTCGCGATCGTCAAGAAATCCGTCGATCTGCAGCGCGGCAGCATTTCGTTCAACAGCCGCGTCGGCAAAGGCACGCGCTTTACGGTCGCCATCCCGCTCTCGTGACCATGCAGACAATACTCGTGATCGAAGACGAAGCGGCGATTCGCGATAATCTGGCGCGTTTTCTGCGTGCGGAAAATTACGAAGTCGTGACCGCGGAGAACGGCGTCCTTGGCGTCGCTGCCGCGCGCGAACGACGGCCCCACCTGATCATCTGCGATATCCGCATGCCGGAGATGGACGGCTACACGGTGCTTGCCACGCTGCGGCAGGATCAGGCGACGTTACGCATTCCGTTTATATTTTTGACCGCCAGCGCCGATCGCGCCGAGCGTCATTTGGGACTTGCGCAGGGCGCCGACGATTACATTACCAAACCGTTTAAACTGACCGAACTGCTCGCCGCAATCAAACGCCGGATCGATGCCGCCGGCAGGGACTAAAGGGAACCCATGAAACGAGTTTTGGTGATCGAAGACGAAGCGCCTTTGCGCGGCAATATCGTGCGGCTGCTGACGGCGGAAGGCTATGCCGTGATCGAGGCGGACAACGGCGCGGCCGGCGTCGAGATCGCGTGCAAGCAGATGCCGGACCTCATCATCTGCGACATCACGATGCCCGAACTCGACGGGTTCGGCACCCTGTTTACACTGCGCGAAAACGTGACGACGTCGAAGATTCCGTTTATTTTTTTGACGGCCAGCACCAAGACCTACGACCGCAAGTTCGGATTTGAACTGGGCGCGAACGATTTTCTGACGAAGCCGTTTTCGCTGAGCGAACTGCTGGCGGCGGTAGAGGACCGTCTCGCCGACTGAAGGCGTTGACCGCCGATCAGCTCATCTGCGATTGCAGGTAATTCGGCAAACCGACTTTGTCGATCAATTCGAGTTGAGTTTCAAGCCAGTCGATGTGTTCTTCTTCCGCCTTCATGATCGCCTCGAAGAGTTCGCGACTGATGTAATCGCCGACGCTTTCGCAGTAGGCAATGGCGGTTTTGAGCGGCGGGAATGCGGCGCGCTCGAGATCCAGGTCGCACTTCAGACATTCTTCCGCTTTTTCGCCGACCAGCAGCTTGTTCAGTTGCTGCAGGTTCGGCAGTCCCTCGAGAAACAGGATGCGTTCGATCAGACGGTCGGCGTGCTTCATTTCGTCGATCGATTCCGCGTGCTCGTGCTCGGCGAGTTTGTTAAGTCCCCAGTGCCGGAACATTTTCGCGTGCAGAAAATACTGGTTGATCGCGGTGAGCTCGTTGAGAAGCACCTTGTTCAGATGTTGAATGACTTGTACGTCGCCTTGCATGCGCGTCTCCTGATTGATTTACTCTCCGAGAATAGCATCGCGCAGCGTCTCGCACACCTCAGCATCGCAAGATGAGAACGAGAATGCGAATTAGCAAGAAATACATGCGCGAGAAAGACGTTCGGCAAAACATTTGAGCCCATGGTTCGGGCCAACGCGCGATGAAGCGGCCGAAAAATCAGGCGGGCTGAGCCAGTTCCGCGCGGGTACTAGCAGCGCATGACGCGGCCTCTTGCAATATCTCGCGCGCGCACGGTTCGCATGCGCCGCAACAGGTTGCAACACCCAGGCATTCGCTCAACTCATCGAGCGTGGTGACGCCCAGTTCGACTACTTGCCGGATTTCCCGATCGGTAACGGCTTTGCAGAGGCAGATATACATGGATGCGAACGTTTAATTGTTGCAATAGGAATCATTCTCATTTATATTTAGATTCCTGTCAAGTTTTTGCATTCGACAAAGTCTCAGGAATCAAGGCGATGGAACTATCCAGTTCAATGACCGGCTGGCGCTCGAATCAGCGCGGCACCCGCTATGCCGGGCTGCTGGGGGTGGTCGCTTTGCACGCAGTGGCCCTGGTTGCGCTGCTTCACTATGAACCGGCACGCATCGCGTTCACGGAAGCAATGCCGATCATGGTCAGCCTGATCACGCCGGAACCGGTCGTCGAAAAACCGAAAGAACCGCCTAAGCCATTGCGGGTCACGTCCCGCGTGCAAAAACCGACACCGCCGCAACAGATCATCACCACCACCGCTGCTCCCGAACCGGTAGCGGCACCCACACCGCCACCACCGGCACCGTCGGCGCCGGTGGCGGTGACGCCGCCGCCGCAACCGGCGCCCGTGACAGTCGCGCCGCCGCCCGTAATCCCGCCGAACTTCAACGCCAACTACCTGGACAATCCGGCGCCGGCCTACCCGCCGCTGTCGCGACGCATGGGCGAGCAGGGAAAAGTCATGCTGCGCGTGCTCGTCAACACCAAGGGCACCGCCGACAAGGTTGAGCTGCGCTCGAGCAGCGGCTCAAGCCGGCTCGATGACGCTGCGCTCGAGGCCGTCCAACGCTGGCGTTTTGTACCCGCAAAGCAAGGCGATCAACCGGTCGCGGCGTGGGTACTGATACCAATTTCATTTTCCTTAAAAGGCTGATTGTGGAACCCGTGCAAACCGCAGGCATCGCCAGTTTTCTCGCGCAGACCGATGGCATCGGCAAAGCCATCATTGTCGCGCTGCTGATCATGTCGATCGCGACGTGGTATCTGATCGTTACCAAAGCGCTGCAAACGCTGGTGACACGCCGCCGCACCGCGCAATTCCTGCAATTTTTCTGGGATGCGCCTTCGCTGCAAGCGGTGGCGACGCATCTTGGCCAACAGCATCCCGCCGAGCCGTTTTCACATCTCACGTGGCACGCAATTCTTGCCGCGCGCCATCACCAGAATCATGGCGCAAACAAGCTCGATGTCGCCGGCAACACCGCGGAGTTCCTGACGCGCGCCATGCGGCGCGTGATCGACGAGGAAACAGCGCGCATTGAAGCCGGCCTCACCGTGCTCGCTTCGGTCGGCAGCACCGCACCTTTCATCGGCCTCTTCGGCACTGTATGGGGCGTTTATCACGCGCTCATCAACATCGGCATGAGCGGCCAGGGCACCCTTGATAAAGTTGCCGGGCCCGTCGGCGAAGCATTGATCATGACGGCGGCCGGACTGGCCGTCGCGATTCCCGCGGTGCTGGCTTATAACGCTTTCGTGCGCAGCAACCGCCTGGTGCTGGCGCAGCTCGATTCTTTCGCGCATGACCTATTCTCATTCCTGACCACCGGTTCGCACGTCAACGACGTCGCCTCAGTGACCCCGCTCAAGACGCCGCCGCTTGCGCGCAAAGGACTCGTGTAAATGGCTTTCGGGAGCTTCAAGCAGGGCGGCGAATCGGCGCCGATGGCGGAAATCAACATGATTCCGCTGATCGACGTCATGCTCGTCCTGCTGGTGATCTTCATCATCACGGCACCACTTTTGACGCACGCCGTGAAAATAGATCTGCCTAAAGCGGCAAGCCATCCCAACCTGACGCGTCCAGATCACATCGCGCTCTCCATCAACGCGGCCAGCGAACTATTCTGGAACGGCGAACGCATAGACCGCGCGCAATTAACGCAGAGACTGGCCGCATCGGCAAAACAGGAACCGCAGCCCGAACTGCACCTGCGCGCCGACAAGACCACCCAGTATCAGATACTGGCTGAAGTCATGGCCGCCGCCGGCAAGGCCGGGCTCACGCGCATCGGATTCGTTTCCGATCCCAACGCGAATTAAGGCGGGCGCGATGCTGCAAATGTTCGTCATTACGCTGCGTGAAGGCATCGAGGCTTTCCTGATCGTCGCCATCGCGCTTGCCTATCTGCGCAAAACCGGCCGCGACGCGCTGGTGCCGGCGGTATTCTGGGGCACTGCAGCCGGCGTCACGCTCTCGCTGATCCTCGGCATCGAGCTCGCGGAATATGCAGTGAAACCTTTCTGGGAAGCATTATTGGCCCTGATCGCGGTCGTGCTCGTGACGTCGATGGTGATTTACATGCTGCGCACGGCCAAACACCTGCGCAGTGAAATCGGCGCGCGGCTCGAAGCGGCGGCGCAGAAATCCGGTGCGGCGGCGTGGCTCGGCGTATTTGCATTTACGGTGCTCATGATTACGCGCGAAGGCATGGAAACCGCCTTCCTGATCGACGCCGTCGCATTGCGCACCGGCGCGCCTGACCTGATTGCGGGCTCGTTCGTCGGCGTCATCCTCGCCGCCCTGCTCGCATGGGCCTGGTCGCGCTACGGCCATCGCGTCAACCTCGCGCTGTTTTTCCAGGTCACGTCCATCTTCCTCATGCTGTTTGCGCTGCAGCTGCTGCTTTACAGCTTCCACGAATTTGCCGAAGCCAACGCGCTGCCGCTCGACAATGAATACTGGCACGCAGCGACTGAGCCGTACGCCGAAGGCGTCTACGCGCAGATTTATTCGCTGGCGCTCGTGCTCATTCCCGCTGCATGGCTGGCGTTTGCCGGATTCACGAGTCATGCGAAGAAGCGGCCGATCGATGCGGTGCGCAATGCATAACGGCGAATTCCACGATGGATGGCGCACATGAAACCCGAGTCTTCGAGCAAAGGGATTGCCGCGCAAACCAGCACGCCGGCGGATACCGCCGGCAGCGCGGCACCACGCCGGCAGGTCCGCAGCGACGAACTTTTCGACGGTCAGCGCGAAGTGCTGATCGAGCACGCCGGCGAATTTTATTCGCTGCGCCAAACCAGCAAGGGCAAGTTGATCCTGACCAAGTAAAGCAGCACATTTTTCTCACCAGCCAGCCATCCCGCATTCCGCAGGTAGCCAGCCATGTACTGACCTACCTCACCTACGGAGAAACCCGAATGGCACGGCACTATTCCCAAATACCAAACGCATTAAAACGGCTGTCCCTCGCTGTCGTCGCGGTACTGACGATTCCGTTTGCCGCGCAAGCGCAAAAAACGGCCGGCGAGCAGGCGCTGCCCGAAGTCAAAGTGCAAGGCGAGACGGAGCGCGCCGACGGCCCCGTCGATGGTTATCGCGCCACCCGTTCCGGCACCGCCACCAAGACGGACACTCCGTTAAAGGAGGTTCCCGCTTCAGTCACCGTCGTTCCCGCGCAACTGATGAAAGACCAGGCGATGCAGAGCATGGGCGACGTATTCCGCTACGTGCCGGGCGTTTTGATGCACCAGGGCGAAAGCAACCGCGATCAGATCGTCATCCGCGGCAACAGCACGACGGCGGATTTTTACGTCAACGGCGTGCGCGACGACGCGCAGGTTTACAGGGATCTCTATAACCTCGAGCGCGTCGAAGTGCTCAAGGGTGCGGTGGGGATGATTTTCGGCCGCGGCGGCGCCGGAGGCATAGTCAACCGCGTAACCAAAAAGCCGGTCTTTGGCCATGTCGGGGAAGCGAGCCTGACGCTCGGCAGCTACGATCAGAAGCGCGGCACGTTCGATTTCGGCAACAAGCTGGGCGATTCGGCGGCCTTCCGACTTAACGGCATGGCGGAAGGCGCCAATAATTTTGTCGATGGCGTGGATCTGCGCCGCTGGGCGGTAAACCCGACGCTCACGTATGCATTCAGCGCGCAAACCTCGCTCACGCTCGACTATGAGCACCTGCACGACGGCCGGGTTCCCAATCGCGGCGTCCCTTCGCTGAACGGCGCGCCCTTCGACGCGAGCACCAGCACATTTTTTGGCAGTGCCGCGCAAAGCTCGGCACATTCTTACGTGGACGGCCTGTCTGCCGTTCTCGATCATGATTTCGGCAACGGAAGTCAGCTCAGGAATACGTTCCGCGTCACGCGCTACGACAAGTTTTACCAGAACGTCTATCCGGGCAGCGCAGTCAATGCCGGGGGCAACCTGACGCTCTCGGCGTACAACAACGACAACCAGCGCATGAACACGTTCAACCAGACCGACCTTACGACGAAATTTTCCATGGGCGGCTTTGACCACACCCTGCTCACCGGCATGGAGCTCGGCCGTCAGGACAGCGACAGCAAGCGCCTTACCGGTTTTTTCGGCGCAGCCACCGCCATCACTGTGCCCGCATCCAATCCGACGGCGGTCGCCACCAGCTTCCGTCAGAACACCACGGATGCCAACAACAAAGTATCCGCCGACGTTGCTGCCCTTTACGCGCAGGACCAGATTGCGCTGACTAAAGAATGGAAAGTGATTGCCGGCCTGCGTTATGACTATTTTAAAGTCAATTTCGAAGACCGCCGCACGTTGGTACCGCCGACGAATCTCGCGCGCACCGACATCGGCTACAGCCCGCGCGCCGGCCTGATCTGGTCTCCCACCGCCAGGTCGACGTACTACGTCAGCTACAGCTATGCGTTCCTGCCGTCGGCGGAACAACTGGGCTTGGTGCCGGCAAACGTCACGCTCGAGCCGGAAACGGCGAAAAACTACGAGATCGGCGCGCGTTGGGATGTATTGCCTGCGCTGACATTCTCAACATCAGTGTTCCGGCTCGAGCGCAACAACGTGAAGAGTTTCAATCCGCTGATTCCCGGCACTTTCGTCCAGAGCGGCGAGCAACGCACCGAAGGAGTCGAGCTCGCCCTGCAAGGTGATGTCATGCGCAACTGGCAGGTGTACGGGGGCTATGCCTATATGAATGCGCGCGTCGCCAAGCCGTTCAACTCCAACACGACGGCCACCGCGGTTTCGCTGGTGCCGGCCGGTAACAAGGTCGGCCTGGTGCCGGAACACACGTTGTCGCTTTGGAACAAATTCAATCTGGGCAATGGCTGGGGCACCGCGGTGGGCGCGATTTACCAGGGAGCGTCATATACCTCGTTCCTGAATACGGTGAAACTGCCGGCGTTCGCGCGCGCCGATGCCGCGCTCTACTACAGCTTTCCCAGCGGCAAGACGCGGGTTTCGCTCAACGTCGAAAACATTTTCAACAAGAAATACTGGCCGACGGTCGACGGCGACAACAACATCAGCGTGGGCGCGCCGGTCAACGCGCGCATCACTGTATCGACGGCCTTTTAGGATTCCCATGACCCTGTATCGACGTAATCGAGGAGTTAATCATATGCATTTCCGCATCGCATCCATTGTCGGCGCCGTACTACTGTTGCCCGGCTTGCTGTCGGGTATCAATGACGCCGGCGCCGCCACGCCCAGCACCGAGGGCATCGTCGTCTACAACGCGCAGCACGTCAGCCTGACCAAAGCCTGGGTCGAAGGCTTCACGCACGACACCGGCATCAAGGTGACAGTGCGCAACGGCGGCGACAGCGCGCTGGCGAACCAGCTAGTGCAGGAAGGCACCGCCTCGCCTGCCGACGTTTTCCTGACCGAGAACTCGCCGGCCATGACACTGGTGGACAACGCCGGGCTATTCGCGCCGGTCGATCCGGCCACGCTCGCCGAAGTGCCGGCCGCGTATCGCCCCGCGCATGGAAAATGGACGGGCATCGCGGCGCGTGCGACCGTGTTCGTCTACAACAAGAGCAAGCTTCCACCGGCCGAGCTGCCCAAATCGCTCACCGATCTCGCTAATCCCGGCTGGAAAGGCCGCTGGGCCGCGTCGCCCGCGGGCTCGGATTTCCAGGCCGTCGTCAGCGCCCTGCTTGAACTCAAGGGAGAAGCCGCGACGTCAGCTTGGCTCAAAGCGATGAAAGAGAACGCCACCGCTTACCGCGGAAACGGCGCGGTTCTGCAGGCCGTCAACGCCGGGCAGATCGACGGCGGCGTGATCTATCACTATTACTATTACGCCGACCAGGCGAAGACCGGCGAAAACAGCAAGAACTTGGCGCTGCATTATTTCAAGCGTCAGGATCCCGGCGCTTTCGTGAGCATTTCCGGCGGCGGCGTGCTCGCGTCGAGCAAGCACAAGGAAGAGGCCCAGGCTTTCCTGAAATGGGTCGTCGGCAAAGCCGGCCAGGAAGTTCTCCGGACCGGCGAAGCTTACGAGTACGCCGTCGGCAGCGGCGTGGAGTCGAGCCCGAAACTGGTCCCGCTCGGGGAACTCGATGCGCCGAAGGTCGAAACGGCAAAGCTCAACGGCAAAAAAGTCATCGAACTGATGACCCAAGCCGGCCTGCTCTGAGCTCGTTCTGAAATAAGCGCGAGAATTTTCTGATGCCGCCGCTAACGCAATGAATGCCGCCGCGCCCGGCATCGCAGAATTTACGCGCGCGTTGCCGTTGCGCGCGGTGCGCCACGGCCGCAAGCCGCCAGCCTGGCTCGTCGCCGCCGCCGTTCTCGTCTCGGCGGCGTCCCTGCTGCCGCTCGCTTTCGTGGTCGGCGTCACTTTGCAAACGGGCTGGCCGACCGTGGTGGCCTTGGTTCTGCGTCCGCGCGTCGGCGAACTGCTGGTCAATACCCTGTTGCTAGCCGTACTGACAGTGCCACTGTGCGCCCTGCTCGGCATCGCTCTCGCCTGGTTGACCGAATGCAGCGATTTGCCCGGCAGGCGCGCCTGGGCGCTGTTGGCGACGGCGCCGCTGGCAGTGCCGGCGTTCGTCCACAGCTACGCATGGGTGAGCCTCATCCCGTCGATCAACGGTTTGTTTGCCGGCGTGCTTATATCGGTGCTCGCCTATTTTCCTTTTCTCTATCTACCCACCGCCGCGGCATTGCGCCGGCTCAATCCCGGACTGGAGGACGTGGCCGCCTCGCTGGGAATAAAACCCTGGCAGGCGTTCTTTCGCGTGGTACTGCCGCAGTTGCGGCTCGCGGTGTGGGGCGGCGCATTGCTCGTCGGGCTGCATTTGCTGGCCGAGTACGGCCTCTACGCGCTGATCCGCTTCGATACATTCACGACCGCGATCTTCGACCAGTTCCAGTCCAGCTTCAACGGTCCCGCCGCGAACATGCTTGCCGGCGTGCTGGTGTTGCTCTGCCTGGGCCTGTTGACGCTCGAAGCGGGCACGCGCGGACGCGCACGCTATGCGCATGTCGGCGCCGGCAACGCGCGCATGTTGCGCCGCCAGCATCTGTCCGGCCGGACGGCGATTGTCTGCCTGCTGTTGCCGACTCTAGTCACCGTGCTGGCGCTGGGCGTACCGCTCGTAACGCTCGCGCGCTGGCTGGTCGCGGGCGGCGCCGGCGTCTGGCGGCTGAACGAAATAGCGCCCGCCCTCGGGCAAACCCTCGCGCTCGCCGGCGTCGGCGCGATTCTCACGACGTGCGCTGCAATTCCGATAGCGTGGCTGTCGATCCGCTCGCCGCGGCGGCTGCAGCGCGCACTGGAAGCCTGCAACTATGTCACCAGTTCGCTGCCGGGCATCGTGGTGGCGCTGGCGCTGGTGACCATCACGATCAGGGCGGTTCCCGCGATTTATCAAACGCTCGTCACGGTGCTGCTTGCGTACCTGCTCATGTTCCTGCCGCGCGCGCTGATCAGTTTGCGCGCCGGCATCGCGCAGGCGCCCGAGGAACTCGAAAACGTCGCGCGCAGCCTCGGGCGTTCGCCCGCGCAGGCGCTGTGGAGCGTTACGTTGCGGCTGGCGGCGCCCGGAATGGCGGCGGGCGCGGCGTTGGTGTTTCTCGCGATTACGAACGAGCTCACCGCGACGCTGCTGCTTGCGCCCAGCGGCACCTATACGCTGGCCACCGGATTCTGGTCGCTCACCAGCGAATTCGATTTTGCCGCGGCGGCGCCCTATGCGCTGATCATGGTGCTGCTGTCGCTGCCGCTGACGTGGCTGCTCTATCAGCAATCGAAACGCATGGCGGGCCGATGAGCGCTCTCGAACTTCGCGCGGTATGCAAATCCTATGGCGCGGTCGCCGCCGTACAGAACGTCGACTTGCGCGTGGAGACGGGCAGCCGCACGGCCATCGTCGGCGCTTCGGGGTCCGGCAAGACGACGCTGCTGCGCGTCATTGCCGGTTTTGAGGCGCCGGATGCCGGCAGCGTGATATTGAATGGGAAAGTTCTCGCTGATGGATCGCACACAATCCCCGCGCATAAACGCGCCATCGGTTTCGTGCCGCAGGACGGCGCGCTGTTTCCGCACCTGACGGTGGCGGCCAACATCGGTTTCGGACTCGCAGGCAACTCATCCACGCGTGCGCAGAGAATCGCCGAGCTAATGGACATGGTTGCGCTCGGACGGGAAATGCTCGGACGCTGGCCGCACGAACTCTCCGGCGGCCAGCAACAAAGAGTGGCGCTGGCGCGCGCCCTCGCCCAGCGACCGCAACTGATGCTGCTCGACGAGCCGTTCTCGGCGCTCGACACCGGCCTGCGCGCGGCAACGCGCAAAGCGGTCGCGCAACTGTTATCCGCGGCCGGTATTACCACCATACTCGTCACGCACGACCAGGCCGAAGCGTTGTCCTTTGCGGATCAGCTGGCGGTCATGCGCAACGGCCGCCTGGTCCAGGCCGGCACGTCGATGGATATTTATCTGCGCCCGGTCGACGAAGCGACCGCTGTTTTCCTCGGCGACGCCGTCGTTCTGCCGGCGCAACTTGAAAATGGCTGGGCCGATTGCGCGCTGGGCCGTATTCCCGCCGACGACGACGGGCGCAATGGCGCTGCGCAGATCATGCTGCGTCCCGAGCAGTTGCAGCTCTCTGCAATTGCCCCGTCCGGCGCCGATGCAAAAGGCTGCACCGGCACCATCACGGATATGGATTTCGGCGGATCGGCGTGCATGCTCACCGTACGCCTGAACGCGTCTGCCGCGTCTGCCGTTGGGAGCGACGCTTCGCGTAGCTTGCTTGTGCGCAGTTCAAGCATACAGGCACCGCCCGTCGGCGCGACCGTGCGTATCACCGTGACGGGCCGCGCGCACGTCTTTAACGCGCCGACGCCCTGAGCCGGTTTCAGCCTTGAGCGGCTGCCTCGCACCCGCGTGCACCGCTGTCATATAAAATGCGCGCTGCCCCCCCGGCGCGGAGAAAATTCGTGACAGTGCGCGATCCCGATCTGAAAATTATCGCCATCGAGGCGTTCCCGACGTCATTCCCGGTCAAGCCCGAGGACAGCATCAGCCTGGGCGTCGGCCGCGTCGTCAAACGCGACGCCGTGATCGTCAAAGTCACCACTGCCGGCGGACTCGTTGGCTTCGGTGAATCGCACCACGGGCGCTCGCCCGGCACCGTTGCGCATCTCGTCAACACCGCATTGAAACAGCTCGTGCTCGGCATGAACGCGGCCGATGTCGTCGGCGTGTGGAAAAAAATTTACGACAAGCAACTTGCAAGTCATGGCATGGGCGCGGGCACCTGCCTTGCCATGAGCGGCATCGACCAGGCGTTGTGGGATATCCGCGCGAAGGCGGTCGGCTGGCCGCTGTACAAGTTGCTTGGCGGCAGCGCACGAGCGATCCCCGCTTATGCAGGCGGCGTGTCGCTTGGCTATCAGGACCCCAAAGCGCTCGTCGCCGAGGCGCGCCCGCATCTCGAAGCCGGCTATAAAGCGCTCAAGCTGCGCGTCGGCGATTCGCCCAAGCGCGACATCGAGCGCATCAGCGCCGTGCGCCAAGCGTTCGGCGACGACATCGTGATTCTGACCGACGCGAACATCGGCTACAGCGTCGCCGATGCGCGTGCCGCGATGCCGGCGATGGAAGAATTGAACGTCGGCTGGCTCGAAGAACCGTTTCCACCGCACGATCACAGAAGCTACGAGCTGGCGTCGACCTTCAGCAGCGTGCCGCTCGCCGCCGGCGAAAATCATTACACGCGCTTTGAGTTCACACGCGTGATCGAAGACGGCGCAATCACGATCCTGCAGCCCGACTTGTCGAAAACCGGCGGCATCACCGAAGCGCTGCGCATCGCCGCAATGGCGTCGGCTTACAAGTTCAGCATCAACCCGCATACGTCGATGACGGGGATCAATATGGCGGCGTCGATTCATTTTCTCGCAGCGATCGATAACGGCGGTTATTTCGAAGGCGACGTGTCGCGCAACAATCACTTTCGCGACACGCTGACTTCCACGCCGTACCAGGTCGGCAAGGACGGCTGCGTGCGCCCGCTCGAAACGCCGGGCATCGGCGTCGAGGTCGATGAAGATTTCATCGCGAAGCACCCGGTCATCGAAGGACCGAGCTACGTATAAAAAACAGAGCATTTTTAGCCACAGAGAAACACGAATTTAAATCTTGTGCAGGAAGCTTTAAGTTTGAACTTATCCGTGTTTATCTGCGTTTATCCGTGGCCAATGAAGTTGCCTTTAGTTATCAAATGATCAAAAAACAAATCATCGCGATGGGCGGCGCGGTGCTGCCGCTCGAACTCGACAACCTGCTGCTCGTCGGGTATTTCCTGAAGCAAACCGGTAAACGCAATCCCAGAGTAGCCTTCATCGGCGCCGCGCATGGCGATGCCGATGCGGGACGCCTGCGCTTTTACGCGGGCTTCGGTCAGTTCAATTGCCGGCCGACGCATCTGCCGCTCTTCGCGCGCACGCCGCGCGATCTTGCCGGATTCGTGCTCGAGCAGGATGCGATTTTTGTGGGCGGCGGCAATACGCGCAGCATGCTGGCGGTGTGGCGCGAGTGGGGACTCGACCTGCATCTGCGCAGTGCGTGGAATGCCGGCGTCGTGCTGGGCGGCGCCAGCGCAGGCTCGATCTGCTGGTTCGAACACGGATTGACCGACTCGGTCGCTGGACCGCTGACGGCGATGCCCTGCCTCGGTTTTCTGGCCGGCGCCAACTGCCCGCACTATGACAGCGAGCCCGCCCGACGGCCAACCTTGCGCCGGCTCGTTGCTCGTGGCGCGCTGCCTGACGGCATCGCGGCGGACGACGGCGTCGCGCTGCATTTCATCGGTGCGCGGCTCGCCAGAGTCGTGAGCAGCCGGCCACGCGCAAAGGCCTACCGTGTGCGAAAATCGGGCACCCGCGCAGTAGAGACCCGGCTTCCCACAAAATATCTCGCGCGCCGTTCAAAGAAGTGAGGAGATGTCATGCGAAATGTGATTCGCTCGTTGCCTGTCTGCATCGCGCTTGCCGCCTGCTGTGCGGTCCATGCCCAGGACTATCCGACCCGGCCGGTGCGCGTGCTGGTCCCCTACACGCCGGGCGGCATCACGGACCTCGTCACTCGCATCACGACGGTTGAACTGGCCAAAAGTCTCGGCCAGACTTTCGTCGTCGACAATCGGCCGGGCGCCAACAGTATACTGGCCGTGGACATGGTGTCGAAGGCGACGCCCGACGGTTACACGCTTGGCACCGTGATTGCGGCGCATGCCGCAAATCAAACGCTGTACGCAAAGCTGCCATACGACTCGGTCAAGAGTTTCGAGCATGTATCGCTGCTCGTGACGTCGCCGCTGATCGTCGTCGTGACCAATTCGCTCGCCGCCAATTCGATCAAGGAACTGATCGATCTCGCCAAAGCGAAACCCGGGCAACTGTCGTTCGGGTCGAGCGGCATCGGCGCCGCCGCGCATTTGACGACCGAGCTGTTCATGGCGACGACCGGCATCAAGATGGTTCACGTGCCCTATAAAGGCACCGCGCCCGCGCTCCAGGATTTGATCGGCGGCCAGATCAATTTCATGATGGACACGCCGATGCCGGCCATGCTGCCGCAGGTGCGCGCCGGTAAGGTCAAAGCGATCGGCATGGCAAGCGATAAGCGCGTCGCGATTGCGACGGACATCCCGACCCTGATCGAACAAGGCGTTCAGGTTGTCGGCGGCACCTGGGTCGCGCTGCTGGCGCCGGCGGGCACGCCCAAGCCGGTCGTCGACAAGCTGTCACGCGCAGCGGGCGAAGCCATGCGGCGCCCGGAGATCAAGGAGCGACTCGCGCAATTCGGCATCGAGCCGGTCGGCAGCACTTCGGTGGAATTCACCGCATTCCTGAAAAACGAAGTCACGAAGTGGGCTAAGGTCATCAAAGACGCCAACGTCAAAATCGATTAACGGAGGGCGGCATGCCGCTTAGACACGCATTCAGGTTCGCATTGATCGCAGCCGCGATCCCGGCCGCCGCCCTCGCGCAAAGCTATCCGTCCAAACCGATCCGCATCCTCGTGCCTTTCCCGCCCGGCGCGTTCAACGACACGCTCGGCCGCATCATCGCGCAAAAGTTCAGCGACGGCGGCATCGGCCAGACCTTCGTCGATAACCGCGCCGGCGCCGGCAGCACGCTGGGCGCCGACATTGCCGCCAAGTCGCCGCCCGATGGCCATACGCTGCTTGAAGTCGCGGTGCCGTTCGCCGTCAACGCCACGCTGTATACGAAACTGCCGTACAACACCGAGCGCGATTTCGCGCCCTTAATCTTCGCGGGCTCGACACCGAACATTCTCGTCGTGCATCCGTCGGTACCGGTCACCACCATCCAGCAGCTGATTGCGCTGGCGAAAGCCAAGCCGGCCCAACTGACTTATGCGTCGACCGGCAGCGGTACGTCGAACCATATGTCGATGGAGCTTTTCAAGCTCATGACCAACACCGACATCGTGCACGTACCCTACAAAGGCAGCGCACCGGCGGTCACCGATTTGATGGGCGGCCACGTGATGATGATTTTCGACAACACGCCGAACGTGCTGCCTTACGTGAAAACCGGCCGCATGCGCGGCATTGCAGTCACCAGCCTGAAGCGCTCGGCACTCGCGCCCGAAATCCCGACAGTCGATGAGTCGGGCGTCAAAGGTTTCGAGGTACTCGTATGGTTCGGCTTGATGGTGCCGGCGGGCGTGCCGCGCGAAATCGTCGCGCGTCTTAACGCCGAAATTAACCGGATTTTGCTGTTACCTGATGTGAAAGAGCGTTTTCAGGCGGGCGGCGTCGATCCGGTCGGCGGACCGCCGGAAAAATTCGGCGAGCACCTGAAGGTTGAAATCGCCAAATGGGGCAAGGTCGTCAAAGCGACCGGTGCTCGCGTCGACTAAGACGCCGGACCATAAACCCAACGCTCGCGGCGTAATGCGTTAAAACCAATCCGGCACGTAGTACACGGCTGCCGACACAATCACTGTCCACAACATCATCGAGCGCAGCTGTTTGGCGGCGACCGGATTCAGTTTTTTGCGCCGCTTGTGCTTATCGTTCGGATCCGGTGCGGTCGCCATGCGGTAGTCGGCGATGACGACAAAAACTCCAATTGCGAATGCGATTCCTGCCCACAGCATATCAATCCCCCCTTATGTGGCAGCCAGCGATAACGCAATCTTAACGGCTTGCCGCGAATCGTCAACCGTATCTTCACGCGCGATCACCGGCGCACCCGTGATCGGCGTCTCGCTCTCACGTCAGCGCACGTGCATCGATTAGAATAGCGGCTTCACCGAACGGACGCATCATGTCGACCAGCAAGCCCGCCGCGCCCCATGTCACCAATTTCATTCGCAACATCATCGAGTCGGATCTCGCGAAGAAAACGTACGCGGCGCGCACCTGGGGCGGCAAGCCCGGCGGCGCTAAAACCCACGCTGGCGCACCGCCCGATCCCGCGAAAATTCGCACGCGCTTTCCGCCGGAGCCGAACGGCTTTCTGCATTTCGGCCACGCCAAGTCGATCTGCCTCAACTTCGGGCTCGCGCAGGATTTCACCGGCGTGTGTCACATGCGCTTTGACGACACGAATCCGGAAAAAGAAGAGCAGGAATACGTCGATTCGATTCTGGATGCGGTGAAATGGCTCGGCTACGACTGGTGCGCCAATGGTACCGAGCACTTGTATTTCGCCAGCGACTACTTTGATTTCATGTACGAGGCCGCCGAATACCTGATTACAGCCGGCCATGCGTACGTCGATGAGCAAAGCGCCGAGCAGATTCGCGCAAACCGCGGCACGCTGACCGAGTCCGGCAAAGCGAGTCCGCAGCGCGCGCGGCCTGCCGCCGATAGTCTGCAGGCGCTGCGCGACATGCGCGCCGGCAAGCACGCTGAAGGCAGCATGGTCGTGCGCGCGAAAATCGACATGGCGTCGCCGAACATCAACCTGCGCGATCCCGCGATTTACCGCATCCGCAAGGCGACCCATCATCGCACCGGCGACAAGTGGTGCATCTATCCGATGTACACGTATGCGCACCCGATCGAAGACGCGCTCGAAGAGATTACGCACAGCCTGTGCACGCTCGAATTCGAGGACCAGCGGCCTTTTTACGACTGGCTGCTCGAACGCCTCGCGGAAGGCGGCCTGCTCGCAAAACCGCTGCCGCATCAGTACGAATTCGCGCGCCTCAATCTCACCAACGTGGTGCTGTCCAAACGCAAGTTGATTCAACTCGTCGATGAAAAGCACGTCGACGGCTGGGACGATCCACGCATGCCGACGCTCGTCGGCGCGCGCCGCCGCGGCTACACGCCTGAAGGTTTTCGCGCGTTTGCCGACCGCATCGGGGTTTCAAAATCCGATTCGTGGATCGACTTCTCCGTGCTCGAAGACTGCATGCGCGAGCATCTGAACGAAGTCGCGCCGCGCCGGGTCGCGGTGCTCGATCCGGTCAAGCTCGTCATCGACAACTATCCCGACGGCCAGGAAGAAGAATGCCATCCGCCGAACCATCCGCAAAAGCCGGATTGGGGCAAACGCGCGGTGCCATTCTCGAAAGAGCTGTGGATAGAGCGCGAAGATTTCATGGAGACGCCGACCAAGGGTTACTTCCGCCTGTTTCCCGGCAATAAGGTACGGCTGCGTTACGGTTTCGTCATCGAATGCACGGGCTGCGACAAAGATGCAAGCGGCCGCGTGACCGCGGTGCATTGCAATTATTTCGCCGACAGCAAGTCGGGCACGCCGGGTTCGGATAACTATAAGGTCAAAGGCAATATTCACTGGGTGTCGGCGCGTCACGCTTACGCGTGCGAAGTCCGGCTTTTTGACCGCCTGTATAAAGAAGCGCATCCGGGCGCCGGCGACCGCGATCACATCAAAGACTTGAATCAAAACTCCAAACACGTGATTACCGCACAGCTCGAGCCGGCGTTAAAAGACGCAAATGCCGGCGAGCATTTCCAGTTTGAGCGTCACGGCTATTTCGTCGCCGACCGCGTCGATTCGAAACCGGGTGCCCCCGTATTCAACCGCGCGGTGACGCTGCGCGATTCCTGGCACAAATAATTTCTCCGGAGGGTACCCATGGCACAAGCCACCATCGACGGCCTGAAGATCAATTACGTCGTCAAAGGGGATGGCCCGCCGCTCATCATGTTGTCGCCCGGCGGCTTCGATTCGAACATCGGTGGCTGGTCGGAGCGTGGCGTCTGGAAAGATCTGCGCCCGCTCGATACGCTCGCCAAAGACTTCACGATGATCGCCTACGACCGCCGCGAAGCGGGCCATTCGGGCGGCCGCGTCGAGCCGCATACGTGGCGCATGTGGGCGGCCGAAGCCATCGGCCTGCTCGATCACCTGAAAATCGACCGCGCGTGGTTCATTGGCGGCTGCATGGGCGTGTCCGTTGCTTCCGCCATCGGCGCGCATTTTCCGGCACGCTGCATCGGCCTGCTCATGCACTGGCCGGTTGGTGGATTTCGCTGGCGCGCCAAAGGGCACCTGAATTTCAACAAGCACATCGCATTCGCACGCGCGAACGGGCTCAAAGCGGTCGCCGAGCGCGCCAGAAAAGCGACCGGCTTCTGGGCCGATCCGGAATCCGGACCGTGGGCAACCGTGCTCGCGCAGGACGAAGCGTTTACCGCCAGTTATGTGAAGCAGGACGTCGAGCAGTATCTCGCCATCTGCGCTTATAGCCGCGACACCGTGTTCGACGACACCATGCCGTCGGGCGCCACGGGGGAGCAATTGATGGCGCTCAAAGTGCCGTCGTTCATCATGAGCGGCGACGACGCTTCGCATGCAACGTCGACGGCGCATGCGCTGCGCGAGCTGATCCCGGGCTCGGTGCTGTCTGCGCTGATGCCGCCGCAGCAGAATGCCGCGACCGTCACCGCGTGGATACGCGAATCGGCGGCATCAAAGGCAACAGTCACATGATGATGATGATGGACAAAAACAACCTGCAGGTCGCAGACGTCATCATCAAGTGGCTGGGCGAAAACGCCGGCAAGTAAACGATGCCGGCGCTGCGCTATCGCCTCGTCAACGTGTTCGCGGAATCGGCGCTCGCGGGCAATCCGCTGTGCGTGTTCGAAGACGGCCGCGCGCTCGACACGGGGACGATGCAGGCGCTCGCGTTGCAATTTAACTTGTCGGAAACGACGTTCATCCTGCCGCCGGCGAGCAATGACGCGACAGCGCACGTGCGAATTTTCACGCCCGGCTTCGAAATGCCGTTCGCAGGGCATCCGACGCTCGGCACGGCGCACGTCGTGCGCGATCTCATGCATGCGGGCGACGAAATCAAACTCGAGATGAAAGCGGGCGTTATTCCGGTCAACGCACACGGCGATGTCTGGACGCTGAAAGCGAATGCGCCAACGACGCACGCTCCGCCAGTGACGCGCGAGCAATTCGCGCAGATGCTGGGCCTCGCACCCACCGACGTGCTCGATGGCGCGTTATGGGTCGATACCGGCTCCGAACAGCTGATCCTGCCGCTCGCTTCCGCGGAGGCGGTCGAGCGCTGCCGGCCCAATGCCGAATTGCTTAGTCGCTATTCGGTCGGCGCCAAGCGCAACGGTCTCGTGTATGTATGGGCGCGCGTCGACGCCGACACTATCCGCGTGCGGTTCTTTTTCACTAAATACGGCAGCGTGATCGAAGATCCCGGCACCGGCTCGGCATGCGCGAACCTTGGCGGCTGGTTCGTGGCGCGGGATACCACCCTGCCATTGATCGCGAACGTATTGCAGGGCGATCAGGTCGGGCGGCCGTGCCGCCTGGGCCTGCGCGTCGATAAAGACCGTAATATTTTCGTGTCCGGCCGCGTCGTTGCAGTGGGTCACGGCGAAATAATCTTGTGAGCACGGCGGTCCGTCGCGCGACGGCGCCCGGCCGCACGCAAATCCCATGAATACTTTATCGGTCTGGGAGCTCGCGTACTGCGCCGCGGTTATTTTTCTGGCGTATGGACTGCGCGGCAGCACCGGTTTCGGCGCCGTCATCGGCATGCCGCTGCTCGCAATGGTACTTCCGCTCAAAGTGCTGGTGCCGGTGTGGACACTGCTCGGGTTTGCGTCATCGGCGGCGATTCTCGGCCGCGAGCGGCGATTCGTCGCAGTCGACGCTTTTATCGCATTCATACCGTGGTGCCTGCTTGGCATCGCGCTCGGCCTTTACGTATTCACGAGTTTCGATTCGCGCATGCTCGCGCACGGTTTGGGTGTGCTCATAATCCTCTACGCCTTCGTTGCAATGTGGAACGCCATGCGCCCGCCGGAGCGCGCATTGAAGCTGCCGCCCGGCACGGCCGCTGTGTCGGGCACGGTTTCGGGCATGGTCGGCGCGATCTTCGGCACGATGGGCAGCATGTTCTTCGTCATATTTCTCGACACTCGAAAACTGCCGAAAGCGCAGTTTCGCGCGACGATGTCGGCGATGCTCATGCTGCTCTCGACCGTGCGCGGCGCCGGCTATTACGCCGTCGGCGAATTCACCACTGAATCGTGGCTCATGTTCGCGGCCGCGTTTCCAGCGATGCTCGCCGGCATCTACGCAGGCGATCGCATTCAGCTGCGATTGAATGAAGTCACGTTTCGGCGCGTCGCATGCGCGACGTTGTTGTTGTGCGGACTGACGCTGCTGTGGAAATAAAAAAATGCTGATTGCATTTTTTGTCTCCAAACGACGACATTCTGCGGGTAAGAGTTACAAACAATTACAGTAAACAACGGACAAAGTTCACAGAGCGGATTTATAGTTACGACATATTCTGTTTCCAGCAATACGAATTCAGCGCAGTCGGTAATCACGCTTTGCATCTGACTGGTTTCGGATTCACTTCAACAGGAGGCATTTCATGTCCGCACAAACTTCTAAAATCAATCCGCTGGTGGCGGTCGCTTCCGTCGCCGTGATCATATTCAGCGCAGTGGGCGTTGGCGTGATGACGGGCGTCATCCCAAGCTCGAAATCGGCGAACGATTCGCTGAGCAAGGTCGAGCCGGCGACAAACGCCGCGCCTGAAGCGCCGCGCGCTACGTCGCCTTCGACTAAAGAAGCGGCGGCAAGCCATAAACCCGCCGCGGCGCCGCGCCAGGCCAAAACGCATGTCGCTGCAAATGAGCCGGCCCAACCGGCCGCGTCGCGTGTCTGCTATGAGTGCGGCAGCGTCGATGCGATTACGGTGCAGGAGCACAAAGGCCAGAGCAGCGCCCTCGGCGTTGCCGGCGGCGCGGTAGTCGGCGGCCTGCTCGGCAACCAGATCGGCAATGGCCGCGGCAATACGGTTGCGACGGTGGCCGGTGCGGTCGGCGGTGCGGTCGCCGGCAATGAAGTCGAGAAGCGCATGAAATCGACCAAGGATTACAAGCTCTCGGTGCGCATGGAAGACGGCAGTTACCATTCGTTCACCTTCGAAAATCCGCCGCCGTATGCCGTTGGCGAGCGCGTGAAAGTCGTCGACGGCCACCTTACGCGCAGCTGAGCTCATCGCAGGCAGTCTCAAATCTGCCGCGCGCCGGTAGCGGTCGCCGGGCGCGGCAGTTTCACGTCCGCCGGCGCGGGGTGAGCCGATGCCGTTTGAAGTAGACTTGCAGCATGCGCAATTCGTCAGCGACTGTCGCTGAATCCCTCGCCGCGTTCGTAGCCACGCTCGACCCCGCGGCGATTCCCGCCGAGGTTCGCGACAAAGCCCGTTTACATCTGCTCGATTCGATCGGCATTGCGTATGCCGCTTCGCCGCTCGATTACGCGCGCAAGGCGTGCGCCGGACTCGCCGCCCTCGACAGTGGCGAGTACGCGGTCATCGGCATGCCGCACAAGCTGGCGCTGCGTGATTCGGTGCTGATGAACGGGATGTTGATCCACGGGCTCGAGTACGACGACACCGCAATTCGCGGCCGCATTCATCCGAGCGCGTTCGGTATACCCGCGGCACTCGGTGCCGGCGCCTTTGCGCGGGCAAATGGCCGCGAGTTGCTCACCGCGTATATCGTCGGCATGGAATGCGCAATCCGCATCGGCGCGGCGACACGCGGCGGTTTCTCGCCCGCGGGCTTCAATGCCGTGGGTGTCGTCGGCGCGTTTGGCAGCACGCTCGTCGCCGGGCGCTTGCTCGGGCTCGATGCGGAACGACTCACGATGGCCCAGGGCATCGCCTACAGCACTGCGGCGGGAAATCGCGAATTCACCGCAGCCGATTCATGGACCAAACGCTTCGAAGCCGGATGGCCCGCGGCGAGCGCCATCACTGCCGCGATGCTGGCCAAAGAAGGCTTCATCGCGCCGCGCACCGCGTACGAGGGCAAGTTCGGCGTCTTCAATACTTATCTCAACTCGCCCGCAGCGCCGGCCGACGTCGCCGCCATCACCGCCGGGCTTGGCCAGACGTGGGAATTTTCGCGCACCCTGATCAAGCTGCGCCCTTCGTGCTTCTTCAATCATCCGGTGATCAATGCAACGTTGGCGGTCGTCGGGGCGCATGCGTTGAATCCGGACGATATCGTCCGCATCCGCGCGCTGCTGCCTGCCGCTGCGATCGACACCGTGTGCGAGCCGCGAGCGGAAAAATTGGCGCCGCGCGATATTGCCGCCGCCCAGTTCAGTGTTTATTTTTCCGCTGCCTGCGCGGCCATCAAGGGCCGCTTCACGCTCGGCGAGATGGATCTGCCGACGCTGAAAAATCCGGCGATTCAGGCGCTCGCCGCAAAAGTCGAATATGCGGTCGACCCCGATTCAAAATTTCCCGCGCACTACAGCGGCGGCGTCGAGATTTTCATGCGGGACGGACGCCAGTTGTCGGCGCGCGAGGACGTCAACGCGAGTTCGCCTGAAAAGCCGCTGCCGGCGGCGGCGATCGAAGAAAAATTTATTGCCAACGCGCAGCGTGCGATGCCTTTTGAACAAGCATGCGCACTGCGCGACCGGCTGCTCGCGATCGAATCGTGTCGCGACGTGCGTGAACTCGCGCTCGGTTTTGGTGCGAACCCGACACAACATCGCGAGCCGGCCGCAAAAAATCAAATCATGCGTCGCAATTAGCGGCATACTCGGACGCATCGAGCCGCGGTCTCACGCGTAAAAAGGAACAACCATGAGAATCAAAAATGCGCTGTGCATATTGGCCATCGCAGCATCTGCACTGCTGTGCGGACCCGCGGCCGCGCAGTCACAGAACATGTATTACGATTCGACGCCGTGGCCGCTGCCCGCCGACGGCAGCACGTCGGTATTCAAGTTGAACGGCATGACGACCGCGCACGCAATCATGATGTCGTTTACGCGTTACGCAGACGGCAAGCCGGTGACCGACAGTCCGATCATTACCTTGATGCCGGGTTCCACGGCGCGCTGGTCGGCCCCGGAAGGCGGCTGCACCTACGAGCTTGAACTCGTCGACGCGAATCCGCCGTTGATCAACATGAAAAAACCGTACTCGATCTGCTCGCTGCGAACCGGCAACTCGGCGATATTCAGGATTCTGGCGATACCGTGACCGGCAGGCGTCACGGCGGGCGCTGCTACTCGACCTTGATACCGGATTTTTTGATCAGCCTGCTGTACTTGTCCAGCTCCGCGCGCACATACTTGCCGAGCGCTTCCGGCGTGTCGCCGCCCGGATCGCTGCCGAGCTGACGCAGTTTCTCAATCACGTCCGGCGCCGCCATCGTTTTAACAAGCTCGGCGTTGATCCGACGAATGATGGCAGGCGGCGTACCGGCGGGCGCGTGCATCGAGTACCAGGCGTTAGCCTCGTACGCCGGTAATCCCGCTTCGGCAAACGTCTGAATGTTCGGATATTCCGCGAGCCGGCTCGCGCGTGCGATGGCGAGGGCGCGAAGTCGGCCCGCGCGGACCTGCGGCAAGATCGATGCCGCGGTATCAAACGCGATGTCGGTCTCGCCCGCAATCAGGCTGATCAACGCTGGTCCGCCGCCGCTGTAAGGCACGTGCAGCAAGTCAACGCCGGCGACGTCTTTGAATATCTCGCCGCCCATGTGCATGGGCGATCCGCTGCCCGCGGTCGCATACTTGAGCGTGCCCGGACGCGCCTTGGCTTGCTTGATCAGATCCTGTACCGAAGTAATCGGTGCCGCCTGATTCACGCCGAGAATCATCGGCGCCACGGCAAGCAAGGTGATCGGTGCAAAATCCTTGATCGGGTCGTAACCGGGATTGCGGTAGCGACTCGGACTAACGCCATGGCTCGCAATCGACGACAGCAGCAGCGTGTAACCATCGGCAGGCGCGCGCGCCGCAAGCGTAGTACCGATCGTGGTGCCGGCGCCAGGGCGGTTGTCCACAATAACTTGCTGTCCCCATGCCGCCGAAAGTTTCTGCCCAAAGAGCCGCGCGAGCGCATCGTTACCGCCGCCGGGTGGATAGGGGACGATCAGACGAACCGTCTTAACCGGATAGCTCTGGGCGCTCGCACCGCCGCATGCGGCAATCAAAACGATCAACGCAAGCGTGGCGCCCGCGTATGCCGGTATGGCAAGCGTGAAACGAACATTCATTTTTAATTCCCCCCTCACTGACAATTAACTGATGCGGTGCGACTTTATGGGATGGCCCTGGCAGCCCGCAATCGATCGAACAGGTCGATAAACATTTTCCCTGTTTCGAGGCCGCGATCGAAACCGGTCTGCCTCAGCTTCAACGTATCGGACATGATGTCGTAGCCGGGCGAAAAAACGAAATCGCCGTACGACCATAGTGCAGTCTTTTCATAAGGCAGCGGCCGCAGACCATATCGCGCGGCGATACGCGTCCATATCGGCGCCTTGTCCGCCATTGCCTGCGCGAGGCGCATGGTTTTTACCGGGCCCGCCGGCATGCCGAAGTAGTCCGCGAAACGCGGCCACAGGTTTTCCCAGCGGATGAAGTCGCCGTTAGTCACGTTAAACGGCTGATCGGCGCAAGCCCGGTTTGTAGTGATCCATTCGATCGCCTGCGCGAGCAGCGTTGCATCGACGCATTGGTACAAAGCGCTAAAGTTTTCCGCGGTCCCTGGAAAACTTAACGGCGCGCCGAGTTCTTTGCTGATCGCTGCATAAACTGCGATGACTTTCGGCAGACTTCGCGCAATATCCGGTTCGGCATCGCAGATTGCGTGCGGCCGGCTTGCGCTCCAATGCCAGTTCTTGCCGCGGCTGCGTTCAACGATGAAATCCTGCTGCGCGTAGTACCAGTTGTTTTCGGCGATGCGCGGATCGGATTCGCACGCCGGTGTTTTGTACGGGCCTAAATCGGATCCATAAAATTTACTGCCCTGCAGCAGATGAACGTGCGAAAGTCCCCGCGCAATCGGCTCGATCGCATCGAGCAGGTTGCGCAGCATCGCAAGGTTGAGTTCGATCGGCTCTTTACTGGATGCGGCGTGGCTCGCGCGCGCGCAATACAGCACGTGCGTCACTTGGGTGAGAGCGCCAAACTGGGAACGACACGCCGCCGCGTCGGCCAGATCCGCAAGCACCACCGGATAAGGCGGCTTTACAGCCGGCGCACGGCGCGCAAGCCCGATGACTTCCCAATCCTGGTGGGCGGCGAGGTAGCGGGCGAGTCCACTGCCGACGACGCCCGAGACGCCTGGAATCAGCGCGCAGTAGCGCGCCATTCACCGGTCATCCGCAGTTGTATCGTATTCGCGTACGGCGGGCGCATCGGACTCAACCGGTGACGCCGATGTTCCAGGGCACGAACTCGTGATCGCCGAGTCCGAGGATTTCGCTCTTGGTTTTCTCACCTGACACCGTGCGCAGCAATTCTTCGAAAATTTCGCGCCCCATTTCCTGCATCGTTTTGCTGCCGTCGAGGATGCCGCCGCAGTTGATGTCCATGTCGTCTTTCAAGCGGTTATACATCGGCGTGTTGGTTGCGAGTTTGATCGACGGCACGGGCTTCGCGCCGAACATCGAGCCGCGTCCGGTCGTGAACATGATGACGTTGGCGCCGCCGGCGATCTGGCCGGTCGCCGAGCACGGGTCGAAACCGGGCGTATCCATGAACACGAGCCCGTGCTGCTTGACCGGCTCGGCGTAGCGATAGACTTCCATGAGCGGCCCGGTGCCGCCCTTCATCGACGAACCCAGCGACTTCTCGAATATATTGGCGAGCCCGCCGGTCTGGTTGCCGGGACTCACATTGCCGTTGATCTGCGTGTCGCGGCCGACGGTGTATTCATCTTTCCACCAGCGAATGCGCTCGATCAGTTTTTCGCCGACTTCGCGCGAGCGCGCGCGGCGCGTCAACGTGTGCTCGACGCCGTAGATTTCGGGCGTTTCCGACAGAATCGCGGTACCCCCGTGACGCACGAGCAGATCCATCGCTGCGCCGAGCGCCGGGTTGGCGGTGATCGAGGAAAAGCCATCGGAGCCGCCGCATTGCAAACCAACCATGATGTGACTCGCCGGCACGCGCGTGCGCGTCACGCGATTGGCTTCGGGCAGCATTTCCTTGACCGCCGCGACGCCCGCCGCAATCGTTTTCGTCGTGCCGCCTTCATCCTGCATCACGAACGTGCGCAAACGCGAATTCGCTTCGAGGCCCTGCTCCTTGAATAGTTTGCTGACCTGGTTGCGCTCGCAGCCGAGGCCAACGACCAGTGCGCTCGCGATGTTCGCGTGCAATGCATAGCCCGCCATCGTCCGGCGCAGGAGATCCATCGGCTCGCCCGTCATTTCCATGCCGCAGCCAGTGCCGTGCGCGAACGCGACGACGCCGTCGATGTTCGGATATTCGGCAAGCCGCTCGGGCGTGAAGTATTCCGCGATTTTATGCACGACCGTCGCCGAGCAATTCACGGTCGACAGCACGCCGATGTAATTGCGCGTCGCGACCTGGCCGTTCGCGCGCACGATGCCCATGAATGTCGCGCGCTCGCTCTCCGGCAGGAATTCCACCGCACGATATTCTTTCGCATGCGCGTAATCGCGGTCGAACTCGCGAAATTCCATGTTATGCGAATGCACGAAGGTGCCGGGCGCAATGTCGGCCGCCGCGAAGCCGATCGTCACGTTGTACTTCAGGATCGGTTCGCCCTGCTTGATTGCGCGCGTCGAAATTTTGTGCCCCGATGGAACCTGGCTGCGGCAAGTGAGTCCTTCGCCGAGCTTGGTGCCGATTTCCACGTTCGAGCGCGCGATGACGACGTTGTCCGCCTCGTGCAGGCGAATGACCGGACCTGCAGCGGGTCTATCGAGGACTTCGATCATGGCAGTTTTCCTTTGGATGGCGCTAAATGGGCAAGCGCGCATTTTATCCCGCCTCGGCCGACGACGACAGGGTGCGCCGCGGCGCCATGCCGTTGTGACCGCCCGCACGCGCCAATAATTCCGCGACAACGCTACAATCGGTGCGCTTTATCCATTTTCAACGCCAGCCGATCCCCATGCCGACGCTCAAATCACCGGGTCTTGAACAGTATTACGAGGTCGATGATTTCACCGACCCGTGGACTGCCCCTGAAACCATTCTGCTGTTGCACGGCAACTGCGAGAGCGCACAGGCGTGGTATGGGTGGGTGCCGATGCTCGCGCGGCGCTATCGCGTCGTGCGCCCGGACATGCGCGGCTTTGGCCGCTCGACGCCAATGCCGCGCGATTTTCCGTGGACGCTCGACGTCATTATCGACGATTACATCCGCCTGATGGACCACCTTGGCATCGAGCGATTCCACCTCGTCGGCGCCAAGATCGGCGGCACGATTGCGCGCGCGTTCGCGGCACGGCGGGCGGCGCGCGTTTCGACGTTGACCCTGATCGGGACGCCGACGCCGTACCGCCCGGGCACCGTTGAACGGATTCCGGCGTGGACTGAAGAATTCGAAACCAAAGGCGTCGAGCACTGGGCGCGCCGCAGCATGGCGGGCCGCCTCGGCGACCATTTCCCGCCGGAAGGCGCCGAGTGGTGGACGAAATACATGGGCCGAACCGCCGTATCGTCGCAGGTCGGTTTCATCGCGACGATTGCCTGCGTGGACATCACACCCGACATGCCGAACATCGAGTGCCCGACGCTTGTCATCACCACCGAGCAAAGCGGGCTTGCTACGGTTGAAGAAAATCGCACCTGGCAGAAAACCATACGCGATTCGAGCCTGCTGGTATTACCGGGCAACTCTTATCATGTCGCGGCGACCGATCCGGCGCGGTGCGCGCAAGCGACGCTGGATTTTATCGAGCGGTCCGGCGCCGCTTCCTGACGCTGTCTGGCGTTCAGGTTGACGCGATCGCCGCTGCGATGCGTTCCGGGTCTGCGGGTTTTACCAGATGCACGTCAAAACCCGCTTCCCGCGAGCGCCGGCGATCGTCCTGCAGGCCATAGCCGGTCAGCGCAATCAGCATGATCCCGCGAGTCGCGGGTTGCGCGCGCAATTGCCGCGCCATCTCATAGCCGTCCATGCCGGGAAGGCCGATGTCGATGATCGCGACATCCGGCAATTCTGCCGCGGCAATGCGCAAGCCTTCGGCACCATCGCGACCTTCGAGGACGCGGTGACCGCTCAACTCGAGTACCCGGCATAACGTGATGCGCGCGTCGTCATGATCGTCGACGACCAGCAGGCGCTTTGCCTTAAATGCCGGCAATTCCGCGTCGGCGAGCGTCTCGTCGGCCCTTGCTGAATCAAGTGCGGGCAAGCGCACGGTAAAAGTACTGCCGCGGTCGGTGCCCTCGCTGGCCGCGCTGACGCTGCCGCCGTGCAAATTCACCAGTCGATGCACAAGCGCCAGTCCGATGCCTAATCCGCCCTGTGCGCGATCAAGCGTCGCCGAACCCTGAACGAAAATTTCGAATACGCGCGGCAGGAGTTGCGCGGAGATGCCGATCCCGGAGTCGCGAACCACGAGCACGGCGTCATCGCCCTCGCGGCGGACTTCGACGGCCACACTGCCTTTCTCCGGCGTGTACTTGAATGCATTCACGAGCAGGTTGCTGATGATTTGATCGAGCCGTGTTGCGTCCGCTTCGACCAGCACCGGCTCGGCCGCTATCGATACTTCGTGGCGGGCGCTGCGGCCGGCCGCGCCGAGCGTCGCGATGCACTTGCGCGCCGCGTCGCCGAGATCGACGCGCTGGCGATGAAGCATGATCTTGCCCGTCATCACGCGGCTCAAATCGAGCAGGTCATCGACGATGCGCGCGAGGTGCTTGGATTGGCGCGAGATGACTTCGCGCGAATGGCGCGTCAACACCGCATTGTCATCACTCATTGCCATGACGGCCACCGCGCCGCTGATCGCGCTCAGCGGGTTGCGCAGCTCGTGTCCGAGCATCGCCAGAAATTCGTCCTTGGCCTGGTTCTGCGCCTCCGCGGCCGCCCGCGCTGCCTGCTCGCTCGCCAATAGACGCTCGCGTTCCGCTTCAGCCCGCGAACGCGCTTCCTGTTCGTTCGCCAGCACGGTGCCGGCGTCCGCCAGGGCGCGATTCAGTTCGCCTATCTCGGTAACGGCAGAAGGCATGACCACCGGCATTTCGCCGCGACCGAGCGCGGCCGCGCCTTGCATTGCCCCGGTAATCGAATGCGTAAGCCGCCGGCTGAAGAGGTACGCGACTCCCACGCCCGCGGTTGCCGCCGCAAGCAGGCCGAGACCGACCATCGCCACGGCGCGGCGCGCCGGCGCTTCCATCGCTTGCGTCGGCACTGCGATGGCAACGTACCATCCGGAACGCGCCGAACGCGTAAACAAATTCAATGCAGGAATGCCTTCGCGCGTGATGAGGCGTTGC
>JAQGMI010000007.1 GCA_028292435.1 Betaproteobacteria bacterium
CTCGGCGAGCAGATTTACGCGAAATGAAGTGCTGCGGTCCCGCGTTTGCTCAGCCCTTGTCGATCACCAGCAGCAACTGATTTAGCCGTTTCACGAAACCCGCCGGATCTTCGAGCTGGCCGCCTTCCGATAGCAGCGCCTGATCGAACAGAACGTGGCTCCAGTCGTCGAAGCGCTGCTGGTCCGCCTCATACTTAAGCCGCTGCACGAGCGGATGGCGCGGATTGATCTCGAAAATCGGTTTCGACGACGGCACCTTCTGCCCCGCCGCCTTCAGCAGGCGCTCGAGATTTGCGCCGAGTTCGTGCTCATCGGCAACCAGGCACGCCGGCGACTCCGTCAGGCGCAGGGTAATGCGCACTTCCTTGACGCGCTCGCCCAATGACTTCTGGACTTTCTCGACCAGCTCCTTATGCTCGCCGGACGCCTGCTCCTGCTCTTTCTTCTCCGACTCATCGGCGAGCTTGCCGAGGTCCAGCGCGCCTTTCGCCACCGACTGCAATGACTTGCTGTCGAATTCATGAAGATTGCCGACCATCCATTCGTCGATGCGCTCGGACAGCAGCAGCACTTCGATGCCCTTTTTGCGGAACACCTCGAGATGCGGGCTGTTTTTGGCGGCGGCAAAGGTGTCGGCGGTCACGTAATAAATCTTGTCCTGGCCTTCCTTCATGCGTCCGATGTAGTCGGCGAAGGCGATGTCCTGCGTTTCGCCATCGGTCAACGTGCTCGAAAACCGCAGCAGCTTCGCGATGCGCTCGCGATTCGCGAAGTCTTCGCCGATGCCTTCCTTGAAGACTTTGCCGAATTCCTTCCAGAACGTCGCGAACTTTTCCGTGTTGTTTTCGGCGAGGTCTTCGAGCATGGCCAGCACCCGGCGCACGGAGCCGGCACGGATCGCTTCGATGTCTTTCGACTGCTGCAGGATTTCACGCGATACATTGAGTGGCAGATCGGCGGAATCGATGACGCCGCGCACGAAGCGCAGGTAATTGGGCATCAACTGCTCGGCATCGTCCATGATGAACACCCGCCGCACGTACAGTTTGATGCCGCGCCGGTGCTCGCGGTCCCACAAATCGAACGGTGCTTTAGCCGGGATGTACAGAAGCTGCGTGTATTCCTTGTTGCCTTCGACCCGCGCGTGCGCATGACAGAGCGGTGCTTCCATGTCGTGTGCCACGTGCTTGTAGAACTCGTCGTACTGCTCCTGCGTAACGTCGGACTTCGGGCGTGCCCACAACGCGTTCGCCTGGTTGACGGTCTCATCTTCGCCCGTCGTGCGGTACTCGCTTTTATCCTTGTCCCACTCTTCCTTCTTCATCGTGATCGGCAGCACAATGTGATCCGAATACTTGCGGATAATCGTTCGCAGCTGCATTCCGGAAAGCATTTCGTCCTCGCCTTCGCGCAAGTGCAGCGTCACTTCGGTGCCGCGCGCCGGCTGGTCGATCGCTTCGAGCGTAAATTCGCCGCCGCCGTCGGATTCCCAGCGCACCGCGGTGTCGGCAGGTGCGCCTGCGCGCCGCGTCGTGAGCGTGACCTTGTCTGCGATGATGAAAGAAGAGTAAAAACCGACTCCGAACTGGCCGATCAGATTGGCATCCTTCGCCTGTTCGCCCGTGAGTTTGGTAAAAAATTCGCGCGTGCCCGAACGCGCAATCGTGCCGATGTTCGCGATGACTTCATCGCGCGACATGCCAATGCCGTTGTCGGCGATCGTAATGGTGCGCGCCGCCTTGTCGAAACTCACCTGGATTTTGAGGTCGGCGTCATTTTCGAACAGGTCTTTGTTCGTCAGCGCCTCAAAGCGCAGCTTGTCGCACGCATCCGACGCGTTGGAGACCAGTTCGCGCAGAAAGATTTCCTTATTGCTGTACAACGAGTGAATCATCAGATCAAGCAGTTGCTTGACTTCGGCCTGGAAGCCCAGGGTTTCTTTAACGACAGTCGACATTCATAGCTCCGTTATATGCAATTGACGTATAGGTGTTACTCGTACCGGCCCGGCGGATAAATGGGGCCGGTCAGCGCGAATTTCAAGTGAGCGCGAGTGAGGTGGCGTCAAACCGGCCCCGACGGTAACATGGCCGCATCCCATCCGCTTCCATGAGGTTTTCATCTTGAAACAGCTCAATTTTATCGCGACCGTCGCCCTTCTGGGCATGGCTACGCTGAGTTATGCGCAGCAACAGGTCGTGATCGTCACTTCCTTCCCGAAGGAGCTGACCGAGGCTTACAAGAAAGCGTTTGAAGCAAAGAATCCGGGCGTAAAAGTGGAAATCCTCAACAAGCCGACGCCCGCCGGTGTCGCCTACATTCGCGAGGCGCCGGCCAGCAACAAGCCGGACGTCTTCTGGGTGTCGGCGCCCGATGCATTTGAAGTGCTCGCTGGCGAAAAGCTCCTCGCCAAAATCGAGTCTCCCGCCAAAGAGGTGCCCGCCAAAATCGGCAACTACCCGATCAACGATCCGCAGGGTTTTTATCTCGGGCAGGCGCTGGCCGGCTACGGCATCATGTGGAACACGCGCTATACCAAGGCGCACAAGCTGCCAGACCCGAAAGAATGGTCGGATCTGACCAAACCCGTTTATTTCAGTCACGTGGCCATGTCGTCGCCTTCGCGGTCAGGCACCACGCATCTGACGGTGGAGACCATACTGCAAGGCGAAGGCTGGCAAAAGGGCTGGCAGCAGATGCTGACCATCGCGGGCAACTGCGCGGCGATCACCGAGCGCAGCTTCGGCGTGCCCGACGGCGTCAACAACGGCCAGTACGGCATCGGTCTGGTGATCGATTTCTTTGGTCTTGCCGGCAAGGCGTCGAAATTTCCGGTCGAATTTGTGTATCCATCGGTCACTGCGATCGTGCCGGCCAACATCGGCGTGATTGCGGGCGCCAAAAATGCAGACAACGCGCGCAAATTTATCAATTACACGATGTCGCCTGAGGGACAGGAACTTTTGTTCGATCCGGCCATCAGCCGCCTGCCGGTATTGCCGAGCGCCTATAAGAAAGCGCCGGCCGGGTTTCCAAATCCATTTACCGGCACCATCAAACCAAAAGTAAACTTCGATTCCGATCTGGCCGAATCGCGGTATTACGTCGTGAGCTCGATTTTCGACCAGACAATCACCTTCCGTCACAAAGAACTCGTGCAGGCGGCCAAAGCGATCAACGAAGCAGCGGCCAGGCTCGCAGGCAAGAACAATCCGCAGGCGATGAAACTGCTCGACGACGCGCGCGATGCCGCGTATTCACCGGTCGTGACGGCGGAGAAATCGAAGGACAAGGATTTTCTCGCGCTTTATCGCAGCACCAAGCGCGACGCCGAAAAAACCAAGCAGACCACGGCATTGGAAGAATACTGGAGCAATACCGCGCGCAAGAATTACCTGCGCGCAGTTGACCTCGCCAATCAGGCCGCCAGTCTCGCCAGGTAGACGGCACACGGTCTTATCCGCATGAAAGTCTGCGTCCTCGGCGCCGGTGTCGCCGGCATGACGTCCGCGTATTTTCTATGGCGCGCCGGACACGAAGTCACTGTCATCGAACGCAATGCCGGCGTCGGGCTCGAAACCAGCTATGCCAACGGCGGCCAGCTATCGTATAGCTACGTGGCGCCGCTCGCGGGTCCCGGTGTGCTGCCCAAGCTGCCGCCGTGGCTCATGCGCCGCGATTCGCCATTGCGCTTCTCACCGCGGCTCGATTTTTTCCAGTGGCGGTTCTGCGTGCAGTTTGTGCTCGCATGCACGACGGCCCAAAGTGAAGAGACAACCGCCCGCTTGCTGCGCCTGTCGTTTTACAGCCGCCGCCTGATGCACGAAATGGTCAGAAACGAGCAGCTCGACTTCGACTATGTGAAAAACGGCAAGCTCGTGTTCTATTCGGACGAGGCCGCCTACCAGGGAGCGGTTGCAACGATGGACTATCAGCGCTCGCTCGGCTGCGAGCAGCAAGCGCTCGACCGCGACGGCTGTGTCGCGATCGAACCCGCCCTTTCGCACATTGCGCATGAAATTGCCGGCGGCATTTACACGCCAAGCGAGGACGCCGGCGATTGCTATCATTTTTGCACCAGCCTTGAACGCGTCATGCGCGAGGGCCCGAATCCCGTCAAATTCGAACTCGATACGCAGGTCACGGCGCTGGTGCGCAGCGGTAATTCCATCGCGTCGGTAGAGACCAACCGCCATCCGGTCGCGGCCGACTGCTACGTCGTCACGCTGGGCACGCACAGCGTATTTTTGCTGCGGCCGATCGGCATCGACGCGCCGATTTATCCGCTCAAGGGTTACAGCCTGACGCTGCCGATCGAGAATGCGCGAGCGGCGCCGCAGGTCAGCATCACGGATCACAAACGCAAGGTCGTCTATGCGCGCCTCGGCGAAGAACTTCGCGTCGCCGGTCTCGCCGACATCACGAATTATCGCGCCGATCCGGACCCCGCGCGCACCGACGTGCTCGCGCGGCAGGTCAGGGAGACATTCCCGCGCAGCGTCGATTTCGGCCATATGAAAACGTGGTGCGGGCTGCGGCCGGCGACACCCAAAGGCACGCCGGTGCTCGGGCGCACCAAATATTCGAATCTTCTGCTCAATATCGGCCATGGCGCGCTTGGCTTCACGCTCGCGTGCGGCTGCGGCAAGATTGTGGCCGATCTGGCGGACGGGCGCGCGCCCGGGATATCGCTCGATGGTTTTACGCTGCGCTAGAATAGCCGCGCACGATTAAAAACAATTTGCAAAATCCTTCCCGCCATCCGGAAGGATCAGGGAGGCCGGTCGAAAGCCGGTTAAAGGCTATTAATAATTCCACTCGCATTTATTCCGCAGCACGGGCCTCTTGTTGATGACCTCCCGCCTGAGCCCGGCGCACGCGGCGATCGCGCTGGCAATCGCCGGCTTTTTGCTTCTGTTCCTGATCGTGCCCGTGATTACCGTCGTGTATGTCGCCTTCACGAACGGCGACGGCACCTTGACGCTCTCGCACTTTTTCGCGTTTTTTCAGCTCACGCTGATGCGCGAATCGTTTTACAACAGCTTGTACGTCGGCGGCATGAGCGTGCTGCTATCGTCGATCATCGCGCTGCCGCTCGCCTACATCACGATGCGGTTTCAGTTTCGCGGCAGCGTGCTGATCCAGACGCTTGGCGTATTGCCGCTCATCATGCCGCCATTTGTCGGTGCCGCGGCGATGCAGCTTCTGTTCGGACGCAGCGGCTCGGTCAATCTGATGCTCAACGAATGCTGCGGTTTTGGCATCCCGTTTATGGAAGGGTTGAACGGCGTTATTTTCGTTGAAGCGCTGCACTATTTTCCATTCATCCTGCTTAACCTCACGGTGGCGCTCGCCAACATCGACAGCGCCATGGAAGAGTCGGCGCAAAACCTCGGCGCCAGCGGGTTGCGGTTGTTTCGTCGCATCGTCTTCCCGCTCGCAATGCCCGGCTACCTCGCCGGCGCCGCGCTCGTTTTTCTTAAGGTGTTTGACGATGTCGGTACACCGCTCGTGTTGAACGTGACCAATATTCTCGCCGCTCAGGCGTATTACCGGATTTCATCGATCGGGCTCGACGATCCGATCGGTTATGTTGCCAGCGTGATCATGGTCATTGCCTCGCTCATCGCAGTCTGGGCATCGACGTGGCTCATGCGCGGCAAGGATTATGCGACTTTACAGCGAGGCGGCAGCAATCTCGCGCGGCGCCAGTTAAAACCATGGCAGGCCGTCGTTGCTTATGGCTGGATCGGGCTTGTGCTGCTCGTCGTGCTGTCCCCGCACCTGGGCATCCTGCTGTTGTCGATCTCGAAAGTCTGGAGCTATTCGATCGTGCCCGATGTTTACACGCTCGATAACTATGTGACGGTGTTCCGCGACTCGACCGGCATGATGGCGAACACGCTGCTGTATTGCGGACTGGCCGCCGGGCTCGATGTGATCATCGGCACGATGATTGCATATCTGATTCTGCGCACCAAACTGCCCGGCCGGCAATGGCTCGATCTCGGGGCGACCGCAGCCATCGCCATTCCCGGCGTCGTCATCGGGATCGGCTATCTGCGCACGTTCCGCGATTTTCAATTGCCGTTCACCGATCAACCGTTTACCGCTTTCTGGTTAATCATCGCCATCGCCTACACCGTGCGCCGCCTGCCTTACGCATTGCGCTCGTGTATGGCGGCGCTGCAGCAGATGCATGTATCGCTCGAAGAGGCCGCCGAAAATCTGGGCGCCAATAAAAACCGGACAATTTACCGCGTCGTCGTGCCGCTCATGGCCGGCGGTATCCTCGCCGGCTTCGTCACGAGCTTTCTGACGGCCGCGGTCGAGTTGTCCGCGACCATCATGCTGGTCACCGCGCAAAGCAACGCGCCGATGTCGTACGGCATCTATCTCTATATGCAAAGCATAGCCGGACGCGGGCCGGGCGCGGCGCTCGGCGTGATCGCGGTGATACTCGTCGGCCTGGGCACCTACTTTTCCAATCGCCTGATTCGCAGCCGCGCGGCGGGTCACGCTACGCAACTATTGAAGACCGGAGTGTAATCATGAACGAACCACTCGCAGCCGGACGCAAAGTCACGCTCGACATCCGCAACGTGAGCCTCGCGTTCGGCGACACGCCGGTACTGCGCGACATCAGTCTTACGGTCGAACCCGGCGAATTTTTCGCGCTGCTGGGCCCTTCCGGCTGCGGCAAGTCGACGCTGCTGCGCTTGATCGCGGGTTTCAATCAGTCTCAAACCGGCAACGTGCAGATCGACGGCGCCGATATCACGCGCATTCCGCCGTGGCAGCGCGACATCGGCATGGTGTTTCAGAATTACGCGTTGTGGCCGCACATGACGGTCGCGCAAAACGTTGCGTTCGGCCTCGAGGAGCGCCGCCTGCCGCGCGCCGAAATCGCCCGCAAAACGGCGGCTGCCCTTGAACTCGTCGGCCTGCAGGAATTCGGCCAGCGCCGTCCGAATCAACTCTCCGGCGGCCAGCAGCAGCGCGTCGCCGTCGCGCGCACGATTGCGATCGAGCCGAAAATTCTGCTGCTCGACGAACCGTTGTCGAACCTCGACGCGAAACTGCGCGTGCATATGCGAACCGAACTGCTCGCGCTGCAGCGCAAGCTCGGCATCACGACGATCTTCGTTACCCACGACCAGGAGGAGGCGCTGTCCATATCCGATCGCGTCGCGGTGCTCGATCGCGGTGTCATTCAGCAAATCGGCACGCCGATGGATCTATACGACCGGCCCGCGAACAGCTTTATTGCGAGCTTTGTTGGCACCATCAACCTCGTGCGCGGCACATCCGAAAAAACGACGACCGGCATGACGTTCGATTCCGCCGTCACCGGCAAAATAGGCCTTGCCACGGATGCGCCCGTCACAGGTGCCGCCGAGATCGCGTTTCGCCCTCATACCCTGAGCCTTGCCGCACACGATAAACCGCTGTCATTGGACAGAGTCTGGGTCAAGGGACGGGTTGCGCAGCGCGAATTTCTCGGTGAATTCGTCCGCTATCGTATCGATGTGCGTGGCAATGACATTGTGGCCGACCAACCCCACTTTGGCGGCAATGTCGAATTCGCGCCGGGCAGCGAAATCAGCGTCGGCATCGAACCGGCGCAAGTCAGGGTGCTGCCGGCCTGACGCGAATTTTAGTTTTCAGCCGTTCGTCCAGTGACTTTTAGCACGGAAAGTATGTGCGCGGAAATTCGAACCGGGTTGTATTTGTCATATTTTCAAATGTCATAGCGATGCCTTTGGCATATATGTGCGAGAGCGCACAGATCGGCATCGACAACGCCATGAGAATCGCGTGCGGGTAAGCAAGATGGGAGGTTGCGAACTCGTCGTCCACCCATCTCAGGAGCCTCCCATGACAAAGTTAAAGCATCTGTTGTTCGCCTCAATCGGGGCAGCCGGACTTGCTATAGGCAGTCCAGCCCAGTCCGCTAACGTCGCATCCGGCCAGCTCTGGCACGTGTCCGAGGCCGTCTCGCAAAATGCGATACCGGCCAACGTGCCATTGACGCCTGCCGACGTGCTGTTCAGCGTCAATTCACCGTTCAATTTCAGCGGCAGCAATGTGTCGGTCGGTACGTGGCTCGCGAGCAGCGGCGCCTTCAACATCGTAGAAAATACGGCCGGCACCCTTGCGTCACTGATGGACAACAGCACCACCGGCACCTTACTGCAGTTTCTCGGCAATGTAACCGTGACCAATGGACAGATGTTTACCGTTACTCATGACGACGGACTGACGCTGATCATTGGCGGAATCAATCTCGGCTTCAGCCCGGGACCGACTTCGCCCAGCACGAGCTTCGCGACCTATACCGGCCCATCGGGTAACTTCGCCTTCCAGCTCGTCTACGCCGAGTGCTGCCAGGGCCCCGCTGTACTGCAGGTCGATTTGCCCTTTACGGCAGCCGTACCGGAACCGGACTCTTATGCACTGCTGGCATCAGGGCTGGGCTTGATCGGCTTCGTTGGGCGCCGCAAGAAAAAGAACCTCGCGTAAAAGCGATAGAGATGTAAAAGGCCCCGCCCTCGCGGCGGGGCGCTACCGCGAGAATCGCGCACGCCTTTTGCGTGCGTCGCGTAACTTTTACACAGACGGCCGATTACGCGAATCCTCCCGCTGTTACGCACTATGCACTCGCCGCGGTTTGGACTAATCTTTGAAATGCAGTTTTGATTAAGCCGATCGAGGAGAACGCCAATGACGCCCTGGGAACTTGAAGGCACAGAACTCATCAATTGCAATTGCGCATACGGCTGCCCCTGCCAGTTTAATGCGCTCCCCACCAAAGGCAGGTGCGAGGCGCTGGGCGCAATCGCAATCGACAAAGGACATTACGGCGACGTATCGCTCGACGGCTTGAAGCTTGCCGTCGTCATGCGCTGGCCGGGCGCAATCCACGAGGGCAAAGGCGCTTGCCAGCCTGTAGTTGACCGCAATGCCGACGCGGGGCAGCGGGAAGCGCTGCTGAAGATCATGTCGGGGCAGGATACCGAGCCGTTCGCGACGATGTTTGCCGTCTTTGCGACGACATTCGAGACCGTGTTCGAGCCAATTGTTACTGATATCGATTTCGACGTCGATGTCGATGCCAGGCGCGGCAAAGTAAACGCCCGGGACGTGCTGGAAATGAATGGCGAACCGATCAAAAATCCAGTTACCGGCGAAGAGCATCGGGCACGCATCGACCTGCCGCACGGTTTCGAATACGAGATCGCAGAGATGGGCTCGGCTTCGGGACGCTCGATCGGCAATCTGGCGCTTACCCTCAAGGACAGCTACGCGCAGTTCGCGCGCCTGCATCTGAACAACCAGGGTCCCATCCGGCACCGCGCGGCCGCATGACCGTCATTGACGGCGTACTGCGGCGCGAGCGTGCCGTCGTCGCCGTCGGCCTCGCCGCGATAGCCGCCCTCGCCTGGCTTTATATCTGGCACGGCGCCGGCATGGGAATGCCTGCGCTGGCAATGACCAGACTCAGTTTGTTTCCGCATCTGCAGGCCGAACTTCCCGGCAGCATGGATAACGCATGGCCGATCGTTATCGCCATGTGGTGGGTGATGATGATCGCAATGATGACACCGAGTGCGGCGCCGCTGGTTTTGCTGTACGGGCATGTGCTGCGGCGTCACGACCCACAGGGCCGCAATGCATGGCTGCCCTCGCTGCTTCTGCTCGCGGGCTATCTCACCGTCTGGCTCGCATTTTCACTGGCTGCCGCGGCGCTGCAAAAATTATTGGAGCCGGCTGGCCTCATCTCGCCGATGATGTTGTGGTCGCGCAGCGCCTGGCTGTCGGCGGGCGTGCTTGCCGCCGCGGGTCTGTACCAGTTGTCGAACATCAAATACGCGTGTCTTGCCCAATGCCGCAGTCCGGTCCGCTTTCTGACCGAACACTGGCGGCCTGGCTTAAGCGGCAGTTTCCTGCTGGGCGTGCGTCACGGCGCCTTCTGTGTGGGTTGCTGCTGGACGCTGATGGCGCTGCTGTTCATCGGCGGCGTCATGAACCTGATCTGGATTGCGGCGCTTACATTTGCGGTGCTGGCCGAGAAATTACTGCCCGCAGGGCATGCGGTCAGCAAAGTCTCGGGTTACGTACTGCTTGTATGGTCAGCAGCGACTTTGATCGTCTAACGCGTCGCTGTCGCACCGCCGCTGCGCCCGCCGACGAACATGACGACAACACCTATCGCGAGCACGCCGAGCCCGACGAATGCGTGTTTGCCATGATAAGCAAGGCTTGAATACAGCAGGTAGCCGCACATCAGCACGAAAATCGCCGGGATCACCGGATATCCCGGCACCCGGAACGGCCGCGTTGCATCCGGCTCTTTCGAACGCAGCACGAACAAGGCAATGCCAACGAGCATGAAAAATCCCCAGAATACCGGCAGCGAATACTCGACAAGGCCTTTGAAGCCCGTGTTGTAAAAGGCGCCAAATCCAACGAGCGCGAGTGCAATGACGCCCTGCACGAGCACTGCATTGCGCGGCGAACCACTCGCTTCATCCCACTGGCCGAGAAATCTAAACAAGGGCCAGTCGCGCCCCAAAGCGTAGTTCGAGCGCGCACCGACGATGATCGAGCCGTTGACCGAAGTCAGCGCAGCCACGGCGATCATAAATGAAATCAGTTTTTCGCCGGTCGTGCCGAGCGTTGCTTTGAGCAAATCTGCCGCCACCGCGTCGGAACGCGCCATCGCACTGTAGCCAAGTCCTTTGACGTAAGCGATGTTTACCAGCACGTACAAAATGGTGACGATGCCGATCGATGTGAGCAATGCGCGCGCCATATTTTTTTCGCGATCGCGGACCTCGGCCGAAATATATGCGGCGTCGTTCCAGCCGCCGTACGTAAAGAGCACGAAGACCATCGCCGAACCGATGCCGGCGCCCATGTACCATGGCTGACTCGCGCCCGCGGCCGCCGCCGGGGTCGCGACCGGCTCGCCTGCCAGCACCAATCCGGCAACCACAATGAGCACGAGCCCACCGACTTCGATTACGGTGAAGAAATTCTGCGTCAACTTGCCTTCGCGGATGCCGACATAATTGACAAAGGTCAGCGCCACAACCACGAGCGCAGCCCAGATTGACGACGAATGCGCGCCAAGGTTGACGATGCGCGATACGTAGTCGCCGAACAGATAGGCGAAGACCGCGATCGAGCCGGCCACGATCACCGTCATGCGCGCCCAGCCGTAAAGAAACGCG